>JBEKYC010000032.1:0-73049 GCA_049511415.1 Bryobacteraceae bacterium | reverse complement strand
TCCTCAAAGCGCTCGGGCAACTGGAGGAATCTCTCCGGGAGTACACCGCCACCGTCCGCGATTTCCCGCAAGACGTGTTCGCGCGGACCGGAGCGGCTTGCGTCTGCATGGTGCAAGGAAACTGGGACACAGCCCTCCGCTGGCTAGGTAACCCGACGGCAACACAACCAGTCAACTGGGTGGGCATGCATGTGCATGCCATGATCTACCTGCGAATGGGGCGTACACAGGACGCAATGAAACTCCTGGAGCGCGGCTCGACACAATCGCCGTGGGAGCATCGTCGCTACTTCAAGTCTGGGCTCGCCTACGCCAGCCTACTCGCCGGGCAGCCCCGGCAAGCTGCCCAAGCCCTAGCTCAGGAAACAACGCCGGTCGCTCGAGTCCTCCAGATGCACATCTACACCGTGCTGAACGAGTCGACCAAAGCCAAGGAAGCCTTCGAATCCGCCTCACGGCTCACCCGGGAGCCTCGCGTCGTCGAACTGACCGCCGAACTCGCCGCCCGGGCCAGATTGCTGACTCGAAAACCCATCCACTCGGACCAGTGGGTTTTTGATCGCGAACTGGAGCTCCTCCTGGCTGCGTGACGAAACGACCAGCCTGTGTCCGCGACACCATTCGGCAGCGGATTTTGTCGAAACTCCGCGGTTCTCCCTGCCTGAGAAATCGGTCCCGGCGCGCCACTCGAACGCCGAAAACACCGGGACGGCGTTCCGCCTGACCCTTTGGCTAATACAATTTGTCTGACAACTTCTCAATTATCGTTCCCCAACCAGCTAGTCTAGTCGGCGACCTGGGCACGTTATCGCGTTCTCTTTGGTCTCGCCGTTTGCCTAACTCCTATAGAACGCCGCTCTTCACCGGTCCGCGCGCTTCGTCTGCATTGTCAGATACTCGTACAAAGGGATGAGCGAGTCGGCCAGGATTAGTCCTCACAAGCCGGCTTCCGATTTTGAAAACTGAACGGGCCGTATGAAGACTCGCTAACTCGCCCGCTTGATTTCCTCCCGGACTACTCGTCGAAGCGTTTCTTCCAGAGGTTCGCGCACCTGGGCGATATGTTGGCGTAAGGCATCGTTGGTGAGGCTTTGGTAGTTGCCACCACCGGCCTTCTCTACGCGGGTTCGGAACCAAGTGATCACGTCCTCGTCCAGCCGGATCGTAATTCTCGTTTTGCCCTTGGGAACCGGCATCACCGGTCCGCGTTTCGCCTTCGAGAAATCATATTCGCGTCTCATTTGCATCCTCGTATCGCCGGCGTTCACGCACCGTCGCTTTCCGCGCCGAAATCGGGCGCACAGTATCACCACGCCAGGTGTAGACGACAACGAGCACGCGTCCGAGGACGTCAAGGCCATCGTCACCCAGCACTCTTCAAGGTCAGAGGACGGGTCGCGCAGGGTCAGCGCTCCTTCATCTTCGAGGCATGCCACGGCGTCACCCAAGGAAATGCCGTGTTTCCGAGCGTTCCATCGCGCTTTGCCAGTATCCCATTCTGCACACCCGGAGAAACGCCCTCTCTACATGGGTGCACCTAGCGGGGCTGTCTGGAGGCCCGTTACGGGAAACCCGAACGCCGTCCAGAGATTATCTGATCGCCGCCGACAACCGGAAGGCTCCACGGACGAGCTCTTGGGTTAAATTGGCGCTTTATGAGGGCCTGCCCCACAGTATTACCATGAATCTTCAGCGGCATGAAGAATATCATCGTCGGCACGGCCGGGCACATCGATCACGGCAAGACCGCTCTCGTCAAAGCGCTCACGGGCATCGACGCGGATCGCCTGGAAGAAGAGAAACGTCGCGGCATCACCATCGACATCGGTTTCGCGCACCTGCAACTGACTCCCGCGCTGCGCCTGGGCTTCGTGGACGTGCCCGGCCACGAACGCTTCGTTAAGAACATGTTGGCCGGCGTGGGCGGCATCGACATGCTTCTGTTCGTGATCGCGGCTGACGAATCCATCAAGCCGCAGACGCGCGAGCATTTTGACATATGCCGTCTGCTGGGTATCCCGCAGGGAATCGTGGCGCTCACCAAGGCCGACCTGGTCGAGCCGGACATTTTGGAATTGGTGCGGCTGGAAGTGGATGAGTTTGTCGCGGGATCGTTCCTGGAAGGCGCGCCGATGGTGGCCGTCAGCTCGACCACTGGCGCCGGCCTGGATGAGTTGCGCGGTGCGTTGCAGCGGGTGGCCGCGGCGGTGCCGGAGAAGAGCGCGACGGGACACTTCCGCCTGCCACTGGATCGCGCCTTCACGGTGAAAGGTTTCGGCACCGTAGTCACCGGCACGCTGATCGCGGGCTCCGTCCGCAAGGAACAGGAGGTGGAACTGTACCCCACCGGCCGGCGGTTGCGTGTGCGCGGGGTGCAGGTTTATGGCGCGCCCGCCGAACAGGCGTCGGCCGGACAACGTACGGCATTGAACCTGGCGGATATCGAGCCATCGGATCTGGCGCGCGGCATGGTGCTGGGGGCGCCCGGCGTCTTCCGCGCGGCGACGCAATTGGATTGCTCGCTGGAGTTGCTGCCCTCGGCCAAGCCGCTGAAGCATCGTGCGCCGGTACATTTTCACGCGGGCACGGCGGAAATCGAAGCCCAAGTGCGCCTGCTCGAAGGCGCGACGGTGCTGAAGCCCGGGCAGCGCGCGTGGGCGCGCATCGTGCTGCAGGAACCGGTGCTTCTGCTGCCCGGCGACCGCTTCATCATTCGCATGTTTTCGCCCGTGGTCACCATCGGCGGCGGCGTGGTGGTGGATACCGCGGCGGTGCGTTATCGCAAGGTAGACCGGGTGGGCGAGCGCCTGCGTACCTTGGCTGAAGCGTCCGTGCCGGAGCGCGTCGCGCTGCTGGTACGCGAATCGAAATATGGAATGGGTCTGGCGGACCTGGTGGCGCGCACGGGACTCACCGAGCGCGAAATCCAGACCGCCGCGGCATCAGCTCCGCTGATTGCGTTCCAGCAACCGCAAGTGTGGTTCGCGGATCGTGCCTGGTTTCAGTCGGTGCGCGAGAAGCTGGTACGGACGCTGCGCGAGTTTCATCAGAAGAATCCGCTGCTGCCGGGAATCCCCAAACAGGATCTGCGCGGACGCGAGCTTCCCGATTCGCCGCCGTTCCTGATCGACGCGCTGCTGGCGCAGGCGCGGGAGATCGCGGTGGAGGGCGAGAACGTACGGCTGGCCAGCCATAAGCTGGTGCTCAAACAGGATGAAGAGCAGGCCCGCGGGGCCATCGAGCGCGCCTTCGAAGAGGCTGGGCTGGCCGTGCCCGCGCTGCCCGACGTGCTGGCGAAATCCGGCGTGGAGGCGTCCCGCGCACGCTCGTTGCTGCAGATCCTGCTGCGCGAAAAACGGCTGGTCAAAATCAGCGACGACCTGGTGTTCCATCAGTCGGCGATGGGAAAACTTCGCGCCATGGTCGGCGCGCACAAGGGATCGCGATTCAATGTGGGGACGTTCAAAGACTGGACGGGCATCTCGCGCAAGTACGCGATCCCGCTACTGGAGTATCTGGACCGCGAGCGCGTGACGCGCCGGGAAGGCGACGAGCGGCTAGTGCTGTAGCGACGGACTTCCGTTAGACGGCAGACCACAAAAAACGATGGTCTGCCCCACGTCACTCCTGACGCAACGCCGTAACCGGATTGATGCGGATCGCGCGCCGTGCCGGAATCCAGCAGGCCAGCGACGCGATGCCCAGCATCATTAGCAACACGATGCCGATCGTCCCTGGATCGCCCGGTTGCACACCGTAGAGTATCCGTCCGAGGAACCGGCCCGCGGCGACCGCCAGCGCGAGTCCGGCTAACGTGCCGGAGCCGATCAACAGCAGCGCGCGGCGCGCCACGACTGCCAAAACCTGGCCCTGGCTTGCGCCGATGGCCATGCGAATGCCGATCTCCCGCGTGCGGCGCGAGATGGCATACGCCATCACGCCATAAATTCCAGTAGCCGCCAGCACCAGCGCCAGCACGCCGAACGCGCCCAACGCCATGGCCGCCATGCGCGCGGGAAATAACGGGAGGTCCAGCCGCTGGACCAGTGTCCCGGCGTAATACAATGGCAATGACGGATCCAAATCGCGCGCGGCATTCTGAATCAACCGTAGCGCCTGCGCACCGGGCATGCGCGTGCGCGCCACCAGCGAAGCATTGGCGGTGTACCAGATCTCGGCGGGACCCCAGTACGCAGGCGAGCGCTTCTCGGCAAGCGAAAAGTACTTACCGTCTTCCACCACGCCTACGATCTCAATGAGTTTGCCGGCCGGGCCGCTGTCTCGAAATCGCTGCCCCAGCGGATTCTTGCCGCGCAGCAACTCGTCCGCGAACGCCTGGTTGACCACCGCTATGCGCGGGCCATCCTGCTTGTCGCGCGCGTCGAATTCGCGCCCCGCCAGCAAGCGGGTCTGCATGGTGCGGAAGTAGCCGGGAGTGATCGAAAAACTATACGCCTGAGGAGCCTCCGTGGCTTTCGGCACCGGCTGGCCTTCGGCATAGATCGAATCCGACGAACTATTCAGGGAGAGCGGCAACCAATCCACCAGCGCCGCGGATTCGATGCCTGGAATCGCGCGCACTTTCTCGAGGAAGCGGCGCTGGAATTCGCGTCCGCGGGCCTCGCTGTAGCCCTGGATGTTGAGATCGAACGAAGCCGTGACCGCGCCTTTGGGGTTATAGCCGATCGGCGCGTCCAGCGCGCGTTTGAGGCTGCGGATCACGAGCACGGAGCAGACCAGCAACACCACGGACAGTCCCACCTGCACGGCTACCATATAGTCGCGCAGTTGCCAGTGGCGCAGTTTCTCGGAGATGGCCTCGTTCTTCAGCGCGCTCGCCAGGTCGGTGCGCGCGGCCTGCAGCGCGGGGAGCAGTCCGAACAGCAGGGTGGTCAGCATGGAAATCCCCAGCGCGAACAGCAGCACGCGAGCGTCCGGGGCAGCATTGATGACCAAGGGAATGTCCGTAGGCGGACGCCAGGCTGCCAGCAGATCGGTGATCCACAGCGCCAGCACCATCCCACCGGCGCCACCCAAAATTGCGATCACCAGGTTCTCCGTCAGCAGTTGCCGCACCAGGGAATAGCGCGCCGCGCCCACGGCGAGCCGCAAGGCGATCTCTTTCCGCCGGTCGCCCGCCCGCGCCATCAGCATGCTGGCCAAGTTGGTGCAAGCCACCAGCAGCACCAGGCAGGAGACGCCGAACAACGCGGCCGCGAATCCAATGACCGCGCCTCTGAGATAATTGCCCGCCAGACCCGGCTTGGTGAGCGCCAGCTTCATGCCGGCATCATCCTGCGGATATTCCTGCGCCAAGGCATGCGCGACGCTATTCAGGCCGGATTCGGCTTGCGCCATATTCACGCCCGGTTTCAGCCGCCCCACGATAAAAGTGTTGCTGGAACCGCGGCTTTCGAGATATCCACCGCCCCCTTCGAGCTGCTTCTGCATCATCATGGGGAAGAAGACCTCGGGCGCGAAATACAGTTCCGTGCCAAAGAAACCGGGCGGCGTTACGCCCAGTATGGTGAAGTCCATGCCGTTGAACTTGACGTTGCGTCCTATCGCGGATGGATCGGCGCCGAAACGCTTCCGCCAACAGGCGTCGGTGATCACGGCGACCGGATGGCCGCCGGGCCGCAGATCGTCGTCGCGGCGGATGAGGCGCCCGCGGAACGCACCCACGCCTAGCACGTCGAAGTAATTGCCGGTTACCAGATAGCCCCATACGCGCTGACTGCTGCCGGGCAGGCCGAGGCTGGCGGGCAGGAAGCGGTAAGCGGCCAGTCCGGAGAGCACGGTGTTGCGATCGCGCACGTCGCGGTAATTTGGATAGGACAGCGTGGGGAAACTGTTGCCGGCCAGCGTCTCATTTACCGAAACCAGCTCGGAAGCGCGCGCCACTGGCAGGGGACGCAGCAGCACCGCGTTGATGATGCTGAAGATCGCGGTGTTCGCTCCAATCCCCAAGGCCAGCGTGAGAACAGCCACCACCGAGAAGGTGGGATTCTGCCGTAGACGGCGGACGGCCAGGCGAAAATCGAGTGCCAGATTCTGCATGTGGTGACCAGGAGCAACCGGAACGCCACGGGCAACTCTTGCAGATTCGACTTACGCGGCGTGCAGCCTGTCCGTTTTCGAACGGCTGGTCCCGTATGCGGACGTCTCCCGACCTGCGATAATCGGCTGGAACATGATCGTGTGCAACCAGGTCCGCAAACAGTTTGGCGAGTTTCTGGCAGTTGACGATGTCTCCTTCGAACTGCCGGGCGGCATCGGCGCGCTGCTGGGGCCGAACGGAGCGGGCAAATCGACTCTGCTCAAAATCCTGGCAGGCCTGCAGGCCGCGGATCGCGGCGCGGTGCACATCGCGGGTTGCGACATTGCCGCCGACCCCCGAGGCGTGCGCCGGCTGGTCGGTGTTCTGCCGGAAGACATGGGGCTGTTTGACGCACTAACAATAGACGAACACCTGGAGCTTTGCGGCCCGATCTACGGCCTCAGCCGCCAGGAAACCCGTGAGCGCGCGGACGCGTTGCTACGCGTGCTGGGCCTCGCGGACGGGCGATACACGTATCTCGACCAGTGCTCGCACGGCATGCGCAAAAAGACGGCGCTGGCCATGGCTCTGCTGCACGGCCCGCGCGTGCTGCTGCTCGACGAACCGTTCGAAGGAATCGATCCGGCTTCGGCGGTAACCATTCGCGACCTGCTGGTGAAGGCCTCCGAGCGAGGCATCACCGTATTCATTACCTCGCATGCGCTGGCGATGATCTCGCAGATCGCCACCCGGGTGATCCTGATCCGCGGCGGCCGCGTGGTGTACAACTCGGCCGCGGAAGAGATGACGCAGCCATTGGAGGATCTGTATTTCGATCTGGTGGAGACTCCGCCGCAGGAGGACCTGCCTTGGCTGCGATCCTAGCCATTCTGAAAGCCGTCCGGCATGCGGTTGGCCGGGACCTGGGAACGTTCGAATCCATCACCGTCAACAACCTGTTTCTGTTTGTGGCGTTGCTCTCCTATGGCGCTCTGAACAGCGGTCAGCCGCCGGAAAGCGCGGAACCGTTCTTCCTGTTGATTGGCTTTCTGCTCCTGTTTCCGCTTTCGGCGGACCCGCTGGGGCGCATTCCGGCGTCGCGCCTGTCGCTGTGGCCGTTGACGGCGCGGCAGCAACTCGGGCTGCGTTTTGCCAGCCTGGCTCTCAGCCCGGTGACCTGGATCGGCATGCTGATTCTGTGGCGAACCGCGCGGCCCAAACTGGCGCTGGCCTTTTTCGGGTTGGCCGCGGCCATGCAGATTGCGTCGGCGCTGGCGCGCTACGCGGTCCGGCGCAACCGGCATTGGGACCTGTTGCGCGCCATTCCGCGAATCCCCGGAGCGCTCGGTGGATTGGTGCGCAAGAATCTGCGCGAGATGCTGAGCGTGCTGGATCCCTACGCCGCCGCATTGTTGAGTATCGGCGGCGGCCTATACCGCGCCTTCGGCACGCATCCCGATCCCATGGCGTTTTCGATCACCGGGTTGCTGGTGGCATTGTCCCTCAGCACCTACGCACAGTCCCTGTTCGGCCTCGATCTGGGGTCCGGGATGACGCGCTACCGGTTGTTGCCGCTGGCCGGCTGGAAGATTCTGCTGGCGAAAGATGCGGCGTTTCTGGTATTGCTGGCTGTGTTGTTGCTGCCGCTCTATCCAGGTCCCGGCATGACCATGGGATTCGTCGCATTGGCTGCCGGCCACCACTCGTCGGTACTGCTGGAGATCCCGCATCAGCGCTGGCGCTTCACGGGCGGCCAGTTGATGCCGGTGGGTGGGCTGCAAGCCGTGGGTGGCATGGCGTTGGGGTTTGTGGAAATCGAGCGCGGTCCGGCTGTGTTACTGCTAGCCGCGGTCATTTATCTCATCTCGCTGTGTTATTACGGACACCGTTGGGACACGCGGTTGGGTGTACAATGAACCAAACGGAGGGAATGCTAAGTGAGTAATAGCTTCCGAGTTTCCTCGCTTGCTGTACTTTTAGCCACCCTGTCGATCGCAGGTTACGGCCAGTCCGGCTACACTTATACCGTCTTCGACTTCCCCGGCGCAGGTGTTCAGGGAACTGCCGGCACGGGAATCAATGACGCGGGCGAAGTGGTCGGCTATTACTATGACAGCTACGTCTACATGCACGGATTTTTGTGGGCCAATGGCTCGATGAACACGGTCGATTTTCCACTCTCCGAGATGCAGACTTCGCTTTACGGCATCAACAATTGCGGCACGATCGTGGGTCACATCTTCTATAACAACGGCACCACCATCTCACGGTCGTTCGTGCTGGCGGACGGAAAGTATACGTTGGTGAATTACCCCGGGTCCGTGTTTACTTTGGCCGGTGGAATCAATAACTACGGTATAGTTGCCGGGAGTTATGAACTGGGCGATGCGCCGAACTATTACAACTTTCTGTGGTCGGGCGGCCAGTTCGACACCATCAGCATGCCCGGCAAGCACAATCCGGTGGTGATGGGCATCAACGATCTGGGCGACCTGGCCGGATTGTACTTTGACGGGCCCTTTCCGGATCAGACAAACGTGGGCTTTGTATATATCAGGAAGTCGAATACCTTCTTGACACTGTCGTATCCAGGCGGCGTCAATACCACGGCGACCGGCATCAACAATCTGGAACAGGTGGTGGGTTACTACTATGCTTCCCCGAAGTCCATTGCGCAGGCGTTCGTCTATGCGAATGGCGTGTACACTCCGGTGGGGCCGTTCGCCAATGGCGCGGAAGCTTGGGGGATCAATAACCTGGGCGTGATCGTTGGCACGCTTTGGCAGCCGGACGGCGGATCGCTGGGCTTCCTGGCGACTCCCGCATCGGCAACCCGGCTGGATCGGCCGAACAGCTCCTCCTGCAGCCCATAACCTCACCGCTACGCGCTATAGTTTTCTGAATGAAGACATGGCCGCTGCTTTCCACGATTTTGGCACTTCCCCTTTGCGCCCAGCCCCGGCCGGCGCGGGACGCGAATCAGCCCGTTGACGAAGAGTACACCAAGAAGATCCGCGAGTACACCACCGAGCCGTTCTTCAATTCGCCGCTGACCGATTATCTGCCGGCTTCGAAGACCGTGCCCACGCCCAAAGCCGTGCTGGGCGACGTGGCCGGGGCGCCCGGCATCCTGCCCTATTCGCAGGAGGTCTATCGCTACATGCGGATGCTGGAGAAGGCCAGCCCGCGGGTGAAAGTGTTCAGCATCGGCACGACCGAGGAAGGCCGCGAGATGATCGCCGTGGCGGTGGCGGACGAGCGACTGCTGGCGCATCTGGACGAGAACCGCGCGCGCCTGGCTAAGCTGGCCGATCCGCGCACCATTCATCTGGATGACGCCGAGGCGGAGAAGCTTGTCGCCGCTTCGACGCCGATCTATTACGTTACGGGCACCATCCACTCGCCCGAGACCGGCGCGCCTACGGCGCTCATGGAGATGGCATACCGGCTGGCGGTCGATGACAGCGCCTACATCAAATTCATCCGTGAAAACACAATTACGCTGATTACTCCCATCGTGGAAGTGGATGGGCGCGACCGCATGGTGGATATCTACCGCTGGCACCTGGCGAATCCCGACAAGCAGTGGCCGTCGCTAGTTTACTGGGGCCACTACGTGGGTCACGACAACAATCGCGACGCCATGGGTCTTACGTTGGCGCTCACGCGAAACGTGCTGCATACGTTCGTGGGATGGAAGGCGCAGGTGCTGCACGATCTGCATGAATCCGTGCCATATCTCTACGACAACACGGTGGGCGACGGCCCGTACAATGCCTGGATCGATCCGCTGCTGGCGGACGAGTGGGCCATGATGGGCTACAACAACGTTTCGGAGATGACGAAGTTCGGCATGCCCGGCGTGTTCACGCATGGCACTTTCGACACCTGGTCGCCGAGCTACCTGATGTTCATCGCCGCCATGCACAACGGCATCAGCCGGTTGTACGAAACATTCGGCAACGGCGGCGCCGATACCGAGGTGCGCACGCTGCGGCCGGAGGAATACGCGCGCACATGGTACAAGCAGAATCCGCCGCTGCCCAAGGCTAGCTGGTCGCAACGGAATAACAATAATTATGAAGAGACCGGCGTGCTGACGGCGCTGGCTTACTTCAGCGCCAATAACAAGCTGTTCCTGCGCAATTTCTATTTGAAGGCCAAGCGGTCGATCGTAAAAGCGCGCACGGAAGGGCCGGCGGCATACGTATTCACGGCCGACGATCCGCGTCCCGGCGCGCAGGCGGATCTGCTGCGCATGTTGCAGGAGCAGGGCTGCGAGGTGACCCGCGCGAGCGCGCCGTTTACCGTGCTGATGCCGCCGGCGAAGAAGGCCCCGCCCAAGAAGGATGAGAAAGCGCCGGAAGATGCCGAGCATAAACCCAAGGACAAGCCCAAGCCCGAGCCGCGCACTTTCCCGGCCGGCAGCTACATCCTGCGCATGGATCAGCCATACAGCCGCATCGCGGATGCGCTGCTCGATTATCAGTATTGGTCGCCCAACGATCCGCAGAAAGACATTTACGACGACACCGCCTGGACCTTCGGCGAACTAGGCAACGTGCAGGTGGCGCGCGTGACGGATGTGAAGGTGTTGGACGCGGCTGGGGACCCGGTGCAAAGTCCCGTGCAGGCGCCCGGCGGCGTGGAGGGCACGGGCGATATCTTCCTGGTCAATCACAACGCGGATAATGCGCTCATCACGCTGCGCTACCGTTTCCACGACGCCTCGTTCGAAGCTGCTGAAGAGCCGTTCGAAGC
Source organism: Bryobacteraceae bacterium (assembly GCA_049511415.1). Lineage (GTDB taxonomy): Bacteria > Acidobacteriota > Terriglobia > Bryobacterales > Bryobacteraceae > Bog-159. The sequence continues at coordinate 62,248 of JBEKYC010000032.1, read as the reverse complement.
GGACGGGCATAAATTCAATCGCGGCTCGTTCGTGGTGCGCAACGTGAATGCGGATGATCTGGGCACGGCTGCCACGGAACTCGGCGTGCGCGCGTATGCGGTAGCCGCCGCTCCCAGCGTGAAGGCGCATGCGCTGCGCGCGCCGCACATCGCTATCCTGCACACCTGGTTCAGCACGCAGAGCGATGGCTGGTGGCGGCTGGAATTCGACCGCCTGCACGTGCCGTTCGACTACATCAGCACGCAGGCGGTGGCCGCAACCGACGATCTGCGCGCGAAGTATGACGTGATCATCTTCCCGACCGGCGGGCGCAATGCGCAGTCCGTCGTCAGCGGTATGCCGATGTATGGAAATCCGCTGCCCTGGAAAGTCACGCCGCTGACGCCCAACCTGGGCAAGACGGACGAAACCGACGACATGCGGCCGGGCCTCGGGTGGAACGGCCTGGATCATTTGCAACAGTTCGTGCGCAAAGGCGGACTGCTGATTGCGGCGAACGATACGGCCAATTTCGCGGTAACGTTTGGGTTCGCACCGGGCGTCGGCATCGGCGGCGGATCGAGGCTCAAGGTGACCGGCTCGGCGCTGCGCTCAAAAATGGTCGACGCGGCCAGTCCCATTGTTTACGGATATGCCGACAATCTGGCGATCTTCGCTTCGAATCCGCCGGTGTTCGGTTTATCGAATATGGCGGGCGGCGGCGGTGGGCGGCGGAACCCCACGGAGGAACACCAGCGCCCCACGGGTCGCGGCACGCCTGACGATCCGGACGTTCCGCAAGGGCGCACGCCCGCCGAGATCCCCGAGGAGCCGCACGCCGAACCATGGGAAGCGTTGCCCTTGACCGACGAGCAGCTACGCAATCCGGTCTACGTGATTCCGCCGGCGGCGCGGCCGCGCGTTGTGTTGCGCTACGCCGACACCAAGGACCTGCTGGTCTCCGGCCTGCTCGATGGCGGCGGCGATCTGGCCCAACACCCGGCGGTCATCGATTCGCCCTATGGTGAGGGGCACGTCGTGCTGTTTTCGAATAACCCGTTCTGGCGGGCGGAGACCAAGGGCAGCTATTTCCTGGTATTCAACGCCATCATGAACTTCGACAGTTTGGATGCCGGGCGCAAGCTCGCCGGCCGCTGATGGGCTACGGCACTGGTATGCCGTCTTCCGAAGTGAACGGCGAGGCCGGCAATCCCTCTCCGTTATACAGGTTCACTATCGGTGCGTTCGCCCAGCCGTAGCGCACATACTTCGGCGTCGGCACACTCGCATCGCTCAGCACTACCGTATTGCCGTCAAGGCGAGCCTTGGCACTCACGAAGTGCCCATCGTCTCCCGCTATCTCAAAGCCCTGCAGCGCATCGCCCTTGGTCATCAATTCAGCCGCGTGATCGAACCACACGCGCATCGCGTCGCCTTCGGGTGTTGCCTGGCGGAACAGCGGGCCGGAGTACACCACGTTTTCGCCGTACGCCAGCGCCCTCGCCGCCAGGGCCAGGCGTGCGCCGACTGTTTGTTTGTCGGCCGGATGCACGTTGGCCGGGTCGCCGATATCGATGGTCACGGCCATGGCGGTGTTCGCCACCGAGAGCGTGCGGCGCTGCGCTTCGCGAACGGCGGCCCAGGCTTCATTGGCGCTCGACTTGAAATTGGCAATCTGCACGAACAGAAATGGGAAATTCCCCTCGTGCCACTGCGCGCGCCAGTCGTTGATAAGCGCAGGAAAGATGCGCGCATACATGGGCGCGAAAGTCAGCCGGCTGTTGGATTCGCCCTGATACCAGATAACACCTTTGATAGTGTACGGCGTCACGGGCGCCACCATGCCGTTGAACAGCGCGGCGGGCGCCCAGGACGCGGGATCGGGCCGCCAGGGGTGATTCGGCGGCGTGCGGCCGGCCTGACGCGCCGCCTGATCCTCGCGCCGCTCCTTCGCCAAAATCGCCATGTTGTCGGCCTGGGACATCATCATCTGCGCGCGCGTGGCGAAAACCGGCATCAGTGCGCCGTCTGACGAGATCGCTTGCAGGCTAACCCAAGCTTCCGCCACGGTGCCGCCCCAGGTGGAATCGATCAGGCCGATGGGAACGTGCTCGCGCGCCGCCAGGTCGCGTCCGAAGAAGTAGGCCACGGCGGAGAAGTTGGCGGCCGTTTCCGGGGAGCAGACGGTCCACGATGCGTCGGCGTTGCGCAACGGGAAATCGGCGGCCTTGGTGGGAATGTGCAGCAACCGGAGCTGCGGCTGATTGGCATGCGCGATTTCCTCCGCGCCGTTCTTCAGCGGCGCGCCGCCAAAGCCTTTCAACGGCATCTCCATATTCGACTGGCCGGAGGCGAACCAGACGTCGCCGACCAGAACATCGTCCAGGGCGATTTCATTGCCGCCGGTTACGGTCAAGGTGTACGGCCCGCCGGCGCCATCGGGAGGCAGGAAGACGCTCCAGTTTCCAAAGCCGTCGCCGGTGGTCTCGCGCTTGCTTCCGCGCATCACGACGGTGACTTTTTCGCCGGGATCCGACCATCCCCAAATGTGGATCGGTCGGTCGCGCTGCAGCACCATGTGGCTGCTGAGAATTCCGGGCAGCTTTATCGCGCAGTTTGCGGCAGGCGGGCAGCAGGCCAGCAGCAGCGCCAGGGCGGAAGATCGAATCGTGTTCGTGGGCATCACGTAACATTCTATGCGGCGGCGCGCGGCATGAAAAATCCGCGTAACGATTCCAGCTTCGATGCGTCATAGTAGAATAACAAACAAGGATAGTAGATCCACATGACCTTACCCAAGCTCACCCGCCTGGAACTCCGCATCATGGAGGCGCTATGGAACGGCGGCGCATCCTCGATTCGCGAAATTCAGGAATCGTTTCCCAAGCGCGGCCGGCCCGCGTACACCACCATTCAGACGACCGTCTATCGCCTGGAAGCCAAGCAGGCTGCGCGCCGCGTCAGGAAAATCGGCAACGCCCACATCTTCGAGGCGGCCGTGTCGCGAGGTGCCGCGCAGCGCCGGCTCATTGACGATCTGTTGGCGCTCTTCGGCGGCCGCACCCAGCCGGTGATGGCGCACTTGATCGAATCCGGCAAGCTGACGCTCGACGACGTGCAGGCAGCCGAGAGAACTCTGAAAGAAATGGCGACGAAGGAGAATCGCGATGACATTCGTGCTTAATCACTTGTGGCAGTCGACGCTCTTCGGAGCGGTGGTAGCGCTGCTGGCGCTGGCATTGAAAGAAAACGCCGCCCGCTGGCGATGCCATCTCTGGCTGGCGGCTTCGCTGAAATTTGCCGTGCCGTTCGCGGCACTGGCGGCCATGGGCAGCCGGTTCGGCTGGCGGACTCCGCACGTGCTCTTCTCCCAACAGTGGCTGTTTATGGGCTCCGGGGAGCCGCTCATGCCGCCCCCGCTGCCGGCCGCGGCCAGCGCGGCGTCCGGGAGCGTAGCGAACGTCCAGGGGATCCTGCTGGTCGTGTGGCTGGCCGGCTTCGCGGCGGCGCTCTTCCGCTGGTGGCTGAGCCGACAGCGTGTGTCCCTGGCCGTCCGCGCCGCCGTTCCGATCGAGGCCGGACGCGAACTGGAAGCGCTGCGCCGGGTCGAGCGCATCGCGGGAATCGGGCGGCCTATCCCGATGCTGGCTTCGGCCGAACGTCTGGAACCAGGCATTGTGAACGCTTTCCATCCGGTCTTATTGTGGCCGGCGGGTATGGGTGCCCATTTGGACGATGCGCAACTGGAAGCCATCCTGGCGCACGAAGTCTGCCATGTGCGGCGGCGCGATAACCTTATGGCCGCCCTGCACATGCTGGTGGAATCCGTCTTCTGGTTCCATCCCCTGCTCTGGTGGCTGCGCGCGCGCCTGATCGACGAGCGCGAGCGGGCCTGCGACGAAGAAGTATTGCATATGGGCAGCCGGCCCGAAGCTTACGCCGACGGCATTCTGAAGGCCTGCCGCTTCTATCTGGAGGCGCCGCAGATGTGCATGGCGGGCGTCACGGGCTCCGACCTGAAGCAGCGCATCGAGCGGATCATGGCGCGCCGCGCGGGACGCCCATTGGATTTCGGAAGAAAGCTGCTATTAGCCGTGGCCGGATTCAGCGCAATCGCCGGACCAATCCTGTTCGGCATGGCGCATACGCCAGCCGCGCGCGCGCAGTCCCAGCCGGCAGCGGCGCCTGCATTCGAAGTCGCGTCCATCAAGCCGAACAAATCCGACGATCGCCGCACGATGTTCAACATCGGCGAAGGGGGACGGGTTTCCTGCACCAACATCAGCCCCAAGATGCTCATCATGATGGCTTACGATTTGAAACCCAATCAACTCACCGGCGCCCCGAGCTGGGTGGAGTCCGAGAGGTATGACATTACGGCGAAGGCGGAGGGACCCGCCGAGCCGGATCAACTCAAACTAATGATGCGATCGTTGCTGGCGGACCGATTCAAGCTCGTCATTCATCGCGAGACCAAGGATCTGCCGATTTACGAACTGGTCACTGCCAAGGGTGGGCCGAAACTCAAGCCCGCCGCTGACGCGGGGGCCCAGAATCAACTGCAGATGATGCGCCGGGGCCAGATGGAACTACAGAGCGCCAGCATGGCGCAGCTTGCCCAGAGCCTGTCGTCCGTGGTGGGCCGCAACGTATACGATAAGACCGGTCTCACCGGGACTTACGACATGAAGCTGGAGTGGACTCCGGATGAAAGCGAGAATGCCATCAAAGGACCGCCGCCGCCCGATGGCAAGGAAAACAGCGCACCGGCGCCCGAGTCCGGGCCTTCCCTCTTAATTGCGATCCAGGAGCAACTGGGACTGAAGCTGATGCCGTCTAAGGGTCCCGTCGATCTCGTGGTGATCGACCACATCGACAGGGCTTCGGAGAACTAGAAGACATAAATTGGCCACAGATGAACACAGATAAACACCGATAAAACCCGAGTCTTATCCGTGTTCATCTGTGTTCATCTGTGGCCGAAAATGTTCGCCGCATTCCCGTCCCATGCTTCGCTTATGGCCCATTATCGGACTAGCCGCCATCCTCAATGCCGCTGACTATCGCGGCGTGGTGGAGTACGGCGGCCTGCCGTTACCCGGCGCTTCGGTTACCGTGTCGCGCGACAGCCAGAAGTCTACAGCCATCACCGACGCGCGGGGCGGCTACTCGTTTCCCGATCTGGCTGATGGGACCTGGCGAATCGAAATCGAGATGCTGTGCTTCGCGCCGGCCGCGCAGAGTGTCACAGTCTCCAAAGATGCTCCAGCCGCGAAGTGGGAATTGAAGCTGCTTCCCCTCGATCAGATCAAAGCTACAGCCACCCAACTGGCGGCGCTGCCTCCGGCGCCGGCCCCTGGACAGCCCACTCCGGAAAAGCCCGCCGCGCCGCCCGACGATCTCAGCGAGCAGGCCACCCCCGGCTTCCTGGTGAATGGCACCGAAAGCAACGGAGCCAGCAGTCCGTTCGCCATGGACCGTGCCTTCGGCAACAGCCGCCTGAATCCCAACAATCTGCTCACCGGAGGCATCGGCGTGATTCTGGAGAACTCGGCCCTGGATGCGCGACCGTTTTCGCTCACCGGCCAGGACACGCCGAAGCCCGCCTACAATCACGTGGAGGGCATAGCAACACTGGGCGGAGTGATCAAGATTCCACACATCATGCCGCACGGGCCGGTCTTCTTTGTCGGCTATCAATGGACCCGCGATCGCGACGCCACGGATTTGACCGGCCTGGTGCCGGACGCCTCCATGCGCAACGGTATGTTTAGCGGCGCACAGCAAATGTTCGACGTGCCGCAGAGCCGCATCAGCCCGCAGGCGCAAGCGCTGCTGAACTTGTATCCGCTGCCCAATTTCACCGGCAGCAGCAGTTATAACTACCAGATTCCGGCCGTCAATGCGGTGCACCAGGACGCGCTTGAATCGCGCCTCAACAAGGCCGCCAACAATCGCAACCAATTCTACGGCGGCTTCAGTTTTCAAAGCTCGCGTGACGACACGCCCAATCTGTTCGGCTTCCTCGATACCACGGATCAGCTCGGCATCAATACCAATGTGCATTGGCAGCATACCTTCCGGCCGCGTTTGTACGGCAATCTGGGCTATCAGTTCAGCCGCCTGGCCGTGCGCACCACGCCTTTCTTCGCGGATCGCGAGAATGTGTCGGGCCACGCCGACATCACGGGCAACGATCAGGACGCCGTGAACTGGGGACCGCCTGCCCTGGTCTTCGCCAGCGGCATTGCGGGTCTCTCCGATGCGCAGGCATCCCACAACCGCAACCAGACCAGCGCCGTGTCGGACTCGTTGCTCTGGAGCAGCGGGCGCCACAACGTCACCTTCGGCGGAGACTTCCGGCGGCTGGAATTCAACGATCTGGCGCAGCAGAATCCGCGCGGCACTTTCACTTTCACCGGCGCCGCCACGGGCTACGACTTCGCCGATTTCTTAACGGGAATCCCGGACGCCAGCGCTGTCGCCTTCGGCAATGCGGACAAATACTTCCGCGAGTCGTCATACGATGCCTATGTCACCGACGATTGGCGCATCGGGCCGGAACTGACCGTCAACGCGGGCTTGCGTTGGGAATATGGCGCGCCGATCACCGAACTGCGAGACCGCCTGGTGAACCTGGAGATCGCGCCGGGCTTTGCCGCGGCCGTGCCGGTTACCGCCAACCAGTACAACCCGAATTCGCTGGTTCGGCCCGATAAACATGGCGTGGCGCCACGCGTCGGCATTGCGTGGCGTCCGATCTCGGGAGCATCGCTGGTGGTACGCGCGGGTTATGGGGTGGAGTACAACACGTCGGTCTATCAGACCATCGCGGCGCAGATGGCGCAGCAAGCGCCCCTTTCCAAGAGCCTGATCGTGCAGAATAGCGCGGCAGATCCATTGACTCTCGCCAGCGGTTTCAATGCGTCGCCCGGCACCACCCAGGACAGCTTCGCCATCGATCCCAACTTTCGCGTCGGCTACGTGCAGAACTGGAAGGCGAGCGTGCAGCGCGACCTGCCCGGCTCGCTGATCGTAACCGGGACTTACCTGGGAATCAAAGGGACGCGCGGCGTGCAGGAGCTTCTGCCCAACACTTACCCGGACGGCGCAACCGATCCCTGCCCGGCCTGCCCGCGCGGTTTTGTCTACATGGCTTCCAACGGCAACTCCACGCGCGAGTCCGGCCAGATCCAGTTGCGGCGCCGGTTGCACAGCGGACTGGCCGCCAGCGCGCTCTACACCTATTCGAAGTCGATCGATGATGCGGCGCTGGGCGGCCGCGGCCAGGGAACGGCAGTGATCGCACAGAATTGGCTGGACCTGAGCGCGGAACGCGGCCTCTCCAGTTTCGATCAGCGGCACTTACTGAACGGGCAGCTCCAGTACACCACCGGCATGAGTCATGTGGCCGGACGCGCGCTTCTTGCGGATTGGACGGTCCTCACGCAAATCACCGTTAGCAGCGGATTGCCTTTGACGCCGCTTTATCTCGCGCCCGTCGACGGCACCGGCGTGACCGGCAGCCTCCGGCCGGATTACACCGGCGCGCCACTGTACGCCGCGCCGTCCGGGCTGTTCCTGAATCCCGCGGCGTACGTCGCGCCGGCGCCTGGCGAATGGGGCAATGCCGGCCGCGATTCCATTACCGGGCCATCGCAACTGGCCATCAATCTGTCGTTGGCGCGCACCTTTCGCTGGCGGGACCGTTTTCACATCGATCTGCGATGCGATTCTACCAACGCGTTGAATCACGTCACATTTACCGCGTGGAACACCACGGTGGGCAATGCCCAGTTCGGTCTGCCGGTGGCGGCCAATGCCATGCGCGCGGTATCCATGACATTGCGCCTGAGGTTTTGAAGATGCAGCGACTGGCCCACATGCTGATTGCGGCAAGCTTCCTGCTGGTTGGACCGGCCGCCGCGCAGGATGCCACTTTCCGTACCGGCACGCAGCTCGTCGTCGAGACCGTCACCGTCACCGACAAGTCCGGCAAGCCCGTGGAGGACCTGACGGCCGACGATTTCCGCATCACCGAAGATGGCGCGCCGCAAACGATTCGTTTCTTCGAACACCAGACCTTGCCGGCAACTCCGCAGCCTATGGCCGCATTGCCGGAATCCGTAACGCCGTTCAGCAAGATCCCCAAAAACCGCATCACGCCCGATCGTCCCGGCGATACCCGCTACCGCGACCACCGTCTGTTGGCCCTCTATTTCGACATGACCGCCATGACGCCCCCGGACCAGATCCGCGCCCTGGCGGCCGCCAAAAGATTCATCCGCACGCAAATGGCGGAACCGGACCTGCTGGCCCTCCTGATGTACGAAGGCGGCGCCGTGCGCGTGATCGAGGATTTCACGGCGGACCGCGCCAAGTTGCTGCGCGCCATCCAGACCCTCATCGTGGGCGAGGCGCAAGGCTTCGAGGAAGCCGCCGATGACGCGAGCAGTGAGGATACCGGCGCCGCCTTCGGCCAGGATGACAGCGAATTCAACATCTTCAATACCGACCGGCAACTCTCCGCGCTGCAGACTGCGGCGAACATGCTGAGCCAGGTCACCGGCAAGAAATCGCTAATCTATTTCGCCAGCGGTCTGCGGCTGAACGGCCTGGATAACCAGGCGCAACTGCATGCCACCATCAACGCCGCCCTGCGCGCCAACATTTCTTTCTGGCCCATCGACGCGCGCGGACTGGTGGCCGATGCGCCGCTGGGCGACGCCACGCACGGCTCGCCGGGAGGAGTGGGTATGTATTCCGGAGCGTCCGCGCTGGCTTTCGGCGGCAATTTCGAGCGCTCGCAGGACACCCTGTGGGCGCTGGCTTCGGACACTAATGGCAAGGCGCTGCTGGATTATAACGATCTGGCCTCCGGAATCGTGCGCGCACAACAGGCTGTCACCAGTTACTATGTGATCGGTTACTACAGCCCCAACGCGGCCCTCGATGGCAAGTTTCGTCGCGTTAAGATATTCCTACGCGAAGGTCTCTCCGCGAATCTGGATTACCGCCAGGGCTACTACGCCGGCAAGCAATTCAGTAAGTTCACCGCGGCCGATAAAGAACGCCAACTGGAAGATGCACTGATGTTAGGCGATCCGCTAACAGAACTAACGATCGCCATGGAAGTGAATTACTTCCAGTTGAACAGCGCGGAATACTTCGTCCCCGTGACCGTGAAGATTCCCGGCCGCGAGCTGGCCCTGGCGCGCAGGGGCGGCGCGGAGCACACCCTGATCGACTTCATCGGGGAGATCAAGGACGAATACGGCGCCACCATTACCAACGTGCGCGACAAGGTGAACATCAAGGTCAGCGACGCCACGGCCGCGGAGTTGGCCAAGCGCCCGATCCAGTACGACACAGGCTTCACGATCCTGCCCGGCAAGTACGTGATCAAGTTTCTGGCGCGTGACGCCGAAACCGGTCGCATCGGCACGTTTCAGACCGCTTTCACGGTGCCCAACCTGAACAAAGAGGAGAAGCGCCTGCACATCAGTTCGGTGGTTCTGAGCAGCCAACGCGTGGATATGCGGGAGGCACTGTACAACGCCGCGAAGGACAAAGACAAGGCAGAGGCATTTAATCCCCTGCTCCAAGATGGACAGAAGTTGATCCCCAGTGTGACGCGTGTGTTCCGCAAGAGCCGCGAGATGTATGTCTACTTCCAGACGTACCTGGCGGGGCAGCCGGTGATTGCCTACGCCACCTTTTACCGCGATAACGCCAAATCCCTGGAGACACCGCCGCTGGCGGTCACCGGGGCGCAGGATAACAAGCTGAAGACGGCCGCGGTAAGTTTCCACGTGCCTCTGGCGCGGCTGGCGCCCGGCAGATACAACTGTCAGATAACGGTTCTGGACCCGAGCACGGGTAGAGCTGCCTTTTGGTCGGCTCCCGTAGTGATCGTGGAGTAAATGTGATCATTGCGCCGGCGCGGGAACCCGAAACCGCCCGGTCACGCCATTGATCGTCAGCGTCGCGTCCACATAAGTCGTTGTGGACGTGACGCCCGCCGGGTAAGTGAAGTTCACCTGATCGATGATCTCGCCGGGCGCCGCGCCGCAGTAATCCACCACGGCGGTTATACCGCCAATGGTGAGCTGGCAACTGGCTGGCTCGCCGGGCACTTCGAGCGGTGTCAGCGTTCCGCTATAGACCACCGGCACGCCGTCCTGTTCGGCGGCGTTCTTCGGCCCCAAAGCATTGGCCCACAGTTGATAGACAGAGCCCGCCTGTGCCACGCATTCGCTGGTCTCGCAGCCTGATCCGGTCATCCAGGCGATACCGTTGGTGAAGTCTTCCAGGAACGTCGACGGCGCGGTATTGGCGGCGATGGTGATTGTCTCGTTCTGGCTCGGAGTCGCGGCGCTGGTTACTTGCACGTTCACCGCAGGACCGGGAGCCACCTCCCACGGAATCTGAAAGTTGATCTGCGTCGGCGAGACGTAAGTGAGCGGGGCCGGTGTGCCGCCGACGGTCACAGTGACATTGCCCACCGTAGTCAGGAAATTACCGTTGCTATCGGTCAACTGAGTACCGGAGTAAGTGCCGCCTGCTAGGTTCGTGCCGTACAGCACCGCCAGGCCGCCCGGCGCCACGGTCCCCAGGTAAGATGCGGCATTGGCCACGCTGCCGGGAGTGATCACCGGCGTGGTAGCGGTCGCGGAAACACTTTGGTACACACGCACGTAATCCACCAGCATGTCCTGATTCGGGAATGGCGCGGTTGGATCGGGCGTGCCCAGGAACGTGCTGGTCCCGCCAATCGCCAGGTTTAGCAGAATAAAGAACGGCGCGTTAAACACCCATTGATCGCCTGCCGGGATCAGCGACGGGGTGACGGTATGGTACGGCACGCCATCTACGGACCATACCAACGAGTTCGCCGACCACGCGAGCGAGTAGATGTGGTAGTCGTCGTAAACGGTCTCGCCGAAAGGCAGCGTGTAGGCCGCCGTAATGCCCTCCGCGCCGGAATAGCCGGGGCCATGCGCCGTGCCGTTGTTCACCGTGGCGTTGTTGTTGAACGTCCCGAAATTCTCCATGATGTCCACCTCGCCGCAAGTAGGCCAGGAGACGGTGTCGATATTCTCGCCCAGCATCCAGAACGCGGGCCACACGCCCTGCCCGAATGGCAGCTTGATGCGCGCTTCAATCAGGCCGTACTGCCATTTCAGATCGGTGGTGTCGGTACCCGCGCCCGGCGCGCCGCTCTGCAACCGGCCCGATGTGTAGTTGCCGCTCGAATCGCGGATGGCGCGGATCACCAGGTTGCCGTTGCCGTCCTGAAACACATTATTCGTGGAGTTCGTGTACGTTTCCGCCTCGCCGTTGCCCCAGCCGCCGTCGCCCAGATCGTAGTTCCAATTGCTGGGATTGGGCGGCGTGCCGGCGGCGCCGTTGAACTCGTCGCTCCACACAAGCTGCCAGGCGGTCTGCGCCGAAGCACAGGTAGCGGCCAACAGGGCCGCGAACAGGATCGCAAAGACGTTGCGCATATGTATATAGTAATCTCTTGATTCGGAAGTGAACCATGCGAAGACTTTTCTGCCTCGCGATGCTGGCGGCTGCCGCGTCGCACGCCCAGCCCGCCGAGCCGCTGCTGCTGCGCGACCATTGGGCCATCCAATCGTCCAGCATGGTGCGCGATTCGGGCGATGTAATTTCGAAGCCCGGCTACCAGACCACCGGCTGGTACCCGGCGAGCATGCCGGCCACCGTAGTCGCCACCCTGGTGCAGAACCACGTTTATCCGGACCCGGGGTTCGGCATGAACCTGCGCGCCTACGCCGGAACCAGCTATCCCATCGGCGCGAATTTCTCCAACATCCCCATGCCGCCCGACAGCCCGTACCGCGTCCCCTGGTGGTTTCGCACCGAATTTGCGGCGCCCGCGGAGCACAAGGGCAAGACCCTGTGGCTGCGCTTCGACGGCATCAACTACCGGGCCAACGTCTGGATGAACGGCAAGCGCATCGCGGACGCCAACGATATGGCGGGCGCCTGGCGGCGGTTCGAATACAACGTCACCGAAGCGCTGCGGCCGGGCGCGGCCAACAGCCTCGCCGTCGAAGTCTTCGCGCCGCTGCCCGATGACCTCTCCATCACCTTCGTGGACTGGAATCCGCAGCCGCCGGACAAGAGCATGGGCTTGTGGCGCGACGTACACCTGGATGCCACCGGGCCCGTGGCGATCCGCTATCCGCAGGTGATCACGCATCTGAATCCGCCCGCCAACGACAAGGCGGAGTTGACCGTCAGCGCCGAACTGACCAACGGCACGAAACACGCTGTGAGCGGCACGATCAAGGGCGATATCGAAGGCGTGGCCTTTTCGCAGGACGTCCGCCTGGCGCCGAATGAGACCAAGGTGGTGAAATTCACGCCCGATCAATTCGCGCAGCTCGTCATGGCGAACCCGCGTTTGTGGTGGCCCATCCAGGTGGGGACGCCGAATCTGTACACGCTCAAGCTGCAATTCGAAACCGGCGGCGCGGTTTCCGATGAAGCGTCCCAGCGCTTCGGCATCCGCGAAGTGACTTCCATACTCGACGAACAGAACCACCGCCTGTTCCGCATCAACGGCAGGAATATTCTGATTCGCGGCGCCGGCTACACGTTCGACATGCTGCTGCGCACCTCGCCGGAGCGACAGGAGCAGGAACTGAAATACGTCCGCGATATGAACCTGAACGCGGTGCGCCTGGAAGGCAAGCTCGAGGACGACCATTTCTTCGACCTGACCGATCGGATGGGCATCCTGGTCACCGCCGGCTGGTGCTGCTGCGATCACTGGGAGAAGTGGGAAAACTGGAAAGACGAAGACCATTCCATCGCCGCCGCCTCGCTGCGTGATCAGATCCGCCGCCTGCGCAGCCACCCGTCGGTCTTCAACTGGATGAACGGCAGCGACAATCCGCCGGTGGCGGCTGTGGAGCAGAAGTACATCGATATCCTGAAGGAGCTGGATTGGCCGAATCCGTTCGAGTCGTCGGCCACCGAGCGTCCCACCGACGTCAGCGGCAAGACCGGCGTGAAGATGACCGGACCCTACGATTGGGTGCCGCCGAACTACTGGTCGCTCGATAAAACCCGCGGCGGCGCCCACGGGTTCAACAGCGAAACGGGTCCGGGACCCGCGATCCCGCCAATCGAAACGCTGCGCCAGATGCTGCCCGCCGACCACTTGTGGCCGGTTAACTCGTGGTGGGATTACCACGCCGGCGGCGGCGCCTTCAAGGACTTGCACACGTTTACCACGGCGCTCGACGCGCGCTATGGACCCTCCGGCAGCGCGGAAGAATTTGCCCGCAAGGCCCAGGTGATGGCGTACGAAGGGCATCGCGCCATGTTCGAAGCCTTCGGACGCAATAAGTACACATCCACCGGCGTCATCCAATGGATGCTGAACAACGCCTGGCCTTCCATGATCTGGCATCTATATGACTGGTATCTGCGGCCGGGCGGATCTTACTTCGGCGCTAAGAAGGCCAACGAGCCGCTGCACATTCAATATAGTTATGACGACGGCTCGGTGGTGGTGGTTAATTCCTTCTATCAGTCTTTCCCGGGCATGAAAGCGCGGGCCTGGCTGTATAACATCGACATGACGGAGAAGTTCAGCAAGGACGCGGCTGTGGATGTGTCCGAAGACAGCGCGACGCGTGCCTTCGCCATTCCCGCGCCCGACGGCGTCTCGTCCACGTACTTCGTGCGGCTGGCCCTGGAGGATGCATCCGGCAAAACCGTAAGCACCAACTTCTATTGGCTCTCCACCAAACCGGATGAACTGGATTGGGACCAATCCACCTGGTTTTACACGCCGGAGAAGAGCTATGCCGATTTCAGCGCTCTGAATGCATTGCCGCCGGTGACGCTCCGATATGCGGCGGAATCCGAGGTAAAAGGCGCGGATGGGCTGACGCATGTAACGGTGGAGAATCCATCGCGCAACCTGGCCTTCGCGGTACACCTGATGGTCAAGACTGTCAGACGCGATGAGGAAGATATACGCGAAGAGGCCGAAATCCTGCCGGTGATTTGGGAGGACAATTACTTCCCACTGATGCCGGGCGAGAAACGCACCGTCACTGCAACTTATAAAGCCATCGCCGCCGGGCAGAAGCCGCCGGCTGTTCAGGTGGAAGGCTGGAACGTAAAGTGAATAACAAGAGCGAAGCGAAAGGCCTGTTCATAACCGACGATGGCAGGAACCTGGTCTTCACCTTCATCCTGGTTAGTTCCCTCTTTCTTCTGTGGGGATTTCTCAACGGGATGATCGACGTGATGGACAAGCACTTCCAGGACGAACTGGGGCTTACGAAAGCGCAATCCGCCTGGGTGCAGTTCGCCCACTATCTCGGATACTTCCTGATGTCCGTGCCGGCGGGCTGGCTGGCCACCAAGCTGGGTTATAAGGGCGGCATCATTACGGGCCTGTTATTAGTGGCCTTGGGCGGCTTCTCGTTTCTTCCGGCCACTTATGTGAACTCCATGGTCCACGAGGGGCGCGTATCGCCGAACACCGCATTCTTGGCCTTCCTCACGGGCGTTTGCATAGTCGCCACCGGTTTGACGTTTCTGGAGACCATCGCTAACCCATACACCACCGTGCTGGGCCAGAAACGCTTCGCCGCCACCCGCATCAATCTCGCGCAATCCTGCAACGGAGTCGGCTGGATCATCGGCCCGGTGGTGGGCAGTATGTTTTTTTATTCGAAGGACGCCATGGGCCGAAGCACCGGCAGCCAGACCTTGTACGTTCCCTATGTCGCTTCCGCCGTCCTGGTTACCGTGCTGGCGGTGATCTTCTATTTCGCCAGCGTCCCCGATATCAAGATCGCCGACGAGTATCACCTGGATGAGAAATCTCCCGATGTGTCGCACTCCATCTGGTCGCATCCGCACTTTGTGATGGCGGTGGCCGCGCAATTCTTCTACGTCGCCGCGCAGGCGGGCATTTTCAGCTTCTTCATCAATTACATGATTTCGGAGATGCCCGCCGTTCCCGCCGCATGGCAATCCGGTTTGACGCGCCTTTCCACGAACGCCGGTTTCCTGCAGAGTTGGCTTTCCGGCTGGCTCCACACGGCGGACAGAATCCTCCGCATGACGGACAAAGGCGCCGCGAACCTGGCCTCCCTGGGCCTGATCTGTTTCCTGGTCGGCCGCTTTACGGGCGCGGGCCTGCTGCGGCGTTACTCAGCCCACAAGATCCTGGGCATCTATGGCGCGGCTAACGTCCTGATGACCTTCATGGTGTTTTGTAAGTTCGGATGGCCGTCGGTAATCTGCGTGTTTCTATCTTACTTCTTCATGTCGATCATGTTTCCTACCATCTTCGCGCTGGGCATTTTCGGCCTGGGCGCGCGCGGCAAGAAGGCATCCGCATTCATCGTGATGGCCATCATGGGCGGCGCGCTTCTGCCCAAGCTGATGGGTTATGTGGCGGACCAATTCGACATGTCGCGCGGCTTCGCCGTGCCGATGTTCTGTTTCGCCTTCGTCGCCTGGTACGGATTCAGTTGGCCGCGGTTGGCCAAGGCGGAATCGTTGCACGACCTGCCGGCGGCTTAGGAGTTCCCGGCACGTGTTTTCGACTGCGCCAGAAGCTGTTCCACTTGCGCCCGCTGATCATCAGGCACGCGGATTGCGCCGCCGTTGAGCGGATTCCCGAAATTTGTGCCAGCCAAGGTCGCGGAAAACTGGATGGCAAGAATGTCGCCGTCCCAGTGGAATCGCTCGATCTGTGACCACGGAATGAATCGACCCCGGCTGTCAAACCTGGCGGGAAGCCGGATGCCGCTTTCATAGATGCCCGCCCGCCGCGACAAGGAGAAGACAACTCCGTATGCCATGAAGAAGCAGATACCCAACCAATTTGTGGACCGGTGAAGGGCCCAGGATTCGACGAACAACAGCGCCATGACAAAAGCCCAAATCGCCCAGAAATACCGTGATCGTGTGCCAATCGACGGAGCCTTGAAAAGGAGTTTGCCGCGCCCGGCCATACGCGCCGACCCTGTCTACGCCGTGACTGTGGCCCCGCGCTGTTCCACCGGCACGTAGTCGCGGGCTTCATATCCCGTGTAGATCTGCCGCGGACGCGCGATCTTCTGCTCCGGGTCCTCCAGCATCTCCTGCCATTGCGCCAGCCAGCCGACGGTGCGTGGAATGGCGAATAGCACGGTGAACATTTCCGGCCGGAAGCCCATGGCCTGATACATGATGCCGGAGTAGAAATCCACGTTGGGATAGAGCTTGCGCTTTACGAAGTATTCGTCTTCGAGCGCGATCCGCTCCAGCTCCAGGGCAATCTCCAGCATCGGATTCTTGCCGGTGACTTCAAACACCTTGCCCGCGGCCCATTTGATGATGCGGGCGCGCGGATCGTAGTTCTTGTACACGCGATGCCCGAAGCCCATCAATTTACCCTTGCCGGCCTTGACGCTGGCGATATAAGCGGGCACCTTGTCCTTCGATCCGATCTCGTCGAGCATGCGCAGCACTTCCTCGTTGGCGCCGCCGTGCAGCGGCCCGGAGAGCGCCGCCGCCGCGGCCGATAGAGCCACGAACGGATCGGCCTGCGAACTGCCCACCGCGCGCATCACGTTCGTGCTGCAATTCTGCTCGTGGTCGGCATGCAGAATAAACAGAATGTCCAGCGCGCGCGCCAGCACCGGGTGCACCTGATACTTCGGCTCCACCATCTTCCAGAGCATGTTCATGAAGTTCTCGGTGTAGCTGAGATCGTTATCGGGATAGACATACGGAAATCCCAGGCTGTGCCGGTAGGTGTAAGCGGCAATGGTCGGCACCTTGCCGATGAGCCTGTGGATCTGCAACTGGCGCACCTCCGGGTCCAGCACGTGGCGCGCCTCCGGATAGACGGTCGAAAGCGCCGCCACCGTGCTGATGAACATCCCCATGGGGTGGGCGTTGTAGCGGAAACCTTCCAGGAATTTCTTGCTGGTTTCATGCAGCATGGTGTGCCTGGTGACGCTCTCCACCCATTGCTTCAGTTCCGCCACCGTAGGCAGTTCACCCTGCAGAATCAGATAGGCGACTTCCAGGAACGAGCAGTTCTCGGCCAACTGCTCCACGGGATATCCGCGATACCGCAGGATGCCCTTGTCACCATCGATAAAGGTAATAGCGCTTTGGCAAGACGCCGTATTTAGAAAGGCCGGATCGTAAGTCATCAGGCCGAAGTCTTCCGGGCCGGTCTTGACCTGGCGCAAATCCATGGCCCGGATGGCGCCTTTGTAAAAGGGAAGATCGTAGGCGGCGCTGGTGCGCCCGTCCACGACCTGAAGGACTTCCTTGTCCATTGATCGTTTCCTCGCTTGGCGGAGGTGCCTTACATAGGATATAGCAAGCCGCGGACGAATGCGCGGCTGCTAGCGGCCGAACTGCTCTTCAAATCCGGCGACTTTGGCGAGACGCCGCTTGTGGCGCTCCAAACCTGAAAACTTGGCGGCGACATACTCGCGCACCAGATCCACCGCCAACGAGGGGCCCACCACCCGCGCGCCCAGGCACATCACATTGACGTCGTCATCCTCCACGGATTGGTGCGCGGAGAAAGGATCGTGGCAGGTGGCGGCGCGAATGCCTTTGAACTTGTTGGCCGCCACGCAGGCGCCCGCTCCGCTGCCACACAGCAGCACGGCGCGTTCGGCGCGGCCTTGCAGCACGGCTTCGGCGGCCGCCCGCGAATAGTCGGGGTAGTCCACGGGATCGGTGGAATCCGTGCCCAAATCCACGGTCTGGTGCCCCAACTGGTGCAATTCTTCGATCAACCGCGCCTTCAACGGGAAACCGGCATGATCGCTGGCCACGGCTACCATCATGGCTCCCATGATAGCGCGGCGCGTTATACTGCCAGAGTGGCCGTGAGATTTTCGGGCTGCCGCGGCATCTATCTACATATGCGTAAAAGCAGGCTTGTTTTGGTATTCGGCGCGTTTGCCATTTCGGGGTGGGCGCAGAGCGCCACCAGCGTCGCCGGACCGGTCACGGGCTTCATTTTCGACCCGCCGTCGGGCGCCGTCCGCCCCATGCTCGGCATCCCCGGCGCCGCGTATCTGGGTAACGCCGTGGCCGCTGGACTCGTCTCCGGGGCCGTGGCTCCGGATGGCTCCGCCGCGCTGGGCGCGCGCCGCACCGGAAAGCTGGTGCTCTACACCGGCCTTCGTTCCGGCGCGGTGCAAATCGTCAACGTGCCGGGCGCGATTGCGGGTGCGGATCTCTTCGCATGGGCGTCCGACGCCAGCGCCGCCGCGGTCTACTCGGCGGGCGCCGGCCAGGCCCAGATCGTGACCGGACTGCCGAAGACGCCGGTGGTCGGCGCGCCCATCGACCTTACGAACGTGCCCGGCCGGGTGACGCAACTGGCGTTCGACGGCCAGCATCTCCTGGTGGGCGTGGCGGGCGACGCCGGCGGCATCTTCCTGGTGAGCGCTTCCGCTCCTCCGCAACGTCTTGCGTCTTCCCCCAGTCCCTCGGCCCTCGCGCTGGCAGGCGGCAACCTCTATTTCGCAGACAGTCAGTTCGGGCAGATCTGGCAAATCTCCAGCTATGCGACCACCCCGGCTGGCGTGCTATTTGCCAACGATGGCGGCTTGCCGGTCGCGCTACAGGTTTCCACCGACAGCCAGCGCCTCCTGGTAGCCAACGGCAACCGGACGCTGGCGGTTTACGACGTAGCTTCGCGATCGGTGCTGCAGAGCCTCGACCTCACCTTCATACCGACACGCCTCGATCGCTTCGGCGATACTTCGGTCTTCCTGATGAATAGCGGTGGCCAGGGACCGTTGTATGTTGCCCGAGACGGAGGTCCGAACAAGGCTGCCGTTTACTTTGTGCCGTCCCCCGCGCGCCCCAGTCAACGCGCGCCGATACACCCGCTGTAGCCGTATACAAAAACTGCTAGCATGGAGAAGTCGCCGTCAGGCGACGTCATGAAACGGTAAAGACCAACCCTCTTTTTGCTTATCCGCTTTACGGCGGACGTGTGAGGTGTTATGTCTTTGCTGAGCCTTTCCCAAGTCTCTTTTGCATACTCGTGCGGCGCGCCTGTGTTGCAGCGCGTCTCGTTCTCAATCAATCGCGGCGACCGCGTGGCTTTCGTGGGTCCCAACGGAGCCGGTAAATCGACGCTACTGCAGTTGTCAGCCGGCCGGTTGGAGCCATCGCAAGGCGAGATCACGCGCCGCCGCAACCTGACCGTTGCAGCGGCGGCGCAGCAGAATCTATTAGACCGTTCGCAGACGCTGTTCGATTTTGCGTTCGGCGTCTTCCCGCCGCTCGACGAGTTGCGCGCCCGCATCGTCGAACTGGAGCGCGACCTGGCAAACCCCGCCGAGTATGCCGAGCGCGT
This sequence comes from Bryobacteraceae bacterium, assembly GCA_049511415.1. Classification (GTDB taxonomy): domain Bacteria; phylum Acidobacteriota; class Terriglobia; order Bryobacterales; family Bryobacteraceae; genus Bog-159. The sequence goes on along the minus strand of JBEKYC010000032.1, from coordinate 42,878 downwards.
CAACGAATATATGGAGCGCGGCGGGTATCAGGCTGAGGCCGAAATCGAGCGCACGCTGGCGGGCTTGGGGTTTGCAACTCAGGATTTCAGCCGCGAAATATCATCCCTTTCCGGCGGTGAGCGCATGCGGGCGCACCTCGCGCGGGCGTTGGCCACACCGGCCGATTTGCTGATCCTGGACGAGCCCACCAATCACCTGGATAGCGCGGCCCGCGCCTGGCTGGAGGACGCGCTGCGATCCCGCGATGGCGCCTGCGTGATCGCATCGCACGACCGGTCTCTGCTGGCCGCCTTTGCCGAGCGGATCGTGGAAATCGATCGCGGCCGCGTGCGCGTGTTCGAGGGTGGCTACGCCGACTACCGGCGGGCGCGGGCGATACTCGACGCGCAGGCATGGGCAGCCTACGAGGCATTCGAGCGCCGCCGCAGCGCCATGGCGTTAGCCGCCGAGCGCCGGGAGGCACTCGCCGGACGGGTGGCGCGCGCCCCCGATGGCATTCGCGGCGGTAAAGATCACTACGCCCGCAAGGCGGCTAAAGTCGCGCGCACGGCGCGCATTCTGCGCAGCCGCGTCGACCCGGAACACGGTGTCGAAAAGCCCTGGGAAGAGCAGCCCATCGAGGGTCTGTCGTTCGCCCGCGTGAGCCGTGGCAGCGATCTCGTGCTGATGGCCGAGCATCTTTCGAAATCCTATGGCGCGCGGACCCTGTTTCGCGATGTCAGTTTCCACTTGCGGCGCGGCGGCCGCCTGGTCATCGGCGGCGCCAACGGTTCGGGCAAAACCACGCTGCTGAATATCATCCGCGGAGTCGAACCAACCGATGCGGGATGCATTCGCTTCGGCGCGCATATCGAGCAGGCCTTGGTCGCGCAGGATCCGGACGACATGGACCCCGGCCTTTCACCCTTGCAGGCCGTGGGGACCGATACCGCCGCGCGCACACTGCTCGCCTGCCTGCGGCTGCGCCCCGAGTGCCTGAACCGCGGCCTCGATCAATTGAGCGGCGGCGAGCGCACCAAAGTCGCGTTAGCGCGGGTGCTCCATGGCACGGCCAATCTGTTGCTCCTCGACGAGCCGACCAATCACCTGGAAATCGAGGCTCAGGAAGCCCTCGAGGAAGCCTTGCGCCTGTATCCGGGAGCGGTCGTGGCGGTCTCGCATGACCGCTTTTTCATCGCGGCGCTGGGCTCCGAGGTGACGTTCGTGAACTTGTGATAATGTCACCAGTCAGGCGCATGGACGAGAGACGCAAGGAACCCCGGCTGTTGTGCTCGGATTTGATCGAGGTGCGCGTGGAAGGCGCGGAGCCGGCCGATTTCACGGCCAATCTGGAGGACATCTCGCCATCCGGCGCGTGCTTGCAATCGGAGCAGCCGATCGCGTGCGGCGCCCACATCTCTTTGCAGCTCGGACGCCATCGATTCACCGGCGAGGTGCGCTATTGCGTGCATAACGAAATCGGTTATTTCGCCGGCGTCCAGTTCGGAGAAGGCCAAAAGTGGTCGCGCCAGATCTACACGCCGAAGCACCTGCTGGACCCCGCGAGTCTGCTCAAACGCAAGCGCTGACGAGCCCGCCACTAGCTGGGACAGGCATTGGCGGCGTACCCGTAAAACGTCTGCTGCGCGGTGGCCTGCGCTACCGTTAGCGGGTTGCCATCCGTGCCCGTGCCGATCAACGGCGCATTGAGCTCGTTGCCGATGATGCCCGTTCCCGCAGTCCCCGGCGAACCCCAACTTCCCAGGACCTGCTGGTGGTTCGCGAGACTCTGTTGCGTCACGGAGTTGGTGCTGTAGTAATCGTTGCCGACCTCGGCGGTGTTATTCGCGCCCTGCGGATTGTAGTCGTAGAACTCAGGATCCGGCGATGTGGAGTTCGGATAGGTTGTACAGGGCGCCCAATCTGAATAGAAGGCCCATTTGGCGCCGATCGCACCGGAACTTGGAGCGAACTTAGTGCGGATGCAAGTGATATGCGGCTTGGAGTACGCTGCAGCACCCTCGTCGCAGGTGTGCAGAATGTAGGGTAAGCTCACCGGCGCCGGCGCCACCCGCGTTTCGCCGCTATTGTTGTACAGGAAGCTCCAAATGGACTGCCGGTTCGCCAGATCGGGATACGCTAGCATCCATTGTCCGGTGCCGCCGGTCGCCAAGTCGCAAATCAGGCCAAAGACATCCACGGCGGAGCACATCTGATTCATGGCGACCTGCGAGGTTTGGCCGGGGAACTGGACGCAGAACGGGACACGCAGGGATTCGTCATAGACCGCGAAGCCCTTCGTGTGCAAACCGTGGGATCCGGCGTATTCGCCGTGATCGGACATGAAGACGATGATGGTGTTGCCGGCAAACGGCGAACTGGCCATCGCATTCAAGACCAGATTGATTTGTTGGTCCACCTGGTTCTGCAAGTAGAAGTATTGATTGAGAAACAGCATCCAGTCGGTGACGGGCCCATCCTTCTGCACCAGCGAAGTGAAGTATTGGTTCTGCAGCGCGGGCTTGTTGGGCACGTTCGGCAGATTTTCGAGATTCCATGGCGATGGCGTGGACGTGTAGAACGTTGGCGGAGTCGCGATATTGGCGGGGGGCGGAAAATAGACGGCTTCGGTGGACACGTTGTTAGGCGGGAAAGGGTTGGTCTGTAGCCATGCAGGCGCAAAACTAATGTCGTGAGGATTGATCAGGCTGACGGTGGCGCACCAGGGGCTGGATGGCGACCCGTTCGAGGGCGGCTGGCCGTTCAGCCAACCGACGAAATCCTGGGCGATCATGTTGTCGCCAGCCCAAACCGTGCCGTTAAACGGTCCCCCGTCGGTGCCTTCATTGACCCCGCCATCGGGTGAAGGATTGTAGGGCGGAGCCTGCCCCCCTGGGTAAGTTCTGGTCTTGTAGCCGTACGCAGCCAGTGGATTTGGGCCCAGTTCGTTCGAGACATGCCATTTCCCGAACCACCACACATTGCCCTGGTAAGCCGGGTTGAGCGCCGCCACGGCTTCCCCCCATGTCGGATAGGCCGCATTCAACTGGGGCGCTCCGCTCTGTCCGGCGTTGTCGGTGGCGTACATCGCGGTTTGCGGCGCATAAAGCCCGGTCAGGATGGCCGAGCGAGACGGCACGCACACCGTCGCCGCCACGTAGAACTCGCCGAAATTGTAAGAGCAGTTCTGAAGACGACCAACAATGTTCGGCAAGACCGAACTGAGCGCGGCCGATTGACTGGGGCTTAGCCACGCAGGAAGGCGCAGTTGATCCACCATGATGACCAGGATGTTTGGATTCTTGAGGGTAGGCGGAGGCGTCCAGGATGATCCCGGATTCGAGGCTGCCCGAGCCGGGTTCTGGCATAAACCGCTGGCTCCCAGCAGGGATCCCGCCCCGAGGCGCTCAATAAATTCCCGGCGGCTGAAGTGTTGGTCGCGAGACATTTGATCGGTTCCTATAGATTTCGCGTCTAAGTGATGGTCAGATGAAAAGTAACGCTGACGCCGGCAGAAGCGGCCGTGATGGTAAGCGTTCCGGGGATGCCGTTAGCGGTTAGTGCCGAAGCCGTCGCAGATCCCGAGGTGCTCGTCAGAACCGCTGCTGACGAGGCAAAACTTCCGCCGGCGCCGTTAGGCCCGGGCGTTACGGTGAAAGTCACGGAGGCGCCGCTGATGCCATTTCCGGCCGCATCCTTGACCTTCACCTCCAGCGCCTTTGCAAAGGCATCATTGGGCGCGGCACTCTGGTTATTCCCGATCACGACGGTTATGCTGGCTGGAACGTCGCCGCTTTGGGTCACGCTGAGTATTTGTCCGAGCACGGTAACCTGCGCCGTGCGGCTGGCTGCCGACGTGTTGGCGGTGTAGGAGAAAGCCACCGCTCCACCGGAAGTGCTTGTGATTTTCAGCCATGCCTCTTTGCTGGTGGCCGTAAACGGCAGTCCGGCGGGTATGGTCAGCACAGCCACCGAATCCGTCCCGGCTACGGCGCTTTCGGTCCGGCTTGTGGCGCCAAAAGCCATATAGCCATCGGTCAGTTCCTTCAGGGCGCTGTCATCGGTATCGGCGATATACACGTTACCCAGCTCATCCACCGCCACTCCCGAAGGATACTTGATTCCGCCGGCGAGCAACGTCGCAGCGGTTGAACTCGACGGAATCCATTCTTTGATGGCGTTATTGCCGGAATCGGCAATGTAGACGTTGCCGGACGCGTCCAGGCCCACGCCTCGCGGTCCGTTGAGACCCGTGGGCGGGAGTTCGTTCACCGCCTTGGTGAGCGCGATCCATTCCTTGATGGCGTTGTTCTTGGTATCGGCGAAGTATACATTGCCCAGCAGATCCACCGCTACTCCCCGCGGGCCATTCAGCCCGGAGACCAAAGTGGCGATCGACGAGGGGGACGTTACGACCCACTCCTTGATGTCGTTGTGCCCCGTATCCGAGAAATAAACGTTGCCCTGGCTATCCACCGCCACTCCGTTCGGACCGGCCAGCCCGGAGGAGACCAACTGGATAACGGTATTCGTGGTGACGTTCCACTCTTTGATTGCGTTGTTGCCGGTATCGGCGAAGTAAACATTGCCGCTGCGGTCGACCGCCACGGCTGTGGGAGCGTTCAGTCCGCTTACCAGTGTGTTCAACGGTCCTGTGCCGGCAAGCCACTCCTTGATTGCGTTGTCACCGGTATCCGCGATGTAAATGTTGCCGTATTGATCCACCGCGACGCCCTGCGGATCCTTCAAGCCCGCAGACACCAGGCTTTGTGCCAAGCTGACCGGCGCATAACTGGCGCCCGCCTGCGTTACAGTGAACGCCAGCCCGGAAATCGTCAGTACGCCGATCCGCGCAGCCGTACCGGAATTGGCGCTGTACGCAAACTGGACCAGGGCGTTGCCCGAACCGCTCACGCTGCCCACGCTCACCTGCAACCACGAGGCATTGCTTGCCGCCGTCCAGGAGCCCCCCGCCAGTAGCCCCACGCTGCCGCTGCCTGCGCCGCTTCCCACATTCACGGCAGCGCCATCCAGCGTATAAACCAGGTTTGTCAGGTTGAACGTCACCAGGAGACCGTTCAAACCGGCTGTAACGGTGAAGGCTCCCACCACCGTGTTCGCCGTCAGGATCGGCGCGGTGGCGTGGCCATTGACGTCGGCCACCACCACGATCGGCGGCGCGCCGGCAAACGCGGCGCCGGCGCCGCTGGCTCCCGGAACTACGCTGAACGTGACCACCGCTCCGGGCAACGGATTGCCAAGCGCATCGGCCACCGCCACCTGCAGCGCGCCCGCAAAAGCCTGCCCCACCGCTGTGGTCTGCGAGTCTCCCGCGGACTTTGTGACGGCCGCCGGGACGTCCGCGCTTTGCGTCACCGTAATCGTTTGACCGAGCACGCTAAGGTGCGCCGTGCGCCCGGCCACGCTGATATTGGCCGAAAAGTTGAAGTTGATCGTGCCGCTGTTTATGCTCGTGACTGTCAACCACGGCTGATCGCTGGTGGCCGTCACCGCAACACTCGCGGGCAGCACTTGCGCCGTCACCGAGTCACTGCCCGCCGGCGCGCCTTCCGTTCGGCTGGTAGTGCTCAACGATAAGTAAGCCAGTGTTACTTTCTTGACCGCTCCGTTCCCGGTGTCCGCCACATACAGGTTCTCTTGCGGGTCCACCGCCACGGCCGCCGGGCTGCTCAACCCGGATACCGGCAGCGTAATCACCTGCTGACTGGCGGCATTCCATTCCTTGAGCGCATTATTGCCGGTGTCGGCGATGTAGACGTTGCCCTCGCCATCTACCGCTACACCCCATGGTCCACTAAGTCCAGCCGCGGCCAGCGCGGTAGTCTGAGTTACGGAATTCCATTCCTTGATGGCGTTATCGCCGGAATCCGCGATGTACACGTTACCTTGGGCGTCCACCGCCACTCCGCCAGGATTGCTCAGCCCCGATGCAACCAGGGGGTTCACCTGTGCATTGGCTGTAATCCACTGGCCGATGGTATTCTGTCCCGTATTGGAGAAGTACACGTTGCCTTGCCCATCCAGCGCCACGCCGCTTGGGCTGCTCAGCGCCGGGACCAGGGTGGTCAGAGTCTTTCCGGCCGTATTCCATTCCTCAATCGCGTTGTTCCCGCTGTCCGCAATGTAGATGTTCCCGGACTGATCCAACGCCACGCCGCCAGGGTTATTCAGTCCCGTGGAAACCGGCGCGGTGACTTGCTGCGTGCCGGCGTTCCATTCCCGAATGACATTATTGCCGGAGTCCGCTACATATACGTTGTTGTAGACGTCCAGCCCCACTCCGCGCGGCGCGCTTAATCCAGACAACAGTGTCGTGACCACGGCCGTGGATATGTAGCTTGTGCCCGCCTGCATCACCGTGAATGGGAGGCCCGCAATAGTCAAAGTGCCGGTCTGGGCAGCGGCGTTGGAGTTGGCCGGATAAGTGAATTGAATCAGAGCGTTGCCGAATCCGCCGCGGCTGCCCGCGCTGAGCAGTAACCAGCCGGCGTTGCTGGTGGCGGTCCAGGGTCCGTCGGCGATCAATAGGACGCTTCCACTACCGGCCGCGTTCCCCACCACGGCCGAGCTGGTCGCCAGCGCATAACTTGAACCCGAATTGGTTAAGGTGAAAGTAACTGACAATCCGCCGGCGCTGGCGGCGACAGTAAACGGTCCCGCAACGCTATTGGCAGCTAACGCGGGCGCTACGGCGTTGCCGTTCCCGTCGGTGAGAATCGGCATCGGCGGAGTGGAGTTGAACGCCGCGCCGGCCCCGTTGGCGCCGGCTGTCACCGCGAAGGCTACCGCCGCGCCCTGCACCGGGTTTCCGCCGCCATCCGTGACCGTCACTTGTAGTGCCGCGGCGAAGATCTGGCCTGGCGCCGCATACTGGCCGTCTCCCGCGGACTTCACCAGGTTCGCGGGGGTATCGCCGCCTTGTGTTACGGCGACCTCCTGACCGAGGGCCGTGATGTGCGCAACGCGCGACGCAACGGAGGTGTTGGCCTGGAACGAGAAACCGATTCCGCTTGGGGATGTCCCCGTAACGATCAGCCAAGGCTCATCGCTGGTGGCCGTGAAGGGCTGGCTCGCCCCCAACATCAGGACCGGAACAGAATCAACACCCGCGTGCGGCCCTTCACTCATGCTGGTTACCGCCAGGCCGGCATAACTCGACGAATACTTCAGGATGGCGCTGGTACTCGTATTCGCGATATAGAAATTGCCCTGCCCGTCGGTGGCGACACCAAACGACCCGTTGATGCCCGCGGAGACCAGCGTCGAAACGGTTTGAGTCGCGGCATTCCATTCCACCAGCGCATTGTGATTCCCATCCACCACGTAAACGTTTCCCTGGCCATCTACCGCAACGGCGTTCGGAAAACTCAGGCCCGCGCCGATGAGCGTCGTGACCTGGTTCACCGCGCTCCACTGCTTCATCGCGTTGTTGCCGAAATCAGCTATATAGACGTTTCCCAACAGGTCTACCGCCACGCCGGTTGGGTTGCGCAGCCCGGTGTTCACCAGCGGGGTCAAACCGTTCGCGGCATTCCATTCCTCCACCGCATTGTTGCCAAAGTCCGCGATGTATAAATTTCTCTGGCCGTCGACCGCGACTGCCATCGGACTGAGTATGCCAGACGAAACCAGAGTGGTAAGTTGTTGCGTGCCTGGAGTCCATTCCTCAATGGCGTTGTTATAGGTATCGGCGATGTATAGATTGCCCTGCCCATCCACCGCGACGCCGTGCGGGTGGTTCAAGCCACTGGAAATGAGCGTGGTTAGTTGCTGGGTAAGCGGGCTCCACTGGCTGACGGTGTTGTTCCATGCGTCGGCAACATAGACATTTCCGGCGTTATCCAGCGCCACGGCAAATGGTTTGCCGAGTCCCTGTCCGGCCAGCGGCGCCAGTCCGCTGACCGGCGCGAATCCGCTTCCCGCTTGCATAACAGTAAGCGTTTGGCCTGCAATGGTCAGCGTTCCCGATTGTGCGCTGCTTCCGGAATTGGGGTCGTAGCTGAAAAGAACCAGTCCGCCGCCAGTCCCGCTCGTGCTGGCGGGCGCAATATGCAGCCAGGCAGCATTGCTCGCCGCAGTCCAGGCCGCACCTGGAGACGGCGCCAGCAGTTCCACCGATGCATTTCCCGCCGCGGCGCCCACAGTCACGGCGGAGGTTCCCAGGGTGAAACTCTGCGCCAGCGCCATGCAGGGCAACAAGAACAGGCATGGGCATCCGGCAAAGGACATCATCGGCCTCCCGGCGCCGCAACGGTACTTACCGGTTGGCCGTGGCATCTCTATGTATTACCGCAGAAACATAGCACGCTAATGTAACTTCGTCAGTATCGTGCCTCTCCATTACCTGATCGGACATGCAGAAGCTACCGCCCGGATAGAACGATTCCTTGGAGAGAAAGAAACAGTAAGCGCAATCCACACTCCGGCCCGAATGTGTTAGCCATCACACCCAGCAGTTGGAATCGGGAGGATACCCAGGGGCCGAACCGTTCACTCCAGTATGCGCCCAGCTATCTTATGCGTCAACTTATTTCTTTGAAAATGTGAGAACTTCCGGAATTACATCGACACTAGCCGCGATTGATGCGGCCGCTCTTGATCAGCCAGTGCCGGAACATGGCTACGAAATCGCGGGCGACGGGCTCCGTGCGTAACTGTTCCAGCGTGTATTTCATCTTCCGGCTCCAGTTGGGATATTGCCAGGTGGTCGCCGGAAGATTCTGCTGCGCGATTTCCTTGGTCAGGTCCTCCTGATTCACGGCCAGCAATTGCGAGGGCGTGAGCGCCAGAAAACCGATGACGGCGTTGTGTAATTCTCCCGTGATTTCGGGCAGCAATGTGGCGGATCGCGGCACGTACGCCGGCAGCAGGTCGAGCCCGTGCAACAGATCCAGCATCTTCTGCTTCTCGGCCGCGCGCTCCTGCACTTGCCGGCGATAGGTCGCGTCATCCGGAAACATGCCGGCGCGGCGCCGCGCTTCGATATCTTCGCCGGTCCAGAAGCCGGCCAGTGTGGGCAGATCGTGCGTGGTGGAAGAAACCAGGGCGCGCTCCGGATATTCGCGGTAAGTCTTGAACTCACCGCCGGGGCGCTTTTCGAAATAGAACAGGCGATAACTCAGGATGCCGAAACGATCCAGCGTCTCGCGCACGAACGGCTCCACGGTCCCGAGATCTTCGCCAATCATAACCACTTTCTGGCGCACGCTTTCGAGCGCCAGGATGCGAATCAGGTCTTCGTAGTTTTCGCGGACATACGCGCCATGGGTTGCGTCGCTCGCTTCCGGGATCCAGAACAGCCGGAAAAAGCGCATGACGTGATCGATCCGCAGCGCTCCGCCGTGGCGGCAATTCTTGCGGATGGATTCGGTGAACAGGCGGTACCCGTTCTCACGATGCTCTTCCGAACAGGGCGGCGGAAAGCCCCAGTCTTGCCCCTTTGGCGCAAAATCGTCGGGCGGCGATCCCACGCGGCAACCGGACACGAAGAACGGCCGTTGCGCCCACAGATCCGCCCCAAAGCGGTCGGTGGCCAACGCCAGATCGTGATAGAGGCCGATGGAGAGGCCTTTTTCGCGCGTGTATGCCTGCACCGCCGCGAGTTGTTCCGCCAGTTGCCACTGCACGTAGGAATAAAACAAAACCCGCCGCCAGTGTTTCTTGCGAAAGGCTTCGGTTTCCGGCGAATCCGGATCGCGGTAAGGCGCGGGCCAGTCGGGCCAGGTCCACAGATCCGGATTGCGCGAATGCAGGTATTCGTCGAGCGCGCTGTAAGTCGCGAAACGCTCCAGCAGGTCGCCTTCGGCCTTCAGAAATCCGCGGAACTCCAGGGCGCGCGCGGACTGCGCGCGATACTCGCGCAGAAACTCGACAAAAGCCAGCTTGAGAAAGCGCAGCTTCCAGGCACTGACCTGTTCGTACTCCACGAATTCGGAATCGCGCAGGACGCTAAGCTGCCGCTCGGTTTCCGGATCGGACCAGAGCCGCCGCGCGCGCGCCGAATTTTGGAAGTCCGCGATGGATTCCACGTCCAGGTACAGATAGTTGGGATAGAAGATACACTCCGGCAGATAGGGGCTGGTATTATACGGCCGGCGGTTGTAAATGGCATGCAGCGGATTCAAAGAGATGAAGCTGGCTTCGGCGTCCTGGGCCGTCCAATCGACAATCGCGCGCAGGTCCCGCAAATCGCCGCAGCCCCAGTTGCGCGCGGAACGCAGGCCATAAAGCGCCAGCGCGATGCCCGCCGCCTTGCCCCCATGGGCGAGCGCCGGGTGCGCATACGCGCGCGTGGGCGCCACGATCATGCGGGTCACCTGGCTACGGCTGCCTAGCCGCACTTCCACATCGTGGTAGCCCAGAGGCAGCGTCGCCGGCAGCGGAAGTTGTTTGCGCACGTAGCGCTCTCCATCCACATCCGCCGCGCCGCATTCCGGGAAGCTGGCCAAGGCGAAATCGTACGATTGCACGCCGCCGTGCTCTTCGCGAACATCGATGTATGCGACCGCGTGCGTCAGGTCGCCGGTGGCATGCACAGGCAGCTCGATTGGAGATCCCTGGGTCACCACCAGGCACGGCGGCGCCAGCCGGGTCCACTCTTTGTGGCGGCGCGCTTCGATGGACTCGCGTAAACTCGCAACCGTTTCCGCCCGCACCCCAAGCCCCTTGAGGATGGCGCGTTTAGTGTCATCCGACGTGACATGGTGCCGGCCCCAGATATCCCAGTACTCCGGATCGACGCGCCACAGACGAGCGGCGAGATCGAGCAACTGCCCGTAATTTTCGGATTGCATGAAGGATGTATATCCCAATTCTACAAGACGGCTCTTATGGCCCGCAGTGCTAAGATAGACGCTCCGCATGCTCTGGAGCGCACTATTTATACCCACGCTGCGGGAAAGCCCGGTGCAGCCCGCGGCAGTCAACCGGCAATTGCTGCTGCGCGCCGGATTCGTGCGGCAGGCGGCGGACGGCGCGGTTGCCTGGCTGTTTCTGGGACAGCGGTCGCTCGGGAAAATGGCCGCTCTGGTGCGGACAGAAATGGAAGCCATGGGCGCGCAGGAAATGCGGCTCTCCACGCCGGACGTAATGGCTGTGGCGCACAGCGACTTGCGCAGCTATAAGCAACTGCCGCAAATCTGGTATCAGTCCGGCCTCCAGCAGGAGTCTTGGTCGTTGCATGCGGATGCGGCGGGTCTCCATGACGCCACCCAAATGCATCGCGAGGCTTTCACGCGCGTGCTCAAGCAATGCCGCGTGGAGCGCCCGGCGGGCGAGTTTATGCTGCCATCCGAAGGCGGCGAACAACAGATGGCCGCCTGCCGCGCCTGCGGCTTTCAGTCGAACTCGGATACAGCCGCGGCGCAGCCGAAACCGGCCATGCCGGATCCGGCGGGAGATTTGACACCGGAAGCGTTCCACACGCCGGGGCGCAAGACTATCGCCGACGTGAGCCAATTCACCGGCTTGCCGGAAAGCGCGCAGATGAAGAGCCTGGTGCTGATGGCGCACGGCGAGCTGGTTCTGGTGCTGGTGCGCGGCGATCATCAGTTGAGCGAAACCAAATTCGCCGCGCACACCGGCGATGCGCGGTTTCGTCCCGCGAATGCCGCGGAGATTCGGGCGGTGTTCGGCGCCGATCCCGGATCGCTGGGACCGGTCGGCGTCACGGGGCTGCGGATACTCTCGGACGAGGCGCTGCGCGGACGCCGCAATATGATTGCAGGCGCGAACCGCGACGATTACCATTTGCGCTTCGTCACACCCGAAGAAGATTTCCAGGCGGATTTCGTGGATCTGCGGCAGGTGGAAGCGGGCGACCTGTGCGCCCATTGCGGCGCGCCGCTGGAGATCCGCGCGGCCATCGAGATCGCTTCTTTGCGGCGCGTCGGCGGCTCCGGCTTGCACATAACCAATTCCGCCGGCGCGCAAGTCCCGCTGACGATCGGATCTTACAGCATTCACCTGGATCGCTTACTGGCCGCGGCGGTGGAACTCAATCACGATAAAGACGGGCTGATCCTGCCGCCCGCGATTGCGCCTTTTGCGGTCGTGGTCACACCTGTAAACATGGCCGATCCCGTGCAACGGCAGATTGCCACGGACATCTATCAGGCATGCCGCGGCGCGGGACTCGATGCGTTGCTGGACGACCGGGATGAACGGGCAGGCGTCAAGTTCAAAGATGCGGATCTCATCGGCGTGCCATTCCGCATCACAATCGGGAAGAAAGCCGCCGGCGGAATGGTGGAACTGGTGGAACGGGAAGGCCATCGGATAATAGATGTGCCGGCGGCGGAGGCGGCTGGAACCGTGGCGCGCCGGGTGAAGGAGCACGATGCAGCCTGATTGGGAAGAGATACGCGGCGAGTTTCCCGCGCTCGCCGCATGGACCTATCTGAACACCGCGACTTTCGGACAGATGCCAAAGCGGGCCGCCGACGCCGTCGCGCGGCACTTCGCGCGGCGCGACGAATTCGCCTGCACCGATTTCATCCATTGGTTCGATGACGCCGACCGGATCCGCGCGCGCGTGGCGGGTTTCATCGGCTGCCAGGCTTCCGACATCGCTTTCATTCACAATGCGTCCGCGGGACTATCCCTGCTGATGGGCAGCCTGGACTGGAAGAGCGGCGACCGCGTCATCACGCTGCGGGACGAATTCCCCAATCACTATTACTACGCGTCGCATCTGGCCAGCCGGGGTGTGGAATTTGTGGAGACGCCCTGGGAGCGCTTCTATGACTCGCTGACGCCGCGCACGCGCGTGGTGGCCATCAGCACGGTGAATTATTCGACCGGCTTCCGCCCGCCGCTTGAGGAGATGGCCCGGGAGCTGCGGCGGCGCGGGATTCTGCTGTACCTGGACGGCACGCAAAGCCTGGGAGCGCTACGCTTCGATCTGCCCGCGATCCAGCCGGACCTGTTCGCCGTGGATGCCTACAAGTGGCTGCTCTCGCCCAACGGCGCCGGATTCATGTACGTAAGCCCCGAGTTGCGCGAGCGGCTGGAGCCGGCGGTCATCGGCTGGCGCAGCGACCGCGATTGGCGCAATCACGAGAACCTGCGCCACGGATCGCCGCGATTCGCCGCCGGCGCGGAGAAATACGAAGGCGGCATGCTGCCCTTCGCGCTGCTTTACGCCATGGAGGCGGTGATCGAGATGATGCAATCGATCGGCCCGGAGCGCATCGAGCGGCGCGTCATGGAACTGGCGGATAAGACCCGCGCCGTGCTGCGCCGTGCGGGCGCCTGCCTGCCCGGCGACGCCGCCCCGCACTACGACTCGCAGATCGTCACGGCGCGGTTCGAGGGCCGGGACGCGCCGGCCATCGCGCGCGCGCTGCAGGAGCATCGCGTCCTGGCCGCGGCGCGCCACGGCAACCTGCGCGTCTCGCCGCATTTCTATAACAACGAGGCGGACCTGGACCGGCTGGCGGAAGCGCTTTAACGCATCAGCCGCGCCCCGGAGCGCGCGCCACCTTCATCAGCTCGCCTTTGTCGAGCCAGTCCAGCGCGCAACGCGAACAGTCGTCGATCACGATATTGCCGGGGCCTTCGTACATGTGCGTGTCCATGCGCTGGTGGCACTGTGGACATTCGATGTGCCGCTGCAACTCGCCGCGATCGACGGCCGGCTGGATGGCATGCGCGCGCGGATGTTCCACGCGCAATTCCTCGGTGATACCCAGGAAGTCCTCCATGGGAAGCAGGATGCCCTGGCAGGTGCGGCAGTATAGAATCCGGCGCCCACCCAATGCCGCTTGTTCCAGGGGCACTTTGCAGATGGGGCATGCGAGCGGCGAAACCTCGCCTAGCGGGCGCACGCCTTCATCGTTCTGTGGCGGCGTGTAGACCGTGCGGCAATACTCGCAGCGCAGGAAATCGCCGTTGTCGTTGAGGCGCAGGGGCGCGCCGCAGCTTGGACAGTCCATCGGATTCCTTAAGCCTGTGGCTGCGCCTTGCCGCACTCCGGACAGAACTTGGCCGGCCGCGGAATCGCCTTGCCGCACTCCAGGCAGAACTTGGCGTCGGCTGTGGGCGCCGCCGCTGGACTCTTAACCGAGTTCATGAGGGTCTGGCCCATGGCGATGCCTGCGCCAAATCCCACGCCCGTGGCCGCGCCGCCCCCGGGGTTGGCCGCCGCGATAGGCAGCGCCTCCGCCGCCGAAAACTGCGTAAAGCGTTGCATGTCGCCCACCATGTTCATGCTGATGCGCCGATCCAGGGACTTCTGCAGTTCTTCGGGCAGCGACAGGTTCTCGATCACGAAGGAAACCAGGTTTAGCCCCAGCGCGGCGAAGGCCGGCCGGATCAGGTCGCTGGCGCGCTTCGTCAGATCGCCCAGATTAGCGGCCATATCCAGAAAGGCAACTTCCAACGGCGCGATGCCTTCGGTGAGCTTGGCCACGATGGTATTGCGCAACTGGCCTTCCAGGCTTTCCACCTCGTAGACATCCTCGGTGGCGCTTACGCTGGTGAGGAAGACCCGCGGATTCTCGATGCGATAGGAGTAGATGCCGTAGGCCCGCACGCGCACCGCGCCGAATTCCTTGTCGCGAATCGAAATGGGAGTGGGCGTGCCCCACTTCTGATCGATTTGCAGCCGCGTGGAGAAGAAGTAGACATCGCTTTTGAAGGGCGACTGGAATTCTTTATCCCAATTCTTCAGGTCGGTCAGCAGCGGGAGGGTGCGCGTGGTGAGGGTGTAAAGGCCAGGACCGAAGACATCGGCGATCCGGCCTTCATTCACGAACACGGCCATCTGCGATTCGCGCACCGTCAGTTTCGCGCCGCTCTGAATTTCCATGTTGGACATCGGGAAGCGATACGCCAGCACGCCCGCATCCGATTCGGTCCATTGAATGACCGCGATGAACTGCTGTTCGAGGAAACTGCGCAGACTCATGATTGCTCCTTCTCCATAGTCCGGGAACCGCTGCGCGGGAAGCAATAATAACTACGGTTATGGCCGCTGGGAGCCAGAGTTTACAATGTTCGTTTGCCAGCTCTGCCATCCATCGTTTTCGGCGCGCTCTTCACCCTGGCCGTAGCGTGGATGCTGGGCAATATCTGTCTTTCCCGCCTGCCGGCTCCGCCCGTGATCACGCTGGCAGTGGGTGCGGCTGCCGAAAGCACCATCGTATTCGTCCTGCTAGCCGCCGGCATGGCAAACCGGTTCAGCTTCGCCGTTCTCGCCGCTGTATGCCTGGGGCTGCTTTTGTGGCTGCGGCATACCGCGCCGCGGCTGGCCGATCCGGTGAAGGCGCGCGCGGATCGCGTCACCTTATTTGTATCGGGCGCGGCTCTGGCGTGCTACGCCGCGCTGTATCTGATCAATGCTCTGGCGCCCGAACTGGAACCGGACGCCATCGCTTATCACCTGGGACTCACGTCCGAATACGTGCGGCTGGGCGGATTTCCGCATCGCGTAGGCTTTTACGAGATGGTGCCGCAAGGCCTGGAGATGCTGTTCGTGCCGGCGTTCGCCTTCGGACGGCATTCGGCCGCGCGCCTGGTGCATTGCGCCTTCCTGCTGGCCAGCGTGCCTTTGATCCTCTCTGTCGCGCGGCGGCTGGGGCTGCCGGATCGCGCGGGGCTGGCGGCGGCAGTGCTCTACTTCTGCGCGCCGATGGCCGGGATCACGGGCACATCCACCTACACGGATGCGGGCGCGGTCTTCTTCGTGCTGGCCACCTTCTATCTGCTGCTGGTGTGGCGCGACACGCGCGACCGGCGATACCTGATCCCCGCTGGGATCACGGCGGGCTTTTGTTACGCGATCAAACTGCCGGGCGGACTGGTGGTGATTCTGGCGATTGCCTTCGTTCTGTTCACGGAGCGCTCCATCCACGTGAAGACCCTGGCGCTGCTGGCGGGCGCGGCGATCCTGATGGCCGCGCCCTGGGTACTGCGGGCCGGGATCATGACCGGCAACCCGCTGGCGCCGCTGTTCAACCGGCTGTTTCCGAACGAGTATTTCCATCCCGCGATGGAGATCGACCTGGCGCGGGCCTTAAGTTCGTGGCGCGGCGTGCCGGCGTGGCGGGTGCCTTACGAGATCATTGTGGGCGGGGCATTTCAAGGCATCATGGGACTCGCCTTTTTTGCGCTGCCCGCCGGCCTGCTGGCGCTGCGCAAACCCGCCGGACGATTGTGCTGGCTGGCGGCGGCGCTGCTGGCGCTGCCCTGGTTCTGGAACACGGGCGGACGCTTCCTGATGCCTTCCCTGCCCTTTCTGGCGCTGGCGTTGGCGATGGCTCTGCCGCGGCAGTTGCAATGGGCCGCCATCGCCGTGCAGGCGATCGCCTGTTGGCCGCAGGTCTTCCCGCTCTACCATCCGGCGTACACGTGGCGCGTGGAGCGTATCCCCTGGCGCGCGGCTTTGCGCATCGAATCGGAGCCCGCATACCTGGCCAGGCTGCAAGGGCAGTATCAGATCGCGCGGCTGCTGAACGACTACACCGCGCCCGGCGATCGCATCTTCTCGCTGGTCTCGGTGCCGCGCGCTTACACCGATCGCACCGTACTGGAGTTCTGGCACACGGCGCAGGCGGACGATTTGGGCGATGCGCTGCGTGTGGCGCTGGCGCCCACGGACCTGATTTACAACGTGAAGGCGGATTGGACGCCGCGTCCGCTGGAAGGCTTGCGCATTCGCGTGCCGCGAGCGGCGCCGGCGGAATGGCTGATCCACGAGATCCAGCTTTTCTCCGGTGACGACCAGATCCTCAATCGTCCCGATTGGCAACTGCGCGCGTGGCCGAACGTGTGGGACCTGCCGCTGGCCTTCGACGACAACCAGGCCACGCGCTGGCGCACCTGGGAGCCGATCCGCGCGGGCATGTATGTGGAAGTGGATTTCGCCGCTCCGCAGATGCTCAGCGGCGCGGTGATGATGACGCCGGATGCCATGTTGCACCTGCCGTTTGATTTCTATGGACGCGAGCGGGGCGCCTGGCATCTGCTGACCGGCCAGCCAGTGGCCACGCCGCGGCAGGTTGGCGACGTACGACTGGGGGCGACGCGTGCGATTCGCCGCGCGGGCTTCCACTACTTGCTGATCTCTACCAGCAAAGACGAAGGCAACGGCAGGATCGGCGCGGCCATGGCAGGACATGAGGTGGAGTGGGGCCTGGAAAAAGTGGGCGAGTATGGGCCGATCTACCTTTACCGCATCCGGTAACGTTATCACCGGCCAGACTCACGGCGCGACGGTACCGGCCTCGACCGGCGTCGCCACGGTCTTCTTTGTTTTTCACCAGCGCACGCGCGCCGCCTACGAGGAAGGGCGGCGGCACAGTTGCGGCCGATGTTTCCGCCGGCACGACGCGCACCACCCGCAGACTTAAAGCCGCGGCGATGGCTTCGGCATTGACCCGCGCTTGAACCGTTGCCCGCCGCAGCGCTTCGGAGCGGGCATCCTGCTCGTCGAGCGCCGACGATTCGATTCCGCCGATGACATTCGCGCCGGCTTTCGTTTGCGACGTCGATGACCTTGCCCGTAATCGCCGGATAGTTCACGCGAACCTCGATGGTGTTTTGGCGGCGTAGCCGTTTGAATAGTTCGTATTCAATGAGTAGTTCGCTGTTCGTATAACGGCGTCCGGACCAAAAACTTCCCGCAGCCGGGCGATAACTTCCGTGGTTCGTTCCGCGTTCTTCTCACGGGCCTGCTCGGCTGTCCCCGCGGTGGAGTTCCCGCGTCTGGTCTGCATGAAACCTCTGCCTTCGCCGGTCGCCCACACCATCCGCGGGTGCCCTTGGCCTCGTGTTCCTGGGCCGCCCGCGGTGCGCTTGCCGCGGCAGTGAAAATTATCGGGCGGAATCGAATCTGCGGTGAATGGCGAATTAAAAGAGCTCAGCCCAGGACCGCCGAGCGGGCCGGGACTCGGGTGATCACCGGATGACCATGCGACAGAATGCGACACAATGCGACAGAATGTGACACTTTTTCGAAGTTTGTCGCGGGCACCGTGACGCAGGCCGCTGGTGAGAAGCGGCAGATCTCCTGATCCGTGAATGACTCTAACACAGCGGCGGTGGCACGGGACGATGGCAAACCGCCGGGCTGCTTTGTTCTCAGTTGCATGGAGAACAATGTGGACTTGTGACCGGCGGTTCCCAGCCCGCCTCCTATATAATTAGCTGTGGCTCATCCCAAACCATCCATGCCCAGGGAGATTCTGATTCATTGTCCGGACGGACAGTTGAAGAACATCCCGTTGACCGGCGAGCGTTTCACGATCGGCCGCTCCAGCACCACGGACATGTGCTTTCCGGACGATGCCGGCCTGTCGCGCCAGCACATGCAATTCGAACGCGACGGCGACGACTGGAGCGTGCAGGATCTGGGCAGCAAGAACGGCACGTTGGTCAACAACATTCCGCTGCGCGCCAAGCTGCGGCTGAAGCCCGGCGACCGCATCAGCGCCGGCCATCTGGCCATCATCTTCGACGATAAATCCAGCGCCGCCAAAGCACCCGACAACGTGGTGGTGTTCGAAGCCGGCGAGTCGGACCCGCCCAGCACATCCACCATTCTGACCAGCCTGGAAGGCGCGCTCTCCAGCCAGACCATCGTGGACCGGCCCGGCCAGCACGGCAGCAAGCAGGTGCAGGCGTTGATTCGCGCCGGGCAGGAACTGGCCGGACGCGGCACTCTGGCCGACCTGTTTCCGCTGATCCTGGATCTAGCGATCGATGCGGTGGGCGCGTTGCGCGGCGTGGTCATGATCTTGGAAGGCGACAACTTGGAGGTGAAGGCCAACAAGGGCGACGGCTTCCGTATCAGCTCAGCCGTGCGCGACCGGGTCATCAAGGAAAAGGCCTCCGTGCTGGTGCGCGACGCGCAGTTGGACGAAGCCTTCCGCGAGCGCATGAGCATCGTGGAGCAGAAGGTGCGCACTCTGATGGCGGTGCCGCTGCAGACCGAGACGCGCACCATCGGCCTGATTTACGTCGACTCGCCGAACATGTTCCGGGCTTTCACGAAGGACGATCTCAGCCTTCTGACCGTGATGGCTAATGTAGCGGCCATACGCATCGAGCATGCGCGCCTCGCCGAAGTGGAAGAAACGGAACGGCGCATGAAGCGGGAACTGGACCAGGCCGCCGAAATCCAGCGCAGCTTTCTGCCGCGCAGCGCGCCCAAAGTCGAGGGCGCGGATCTGGCCGGATACAATGCCGCCTGCCGCACCGTGGGCGGCGATTACTTTGATTTCTTCACATATCCCAACGGGCGCGTGGCCATGGTGCTGGGCGACGTCTCCGGCAAGGGCATGCCCGCGTCGCTGATGATGATGGGCCTGCAGGCGCGCGTGCAGGTGCTGGCGGACGAGCCCAGCGATCTTTCCGCCGTGATGAACCGGCTGAATAAGATCACCTGCCAGAACTGCCCCAGCAACCGGTTCATTACTTTCTTCTTTTGCGTGCTGGATCCCTCGACTGGCGATTTGTCGTATTGCAGCGCGGGACACAACCCGCCGGTGATCGTGCGCGCCGATGGAACGTTAGGATCGCTGGACGGCGGCGGCCCTCCGCTGGGTATTCTTTCGGTCGCCAACTACGCGGAATACACAGACAAGTTGGAGCCGGGCGACTTACTCGCCATTTATAGCGACGGCGTAACCGAAGCCACCAACGCCAAGGACGAGGAGTTCGGCGACGAACATTTTGCCGAGGTGTTAAAAGCCAACCGGCAAAAGAGCGCGGCCGATGTGGTGGCGGCGGTGAATCAGGCGCTGACGGAATTCGCCGCCGGATCGCCGCAGGCCGACGATATCACCCTGATGGTGGCGCGCCGGACCTAGTCTACGGTTGCAGGGGCGCCCGCCGTATCGCACGAAAAATATGAAGTTCAAAGTGGCGCTGCTGCAGATCGCGCCCTATGGCGACGATCAGGACCAGAACCTGGCAAAAGGCGTCCAGGCGTGCCTGAAGGCCAAGTCGCTGGGGGCGGATCTGGCTGTGTTTCCGGAGCTGTGGAATATTGGCGCGACTCGCGCGCCCCGCGATACGGAAGGACGGCGGCGCTGGATAAGCTCAGCCATTGACCGGAGGAGCAGCTTTTTTCAAACTTTCGCCTCCCTGGCACGAGAACAGGAAATGAATATTGCCGTCACCTATCTGGAAGCCCATCGGCCGCTGCCGAGGAATACGGCTTCGATTCTCAATCGCCGGGGCGAGGTGCTGCTGAACTATTCCAAAGTGTTCCTCTGCGACTTCGGCAAAGACGAGTTGGACAAACCGAATCCGGGGATGGCCGACATCGGCTGTGATGTGAATTGCAGCCCCGGTGAAGCGTTTGACGTTTGCAAGCTGGAAGGCGCGGACGGGGAAGTCACGGTGGGCGCCATGATTTGTGCGGACAGGGAATTCCCGGAAGCCGCAACGCAACTGATGCTGCATGGCGCGGAACTCATCATCGTGCCGAATGCGTGCACCTGGGATGAGATCAGAACCGCCGGCCTGAAGACCCGCGCCTTTGAAAATCTCGTTGGTATAGCGATGGCCAACTATCCCGGAGCAAACAAGGGAAATTCCCAAGCGCACAGCTGCGTGGCGTGGCGTGCGGCCCAAACGGTCGACACTGGGATTGCAAAGGCCGGCGAGCAGGAACAGATTCTTCTGGCCGCGTTCGATATAGACGACGTACGGGCATTCAGAAAGGCTGAATCGTGGCGCATGGATTACCGGAGGGCGTGGCACGTCCAGCGTGGGCTACTCCTGCCGTAACGCCGCCACCGGATCGATGCGCGGATCGTCGCGCCGGCAGGTAACAGGCAACCAGCGCCAGGGAGATCAGCAGCCGCGGCGCGCTGCCGGGCGGCCAGAGCCACCCGCTTACCGATTTCGTAGGCACGCGACGCCACCGAGTACGCCGTCATGCCCGCCAGCCCCACGGAGGCCAGAATTAAGCCGAACACGCCGATGAATCCGTAATTCCAGGAAGCGCCCTGCAACGTGGACATGAACTGCGCAATGTGTCCGGCCATGCTATTTAAACTGAGAGTCAAGCGGCTGCATCAAAACTGGCCCTGACGAACGCCTGGATCAGCGGATGGGGCTTCCCCGCCTCCGACGACAACTGCGGCTGAAACAGCGTGGCGATGAAGAACGGATGCGCGGGCAGTTCCGCGACGCGAATGTCGCCATTGTCGGAGAAGCCCGACAGCACCAGTCCGGCCGCCTCAAACGCCGCGCGATACGCCGGGTTCACCTCATAATTGCAGAAATAGCGCTCGGCGATCTCGTCGCGGCCGTAAATCTCACGCACGCGCGTGCCCGGCCGCAGCCGGATGCGCGCCGCCGCATGCAGGCTGGGCGCGCCCGACGACCGGTCCGGCATGGGACACGACACCGCCGTGATCACCAGATTCGAAGAAGGCGCCCCATGCTCCGCCGAGTCGGCGTCCGCGAGGCCCATCACGTCCCTGGCATACTCTAACAGAGTATGTTGGAAGCCGCCTCAAGTGCCGATTAGCGGCCAACGCTCGACGCGCGCCAAGCGGATGGCCTCGAAAGCGCCATGCATACTGCGGTAGGGACTGCCGGATGCGATGAATAAGCCGTCGTAATTCCGGAAGATCTTGTCCGCGCCGCGCTCGGCGCAACTGGTAGCCACCCATTTGGAATCCATCCGCAAGCCCAGCCCTTCGGCCGCATGCTGGAGCGATGCATTGATGGCGTGATGCGTAGGATATTCAGGATTGAAATCGCCCACCACGGCGATGCGCACGGTGCCGCTCATGCGATTCAGGGTAACATCCCACGCCACTTCTTGACCCTCTGTTACACTCGAATTGCGCGTGATCCACCCCGCCATTCGAGACCTGTTCCTCAACTTAAGCCGCCACCCGGCTTTTCAGGAGCTCATTCGACACTTGCGGCAGCCGCCGTCGCGCGCGCGGTTGAGCGGCCTGACCAACACCGCCAAAGCCATCTACGCGGTGCTGGCGTGGCAGCTCACAGAACGGCCGCTGATAATTGTAGTAGATGGCAACAAACGGGCCGAGGAGTTATTCGAGGCAGTCGATACGTTCTACTCGCTGCTGATCGGCAATCAAGGTCCGGCCGGCCCGCAACTGCTTCCAGGCCTTGATGTTCTGCCCATGCAAAGCATGTCGCCGCACGCGGAAGTTTGCGAGCAGCGCGCCATCGGCCTGTGGCGGCTGGCGACCCGGCGGGTTCCTCTTACCGTTATGCCGGTAACGGCCGCTATGTTGCGCATCGAGCCAGCGGCATTCTACCGGCAGCTTGCGCTCACTTTACGGGTGAACGACGAGCTGCCTTTGCAGGATGTAGTAGCTCATCTGGAGAGTGTGGGCTACGAGCGGCGGGAACCGGTGGAAATGGTGGGCGAGTTTTCCGTGCGCGGCGGCATTTTGGACGTCTTTTCACCGGAATCCGCCAAGCCCGTCCGCCTGGACCTCTTCGGCGACCTGCTGGAATCCATACGGCGCTTCGACGTGGAATCCCAGCGGTCCGTTTTAAAGGTGGAGGAGACCGTACTACTACCTTTGGCGGAGTATCCGAAATCGCGCTCCCTGCTGGTGGAAATCGGGGAACGCCTACTGGAGTCTGGCGTCCCGGCACGCGACCTTCCGCCGCCGGGCGAGACGTTCCCCGGCTGGGAGTTGCTGGTCCCGCTGGTCCGCCCGCGGCACAACTCGGTCTTTTCCCTTCTGGACCGGCCGATCATCCTGTGGGACGAACCGTCCCAGGTGCGCGGCGCGGCCGATCGCCTGTGGAAACGCCTGGAACAAACCGCACCGTCGCCGGCGTACGACCCGGCCAGTGTCTTTTTCCGATTGGAAGATTTGGAGAGCGAACTGGCCGGCGCGCCGCATGTGGACCTGGAGGAACTCGAGGTCCTCACGGCAGCCGACGCTCAATCGCCAGTCATCAGCTACCACATCCCCACGCGTCCGGCCATGGCCTTTCACGGCAACATGCAGGTGGCGATTGCCGAAGCGCGCACCCTGGCCGACGCCGGATCGCGGGTGGCCTTCTTCGCGGGATCGGCGGGCGAAGTCGAGCGCGTAGCCGATATCTTCAACGAATACGGCGTGCCTTACCAGCTTGGGCTGGATCAGGCGGAATCCACGCCCGAATATCTCGCCGGGCGCGCTTACATGGCGGGGTCGGTTGCCTCTATTTATTTAATAAGAGGCGCCGTGCGCCATGGCGTCGTCTTGCGCGACGCGCACCTCGCCATCTTCGGCAGCGAGGACCTCTTCGATACCTCCGAATTGGTGGCGCGCGCGCCGGCCGGCAAGTCCGCGCTGGCCACCTTCTCCGCCGATCTGATCGACCTGAAGCCGGGCGACTACGTGGTCCATTCCGAGCACGGCGTGGCGCGTTTCCTGGGCCTGCGCGAAATCGACCACGGGGAAGCGCGAGGCGATTACATGCTGCTCGAATACGCCGGCGGCGCCAAGCTATATCTGCCGCTGACGCGCATGGATCTGGTGCAGCGCTTCCGCGGGGCGGGTGAATCCGCGCCCGCGCTCGACCGTATGGGCGGCGCCACCTGGACCCGTACCAAGACGCGCGTCAAGGCCAAAATGCGCGACATGGCGGACGAGCTGCTCAAGCTCTACGCCGGTCGTAAAATGGCCGAAGGATTCGCCTTCTCACGCGACAGCAATTGGCAGCGCGAATTTGAAGACGCCTTCGAGTTCACCGAAACGCGCGATCAGATCACTGCCATCAAGGACATCAAGCGCGACATGGAGAATACGCAGCCCATGGACCGGCTCCTGTGCGGCGACGTGGGCTACGGCAAGACCGAAGTCGTGATGCGGGCTGCGTTTAAAGCCATGGGCGACGGCAAGCAGGTGGCGGTGTTGGCTCCTACAACTGTCCTGGCATTCCAGCACTACGAGACCTTCAAACGCCGCTTTCAACCGTTCCCCATCCGCATCGAGATGTTGAGCCGCTTTCGCAGTCCCAAAGAGGTGAAGGCATCGCTGGTGGACTTGGCGGACGGCAAGGTGGATCTGGCAGTCGGCACCCACCGCTTGTTTTCCGCTGACGTGCATTTCAAAGACCTGGGCTTAGTGATCGTCGACGAGGAGCAGCGCTTCGGCGTAAAACACAAAGAACGCCTGAAGCAGCTCAAGCAGAGCGTGGACGTGATCAGCATGAGCGCCACCCCCATTCCTCGTACACTACACATGTCGTTATTAGGTCTGCGGGACTTGTCGGTAATCGAAACCCCACCCAAGGATCGTCTCTCCATCCAGACCAACGTGGCGCATTTCCATCCCGATCTGATCCGCGCGGCGCTGGAACTCGAATTAGGCCGCGGCGGTCAAGTCTATTTCCTGCATAATCGCGTGGACTCCATTTGGAAGCGCGCCGCCGATATACAACAACTTGTGCCCATCGCCAAGATCGGCGTCGGGCACGGCCAGATGGGAGAGGCCGAGCTGGAGCAGAGCATGCTCAAGTTCATGCGCCACGAATTCGACATTCTGATGTGTACGACAATTATAGAGAATGGTCTTGACATCCCGCTGGCCAATACCATCATCATCGAAAATGCCGAGCGCTACGGCTTGGCGGAGCTTTACCAGCTTCGCGGCCGGGTGGGGCGCTCGAACCGGCGGGCCTACGCCTACCTGCTGGTGCCGCCGGATACCGAACTGAGCGAAGTCGCCCGGAAGCGCCTGGCCGCCCTGAAGGAATTCAGCGATCTGGGCGCCGGCTTCAAGATCGCCGCGCTCGATCTGGAACTGCGCGGCGCCGGCAACCTGCTGGGCGGCGAACAGCACGGCCACATCAACGCGGTGGGCTTCGATATGTACGTGCGCCTGCTGGAGGAAACCGTCCGCGAACTGAAGGGCGAGGAGATTCCCGCCGAGATCCACTCCAGCCTG
Source organism: Bryobacteraceae bacterium (assembly GCA_049511415.1). Lineage (GTDB taxonomy): Bacteria > Acidobacteriota > Terriglobia > Bryobacterales > Bryobacteraceae > Bog-159. The sequence continues at coordinate 17,993 of JBEKYC010000032.1, read as the reverse complement.
AACCTGGGCCTGGATATACGCATTCCCGCCGATTACATATCCGACGAAAACCAACGGCTGCGGGCCTACCGCCAGATCGCCAACGCCGGCACGCCGGGCGACCGCGAGCGCGTCGAAAAAGAACTCGAAGACCGGTACGGTCCGGCGCCGGAGGCCGTGCGCAACCTGCTCGAATATTCCGCATTGAAGACCGCGGCGGAGAAACTGGGTATCGAGGCGATTGACCGCCGCCACAGCCAAATGAGCGTCAAGTTTCACACGGAGACGCACATCGATCCGGCGCGCCTGATGAATCTGGTGAGCCATTCCCGCGGGGCGCAGTTCACGCCCGCCGGCGTTTTGATCCTGCCGCTCGATGGCGTCACGGCGCCCGCCGAAGTGCTCGAATTCCTGAAGCAGCGGCTCGAACAGCTACAACCATAGTGGCCGGCCGGCCACAGCGGGCCTCCGCGGCACTCTTCAAGCCCCCGCACGCCAAATGCTAGAATGTGCAGCATATGTACCGCAAGCTTTTGACGCTTCTCGGAGTGTCGTTTTCCATGGCCCTGGCGGCCGACGTACACATTGTGGAAGAGATTGTCGCCAAGGTGAACAGCGACATCATCACGCGCGGAGAACTGGTGCGCACGCGCACCGATCTAGAGGCGGATCTCCACCAGCAGGGCCTTTCCGGCGCCAAGCTGCAACAGGCCGTCGATCAGAAGGCCGGCGATGCCTTGCGCGACCACATCGATCAGCTCCTGCTGGTGCAGAAGGCCAAGGATCTCAACATCAATGTGGATAGCGAGATCACCAAGCAGCTAGCCGAAATGCAGGTGCAGAGCAAGATCGAGGATCCCGACAAATTCCACGACTTCATCCGCGAGCAGATGGACATGCCGTTTGAGGACTTCAAACAGCAGCTCAAGAACCGCATGTTGACGCAGCGCGTGATCGGCGAGGAAATCAGTTCGCGCATCAACATCCCCGAGGCGGACAAGCGCAAATACTACGACGAGCATAAGCAGGATTATGTGCGCGACGAGCAGGTATTTCTGCAGCAGATCGTGATTTCCACGGAAGGCAAGACTCCCGAACAGATCGCCGCCGCCGAGAAGAAGGCCAAGGATATCGCCGCCCGCGCGCGCAAGGGCGAGAAGTTCGCGGACCTGGCGGCCACCAACTCCGACGATATGGAAACGGCCCGCAATGGCGGGGAACTGCCCGGCATGAAACGCGGCCAATTGATGAAGCCCATCGAAGACATCGTCTTCAAGGAAAAGAAAGGCTTCGTCACCGATCCCATCCGGACTCCCAATGGATTCGTGGTTTTGAGAATTCTGGAACGCTACGAAAAGGGATTGGCCACCTTCGAAGAGGTAGACAGCCAGATCGGCGAGCGTATGGCCATGCCGCAGATGAACATCAAGGTCCGCACCTATCTGACCAAGCTGCGCACCGAAGCTTTTCTGGAAATCAAACCCGGCTTTGTGGATAGCGGCGCGGCGCCTGGCAAGGACACTACCTGGAAGGACGTGGCGCAGCTCAAGCCCCAGACCGTTACCAAAGAAGAAGTGGCCACCCATCGCAAGCACAAGAAGCTGCTTTGGCTGATTCCGCTTCCCTGGACCGGAGGATCGAAAAAGCCGACTGGCAATGCCGCGCCGGCGTCTTCCACATAGCGCCCGCGCCCTTGCCGCCCATGAAATCGCCCTACGTAAACGAGCTCAAGCCGGATCAGGTCATCACCAGCAGCTTCCTGGTTTGCTCCAAAGAGATCCGGCAGAACAAGAAGGGCGATGCCTACCTTTCATTGCAACTGGGCGACCGCACCGGTGAGTTGGACGCCAAGATGTTCGACAAAATCGCCGAGGTCCGCGATGCCTTCCAGCGCGACGATTTCGTGGAAGTAAAAGGGCTGCTCCAGATCTACCACAACCGGCCCCAGTTGACGCTGCACACCATCCATCGCCTGGACGACCGGCAGGTGGACTTCAGCGATTATTTTCCAGCTTCCACCCGCGATCCCCAGGAAATGTGGCAGGAGCTGCGGCAATTTGCCGCGGCCATCGCCAACCCGCACCTGAACCGGCTGCTGGCCGCCATGCTCGACGACGAAGAGATCGCGTGGCGTTACCGCCGGGCGCCCGCCGCCAAACAAATCCATCATGCCTATCTGGGCGGCCTGCTGGAACATGTGCTCTCGGTCTGCAACCTGGCGCGCATCACCGCGAGTCACTATCCCATGGTGGACGCGGATCTGCTGATTACCGGCGCCATTCTGCACGACATCGGCAAGATTTACGAACTGAGTTACGACCGGGGCTTCAGTTACAGCGACGAAGGCCAGTTACTGGGACATATGCTGATCGCCGTGCGGATGGTCGGCGACAAGCTGCGCGGCATTCCCGATTTTCCGCCGCGGCTGCGCTCGCTGGTGGAGCACATGATCATCAGCCATCACGGCGAGTTGGAATTCGGATCGCCCAAGACGCCGGTGTTTCCCGAGGCCCTGCTGCTGCATTTCCTGGATAACCTGGATTCGAAGATGGAGTGCATGCGCCATCTGGTGGCGGCCGATCAACAGGTGGAGGGTAACTTCACCAACTACAGCCAGGCGCTGGAGCGCGTGGTTCTGAAGAAAGACAAGTATCTGGCGGAACCCGCTGTCCCGCGCGCTCCGGACGCACCGCCGCCAGCGCGCGCGGCCGCCGGTCCCAAGATTTTCTCCGCCTTCGGCGAGAAGCTGGTGCAGGCTTTGCAGCCGGGTCGGGCGAAGAGGGAAGGCTGATGCGGCGGTCCGCGCCGCGCGACATTCCGCCGCCACTGGAGCTGCTGTGCCTAAGCGCGCTGTGGTCCATCGGGCGGGCCAACGTGCGCGAGGTGCGCCAGTTCGTGGCGCCCAGCCGCGCGCTGGCTTACACGACCGTGATGACGGTGCTCGACCGGCTGGAGCGCCGCGGCATCGTCTCTCGAACCAAGCAGGGCCGGGCATTTGTGTATGCCCCGATCGTTTCGCGGGATGCCATGCGGCGGCTGGCGCTGAAGGAGTTTCTGGATTCTTACTTCGAGAGCTCGCAGGACCAGTTACTGCGTTTCCTGAAGGATGAAGTGCCGGCTGTCTTGCCCATGACGGCGGCGAGTCTGGATCCGGTTCTACTGTAAGTACGGACACCCGATTTGCGAATGCTTTGGTGTCAGGTTGCCATTAACTACAAAATATACGGGCTGTGATCCCGATGCCGTGAATCGGCGAGGATAGCCAAACGCATGATGTGCCCTGCGTCGTCCCAGACACCACGAAGCGGGGCTACACATGTTCAATAGCACCCGGCGTTACCATGGGTTCGAAGATGGAGAGCACAAACCGAGTTTCGCTCTTGCCTGTCCCAGTGGAGGTTGTTGAGCGCCGGATCTTATACGTTCGCGATCGGAAGGTTATGCTCGATCGCGATTTGGCTTAGCTTTATGGCGTCAGGCCCATCGCCCTACGGCAACAGGTCAAACGGAACAAGAGTCGCTTCCCGCCTGATTTCATATTTCGGCTCACCAAGACCGAAGCGGCGAAGTTGGTATCACAAAATGTGATACCTTCGCGGCGCAGCCTGGGCGGCTCACTGCCCTATGCATTCACCGAGCAGGGCATCGCGATGTTGTCGTCGGTTCTGAACAGCGATCGCGCCGTGCAAGTTAATATTGCCATTCATGCGGGCGTTCGTTAGGCTCTCGACGCAGCGAGATATCGTTCGGAAGCTGGAGGATCTGGAGAAGAAATATCTCAGCCATGACGTTCAGTTCAAGACAGTTTTCAAGGTCCTGAAGCAACTCATCCAGGCGCCGGCAACTGCACCTATCGAACGCCCGAAGCGGCCCATCGGCTTCCGCATCCCATCCCAAAGGTAATTACAAAATATACCGGCTGAGGTCCTGATCCTTCACAATATCCGCAAGCTGCTTGCGCACGTAAGCGGCATCCACCTTCACGGTCTTCTTCTTCAGATCCGGCCCTTCGAACGACACCTCTTCGAGCAGCTTCTCCATGATGGTGTGCAGCCGCCGCGCGCCGATGTTTTCCGAGCTTTGGTTCACCTGCGCGGCGAACTTAGCCACCTCCTCCAGCGCATCGTCGGTGAATGAGAGCTTAATACCCTCGGTCTCCATCAGCGCCGAGTACTGCTTGGCGAGCGCGTTCTTGGGCTCTTTCAGAATGCGGATGAAATCCTCCACCGTCAGCGATTTCAATTCCACACGAATGGGAAAGCGCCCCTGCAACTCCGGAATCATATCGGCCGGCTTCGAAACATGGAACGCGCCCGCGGCCATGAACAGAATGTGGTCGGTGCGCACGAAACCGTAGCGCGTGTTCACCGTGGTGCCTTCCACGATCGGCAGAATATCGCGCTGCACGCCTTCACGGCTGACGTCCGGCCCGTGGCCGCTCTCGCGGCCGGCGATCTTATCGATCTCGTCCAGGAAGATGATTCCGCTGGTCTCCACGCGCTCCAGCGCCACGCGCGTCACCTGGTCCATGTCGATGAGTTTCTGCTCTTCCTCCTGCACCAGATAGTCGGCGGCTTCGGCTACGCGCATCTTGCGCCGCCGGGTTTTGCCGCCGAAGATATTCGGGATCATGTCCTTGATGTTGATGCTCATCTCCTCGACGCCCGCATTGGTGGCGATCTCGAAGTTGGGACCGCGGTCCTTCACCTCCAGTTCCACGATGCGCTCGTCGAGTTTGCCGTTACGCAACCGCTCGCGCAGCTTCTCGCGCGTGCGTTCGATGCTTTCGGTGGCCTCCGGCTGCGGCGGCATGAGCAGGTCCAGCAGTCGCTCCTCGGCATTGGCCTCGGCACGATCCGAAACTTCGTCCAGCCGCTCTTCGCGCACCATGTCGATGGAAATATCCACCAGATCGCGAATCATCGACTCCACGTCGCGGCCCACGTAGCCGACTTCGGTGAACTTGCTGGCCTCCACTTTCAGGAACGGCGAATTGGCCAGCCGCGCCAGCCGCCGCGCGATTTCCGTCTTTCCCACGCCGGTCGGCCCGATCATGAGGATGTTCTTGGGCATCACCTCTTCGGCCATTTCCGGCGGCAGTTTCTGGCGGCGGATGCGATTGCGCAGCGCGATCGCCACCGCGCGCTTGGCCTCCGCCTGGCCGACTACGTGCTTATCCAGCTCGCGCACGATTTCGCGCGGCGTCAGCTCATCCAGGATCGGCTCTTCGTCCACGGACTGGGCGGGGAGATAGATAACCATATCAGACGAGCTCCTCGTAAGTGATGCTTTCGTTCGTGTAGATACAGATGCGCGCCGCGATCTGCATTGACTGTTCGGCGATCTGGCGCGCGGAAAGCTTGGTATTGCGCAGCAGCGCGGTGGCCGCCGAAAGCGCGAAAGGTCCGCCCGAGCCGATGGCCGCCACGCCTTCATCCGGCTCGATCACGTCGCCGTTGCCGCTGACAATGTAAGTGTTCTTGTTGTCGGCCACCAGCAGCAAGGCCTCCAGATGGCGCAGCATGCGGTCGGTGCGCCACTCCTTGGCCAGTTCCACGGCGGCGCGCGAGAGATTGCCGTTGAACTGTTCCAGCTTGGATTCGAAGCGCGCGAAGAGCGCGAAGGCATCCGCCGTGGAGCCGGCAAATCCGGCCAGAATCTTGTCGTTGTAAATGCGGCGCAGCTTTTTAGCCGAAGATTTCAGGACTTCGTGACCCAGGGTCACCTGCCCGTCGCCCGCCATGACGACTTTGCCCTCGCGGCGGACGCAAAGCACTGTCGTAGAGCGTATGCGTTCTTTCATGGAAATACCAGTCTATCGCAGCGCGCCAAAAAACCTCTAATGGCCACCGATGGGCACAGATGAACACGGATAAGATCAATTCGCGGTAAAATAAGGGAACATCGATCACATGAAGTCATTCCTTATTTTCCTTTTCACAGGCGTGGTGTGGGCGCAAACCATCACGCCGGGCGCGGCCCCTCCGGCGGCTACCACTACCCCCGGTCCCGACACCGTCGTGGCTACCTTCGGCGACGGCCAAAAGCTCACCGCGGGCGAGATCAACAGCTTCCTGGCCGTGATGCCGCCGAACATGCAGCAGAGTGCCGTGCGCGACCGGCGCGCCTTCGTGCAGCAGTTTGTTCTGATGCAGCGGCTGGCGCAGATGGCCGAACAGGCCAAGCTCGACCAGCGCAGTCCCACCCGCGAATCGCTGGCTTTCAATCGCATGTATCTGCTGATGAATGCGCAGTTGCACGAGGTCCTCAACGGTATCCAGGTGCCTCCGGCCGACGTGGAAACCTACTACAACCAGAACAAACTTCGCTTCGCGCAGGTTAAAGTGAAGGCCATTTATATTCCCTTCTCCGACAAGCCCGCCGCCGCGAACGAGCCCAAGCATCTGACCGAAGCCGAGGCGCAGGAAAAAGTCACCAAACTGCGCGCCAGTATCGTGGCGGGCGCGGATTTCGTCAAGATGGTGAAGGAAAATTCCGGGGACCAGACTTCCGCCGCCAAAGACGGCGACTTCGGCACCATCCGCCGGACCGACAACCTGCCGGATCCGATTCGCAGCACGATCTTCGCTCTGAAAGCCGGCGAAGTTAGCGAGCCGGTAAAGCAGCCCAACGGCTTTTATCTGTTCCGCGCCGAAGAGATCAGCGCGCAGCCGTTCGCCGAAGTGAAGGACGAGATCGTCAACGAAGTGAAGCAGGCGCGTTTCCGCGAGTACATGGACCAGGCCACCCACAGCCTGAATTTTAAGATCGAGAACGAAGCCTATTTCAATGAGGGCGGCGCCGCGCCAGCCCCCACCGTCGGCAAATAGTTACTTCTCCCAAAGCTCGGGATTGAGCAGATTCGGCGGACGCCGTCCCTCAATCCCGGCCACGGCGTTCTCCGCCGCCATCATCGACATCTTGATGCGCGTATCCACTGAAGCGCTGGCGATGTGCGGCGCCAGCACCACATTTTCCAACTTCAGCAGCGCCGGATACACCTTCGGCTCGTTTTCGAACACATCGATGCCTGCGCCCGCGATCACGCGCCGCTCCAGCGCGTCGGCCAGCGCCGGCTCGTCCACCACCGGCCCGCGCGAACTGTTCACGAAAATCGCCGTGGGCTTCATCATGGCGAACTCGCGCGCGCCGATCATGTGGCGCGTTTCGGGCATCAGCGGCACGTGCATGGTGATGAAGTCCGCCTCCCGCAACAACTGGTCGGCCGGCGCCCACACCAATCCCAAGGCCTTCTCGACGGCCTCCGGCGCGCGCCGCACATCATGATAAACGATGCCCATGGAGAAGCCGGTAGCCCGCTTGGCCACCGCCTGACCGATGCGGCCCATGCCGAAAATCCCCAGCGTGCGATGATGCACGTCCTGGCCCACCAGTAGATCCACGCGCCACTTGTTCCACTGCCCCGAATGCACGAAATGGTGACCCTCCACCACCCGCCGCGCCGCCGCCAGTAAGAGCGCGAAAGCGAAATCGGCAGTGGTATCGGTGAGCACGTCCGGCGTATGCGTCACCAGGATGCCGTGCCGCGTGGCGGCGGGCACGTCGATATTGTCGTAGCCCACGGCCACGTTGGCAATCACCTGGATGCCTTCCAGGGTGGCCAGCACTTCCGGCGTGAACTTGTCCATCAACTGGCTCACCACACCCTGCTTGCCGCGGATGCGGCGCGCCAGTTCCTCGGCCTTCATGCCGTCGTCGGTCTCTTCATAATCCACGTCCGCGTGCTCTTTCAAAAACGCGATGGCCTGCGGATAAATGCGTTTGGTCACTAATACGGCGGGTTTCATGGAAGGCAAATTGTCGCACACACCGCATCCGGCTTACAATTCGGGAATGGCGAAATTGGGTTTTCTAGGACTTGGACTGATGGGCTACCGCATGGCCCGCAATCTGCTGCGCGCCGGTCACGACGTGGCGCTGTGGTCGCACAGCGGCTCGAAAGCGCATGAACTGGCCGCGACCGGCAAGGGCCGCGCCTGCGCCACGCCGAAAGAAGCTGCCGAAAACGCGGATGTCATTTTCCTCTGTGTGGGCGACACGGCGATGTCGCGCGCGGTGATCCTGGGGCAGGACGGCATCGTCGAAGGCGCGCATGCCGGCACGGTGGTCGCCGACGCCAGCACCGTCTCGCCCAGCGAGAGCCGCAAGATCGGCGCAGCGCTGGCCGCCAAAGGCATCGAATTCCTGGACGCGCCCTGCACCGGCTCCACGCCCGGCGCGGAAGGCGGCACGCTGACGTTCATGGTCGGCGGCCAGCGCGAAATCTTCGAAAGCATTCGCCCGTATTTGGAGGTGATGGGCAAGCGCTTCTACTACTGCGGCGGACCCGGCATGGGGCTGCACGCCAAGCTCTCGCAGAATCTGATCCTCTCGAATCTGCTGCAGGGCTTCAACGAAGGCATGGTGCTGGCCGCCAAAGCCGGCGTGGACCCCGAACTGATGCTCGACATCCTGGATAACAGCGCGGCCAAATCCGGACTGGTCTCAGCCAAAGCGCCGCTGGTGCTGCGCCGCGCCTTCGACGCGGCCTTCTCGGTGAAGTGGATGCACAAGGACATCGGCCTCATGCTCGATTCCGCCAACGAACTGCACGTCCCCGTGCCGCTGACCGCCCTCACCAGCCAGATGTTTCAGGCCGCCATCGCCAAAGGGCACGGCGAGGAGGATATCTGCGCCACTATCAAGGTGCTGGAAGACTGGGCCGGCGTGGAAGTCAAGGCAACGCCGAAGTGAGAGCGTTACCGCCGGTGATGCCCGTCAATAACAGCGTTGCCTGGGCACCTTGACTTGGCTGCCCAGGCGCGTATAACATTTCAACATACGGCTATGGACGACGAGAAGCAGATCCGTTGGATAGGGTCTGCCTACGATGACCTGCTGGCATTCCCGAAAGACACCCGCTTCCAGTTGGGAAGAGTCCAGGCGGGGCTTGATCCCACCGACTGGAAGCTTTTCGACGATGTGGGCGCCGGCACACGAGAGATTCGCATCTGCACTGCTTCCGGAAGAAGACTCAGGTGACCAGCAAGCAGGACAAGGCAATTGCCGCAGCGCGCTATCGCGCCGTGGCCGGCGCGAGGCGGGAAAAGAATGAAAATCGACACCGAAGTCCGCCATGTGACAAAGCCGGGAGCGAACCTCTTCCTGGAACTAGGCTTTACGCCAGATGAGGCCGACTACTGGCTGCGTCTCGCAAGCAGATCAATGACACGCTGCTGCTGAAGCAGCAGCTGATGGAAGAGCTATCTGTCTGGATTGCGAACCATCACCTCAAGCAAGCCGGCGACGCGTAATATTCGCCGATGGCATCGCGGCTGCGTCCTTGCTTCAATAGCCGGCCTGTCGCCGGATCGAGCGATGTAATGATGCCGCCCGTACGAACCATCTTGAAGCGCCAGCGCACCGCGCCCTCTTCCAGCTTTCCAGTCGTCGCGCCCGGCTGGATGGCGATCGCGCCGAATTCGCCGAGTCCTGAGTTCCGATCCAACCGAAGTGCTCCCCCAGGTCTTTGCCGGCCTGGAACTCCCGCGCGCGACAGGCGTCCGGCGTAGTCCTTGTCGTACATTGCCAGTGCGGCTCGGTGCTGCCCAACGGTGGAGACAAACAACGTGTAGTTCGCCGCCACGGGAGTCCCCAGCGCGCCGCCCGACCCGAGCGGCATCCACCAACGCAGCTCTCCGGTCTCCAGGTAGTAGGAATCCAGCCGCGTGGAACCCAGCACGATCAGTTGCGCGGGCCCATCCTTCGGCCGGAACACCATCGGCGTGGCCCATCCGATGCCAGCCCCGTAAGGAGCCGTTCTGTCGATCGCAAACCAGCACCAGCAGATCTCCCGCCACGATCGGCGAGGCGGCCATGCCGTAGAAGTTTTTGAACGGTCCCAGAGGCAGGCTCCAGCGGTCTTTTCCATTTCTCGTCCGCGGCAGGAGAGGGCGAGGCCGAATCGTTGGCGTGGAAGATCTGCTGCGTCTTGTGGCGGATCTCGCGCTGCCACAAGCCGTCTCCGGTTTTTGCGGCCAGACAGATCGTGAGCAGGCGTCGCCTTCGCTGCCCGTCAGGTAGACGCGACCTGCCGCGACCACGGGCGAGGACTGTCCATAGGGAACTGCTTCCACTGGGTATCCCGCGGCGGAATCCACATCCCGTTCGGGCCGTGGAACTGCGGCCATGGGGTCGCTTGAGTTCTTTGCAATACACCGTGAAGTAAGAGTATATTGCTCTTAACGAGGCTGTTATGGTTTCGCACGGCAGTCGCGGCGCTCGACGGGAAGAACGCTATCCCATAACCTGTCCCGTGTTGCTCTCCTGGCAGCGTGCCAACGGAGAGACTGTCACTGCCAGGGGCACGTGCCGGGAAGTCTCGCTGCATGGCGCCAGGGTAGAGTGCAGCGAAGCTGTTTTGGCGCGTTCCAGCGTTTACCTAAACGCTCCCAGCCATGGCCTGATGGGCAACGCCACGGTCCGCTATTGCCGGCGGCAGGGCTTGAAATTCGCCATCGGCCTGGAATTCACCTGGGCCGCGGCTTTGGCCGAAGAGGGCCGTAAGCGGATGGCGCCCGGGCCGAACGGCATGCCATAAAAGGCTCCGTTGCAACGCGCTACACTGGCTGTTAATGACAGCAGTCAGGATGCTGCTACTAGGTTTCGGTGGGGCACTGGTTGCGGGCACACCCAGCGCGCTTCCTTCCAAAGAATCTCTCGATTACACGGTGGAGTGGCGATTGGTGACGGCCGGTAACGCGCATCTGATCTGGAGTGCGAGCACGCATCATTCCGATCCCGGCTGGCAAGCGGACCTGCACCTGGAGTCGGCCGGGCTGGTCTCCAAATTGTTCAAGGTCAACAACGATTACGTCTCCAATCTGGAATCCGACCTGTGCGCCTCGGGATCCTATTTGAAGGCCGAGGAGGGGAAGCGGCGCAAGGAAACCAGCGTCACCTTCAATCCCGAAACCCACAAGGCCGAGTATCTCGAAAAGGACCTGGAAAACAATCGCGTCCTGAATTCTCACGAGATCGATATTCCGAACTGCGTGCACGACGTGCTGGGCGGGCTCTACCTGCTGCGCACCATGAATCTGCAGCCGGGGCAGAATACCCAGGTGGCCATCAGCGACGGCAAGAAGAGCGTGATGGCGCGCGTGGAGGCGCAACAGCGGGAGGAGGTGCGCACGCCGGCAGGGTCGTTCAAGACCATTCGCTACGAGGCTTTCCTGTTCAACGACGTGCTGTACCGGCGCTACGGGCACCTGTATGTCTGGCTCACCGATGACCCGCGCAAACTGCCCGTGCAGATCCGGGTGCGCCTGCAATTCGCCATCGGCACGATTACACTGCAACTGGCAAAGGAAGAAAAGACATGAAATGGCTCGCCTGCTTGTGGGCGGCAGCGGCTCTGGCGCAGAGCAGCGCGCTGCTGACCAACCCGGACGCGCTGGCGCTGGAGCAGCGCACCGTGCAACTGATCGAATCGACCGGCTTGGCCGTGCCAGGGCTGGCGCGGGCCGGCGCGCCGGCGCTCGAAGACGCGCGCCAGGCATTGGCGAATCTGCAAACAGCGCCCCAGAACGCCGCCAATACCTACGCATTCGTGGCGACCGCGCGCTCTTACCTGGCGGTCGCCGATACCGTGCCGCGGCCTTATCCCTTTCCGGAGGAAGCCCGCCGCCAATTCGGCGAGTTGCGCGAAGCCGTGGACCGGCTGGATTCGCACTTCCGCGCCCTGCTGGATCTGAAGGAAGTCCAGGCACATAACCCCGATCGGGACAATCTGAAGCGCTATGCCGAGGCCGACGAGAAGCTCGGCCCACCCTCGCCACAGCGTCCCCGGGTGGTGTTTCTGGGCGATTCCATTACGGACGGCTGGCGCCTCAACGAGTATTACGGCAGCGATCGCGACTTCGTGAATCGCGGTATCAGCGGGCAGATCACCGGCGAGATGCTGGGCCGGGTCAAGGCCGATGTCATCGACCTGAAACCGCAGGCGGTGCTGGTGCTGGCGGGCACGAACGACCTGGCGCGCGGCGTCGCCGAGTCCACCATTGAAGACAACCTGTTCCTGATTGCGGACCTGGCCGAAGCGCATCACATCACTCCGTTATTCGCGTCGCTGCTGCCCGTCAGCGATTACCACAAGGACACCAATCCGCAGTTCGCCCAAACCACTCGCCGGCCGCCGGCGCGCATCGTCGAATTGAACAACTGGCTCAAGACTTTCTGCGAGCAGCGCCACTTCCCGTACGTGGATTATTACTCCGCCCTGGTGGATACGAACGGATTCTTGCAGGCGGATGCTTCCGATGACGGGTTGCATCCGAATGCCAAGGGTTACCGGCTGATGTCGCCGGTGGCGCTGGCTGCCATCGATCGCGTGAGCGGCGCCGCGGTTGCCGCCAAGCCCTCCAGGAAGAGAACGCGGCCCGTACCGGTGACTACGATGGCCAATCCGGCTCCAAGCGTGGCGCCCGCTCCCGCCGTTCCGGTGGCCACGGAAAGCGACGCGGCAAAAGCCCAGGCCTTGAAGGCGCAGAAGAAGGCGGACGATAAGAAGCAAGCCGCGGATAAGAAGGCAGCGGAAGACAAGGCGGCGGAAGAGAAGAAGCAGGCGGACGCAAAGAAAAAGGCCGACGATAAGAGCACCAAAAAGAAGGGCGGCATCAAGGCATGGCTCACCAAGGATCACCAATGAGCAAAGCCGGCTGGTTGTTGACGGCGGTCTGCTATACCGCCATGGCCGCTGGGCCCGCCAAGATCGTGCTGGTGGCGGGAAATCCCAGCCATGGCCCTGGGGAACACGAATTCAACGCGGGCACGCTGCTGCTGACCAAGTGCCTGCGGCAGAATCCGGGAGTGGACCCGGTGGTTGTCAAAGGCGGTTGGCCGGCCGACGAATCCGTTTTCGATGGCGCCCGGGGCATTGTGCTTTATATGGATGGCGGCGAAGGGCATCCGCTGCTGAGCGACGATCGCCTGGCGAAGATCGGCAAGCTCATGAAGAGCGGCGTGGGCCTGGCCTGTCTGCACTACGCGGTGGAAGTTCCGGGCGATCACGGCGGCATGGAACTGCTCGAATGGATCGGCGGCTTTTACCGCCGCCCTTATTCGCAGAATCCGGTCAACGACACGGAACTCACCGAGACCGCGCCGGCGCATCCCATCTCGCGCGGTTGGGACAGCTTTCGCAGCACCGACGAATGGTATTACCGCATCGTGTTCCGCAAAGACGATAAGCGCCTGGTGCCGATACTGACCACCATGCTGCCGAAGGATAAGCCGGTGCAGGAGACGGTGGCGTGGGCGGTGGAGCGCGAAGACGGCGGCCGCGGCTTCGGTTTCACGGGCGGGCATTATCACCACAATTGGGGACTGGAAGATCAACGGCGCATGATTGTGAATGCGATTCTGTGGATCGCGAAAGTCGATATCCCGCCTGAGGGCGCCAAGTGCGATCTGTCGCCCGAAGATCTGAAGGCGAATCTGGATGCGAAGTAGGCGCCTGCTGAGCGTTGCTCTGGTGCCTGCGCTGATGGCCGCCGCGGATCTGAAAGTGGATCATGTCACCGTAGCCGGCAGCGATTTGAAGAAGCTGCAGGCCAGTCTGGCGGGCGCGGGCATCGAAACTGTCTACGGAGGCCCGCACAGCAACGGCGCTACTGAGATGGCTTTGGTCAGCTTTCCGGATGGATCGTATCTGGAATTGATCGCGCCGCAGCCGCACGCCGATGCGCACGCCCTGACCGCGCATACATGGGTGAAATTCATGAAGGAGGACGCGGGGCCGTGCGCCTGGGCGGTACGCGCGGCGGATGTGGCGGCGGAAGCCAAGCGTCTGCTGGCGGCGGGCATTGCCGTGACTCCGCCGCTGCGCAACGGACGCCTGCGGCCCGACGGAGTGCGGCTCGACTGGGAGACCGCGCAGGTGGGCACGGAACCGAACGGCACGTTTTTTCCATTCCTGATCCACGATTTCACGCCACGCGAGCAGCGCGCTTTTCCGCAAGGCAAGCCGTCGAACAAGGATTTCGCGGGCGTGACGAAGGTAGTGATCGCGGTACACGATCTGGAGGCCGCGATCAAACAATACCGGCAGGCTTACGAGCTTCCGGCGGCGATCAAGCAGGTGGATACTGCATTCGGCGCGCACCTGGCGATCCTAGGAGCCGCACCCGTGGTGTTGGCACAGCCGCTGACGCAAGATGGGTGGCTGGCGCAACGCCTGGCGCAGTTCGGCGAAGGTCCCTGCGCCTTCGTGCTCAGCCAGCGGCGCGGACGGCCGCAGCCGGCTTCAGAGACGCGCTGGTTCGGAGTGAAGATCTCGTGGTTCGATGCCAAAGCGCTCGGCTGGCGTCTGGGGTACGAGCCAGTCGAGCGTTGAGCCTCGCGACACACTAACCATTCTGATGATTGGCCATGCGCTGTTGCCGCATCTGCCGCATGTGCGCCGGCAACTGATCGGCCTTGGCCTGCTGTTCCGGCGACAGGGTGGCATAGAACTTAGCGAAGGACTCGTGGCGGATCGCCAGTAACTGCCCCTTCAGACTGCCTTGCTGCGCGCTGAGTTGATCGATCCTGGCGGTATCGCCCGCTTTGATCGCCTGTTGGATGCCGGCGCGAAGCTGCTTCAGTTGTTCCCGGATCGGCTGCCCGGACTGGCGCGCGGCTTGAAAGCCGGCTTTAGCCTGGGCTGCCTGCGCCGGCGTCAGGTTCAAGTATTTGGCCAGCCGCGCGGCGCGCTTGTGGAATCGCTGATGCGTCGCGTTGGCCGGCGGCGCCGCCTGATTGGGATCCTGAGCCGACACCAGAAGCATCCCTCCGGCTAAGGCTGTAACTGCCGTTAATCGAAGCCATGTATTTTTCATGGTTCTTTTCTCCTCAGTTTTCACTCTACAGACCGCTTGTAAATTGCGTTTGTAGCTTATGTAACAATTTGTAAGCTATTTCTTGGCAGCTAGTACCTCTTCGAAAAGAATATGGGGACTAAGGGGGGTGGAGCATCTTACAATTGCTGCGGAGGGGCATATTATGTCCGGAAAAACGTTGCTTACATCGATTGTTTGCGGGCTGATGATTTTGATTGCTCAGCCCAAGTCCGCGGTAGCCGCCGCACCGACCATGGCCGGTTCGTGGGAATTGAACTTCACGCCCAACGCGCCGCCCACAACGCCGGTGGTTCCGATCCCAGGTCTGGCCACCTTTACCACGGATGGGTCAGTCGTCGAAACGGATGGCTCGGAATTAGCGCCCGGAGTGCCGGCGTCGAGTGGCACGCCGACTTACGCTAGTCCCGGCCACGGTATCTGGCAGTTATTGCCGGCTCTTACCGGGTTCTATATCTCGTACGCCAGCCTAGTGGTGAACGCGGACGGGTCGCTGAACTCCAAGAACGTGACGGTGGCAACCGGGACGGTGACTACGGGCAGCAATGGCACGGTCTTCAATGGCGAATACACCACCACGTCGACCGGACCGGCGGGGACGCCTCCTACGACCACGACGGGCAAGCTGACAGGACAACTCATTCCGCATCCGGCGCTGCCTTGATGCGCAGGCGGGTGTGTCATCTTATATTCGGGTGAAGATATCCGTTCTGTGTTTCGGCAATGCGGACCGCGGCGATGACGCGGCCGGGCTGCCGATGGCACGGCAACTTCAGCAGTTGGGCACCGAAGCCTGGCAAAATGCCGATGAAGTGATTCTGGCGGATACCGTGGTTACCGGCAAACGTCCGGGCGCGGTGACGGTTTGGGATGCCTTGGCGTCTTCGCTGCCGGGGGCATAAGGGCCGGTTCCGGTCACACGGTGGGACTGGGCGAAGCGCTGGCATTAGGGCGCGCACTGGGGCGGCTGCCGGGCCGCTCGTCACGCTGTACGGGATCGAGGCGCGCGAGTTCGGGTTCGGCGCAGCGCCCATCGCCGGCGGTGGTACGCGGGGCGGCGCGGGCGGCGCGCCAGATCCATGCATATTGCGTGAAGGCGGGGCGGGCGCGTCCGGGGTAGGGGCGGTGTGCGGAATTGTGCGAAATTGTGCATCTGGGGGTGCCCGGGCGAACGCGGAGAAACGAACCCATTTTCGAGCTGCCTTAGCTATATCAGTTTTAGTTTCAATTAGATACTGATGTTTCGCGGATTCGAGCGCCGATCTTGGGATGTGCAGGATTGTGCATAATTGTGCATGTTTTCGAAGTTTTTGTTTGCGGGAGATTCGGTTGTCAACGAGCTCTTGCGGGGCGTTGTCCGGCACCACGCGCATACGGTAGCACGGCGGGTGCGGGTCGGGGATATGGGCGGGCAGTTGTGGATAGATTCCGCTGGGGTTAGGCGGGATGGATAGGCGGTGACCGGCTTGGGCGGTGGTCCCATTGGGGGGTCATGTACCAGATCCGGAGCTTAGCTTCGCTCGCTTCAGATCGAAGTGTGCGTGCAGAAGCTTGCCGCCTGGCAGCATGAACGTCCAGTCTTCGGTGTGGTGGTCCGCGTCGATGATGGTAAACACGAAATGATGCAGGTATGCGGGACTTGGGCTACCGGAAATGTCGACGAAATTGAACTCCACGGTTTTCTGGTCCGGTGACTTGCGAGCTACCATTCGAGGCCGGTTACCAGCTTCGCAATAGTGAACCAGCGTCAGGCGATCACCGTCCAAATAGATCATGGTCGGCTCCGGCACTCCCCCGGGCGCAATCTCATGCACCAGGACGCTTCCGCCGGAGGCCACGCGCATCGTGACTTGGATGGGACCGTCTACATCAGGGTTAGGCGGATCGGACTTGACTGGGCCGGTCCACGTGCCCGCCAGGGTCTTCAAGGCTTCGAATGAGATTTGTCCATCTGACTTCGCGGGAATCGCCTGCCCTGGGGAAGCGTTCTGCGCAAAAGTAAGACGGCACAGCGACAGCACACCAATACAAAGCGCGATCAGTGGCGATTTCATGTGAAAACTCCTTGGGACTCGATCCTTTCGGCCAGACAGGATTTATCATATTACGCGGAGGCCGCCTTCCAGTGGACGCGCATCTTGCTGCCTGGCCGGTAGAGAGGGTGTGACCTGTGTTTCGACAAGCTGGCACGAGAGAGCGCTGTTTTAGAAGACTGACCGGGGCATGTTGCTTGAGTGTCGGGCGCGCGGGCGCGGGGTGGGGCGATGTGCGGAATTGTGCATCCGCGGCGCGCGGGAGAAAACGGAAAAGCAGACCCAATTTGGAATTCCACCTTGGCCATATCTATCTTATTTTTAGTGAGATGCACGGGTTTCGTGGATTCGGGCGCAAATCTTTGGGATGTGCAGAAATGTGCAGAATTATGCATGTTTCGGATTTTTGTTTGCGGGTGATTTCATTTGTCAAGGAGCTTTTGTGGGGCGCTGGCCGGCACTTCGTTGATACGTTACCACGGCGGGAGTGTGACGGCGAAGCAGGTAGGGACGGTTACGGATTGACTGCGCTGGGGTTAGGGAGAATGAGCCGGCGGTGACTCGGCTTGGGCGGCGACTCCGTCTCCGTTGAAGTCGGCGGCGGCTACCACGTGCCAGGTGTTGGCTTCCGTGACCTGCGCGGTGCTCATGTAGGTGGCACCCAGGGAGCCTCCCATCAGCCAGATCTGAACGGCGCCGCCGGAAGGGTTCTGCCAGACCGCGTCCGGGATGCCGTCCTGGTTGGAATCCGCGGCGGCGACGATGCGCCACGGCGTGCTTGCGGAGACGGTGACCGCGCTGAGCGGTTGCGGGGACGACTGGCTGGTGCTCTCGTACCAGAACTGGACGGCGCCGGCGACAGGGTCCTCCCAGACGAGGTAGGCGTTGCTGGCGCTGCCGCTGATAGTGACTGGGTATTTGGCGGCGGTGGTTATGCGCCAGGAGTTGCCGGTGGAGACGCTGGCGGCGCTGAGGAAGGTGGCCCCGTTGCCGCCGCCCATGTACCAGATCTGGGCCGCGCCGGTGGAAGGACTCTGCCAGACGAGGTCGGGGACGCCGTCGCCGTTAAAGTCCGCGGAAGCGA
>JBEKYC010000031.1:0-73138 GCA_049511415.1 Bryobacteraceae bacterium | reverse complement strand
GCCTGCACGCGGTTCTGGGTGAAGACACCGGCGGCGACTGCCGGCAGTCCGGAGACGATCAGCGCGAGGTCTTCCTTTTCGGCTTGGCGGATGCCGGCGTAGGTCGCGGCGTAACGGTAGCCCAGCGGCAGGTCCACTCTATGATTCTCCCAAAATGTCGCCGTCCGCGATGCGCTGGCCGTTGACGAAAGCTTCGGCGGCGATGCGCTTGCGGCCTTCGAGCTGCACCTCGATCAGTTCGAGGGCCCCTTCGCCGCACACCGCGCGGAGGGGATGGCGCAGCAGGCTGCCGGGCGCTCCGGGGGCGGGCGCGGCCACGCGGGATTTCCAGATGTGAAGCTGCTGGCCGCGAAAGCGGGTGTATGCGCCGGGCCAGGGTTGGAATCCGCGCACGCGATTGTGGATGGATTGGGCGGAGTTGCGCCAGTCGATCCGGCCGTCTTCCTTTTTGAGAAGCGGCGCGTAGGTAGCCTGGGCGGAATCCTGCTTTTCGGGAATGATGGTCGCGATGCGGGCGAGCGTTTCGACCAGCAGATCGGCTCCCATGGCGGCGAGCCGCGCGCCCAGCTCCAGAGCGTTTTCATCCGGACAGATTTCGGTTTCGGCTTTGAGCAGCATGCCGCCGGTATCGAGTCCGGCGTCAATGCGCATGGTGGTGACACCGGTGCGGGTCTCGCCGTTGGCGATAGCCCACTGGATCGGTCCCGCGCCGCGGTATTTCGGCAGCAGGGAGCCGTGCACGTTGATGATGCCGTGCGGCGGGATGTCGATGATCGATTGCGGAATGATCTGGCCGTAGCCGACCACCACCATGACATCCGGCTTTTGCGCGGCGAGGTGTGCGACCGCTTCGGGGCGCCGGATCCGTTCCGGCTGGTAGACCGGCAGGCCCAGGCTCAGGGCGATTTGTTTTACGGGAGACGGGGTGAACTGCCGGCCGCGTCCGCTGGGGCGGTCGGGCTGGGTGACGACGGAGATGACATTGTGGCGGGCGGCTACCAGGGCTTCCAGGGTGGGGACGGCGAACTTCGGTGTGCCCAGGAAGATTACGTCCATTCGCCGGCCTTCACCAGCTTACGCACCTTGCGGCGGATCAGGTCACGCTTCAGGGCGCTGATATGGCTGATATAGAGTTTGCCGTGGAGGTGATCGGTTTCGTGGAGAAACGCGCGCGCGAGCAAGTCCTCGCCGATTTTTTCGAAGAATTCGCCTTTGGCATCCTGCGCGCGTACGGTGACGCGTTTGCCGCGCTTGACCTGCTCGCGGAAACCGGGAATGCTCAGGCAGCCTTCCTCGCCTTCCTGTTTGCCTTCGACATGCAGGATCTGGGGATTGATGAGAACGAGCTTGTCGGCGGGGTTCTCGGCGTTGGAAATATCGATGACGGCGATCTGGCGGGAAAAGCCGATTTGCGGAGCAGCCAGCCCCACACCCTTGGCGGCGTACATGGACTCGAACATGTCTTCGAGGAACTTGTCGAGATCCGGCGTGCCGAATTCGGTGACTTCTTCCGCTTCGCGCTCCAGCACCGGATCGCCGTACTTCACGATTGGGTAAACCATATTTCAGAAATCCCGGACCTGCTTAAGATAACCCTCAAAATTGCGCTTGGTTTCGCCGAGCGAGTCGCCGCCGAACTTTTCGAGCAATGCCTGCGCCAGCACCAGCGCGACCATGGCTTCGCCGATCACGCCGGCGGCCGGCACCACGCACACGTCCGAACGCTCATAGGCCGCTAACGCGGGCTCGCGGGTGGCGAGGTCGACGGATTCGAGCGGGCGGCGCAGGGTGGAGATGGGCTTGAGGAAGCCGCGCACCAGCACATCCTGACCGTTGGTGATGCCGCCTTCGAGTCCACCGGCGCGATTGGCGCCGCGGGTGAAGCGACGGGCTTCGCGGTCGTAGCCGATGGTGTCCTGCACCTGGGAACCGAAGCTGGCGGCGTTTTCTTCGGCGAATCCCACTTCCACGCCTTTAACAGCCTGGATGGAGACGATGGCCTGGGCCAGGCGGCCATCGAGGCGGGCGTCCCAGGTGGTGTGCGATCCCAAGCCCGGCGGCAGGCCGTGGGCGATCACTTCGAACACCCCGCCCACGGTATCGCCCGTGCGGTAGGCCTGATCGACCACCTCTTTCATGCGGGCTTCGGCGGCGGGGTCGACGCAGGCCAGGACTAAATTGGCTTCGTTTCGTAATTTGGCCACCTCGTCCCAAGCGGCGGGGCGATCCAGGCGCGCGGGACCGACGGCGATCACGTGGCTGGCGATTTCGATGCCGAACTCGACGAGCAGGGCTTTAGCGATGGCCCCCACGGCGACGCGGGCGGTGGTTTCACGGGCACTGGCGCGTTCCAGAATGTAGCGGGCGTCGGCGAAGTTATACTTGATGGCGCCGGCCAGGTCGGCGTGTCCGGGGCGGGGGCGGGTGACGGGCTTCTTCTTGTCTTCCGCGCCGTCGGAGTCTTCGACGGGCAGGGCCTCGGTCCAGTTCTGCCAGTCGCGATTGCGGATCAGGATGGCGACGGGCGAGCCGATAGTGTGGGAGTGGCGCACGCCGGCCACAATTTCGGCGCAGTCGTGCTCGATCTTCATGCGTCCGCCACGGCCGTAGCCTTGCTGGCGCCGCCAAAGTTCGTGGTTGACCTTTTCTAAGGAGACCGGGACGCCTGCGGGAAGCCCGGTGAGAGTGGCCACCAGGCATTCGCCGTGGGACTCCCCGGCGGTTTCAAATCGCAGCATTAAACCGAAGCTTCATGGTAGCAATTCGCCGGCTGCGGCGGCAGGCAGGCTGCAGAATGTGACACAATGCGACAAAATGCGACACTTTTTCGATGTTTTTGTCGCATGGCGGCGGGTTTGGCACCCAGGTCATCCCCCGGCAATGACAATAGCACGATGGGGCACGAAGGAGGCCCCCGCGGCGCGGAATTAGTCCATGTTTGGAATGGGTTGGCGGCGTTGATGGGATGGTGATCGCCTGGCCTCTACGCGTTTACAGATGCGTCAATCATCCATGTGCCTAATGGCAGGCTAGGAGAGCATCCTCGAACAGCTTAACCAGCTCAATATGCTCCGCGGTGCGAAGGGGAGCAGCGGAGAAATAGGAATTTTCGGAGAACGGCATCTCGGCCCGTCTGTCGATGGTGAAACTCGACGGCTGGAATTTGTGTAGCGATGGGTCAAGGTTGATGAATACCGCAGTTGGTTCGTAGTTTAGGGGCTGGTCGATATCGCGCGAAACACTGGCTGTAACTCGGTCCGCGATTTGTTGCAAGACTGGGTGCAGCACAGTCATTTTCATAGAGCTAGTGAAGCCTAGGTTGCTAAGGAAGACTCGCCGGCGTGGCTGGATGGAGGCTCCGAGCGTCCGGCGGGCTGAATCGAGAAAGTCCAAGAGCACCGTCTCGGCGTGGTCTGTTGATGACCCGGTGTCGATCGCTATGCCAGTGGCAAACAGTGTGAGATTGACTATATTTATCTCACGCAGCTTGCCGTAAGAGAATTGGACGCCCTTCTGAAGATCTATTTCATCGAACTTCGGGTATCTAGTGAATGCATACTTCTCGATAAGGGCGCTTATCGCGTCTGGCGGCGACATTACTGAATTCGGGTCCAGGGCCGCGATATCCATGAGGGCGGCCGCCCTTGCCAAAAGAACCGTTATTGATTCCATCGGAGTCCTGGTTGCCGCATCGGTCGTCCCAGGAGGCCACCTGGAATCGAGCCCGCGCTAACGATGCTGTCGGCGGATGTGAGTATGCCGCCATTCCCGTTAAGCGGCGGCCGGGTGGTCTCGCGCTGCGGACTCTGCGCAGTAAGACCGCCTGCTGTTTGGACCGAGTGGCCACTAATCATTGCTTCGAACCCTATCGGCACCTGCGAAACCCGCGAACTGAATACGCCCTGCTCCTCTTGCCGTACGAAGGTCGCTACGGCGAGAGCTTCGCTCGTCAAGCCCTCGTTGATGGATGGCGTCCCGCTCACCCAATCTACGAGTTCGCTAAAAGGCGCGAAGCGTACAATCAGTGAAACATCGAGAGCGGCTGCAAGCCTCTTGAGGGTTGTAATTGTCGGCTTCCCATAACCCACCGACTCCAGTCGCGAGATAGCGTTCTGTGTCATCCCAACTTCTTCGGCCAATCGCTCCTGGCTCCAGCCAAGCGCATCACGGGTTGCCCGTAGCTGGTGGGCAATGGTTTTGTCTACATGCGATGCGGTGAACTGCCGTCGAGCCTCCTTACCACGGCGCAATCTAGCAATAAGTCCCGGTTTCGAATTCAAATTCATGTATAATTGCCTCTCCCTGTTGGAGTCTCTTTAGCCGTTTGATTGCCTCCAACTTTCCGTGCCGGTCGTTGTTAACCTTCTTATCCTTGCCGAGCAACAGCGTATAAGAGTAGCGGCGACCTTCCGGCCAGAAGGTACCGTAGATGCGATATACCGCCTTGAGATGGGGAACACTCACTTTAATTCTAATCTCCGAAATGGAATCTCCCAGGTGTTCGAATTCCGGCTTGCACCATCCACTTATCTCGCTCTTCTGCAAATATGCCAGCCGGTCGCGGATCTCGTCTTTCACTTCGTCTGGCAGGCTATCAAACCAATCCTGGACGTCGGCGCGTCCGCTTGGTGTCCGGTAGCCATAAAAGGCCCAGGAAATCCTGTCAGCCATAATATATCACAAAATTAGGATACATCAATAAAGATATTGGCGCTTCCGATCGAATGCCTCGCGGAAGCGTCCTCCAGTACGGTCGCGATCTCGACTACCATGGTAGTTCATGGCGAAGCAGGGGCTGGAAGTGATCGTAGCCGGCGCGGGGATTATCGGCGGATCGATCGCATGGCGGCTGGCGCAGGCGGGCGTCGTGGTGACGCTGGTGGACGCGGGGGTGGTTGGAGGCGAGGCCAGTTGGGCGGGAGCGGGGATGCTGGCGCCGGGCGGCGAGTTGATCACGCGCAGCTCGTGGGCGGAGTTTGCCCTGCGGAGCCTGGCGATGTATCCGGCGTTCGTGGATGAGTTGGTGCGGGAGAGCGGCGTCGGGATCGACTACCGGCGCTGCGGGGCGATGGAGTTCGCGCGCTCGGCGGCGGACTGGGAGGAATTGAAGGAGCGGCGCGGTTTGCAGGCGGCGCTGGGAATACGGTCGGAAGCGCGGGAGGATGGCGCGTTTTATCCGGCCGACGCGCTGGTGGATCCGCGGGAGATTATGCGGGCTTTGCGGGTCGTTTTGGTGAAGCGGGGGGTGCGGATACTGGAGCAGACGCGCGTGCTGGAAGTGCGGCCGGGCGCGGGGCAGGTGGAGGTCGAAACCAGCGGCGGGGTGCTGCAGGCTGCGGCGGCGGTGGTGGCGGCGGGGGCCTGGAGCGGGCAGATCCGGGTGGAAGGGTGCGAGATTCCGGCCACGTTTCCGGTGCGCGGCCACCTGCTGGGCTACCGGATGGAACCGGGATCTTTGGGACCGATCCTGCGGCACGGGCACACTTACGTGATGCAGCGATCCAGCGGGTTCACGATTGCGGGGACGTCGTCAGAGCAGGTGGGCTTCGAGCGGGAGATCGATCCGGGGATCGTGGCCGAGATCCATGCGCGCGCGTGCGAATTGCTGCCGGAGCTGCGCGCGGCGGCGCGGACGGAAGCGTGGCTGGGGTTCCGGCCTGCCACGGCGGGTTTCGAGCCGGCCATCGGACGGGTTGGGGATAGTCCGGTGTGGCTGGCGTATGGGCATTACCGGAACGGAATCATGCTGGCGCCCGCCACGGCGGCGCGCGTGGCGGGGGAGATTCTGGCGGAGGCGTGAGTTGCCGATGCGAAGAGGGCAGACCACGAAAAACGATGGTCTGCCCCCTACGTCCAGTTGGGGAAGGGGTTGACGCGGGCCTGGCGGGTGTCGGCGATCAGGTCCGGGACGCGGGCGCGGCGGGCGAGGAGTTTTTCGAGCAACTGCTCGAACTGGTCCTCTTCGGTTTCGAGCCACTCGGGCGGGATTTCGCGGAAGGCTTTGTCCACGATCTCTTCCGGGAAATGGATCACCTGTTCCAGACAGGGCTGAAAATCGTCGAGGGAGCGCACCTTTTCGTAGACCATTT
The DNA here is from genome assembly GCA_049511415.1 of Bryobacteraceae bacterium. GTDB lineage: Bacteria > Acidobacteriota > Terriglobia > Bryobacterales > Bryobacteraceae > Bog-159. The sequence continues at coordinate 67,049 of JBEKYC010000031.1, read as the reverse complement.
TGCGCGGATACAAGCCTTGCAGCGGCGATTCGGTGAAGTCCCAGTTGGGGCCGTTGAAGACAAAGCCGTGATCGATCATGACGGCCACGAAGGCCTTCTTCACGGCCGGACCCCAATCCTCGATGCGGGCGCGGAAGAAGATGCACTGGCGGCCGTCGGCGTTGGCCATCCACTTATCGAAGACCAGGATGGCGAGGAAGTCGTGGAGGTTGGAGACGCCGCCGAGCAGGGCGTCGGGGACGAAGTCGTAGACGGCGAGGGTTTCGGGGTTGCCGGGGTGGCGGGATCCGAAGTGCCAGCCGGGGGCGACCGGGAGCCGCTGGGAGCCGAGCTGGATGCAGATCTCGGGGTTGGCGGCGAGGAACTCGGGCGTGAGGCGGATGAGGGCGGAGGGCGCGGCGGAGATTTGCAGGTACTTCAAGAAGGCGGCGGATACGAGCTCGTTGACGAGGATGCGGCGGTGCTGCGGGTTGTTCTGGAACTTGACGATGTAGAAGTTGCCATCATCCGCTTCGAGCAGGTGGGATTGGGCCCCTCCGCGCATTTTGCGAACGTGCCGGCGGGCGGTGAGCGGCATGGAAATGCTGTACCCTAGAGTTGTATCACACCATGGCGGAGAACATCATCACAGTGGACGAAAACAAGGAAGCCGCGGCGGCGCCTGCGCCTCCCGCACGAAGCAAGGACGAGATCGCGTTGGAACTGATGAAGTTTATTGCAGTCACGACGGGCTACGGAAAGGGAGGAGCTAGCGGAGCGGGATTCTCCGGCAAACCGGCTGTCCGGTCTGCCGAAGAATACGCCGAGGCTTTACTGGAGCTTTTTGAACGCTGCCGAACGGCCGTCAGCAAGTAGACAGCGTTATTTCTTACCACCCTTTTTCTTGGCGGGCGCCTTCTTAGCGGCCTTCTTGGGAGGCGCTTTTTTGGCGGCCTTGGCCGGAGCTTTTTTGACCGCGGTTTTCTTCACCGGGGCTTTCTTCACCGGGGCTTTCTTAGCCGGCGCCTTCTTGGCTGCTGCCTTTTTGGCGACTACTTTTTTGGCGGCAACCTTTTTAGCCGGCGCTTTCTTGGCGGGCGCCTTCTTTGCAGGCGGCGCCGTTTTGGCGGGGGCTTTTTTAGCGGCGGGCTTGGGAGGCGGCGTTACAGCAGCTTTCTTGGCTGGAGGCTTAGCCGCAGTGGCTTTTTTCGCCGGTTTCTTGGGCGTTTCAGCCGGAGGAGCGGGGGGAGAGGCGGGAGCCGGCGCCAGCGGTGGCACTTCGGCGACGGTCGCGACTACCACGATTTCCTCTATTTCGTCGTCTTCGTCATCTTCGTCGTCGAACTCGTCGAGCTTGGAGTTCGCGTCGGAATGTTCTTCGTCGTCGTAATCCTGAAAGTCTTCCAAGTCTTCTTCGTCGTTGGCAGAGAACTTCTGACTATCAAACATTATTCACGCCTCCTGTTGTCAGGGCACAATCACCCATAGAATAACCTTTTTTTGCGCGGTGGCAACAGCAAAAAAATAAAAAGTGGAATATTTCTGGAGCGTGGAGGCACACGGCAGTGAGGTTCGACCCGGTGGCCTAAGGATTCGGTGGATCGGGCCGCAACGCGTCGAGCGCCACCTGGCGGAGTTGCTCTTTGAGCTTGCGAATTTCTTCGGTGTGCGCGCCCAGGCGGTCGAATAGTTCCTTGCGGCTCTCGATGCCCGCGCTGATCAGAAAGGCGGCGCATTCCGAGCGGCTGCTGAACAGGGTGGCCTCGACCAACTGATCGACGCGCGCCAGGGCTTCGTCGTTCAGGCGGACCATGACCACGTTGCCGCGTCCGCCACTGAACGTGTACTGGTGCAGCAGATCTCTCAACTTGTCTTTGTCCGTTTCGGCGATGACTCCGATCTTGGCACGTAACTTGCCCGATCCGAGTTCGAATGACTTGCGCATGTTTAACTCCTATCTTACAGTTTTTAAGCCGCCTGGGACCGTGCCTCAAGCGGGGTTCTGAGCCGGATAACACCGGCGGTTGCGATGAGCAGCAGGAGCAGGGCGCTCGAGAAGAATACGGCCCGGATGCCGACGCGGGATGCCAGATCGCCGGCGAACAATAGGGCGATTCCCTGGGATATGGAGATGAGGGACATGGAACTGCTGCTCACGCGGCCGCGCAGTTCGGCGGGAACCTGCCCTTGGGTGAGGGCCTGGGCGGGGATGATCAGCAATGAAACTCCGGCGCCCAAACCGAAGCAGCCCGCCAGGGCGACCACATGATTGGGCACGGCCGCGATCAGGGCGATGAAACCGCCGCAGGCCAGCAACCCGGCGCTGATCATGTGGGCTTTTTGGCGGATGCGGCGGGCTACGGGAGTCACGGCGAATCCGCCGGCCAGCATACCCGCACCGATGGCGGAACCGAGAGCGCCGAACAGGTACGAGCCGGCGTGCAGCACGTCGCGCACGAAGACGGCGATCAAGGCGCTGAAGGCGCTGATGGCGAAGGTGCCGGCGGCGATGGACAGGATCACGAAGCCGATCACGGGATGGCCCAGGATAAAACGCATGCCGGAGGAGAGGTCGCGCATGATCGACTTGACGTGCCGGCCGGCGTGCGGCGGCCGCGCGGGGATGGCCAGCGTGGCGATGATCAGTCCCGAGAAAAGGAAGCTGGCGCTGTCGAGGTAATAGCAGGAGTCGGGGCCGGCCCAGCCGACCAATGCGCCGGCGATGACAGGGCTGGCCATCTGGAGAATCTGGACCGTTTGCTGGATGAGTGCATTGGCGCTCATGAGACCTTGCAGGGGCACAATCTGGGGCAAGCTGACCGAACGGGCGGGCGTAAAGAAACTGGAGAAGGTACTCAAGGCAATGAATACCACATAGATATGCCAAGGGGCTTTGGCGAAGACCAGGCCCAGCGCCAGGACTGTGCGGGCCAGGTCGCTGACAACCATGGTGCGGCGGGGATGCCAGCGGTCCACAAAGACGCCGGCGAAGGGTCCGACGAATGCCAAGGGCAGCAGGTAGAAGGCGGTTACCAGGGTGATGGCGCGCGGGGTGGCGTGCATACGGAAGGTCATCTGGCTGAAAACGGCGTAGAGCGCCAGGAAGTCGCCAAAGATGCTGACGAGAGTGGCCATCCAGAGCTTGCGGAACGAGGGGATGGCCATGGCCTGGCGCATGGTCAGTTGCGCCGCTGTTGTATCAGACATACGCGTATTGTACTTACGTGTAATTAAATACGCAAGAAAAATCTGGCGGAGGGCTATAGCACTCGCAGGCTCAAAGAGACCGACGCCCTTTCCGGGCCTGTATCGAAGGGATTATAATTTCAAACTGGGATCGGAGGAGCAAACGGATGCGATCTCTCAAAGCACGGTACAAAACGATTTTGCAATCTCTCGCCGTGCTGCTATTGTTCGTCAGCGTGGCTTCGGCGCAGTCCGCCAAGCTGGGTTGGATCAAGCCGTCGCTGATTGGTCTGCCTCCAGCGCGATGCTGTGCGCCGATGGTTTACGACGCCGCGATGGGGGCAACAATACTCTATGGCGGTGCCAGCTACACTACCGTCTTTGGCGAAACCTGGGCCTTCTCCAGAGCCACCGGATGGAAGCAACTCGCGCCAGCCGTTTCCCCGCCGCCCTTAACATCTGCATCGATGGCGTATGACCCGACAACGGAAACCGTTGTGCTTTTCGGTGGTTTGCTGAATAGCCAGGTTGGCGGCACACCCTCGAACGAAACGTGGACTTGGGACGGGGTAACCTGGACTCAGCAGTTTCCTCCGGTTTCGCCTTCACCCCGTAGTTGGAATATCAACGCAATGGTTTTCGATTCCAAGCTCGGCAAGGTGTTGATGTTCGGTGGATCCGATAATGAAACCTGGGAATGGGACGGGACGGGCAAAGCGTGGACGCAGCAGTTCCCCGCCCATAGTCCGTCTGCGCGGGCCGCGACGCTGGCCTACGATGAGAACACGAATCAGGTCATACTCTTCGGCGGCGTTAGCGCTACTCTGAGCTACACCTACTACGGCGATACATGGACCTACAATGGCGTGGATTGGGTCCAGCAGCAGCCGGCGACTTTACCGCCAGCGCGATGTGATAATGGCCTGGCTTTCGATCCGATCCTCAAGAGTGTGGTGCTCTTCGGAGGTTTGGCTGGTCCTTGTGAAGACTGTGGGGAAGGCCGGTTAAATGACACTTGGCTGTGGGGCGGAAGTAATTGGATCGGGGTGCAAACTTCCAGAACTCCCACGCCCTCCTCGGGAACGTCTTTTGATTACGACGCGACCGCGGGTGGGATGTTGCTGTTCGGCGGCTGGGTAAGTTCCTCTGCGTTCACGAATAGTACCTGGTTTTTGGAGGCTCAGAACCCGAACTAGAGCCTGTGTTCGGCTTTGAGGCTGCTGGAGGTCTTTCTCAGACTGGTCGGCTACATGTTAGGCCGACCGCCGGGGACGATTGCCAACGCAACAGCGTCAATGGGGAGATTTCTGGTGCACTGATTGGCTGTCTGACTCCAGCCACCACCAGAGAGGGGTCTCGCGGATTATCGTCGAGAGTGCAGTACGGGCGCCGGGCTTACTCCCTGCCTCTCAGAATCGCGGCCATCACGCGCGGGCTGCGGCCGCCATGAATAATGGCCACAACCCACAATGGCTTTTCGTCTGGCGCATAAGCGATCAGGTAATTGTGTTTGTTCGTGAACCGCAGGGGTCGCCCGGTGAGATCGGGGCGGCGGTAGCCCTGATGTGGAAAGGGCACCAGGTCTTCAATCGTGGCAATCACCTTGTCGGCGGCGGCGGGACTTTCCTCGGCGATGAAGTCCCAAATTTCCGCAAAGTCGTTTTCTACTGCCGGGTGAAAGTCGTACCCGGTCATTGCTGGTCGGCTTGTCGAGCTTCGCTTCGTGCGCGCAAGCGCGATTTCATTTCATCACCGCTGATTGGTTCCACCCGGCCGCTTTTGAGATCGTCGTAACGGCTGTCGAGGGTTTGCCGGAGCTCGGCCACCTCATCGAAATAACCGACAAAAGCTTCCTGCAGCAATTCATTTGCAGAGCGACCGCTGTCCGTGGCCAGCCGGTCCAGCTTGGCCTGCACGTCGGGTCTGAAATTGACTTCCATTGGTAGGTCCTTGATTTCAGAATAACGCCGTTACCCTAGCGCGCCGAAGCGGCCGCCGAATTTCTTCTTATGCGCCTCGCGTGGCTGCGGGCGTGAGGCGGCTGCGGATCTGGTTCATTACGTCGGAAGCCAGAAAGGGTTTGCGCAGCACGGGGAAATTATGCTCTTCGCAGAGAGCTTCTTCTTCGGGCGGCAAGATGGTGCCGGTCATGACGATGACCAGCATGCGCGCCTGGGATTGCAGAAATTCCACACCCAGTTCGACGCCGTTGCCATCGGGGAGCATGTAGTCGAGCAATGCGGCGTTGGGTTTTTCGGAGACCATTAGCTTACGCGCCTCGGCGGCGGATTCGGCGGTAAGCAACTTCCAGCCGGCGTCGGCCATGAGGCGTTCCAGGAAGTGCAGGAGGTCGCGGTTATCATCCACCAGCAGGACCGTGGGATGGGATGGGGCATGGGCTTCGTCGCCCTCAGCGGAGCGCAGTCGTAAGCTTTCGCCATCCTCGGCGACGTCCACGCGGACGCGCGCGCCGGGGTTAACCTGTCCGGTGGCCACCAGGGTCGCGAGGGGCTGCGTCAAGTGCCGGTGGATGGTGCGGTTCAGTTCGCGGGCGCCGTACTCACTGCTGGTGCCCTTCCGCAGGAGGAACCGGCGGGATTCAAAAGGCACTTCCAGCGTAAACGAGCGGGCGCCGAGGCGCGTGTTCACGTGATTCTGCAGGTCGGCGATCTGCAGATCGAGGATGGTGGAAAGCGACTCGGGCGTCAGCGGCTGATAGGTAATGATGCAATCGATGCGGTTGACGAACTCGGGCGAAAAGCGCTTGCGGACGGCTACCAGGGCAATATTCTGCAGCTTGCCGGTGAGATCGGCACGCTCGGGGGGCCGGACGGACTGAAAGCCGAAATCCGGATTGATCTCGCGCATCATCTCGCGCGCGCCCAGGTTGGAAGTAAGGAAGACGAGACTCTTGTCGAAATTGACGATGGTGTTGTCGCCCAGGCGCAGGATGCCTTTGTCGAGCACGCCCAGAAGCAGGCGGGTCATGGACGGGGCGGCCTTTTCAATCTCGTCGAAGAGGACCAGGGAGAGATTGCACTTCTCGCTGGTGACGCCGTTCAGCTTCTGCTGCGTGAGCATTGGCTGGGTTTCGCGGTGGCCCAGGTATCCGGGAGGCGCGCCGATCAGCTTGGCGACCTCGTGCTCCATTTGGAACTCGCCACAATCGATCTTGAGGACGTTTTTTTCCGTGCCGTGCAGGACCTCGGCGAGGGCCTCGACGGTCTTGGTCTTGCCGGTACCGGTAGGGCCGAGTAACAGGAATACGCCGACGGGGCGTCCTTCGGGCGCCAAACCCGCTTGATACATCTGGATATAGGGGACAATCACGCGCGTGGCTGCCGGCTGACCCACGACCTTCTGCGACAAAACCGTGATGAGGTTTTCAGCGGGGTCGGCGGACTGCTTGCGGGAACGGCCCGACTGCACACTTTTGCCACGCTCCACGCCACCCTCCGATTTGATTAGAGGCGCGCGACGGCCTTTGCCACGGCGCGGGAGGGGATCTTCGGTGATCATGTGGTCGGCCATATTGTGATTCTAACCGCTCTAAAATTGAGCCGATTACGTCCATGAAGCAGGAAAGCGCGCGGAACCTGAGCGGACGCCGTGACCGGCACGAGATAGAGTGCCCTGGGGAACGCAAACTTCCATATTTTTTTTAGCACAGAACACGAGCGCTGTATGTAATATAGCGCACGGCGAATGCGCAACGGGGGGGATGGAGGACGTGCAAATCTAGCGATGGCGGAAAGTGATACGGCCTTTCGTCAGATCGTAGGGAGACAGTTCCAGAGTGACTTTGTCGCCCGCCAGGACCCGAATCCGGTTCCGGCGCAAGCGGCCCGCGAGATGTGCCAGCACGACCCGGTCGTGATCGATCTGGACACTGAATTTACCACTGGGAAATTTTTCGAGAACGGTGCCGGTTACTTCAATATTATCTTCTTTGCTCATAAACCTCCGCGACGGACGGGCCGGCGGGGCGATGCTACAGGGGCGCTCCGCCGGCAATTGCCTAGGCCACTGTGACGTTGGCCGCCTGCAGCCCCTTAGGACCGCGAGTTACCTCGAACTCCACACTAGCGCCTTCATCCAGGCTCCTATAACCCTCCGATTGAATCGCGGAGAAATGCACGAAAACGTCTTCGCCGTTCTCCCGCTGGATGAAGCCATATCCTTTGGCTGCATTAAACCACTTCACTGTACCTTTTTCTTTCATCGATGTTTCCTTTTCAAAAAATGCAGGATGCTCTTCCGCCGCACCAAAAGCAAAGGGGGGTTGCGGCCAACTCACGCAGCCCCCCTGAGACCTGAATAGACGCGAATACGAAAGTCAAAATGCCTTTATAGTATAACGCACCGCAAGGTTGCAAGCGAAGGATAATACAGGGAATTGAGCCGGGGGGCAGCGCGGCCAGGATCGGGACTGAGGGGATCTTCTGTTTGCGCCTGCACTGCGGACGCCGCCGGCGGAACGCCGACGCCGGTAAGACGGGAGGGTAGGGAGGCTCGCCGAGAGCGGGCCCGCTCCGGCGGCGCCCCCGGTCAACCAGGAAGGCGCCCCCGCAGGCCGCCACGGGTGTGCTCGTCCCGTTTACACGCTGAACGAACTGCCACAGCCGCAGGTGGACTTTACTTGCGGATTGTTGAATTTGAACCCGGAGCCTTCCAGAGTCTCCACGTAATCGACTTCAGCGCCATCGAGGTAGAGCAGGCTGGCCTGATCCACAAAAACCTTGAGACCGCTGAAGCTGTAGGTCTTGTCCAGCATGTTGGGCTGGTTTTCAAAAGCCATGGAGTAGCTGAAGCCGGAGCACCCGCCACCGACCACCGCGATGCGCAGGCCGGCCGGCTTGGGCTCTTGCGAATCCAGAATCTCGCGGACTTTCCCAACCGCCTTTTCCGTCAATTGAACCATAGAATCCTCGAACTCCCGTAGTATAAACTTTGTCTCCGCTACGCCTGCCATTATAACCAAGGTGAAACCGGAGGGCTACTTCAATGGATGACACCATGACACGCAAGTTGCGGGAATCTGCTATTTTTGGGTTTGGAAGTTGAAACCACGGTTGAGCGGTTAACGTCGGAAGCGGTGTATGGGCACACTAACTGGTGCGCTGCCACTCCCCGCCTTCGGTAGCACGATCGCGACTAAGACGAGAGTGGACTACCAGAACACCCAGGAAAGTGCGTTGATCCGGCGCGCCAAGGCAGGCGAGGAAGCCGCATTTCGCGAGATCATCGAGAAGTACCAATCCAAGGTTTTTTCGATTATCCACGGCATCGTGCGGCAGCGGAACGACGTGGAAGATATTGCCCAACAAGTGTTTGCGAAGGTCTACCTATCCATCCGGAGCTTCGACTTCCGGAGTTCGCTGATCACCTGGATTTATAAAATCACGGTGAACGAATGCTTCGATTATCTGCGTAAGAAGAAAGTGCGCAAGCTGGTATATGAGAGCGACCTGAGCGAAGACGAGGTGCGCCGGGTGGAGAACGCGGACCCGGCGATCGATCGCCAACCGGCGGCGGACGTGAATCTGGCGCGGCGGGATTATGTGACCAAGCTGCTGAGCAGGGTGTCCGAAGAAGAGCGCATGCTGCTCATCCTGAAAGAAGTCGAAGGATATTCGGTGGAAGAGCTGGCGGCGATGACGGCGATGAACGAGAATACGATCAAGGTGAAATTGTTCCGGGCGCGGCAGAAACTAGTAAAGGCCGCGCAGCGTCTAGATAGGGCTCCCGGCATGGTCGCCGGTTGAGAATGTTGAACCCCGGAAGCGGGCAATGCGGTATAAAGACCCGCGGGGGTTTTTGGTTGCTTATTTGTAAGGGAAGAAGGCTATGCACGCGGTAATCATTGAAGATCTCGAGGAGTACTTGAGCGGCATTCTGCCGCCGCCGGCTCTCGACCGCTTTCAGGCCCACCTGGACACCTGTGTTGGATGCCGCGGGGAGGTCGAGCGAATGCAGCAGGCCAGCAGCCTGCTGGCATCCCTCAAAATTGACGAGCCGGTAGAACCCGGGCCAGGCTTTGCAGCGCAAGTTATGCAAACCGTGGCGGCGGGTCCCGCGCCGTCATACTGGAGTATTTTTGGGGACTTCGCGTTTGGGCGTCAGGTGGCTTTTGCGTCTTTGCTGACGCTGGCCGTGCTGGGCACCGTATTGGTCTCGCGCGAAGAGTCGTACGAACCCGCGCCCCCCACTCCCGAGGCGGTAATGGCGGCCGACACCGGTTCGCCCAACGCGGACCAGATGCTGGTGACACTGGCGAACTATGAGCCATAATCTGGCGGTGAGACCCGCCGCCGCCCCTGTCTGGATATCGCCAAAGTTAGCCGGCGTTGGGGTTCTGCTGCTGGTATTCCTTTGCGGCGCGGTGGCCGGGGCCGTGGCCATGAATCTGGGCCACACGGCTTTGCATCCGCGTCCGTTTTGGGACAACAGTTCGAAGACGGAATACCTGAAGACAGTCGCCCAGCAACTGGACCTGACAGCTACGCAAAAAGCTCAGATGGCCAGTATCCTGGAAGACTTCGCGCAGTATTATCAAACCGTTTTATCCGACGGCAAGGCTCGCATTTTCAGCATTTTGACGGAAGAGCAAAAGGTCAAATTCGAAAAGATGCTGAAGGAGCGGCCGCGCAATTAGGTGCTTGACAGGCGCCTTGTCCGAAGAGCAAGATGCCTCTATGCACACTTCGCAGTCACTTCCAGGAGCTTTTCTGCTGGCGTCGCTCGCCGTCTGGACAGCCTGTACGCCCGCCGTTTCTCCCGAAGCGCGAACCTACGGCATGGGCGAGAGGGTCACGGCCGGCGCGCTGGTCTATAACGTCTTTGAAGACCAGTGGAAGGCGCAGCTAGGCGAGGGCAACGAGACGCGCGTCCCCAAAGACCGTTTTTTTGTCGTGCGGCTGAGCGTGGTGAACGGCGGCTCAACGGACTTGATGGTCCCGAGCCTGACCCTGATAGACGACTCCGGCCAGACATTCCCGGAGCTCTCCGATGGCGATAGCGTTCCGGCCTGGATTGGTTACCTGCGGAAGGTGAAGCCGGCCGAGACCTTGCAAGGCACCGTGGTTTTTGACGCGCCGCCCAAGCATTACAGGTTGCGGGTATCGGACGAGAACAGCCAGAAGACGCGGGATATCGACATTCCGCTCAATTTCGCCACGGATGCACCGGATATGCCGGCGCCCGCCCAACAGCAATGAAAAGAGCCTCTGGTTTCGTCTGGCGGGCCTGGTTGCTGGCCGCGCCCGTGTACGCCTTATGGGGGGCCGGCGCACCCCTGAGTATCGTGCGGGCGGTGCTTTCGGACCGGGATAGCGGCGCGGCCTTGCCCGCCGACTACTTGCATCAGCCCGGCGAAACCATGTTCTTCAGTTTCCAGGTGGAGGGCTTTACGCCTTCTTCCGGCGACCGCCTGCATCTCACATATAAGGTAGAGGCGCTCGATCCCCACGGGGTGCAGCTGGCCGAGCCCATCTCGGCGGACGTGGAAGAAACGCTGGCGCCGGAAGACAAGAACTGGAAACCCGTGGTGCGGCAGGAGATCGTGATTCCGCCGTTGGCGGCCTCGGGAACATATCGGATTTCGGTGGATGTGAACGATGTCGTGGGCAAGGCCACGGCCCATAAGGACGTACCGTTCGAAGTGCGCGGACAGGCGGTGGACCCCAGCGACACACTGGTGATCCGCAACATTCATTTCTATCGCGCGGAGGATGACCGCCGGCCGATGGCGAAGGCCGCTTACCGGCCCGGCGAGACGGTATGGGCGCGTTTCGATATCATCGGCTTCAAATACGCAGCCGGCAATGCCATCGACGTAAGCTACGACGTGGCGGTGCTGGCTCCCGGCGGGAAGACCGTGTACAGTCAAACGGCCGCCGACCCCGATCACGACCGCAGCCAGGCGTTTTACCCGAAGCGCTTCGTGCCGGCCGTCATGAGCCTTTCCACCAAGTCCAGCACCAAGACGGGTGAGTATACGGTGGTGTTCACCGCGCACGACGGCGTGGGCCCGCAGACGTTCGAAGCTCGGCAGACTTTTACGATTCAATAAGACCCGTCGGGCAGCGCGAGGCGAATTCAGTCACCCAGGAGCCTGCCGATGTGCCGCAGGCCCTTCACGTTATCGCATACCGCCTTCAGCGCGGCGGTCAGGGGAATCGCCAGCAGAAGCCCCGCGGCATCCCACAGGAAGCCCCAGATCATCAGCGAAAAGGTGACTGCGAGGGGATTCAGATGCACTCGCGATCCCACGAACTTGGGATAAAGCAGGTTCAGCGCCAGCAGATGAAATCCGCTGACAATCGCCAGCACCAGCAGATAGCCCGAAATCGTCTGATAGGCGGTGATGGCTACGAACAGGGGCGGGATGGCCGCGAGCGGAAGCCCGACATACGGCACCAGACTCAGAAAACCGCTCAAAGGACCCACGAGCAAGGCGTAGGGCAGGTGAATGGACCAAAAAACCAGAGAACTGGCCGCCGCCAGCAGCAGGCCCAGCAGCGAGTTGCCGACCACGAACGCGCGCACTATATCCGCAATTCCCTGCAGGCTGCGGGCGGCGGCGGCGCGGTCTTCCCCCTGAAAGAACTGCAAGAAGCTACGGTGCAGGTGATCGTGCCAGCTCAACATGAAATACACCAGAAACGGCACGAAGGACGCCATCAACCCCACCTGGTAGAACGATCCCCAACTCGTAGAGATGAAATCCTTTATAGGAGACGGTTCTTCGTGGATGCGGACTTCGGGTATCACACCGGGGGCGGGGAGAGGAATCAGCGCGTCCGAAGTGCGCTTCTTCTTTCTGGCGGGTTCCGGCGGCGGCAGCGGTTTTTTGGCCGGCATGACGAGCTGATAGGTGCGCTGCTCCAGTCCCTCTACTTTTTGCCGCACGTCCTCCACAACTTCTCCCACCCGTTGCGTATAGTTGGGCAGATCCACCAGCAGCCCGGCTATCTGAGAATAGGCGCCCATGCCGATCAGGTATACGGCCGCCAGCCCCGAGGCGCACACCACGAAACTGGCCAAGGAGCGCGGGAAGCGTATGCGCACCAGCAGGGTGACGAGCGGCTCCAGAATAAACGCCAGGATTACGGCCACCAGGGAAGTAATAAACAAGACCCGGCCGAAATAAAGGACGGCAATGGCGACGCCCAAGGCTATCACGGGAGCTGAAATGTTGCGGACTTCCTGCCCGGGTGCGTGCACGGGCTTCAACAAGGTGGCCACGGGAGCGAGATCCTTGACTCGAATCTACCATGCCCGCGTTTATAATGAAATTGGTTCGTCCCCGCATGGTATCCCTCAAGCCTCGCATCCTGGCCCTGGACTTGGGTAAGAAGCGCATCGGCATGGCCATCAGCGATCCGCTGGGCATTACGGCACAAGGCCTGCCCAACCTGGTGCGCACCACCAAGCGCGCGGATCTGGCCGAGCTGACGCGCCAGGTGGAAGAGCGCGAGGTGGCCTTGATCCTGATCGGGAATCCGCTGCACATGAGCGGCGTGGAAGGCCGGCAATCGATGTGGGTACGGGAATTCGCGGATGCGCTGGCGGAGCGCGCCCGCCGACCCGTGCGCCTTTGGGACGAACGGCTCACGACGGTGGAGGCTTCGCGGGTGCTCCGCTCCAGCGGCATCGGGATCGAAAAACGCGCCCGCGCAGTGGACCGCCTCTCCGCGGTGATCCTGCTGCAGAGTTATCTGGACTCTTTGTGAAACGGCTGCGCCCGATTGCCGCGGTTCTCTTGCTGGGCGTGGCCGCCGCGGCCTTTGTCACATACGAGCTGGCAACCCCCTACGGCGCTTTCCCGGCGCCGGCCTTTCTGGATTTTCCCAAGGGCACCAGCACGCGGCAGATTGGCGACCGCCTCGCCGCGGCGGGCATCATACGGCATTGCTGGGACTTGCTGATCGTGCGCACGCTACGGTTCAATGCCACCGTGCAGGCCGGCGAATACCGCTTCAGCGCGCCCGCTTCGGCATGGGATATTTATGACCGCATGGCGCGCGGGGATATCTTTTATTACGAATTAAAGGTGCCGGAAGGCAAGAACATGTTCGATATCGCGGCTTCGGTGGAGCGGCTGGGGGTATTTTCGGCCGCCCAATTTCTAACCGTCGCAAGAAATCCGGCGCTTATCCGGGACCTGGACGCGCAGGCTCCCACGCTGGAGGGCTACCTATTTCCGGACACGTATCGCTTGAGCCACCACACGAATCCCGAGGCTTTATGCCGCATCATGACCGGCAGATTCCGCAGCGTCTGGAGCGGCCTGCGGACAGATGCGGCCGCCCATCGCATCGTCACGCTGGCATCCCTGGTGGAGAAGGAAGGTAAACTGGCGGACGAGCGGCCCATGATCGCGGCGGTATTCGCGCGGCGGCTGGCGATCGGCATGAAGCTCGACTGCGATCCCACGACGATCTACGCGGCCCTGCTGGAAGGCAACTATGATGGGGCGATCCACCGGTCCGATCTGGCCAGCGGCAACCCGTACAACACGTACCAGCACGCGGGCCTGCCGCCGGGGCCTATCGCCAATCCGGGGCTGGCTTCGCTCGAAGCGGCGCTCAATCCTTCAGCCGCGGACTATTTGTATTTCGTGGCGCGCGCGGATGGGTCGGGGGGACACCGGTTCGCCAGCAGCCTGAGCGCGCACGAGGCAAATGTCGCCGATTATCGCCGGGCGTCCGCAAAGCAAACCAGATCGCCGGCAGCCAGCCGCTAACCACCGGCTACGCGAGTCCCGCCCAAGGGGGATATCCGGGTCCCCAATGCGGGATTGACGCGGCCTCCCGGCCAATGTTAACCTACCTGCTTAAGCTTCATCTTTTCAGTTCTCTCCAGTCAATTCAATGGAAGCCACCTTACGCGCCTTGAGTGGGATTCTGCTGCACGCGATCCCTACCTTCCTGTTGGTCTTCTTCCTGCATTTCTATTTGAAGTACATGTTCTTCAAGCCGTTGGGCAAAGTGCTCGAAGCCCGCTACGAAGCCACCGACGGTGCCCGCAAGCGGGCCGCGGAGAGCCTGGAAAAAGCCGCCGCCAAAACGGCAGAATACGAGGCGGCCCTACGCGCGGCGCGAGCCGAAATTTACCAGAAGCAGGAACAGTTGCATCGTCAATTGCAAGAGGAACAGGCGGCCCAGGTGAACGCTGCCCGGGCGCAGGCGGAAGCCGCCGTGCGCGAGGCCAAAACGCAAATTCAGGCCGAAATCGAGCAGGCCAAGAAAGACCTGGCGGCCGACAGTGACGCGCTGGCCAATCAGATTGCGGAGACCATCCTGAAACGGGGTGTCGCCGCATGAAGCGCCTCTTACTGGCCACCGCGTGCCTCACGATCCTGATATTGCCAGCCGCCGCGCAGGACCACGAATCCACGGGACAAAAGGTGAAGGAATCGGGGGGCGTCACCGAGCACGGCACCAGCGAGATGGTTTGGGGATGGGCGAATTTCCTGATGCTGGCGGCGGGCTTGGGCTACGTGATTAAGAAAAACGCGGGGCCCTACTTCGCGCAGCGATCGCTGGAGATCCGCAAGGGCATGGTGGAGGCCGACGCGGTGCGTGCCGCGTCGGATGCCAAAGTCGCCGACGTGGACCGCCGCATCGCCAATCTGCAATCGGAAATCGAAGCGCTGCGGGAAAATGCCAAGCGGGAAGCCGTGGCCGAAGCCGAGCGGGCGCGCCGCGAAGCCCACGCCGAAATGGCGAAGATTCAGGGGCACATGACGGAAGAGATTGCCGCCGCTGCCAAATCGGCGCGCCTGGATTTGCGCCGCCACGCCGCGGAATTGGCGCTCCGCCTGGCGGAGCAAAAGATCGCCGCGCGGCTATCGCCCGAAACCCAAGACCGCCTGGTGGCGGGCTTCGTCAGCAGTATGGCATCCCAAGTATGACTCAATCCGCCCTGGCATCCCGATACGCACGCGCTCTGGTGGATGTGGCCACGGGCCCCAAGTCAGGCGTGGACCCGCGCCGGATTCTGGAGGAACTGCGCGCTTTCCTGGGCGTTTACGCCGGTTCGGCTGAACTGCGTAACGCGCTGACGTCGCCTTCCGTGCCTCCCGCCCGCAAGCGGGCCGTGGCCGGCCGGATCGGCGACTTGCTGGCCGTGTCGCGCATTGCGCGAAATTTCCTGTTCGTGCTGGCGGATCATCGCCGGTTCGCCATCCTGGCGGAGATCCTGGAGAGCTTCGACGTGCTCCTGGACGAGCGGCTGGGCTTTATCCGCGCGGATGTCAGCTCCGCCCGCGATCTGAATCAACCGCAGCGCGACGCGATTTCCGGGCAGCTCGAGCGCCTGACCGGAAAGAAAGTCCGCCTGCGCTTTGCGCTCGACCAGCAGTTGATCGGCGGGTTGGTGGCCCGTATCGGTTCGACTGTGTACGACGGCTCCGTCAGGGGCCAGCTCCAGACGCTGGGTAAGCGTCTGGAGGCCGAATAGCCGCTGATTGGGCGGCCCAGTGTAACGAGGGTTTATGGCTCAGATACGAGCGGACGAAATTACGACTCTCCTCCGTCAGGAGATCGAGAACTACGAAGGCGCGATCGACGTCTCCGAAACCGGATCGGTGATCTCGGTGGGGGACGGCATCGCCCGCATTCACGGCCTCGAAAAAGTGATGGCCGGTGAGTTGATCCAATTTCCGCATGGTGTGTCAGGTATCGCCATGAACCTGGAAGAAGACCAGGTCGGCGCCGTGCTGTTGGGCGAAGCCACGGAGATTAAAGAGGGCGACGAGGTCCGGCGCACGGGACGCATTATGTCCGTGCCGGTGGGCGATGCCATGATCGGGAGAGTGGTCAACGCCTTGGGCCAACCGATCGACGAACGGGGTCCGATCCACACCACCGAGTTCTACGCCATCGAACGTCTGGCGCCCGGCGTGGTCGACCGGCAGCCGGTGAAGGAGCCGCTGCAAACGGGCATCAAGGCTATCGACGCCATGATCCCGATCGGCCGCGGCCAGCGCGAGTTAATCATTGGCGACCGGCAGACCGGCAAGACCGCCATCGCGCTCGACACCATCATCAATCAGAAGGGCGGCGACGTGATTTGCATTTACGTCGCGATCGGCCAGAAGCGCTCCACGGTGGCGCAGGTGGTGAAGACTCTGGCGGACGCGGGGGCCATGGAATACACCATCGTGGTGCTGGCTTCGGCTTCGGACCCCGCCCCGATGCAGTACCTGTCGCCCTATTCCGGCTGCGCCATCGGCGAGTATTTCCGGGATACCAAGCGGCATGCGCTTTGTATTTACGACGATCTTTCCAAGCACGCGGCGGCTTATCGCGAAATCTCGCTGCTGCTGCGGCGTCCGCCGGGACGCGAGGCGTATCCGGGCGACGTTTTCTATCTTCACAGCCGCCTGCTGGAGCGCGCCGCGAAGCTCAACGAAGAGAATGGCAGCGGCTCGCTGACGGCTCTGCCTTTCATTGAGACCCAGGCGGGCGACGTTTCGGCGTACATCCCTACCAACGTCATCTCGATCACGGACGGCCAGATCTACCTGTTGAGCGATCTATTCAACTCGAACATACGGCCGGCCATCGACGTCGGTATTTCCGTCAGCCGCGTCGGGGGCGCGGCCCAGATCAAGGCCATGCGGCAGATCGCCGGCACGCTGCGCCTGGACATGGCGCAGTTCCGCGACCTGGCGGCTTTCGCGCAGTTCGGCTCGGATCTGGACAAGGCCTCGCTGGCGCAGTTGAATCGCGGGAGACACCTGGTCGAGATCTTGAAACAGGGCCAGTTCCAGCCCATCCCGGTGGAAAAGCAGATCCTGATCATCTATGCCGGCACGCAGGGTTTTCTGGACGATCTGCCGGTGGAGCAGGTGCGCAAGTTTGAATTGGAATTTTATCGCTTCCTGGACAACGCGTATCGCCCGTTGCTGGCCAAGATCATCGAAAAGAAGGCCCTGGACGACGCTCTCCGCGGTGAGATCAACGCGGTGATCAAGGAATTCAAGGACCGCTTCGTCGCCGAGCTGCCGGCGGCCGCCGCGCATGCCTAGTCTCATCGATATTCGCCGGCGCATCCGTTCGGTGCGCAATACGCAGCAGATCACCAAGGCCATGAAGATGGTCTCGGCGGCCAAGTTGCGGCGCGCGCAAGATCGCGTCATCGCCTCGCGCCCGTACGGCGGCGCGCTGCGTGGGCTGCTGGCCGATGTGGCCGGCGCGGCCGGTTCCGACGAGCGCGTGTCCGCGCATCCGTTGCTGGCGCGCCGGCCGGAAAAACGCGTGCAATTGATCCTGGTGACCTCCGACAAAGGCCTGGCGGGGGCGTTCAACTCGAACCTCATCAAAGCCGCGCAGCGTTTCGCCACGGAGCATCAGCCGGCCACTACGGATTTCGAACTGGTGGGCCGCAAAGGGCGCGATTTCTTCCGCAAGCGCGGCGTGACCATTACCGGCGAGCACTTGGGGATGGCCAAAGTCGTCTATGAGGACGCCGCCGCGATCGGCCAGAAGATGATGGAGCGGTTTCGCAACGAAGAGATCGACGCGGTGTACCTGCTTTATAACGAGTTCAAATCGGTGATGGCGCAGCGAGTGACGCTGACCCAGGTATTGCCCGTGGAATTGCCGCAGCGGAGCGAGCCGCTGGATTTCATTTTCGAGCAGCCGCCGCTGGAGATGCTGACCAGCCTTCTGCCGCGCTATGTAGAGACGGAAGTGTACCGGGCGCTGCTCGAATCGGCGGCGGCCGAGCACGCCGCGCGTATGACCGCCATGGAAGCCGCGACTTCCAACGCGTCGGATATGATCGACACCCTGACGCTGTACATGAATCGCGTGCGCCAGGCCAGCATCACCAAAGAGATTATCGAGGTAGTGAGCGGCGCCGCCGCCGCGGAGTAAGATTATTAGCCACCGATGAACACAGATAGCAGCCGAAAAGAATTGTGTTATCGGTGTTTATCGGTGTTCATCGGTGGCTAATTTAAGGGTTTTTTCAAAAATGAACAACGGTAACGTAATCGGCAAAGTCGTCCAGGTCTCCGGCCCCGCCGTGGACTGCCAGTTTCCCGAGGGACAGATACCCCTCGTCTACACGGCCATTCGGATCACCAGCGATGGGTTCGAGGTGCCCACGCCGATCGACATCATCTGCGAGGTCGAACAGCACATCGGCGAAGGCCGCGTGCGCACCATCGCGTTACAGCCCACCGAGGGCCTCGTGCGTGGCATGAATGCGGAGAGCCTGGGCCATCCGGTGGAGGTTCCCGTCGGCAACGAGACGCTCGGCCGGGTGATGAATGTCATCGGCGAGCCGGTGGACAAGATGGGACCGATCAACGCCAAGAAGCGCTATCCCATCCATCGTCCCGCGCCATCCTTCGAGGACCAGTCCACGCGCCAGGAGATGTTCGAAACGGGCATCAAGGTGGTGGACTTGATTGAGCCTTACCTGCGCGGCGGCAAGATCGGCCTGTTCGGGGGCGCCGGCGTGGGCAAGACCGTCATCATCCAGGAACTGATCCACAACATCGCCATGAAGCATGGCGGCGTTTCGGTGTTCTCGGGCGTCGGCGAGCGCACCCGGGAAGGCAACGATCTGTGGCGGGAAATGCAGGAATCCGGGATTGTCGATCCGAAGGATTACACCAAATCGAAGGTCGCGCTGATCTACGGCCAGATGACCGAGCCGCCCGGCGCGCGCCTGCGGGTGGGACTGACGGGCCTGACCGTCGCCGAATACTTCCGCGACGAGCAGAATCAGGACGTGCTGCTGTTCATCGACAACATTTTCCGCTTCACACAGGCCGGCTCGGAGGTTTCGGCGCTGCTGGGACGCATGCCGTCCGCGGTAGGATATCAGCCGAACCTGGCCAGCGAAATGGGCGAATTGCAGGAGCGCATCACCTCCACCAAAACGGGCTCGATCACCTCGGTGCAAGCGATCTACGTGCCGGCTGACGATTACACCGATCCGGCCCCGGCGACGGCTTTTGCGCACCTGGACGCGACCACGAACCTTTCGCGCTCGATCGCCGAGTTGGGCATCTATCCGGCGGTCGATCCGCTGGCTTCCACTTCGCGCATCCTGGACCCGCGCATCATCGGCCAGGACCATTACGACGTGGCGCAGCAGGTGAAGGGCGTTCTGCAGCGCTATAAGGATCTGCAGGATATCATCGCCATTCTGGGAATCGACGAGCTGTCGGACGAAGACAAGCTGACCGTCTCCCGCGCGCGCAAGATTCAGCGCTTCCTCTCGCAGCCTTTCCACGTGGCCGAACAGTTCACCGGGCTGACGGGCAAGTACGTGAAGCTGGCCGACACCATTCGTGGATTCAAGGAGATCGTGGACGGCAAGCACGACGGGCTTCCCGAGCAGGCGTTCTACCTGCAAGGGACCATCGAAGACGTGGTGGAGAAGGCCAAGACGCTGCAAGGTTGATCGATGGCTGACACGCTGGCATTAGAAGTAGTCACGCCCGAGCGCCTGCTGGTGCGCGAGGATGTTGCCGCCGTGCAGGCGCCCGCCGCCAACGGCTATGTCGGGATTCTGCCCGGCCACGCGCCCCTGCTGGCGGAGTTGGGGACGGGCTTCCTGAACTATGAAATGGGGGGCAAGCGCTGGTATCTGGCGGTCCACAAGGGTTACCTGGAAGTGCTGGGCGATAAGGTGCGGGTGCTGGCTACGGCCGCCGAACGCGCCGAGGAGATCGACGTGGAGCGCGCCAAGGTGGCCATGAAGCGGGCCGAGGAGCAGATGATCAACCCCTCGCTGGGGGTGGATCCGGCGGCTGCATTAAGCGCCATCGAGCGGGCGCAGGCGCGGCTGGACGCGGCGGCGCAGAAGCAGACGGACGCCGCGCGCGGATGAGGGCGCGAGCCTGTGCTTCGATGACCTGGGAATCGAGCCAATCGCAATTCTAGAGGGCAGGCTTCCTCGCCGGGCAGCCTCCATGGTCTTCGAGTGGGCGGCGCTCGATCAGCCGGAGCTGATGGAGAATTGGCGCCGGCCGACGGTGACATTAGAAGTCGTGACGCCCGCGCCTACTGGTGCGCGATGTCGCCCGCGGTGCAAACCAGTTCTTAACGATCGCGGGACATGATTAACGCGCGCATAAGCCTAAGATCAGAACAGTTCCACGTTGTCGCCCAAATCGTTCCCCTCCGCTACGGCCGCGGCCACCATGGCTGTTTCAGGCGCAGGCGCTTCTTCACGGCCGGCTATATTCTGATGGACTGCGCGCTCCGATTCCATGGTGTAGTGCCGCGCGAAATCCTGCAGAGAGATCTCCGGCGGCCGCTCGCCCGCGGATAGCGTAAACCCATTCTCAACCGCGACATCCGCCAGCGCCGAAAGCGCGTGACGGACAGTTTCGGCCACCGCCCTGCCGGCCGAAAAACCGCCGCGCACAGACTGGATGCCATCCCGAAGATCCGAACCGAGCCCCGCGATCTGGCTTAGCCGGTGGTGGCCTATATCGCTCGATTCCCGCAATTGGAGGATGGTTCTTCGCACCTCGACCAGGAACTCGTCCCCCACCACATGATTCGGATCTGACCCGGCATCCGCGGACGCGGCGGAGGCGGCCTCGGTCATGGCCTCCAGCGCCGCGATCCCCTCGTTGGTCATGGTGTTGGACTCCGACCCCAGCCGCTGCATCACCCCGGCAAGAACGTCGAGCGCGCGCCCGGCGGCGCCGATGTGGTCCGCCCGGATAGTCGCATTGATGGCCATGCGGCGAAGGCTAATGCCGATCTCGGCCACCTCGGCGACGGAATCACGCATGCGCGCCACATCCTGCGCCAGCCCGCCAAGCAGTTCCTTGGTCTCGACCTCCGCGCGCACACAGGCGCCTAGAATCTCCAAAATGGCGTTGAAGTGGCCCTCCAGGGAAAGGAAGAACGAACCCCGCTCGCCGGACGGTGGCTCCAGCAGAGAGCCGCATTCACCAGTCATTTCGGTTACCCGCCGGGCGATTCCATCGAGGTCCTCTTCGATGCGCACCACCGAAGCCCCGAAGACGCGTTCGGCGTCGGCCAACTGGGCCGATTGCAGTGTCAAAACCATCTGCGCTTCACCGGCCGGAGAACGGCCCTTGGGCAAGGTTTGGGAATCCGATCCCAGGCTGCGCAAGGCATCCGCGACATGTGCGATTTTTTGCCGGGTTATGTCGTGGAATTGCAGGGCGCCCACCAGATCTTCCACCGCGGCCGACACCTCCGCATACCCGGCCGACTGGCGCAGAGAGGCCTCCCGCGCCTGGCGCTCGGTCTGCTCGAGCGACTCCATGCCGGCGTGCGCCTCGGCCAGCAAAGCGGGCAGCCCTTGGATGGCGCCGTCTCTTATTCCGGAGATCCGCGCGATGGAGGACTGAATTCTCAGCCGGAGAACCGCGGAGCCTTCTAAAACCCGCTGGCCACCGCTTTCGATACTCTCCGTCAGGGTCTTCACCTCTTCCGCCAGATGGCCGAAACCAGCGCCGGCGTTGCCCAGCCGGGCGGTTTCGATACGAGTCAGGGACCCCAGTACCCGGCACTGCGCGACCGTCACGCGGAAGTCGCCGAAGACGCCTTCAATCCGGCGCGCCTCTTCCAAGACTCGCGCCAACGTTTGGCGGGTGGCCCCCAGCCGTGCCTCGGTTTGGTTCAGTTGTTCGAGCACCCGGGCCAGTACTTCACTTACATTGCGCCCGCGTGCGCCGGAGATCAGCTCGCTGAGAGCCGCCATACCGTTTGAAATCTGGCGCGCCGCGGCCGAGAATTCGTGCAGCTTTCCGCCCACTGCCAGAAAGTCCTGTTCGGTACTCCGGTTTAAGTCCTCCAGATCTGCGATTGTAGGCGTCAGCTGCGCCAGGTAGCGGCGGCTGGCCGGCGCCCAGGCGTTCCGGGCCGCGCGCCGGAGCCGGTAGATCACAGACTGGTGCAGCGGTTTCCCGCGGTGCGAAATGTGGCTGTTCAGTGGCACGATCTGTCAGGTCCCAGGCTTCGCCTGAAGAATATATCGGCAGTTCTGTTCGGGAGCTGAACAGCCGATAGAGGAGTTTGGGACGGTGATCGCAAGGCCGTACCCGGAACGGAGCAGACGCTTGGAGTCAAGGGACCTGGATCGAAGAAATGCACCGCGTTACACGATTCCGGCGGGCGTGATTTTGCATCGGGAGAGCGGCGCGCCGATCCCCGCCACGGCCGTCAATATCAGCAGTTCGGGCATGCTGGTTCGCCTGGAACAGCCCGTGCGGTTAAAGCTCGGCGAATCAGTCACGGTAGAGGTCGAACTGTCTGGTCATGACCGGAAGGCGCTCTCCAATTGGGGAATCGGCAGCGTGGTACGCGTCGACGGCGACGGCGCCGCAATCCAGTTGCGCGCCGGGCACTTTTGAAGGCAGGCCGCCGTCCCACGCGACTTAAGGGAGAATTCCGAGAATGCGCGCCACTCACTATACGGAAACTTTTCCTATCCGCCGATAGCTGTGATGGGAGCAAGATGCCCGTAACACAGGTACCACAGGAGTCCGGTTATTTGATCCGGCTGGACGGACCGGTCGGCGTTGCCTCGGGCGCCGCATTGCAAAACCTGTTGCTCGCATGGCTGGCCGCCGACGGAGATCTGGAATTGGATTTGGCGGGAGTCGAGGAACTGGATGTGACGATCCTGCAATTGCTTGCGGCTGCCGGAAGCGAATCCGTCCGGCGTGGCCGGCGAATCGGGGGGCGCGCTTCCTTGGCGGCCATCACCCTGATGCGCGAAGCGGGCTTCGACCAAATCCCCGGATACCCGGCGTTGGATTGCGCATGAACAAGGTCATTCTCACGGTAGACGATTCGGCCAGCGTCCGGCAGATGGTGAGGTTCACGCTTTCCGAGGCGGGCTATACCGTGCTCGAAGCCGTGGATGGCCGTGACGCGCTCGCCAAGCTGGCGAGCCCCATACACCTGGTGATTACGGACTTGAACATGCCGAATCTGGACGGGATCGGGCTGATCCGCAGCGTGCGGACCAATCCGGCCTGCAGAGGTATACCGATCATCATGCTGACGACCGAGTCGCAGGAGTCCCGCAAGCTCGAGGGCAAGGCCGCCGGCGCCACTGGCTGGATCGTAAAGCCATTTACAAAACAGCAAATGCTGGCCGTGGTGAAGAGGGTCATCGGATGACCGACCGCTTCCAGCAGGCCTTTCACGAGGAGGCCCGCGAGCTTCTGGGCGAGCTCGAAGCGGCGTTGCTCGAACTGGACCAGAACCGCAACGATCCTGAAAATATCGGCCGGGCATTCCGGGCCCTGCATACCATTAAAGGATCGGGCGCCATGTTCGGCTTCGATGATCTGGCCGCGTTCGCGCACCAGTTGGAAACCGCTTTCGACCGGGTGCGGAATGGCCAGCTTGCGGTGGGCGCGCCGCTGATCAATCTCACCCTGGCCGCCGGCGATCAAATGAAGGCCATGCTGGAGGCGGCCTCCGGCGGCGCCGCGGCCGATTCCGCCAATTGTGCTCGCATCCTGGCCAACTTGCAGGATTGGATGGGTCCGGCCGAGGCGCCCGGCGTCGCGAATCCGGCCTTAGGGGCCGGGCTAACGCCGCCCGCTCCGGGGCCGCTCACCGCTTGGCACATTCACTTCCGGCCCGGGCCCGAAGTGATCCTGCACGGAACCAATCCGCTGCTGCTGTTCAGCGAGCTGCGCGAGATGGGTGAGCTGCGGGTGAAAGCGGATGCCGGCGCGCTCCCGGCGCTTTCGGAGATCGATGCCGAGCGCTGCTATGTGGCGTGGGATCTGGTCCTCCAGACCGGCGCGGCGGTGGAAACCATCCGCGATGTATTCATTTTCGTGGAAGACGAATGCGAACTGAAAATCGAGCGTCTGTCCGATTCGGACCCAGAGGCTCCCGCGGCGCCGGTTGAAGATCCAAAGCCAGGCGCCCAACCCACGGCGCGCGCCGTAAACAGAGGCGCCGGGTCCGGCATCCGCGTGGCCGCCGAAAAACTGGATCGGTTGGTCAATCTGGTGGGTGAACTGGTCAGCGTGCAGGCGCGATTGAGCGAAATCTCGGTCCGCCGCGGCGATCCCGAGATCCTCGCCGTATCGGAGCAGGTCGACCGGCTGACCGCGGAGTTACGCGAAAACTCCATGAGCATCCGGATGCTGCCCCTCCGCGGCACGTTTGAGCGCTTCCGCCGCCTGGTCCGCGATCTCAGCATCGAGCTGCACAAAGAGGTCGATTTGGCCCTGGAGGGGGCCGACACGGAACTGGACAAGACCGTGATCGATCAGCTCAACGATCCCCTGGTGCATTTGATCCGTAATAGCATGGATCACGGCGTGGAGACGCCCGACGCCCGGCGCGCGGCGGGCAAACCTCCCACCGCCACCGTCCGGCTCTCGGCGCAGTACGCCGGCACACAGGTCTTAATCCGCGTGAGCGATGACGGACGCGGCCTGGATCCGCGTGCCATCCGGGCGCGCGCCGTCGAACGCGGTTTGATCGACGGCTCAGCGCAGCTCTCCGACGCCGAATTGTTCAGTCTGATCCTGGCGCCGGGTTTTTCCACGGCCGCCCGCGTCACCGACGTCTCCGGCCGCGGGATCGGGATGGATGTGGTGCGGCGGAGCGCGGAGGCACTGCGCGGTTCCCTCGAGCTGTCGAGCCGCCCGGGCGCCGGACTCACGGTTACCTTGCGTCTTCCGCTGACGCTCGCCATCATTGACGGCCTGTTGGTGCGCGTGGGCCCATCCTATTTCGTGTTGCCCCTGGCCAACAGCCTGGAATGCGTGGCTTTAAGCCGGCAAGATATCCGCGAGGCGCACGGCAATCACCTGGCCTGCGTGCGCGGCGAAACGATTCCGTACATCCGGCTCAGCGAGTGCTTCGGGATGGCCGTGGCGCAGCCGGAACGCGAGCAGATCATGGTCGTCGAAGTCGACGACGGGCACTACGGGCTGGTCGTGGACGAAGTGCTGGGGAACCATCAAACCGTTATCAAGAACCTGGGCAGACTATATCGGGATGTGTCCGTGATCTCGGGCGCCACCATCCTCGGGAACGGAACCGTGGCGCTGATCCTCGATCCGCATCGGCTGGTCGAGCACGCTATCCATTCGACGGCGGTAAAAAGGCGCTCCGCCTTGCACGCACTTACACAGAAGGAAAAGAATCCATGTTACGTACAGTAAACGGAAAGAACAAGAAATCGCGGTCTTCCGCATCCAGCGACGGCGGCACGCCCATCCTGGAGTACAGCGCGCACGGCGAGCGCGTTCGCGCGGGGGGCGGCAAACAGGGTGAGTCCGAGATGCGGCGTATCGCCCAGGAGATCCTGCGCCTGGTGGACGCGTCCCGGGAGGGCCGGTTGGAGGAGCGCGGCAAGGCCGGCGAATTCGAGGGCGTGCATCGCGAGATCGTGCAGGGAATCAACGACATGCTGGATGCCATCCTGCTGCCGATCGGCGAAGGCAACCGTATTCTGGCCCAGATCTCCAGCGGCAAGATCGACGAACTCATCGCGCAGACTTACAAGGGCGACCACGAAAAGATGAAGATGGCCGTCAATAACGTCGCCGTCGTTTTGCAGGGGCTGCAGAAGGAGCTTGGGCGTCTGACCGCTGCCTCCTACGAGGGCCAGCTTTCCGAGCGCGGCAAGCCCGAGAGTTTCCAGGGCGCTTACGCCGAGATCGTGCGCGGCGTCAACACCATGCTCGACGCCATCCTGCTGCCCATCGGCGAAGGCAATCGCATTCTGGCCCAGATCTCCAACGGCAAAATCGACGAACTCATCGCCCAGACCTACAAAGGCGACCACGAAAAGATGAAGATGGCCGTCAACAACGTTGCGGCTGTGTTGCAAGCGCTGCAAAAGGAGCTCGCGCGTCTGACCAGCGCGGCCAAAGACGGGAAGCTGGCGGAGCGCGGCAACGCGGAGCAGTTCCAGGGCACATACGCCGAGATCGTGCGCGGTGTCAACGCCGTGCTCGATGCCGTGATCACACCTCTCAACGTGGCTGCCAATTATGTGGACCGGATCAGCAAGGGAGACCTTCCCTCGCAGATCACCGACACCTACCACGGCGAGTTCAACACCATCAAGAACAACCTGAACGCCCTCATCGCGGCTATGGACGAAGTCACGGATGCCGCTACCGAGATCTCCCAAGGCAACCTGACGGTGGCTCTGCGGGAACGCTCCGGGCACGACAAGCTGATGCAGGCACTGGTCGCCATGGTGGGCGGGCTGACCCGCACGGTGACCGAAATCCGCGGCATCGCGGGTGAAGTGGCATCCGCCAGCCAGGCCATCAGCACCTCGTCGGTGCAGGTGTCCAATGGCGCCAGCGCGCAGGCCGCTTCCGCCGAGGAAGCCTCCTCGTCCATGGAAGAGATGGTCTCCAACATCAAGCAGAACGCCGACAACGCGCAGCAGACCGAAAGGATTGCCGCCAAATCGGCCAACGACGCGCAGGAAAGCGGCAAGTCCGTGCTGGCCGCGGTGGCCGCCATGAAAGAGATCGCCAGCAAGATCTCCATCATCGAGGAGATTGCGCGGCAGACCAATCTGCTGGCCTTGAACGCGGCCATAGAGGCCGCCCGCGCCGGCGAACATGGCAAAGGCTTCGCGGTTGTGGCCGCGGAGGTCCGCAAACTGGCGGAGCGCAGCCAGAAGGCCGCCGGCGAAATCAACCAGCTCTCCGGCACCACCGTAAAGGTATCCGAAAAGGCCGGCGAGATGCTCGACAAATTGGTGCCGGATATTCAGAAAACCGCGGAGCTGGTGCAGGAAATCACGGCCGCCAGCAAGGAGCAGGACACCGGCGCCGAGCAGATCAATCAGGCTCTCCAACAATTGGAGAAAGTGATTCAACAGAACGCTTCGGCGGCTGAGGAGATGGCCTCCACCACGGAGGAACTCACTGGCCAGGCCGATCAGTTAATGACCGCGCTGGGATTCTTCCGCACCGGCGAAACGGGACAGAAGCCGGCCGCGCATCCGGCCGCCGCCAAATCCGCGCATGCCATGGGAAAGCTGCGGGAGGCCGTTTCCCACGCCGCTCCTGCCGCCGCATCCAAGATGGCCGCCAAGTCCGGAGTCGCCTTGAAGATGAAGGATAACGGTGACCACATGGACAAGGAATTCGAACGCTATTAGGCTTCGCCGCCTGGGAAAGGAAGCTGACGATGAGCGTTACCGACATTACCGAAACCCGGCAATACCTCACTTTCCGGCTGGGAGAGGAGGTGTTCGCCACCGACGTGGCCAAGGTCCGTGAAGTCCTGGACTTTACCACCATCACCAAAGTTCCGCGAACCCCCGATTTCATGCGCGGCGTCATCAATCTACGGGGCAACGTAGTGCCCGTGGTCGATCTGCGCCTGTGCTTTGAAATGTCCAAGACCGAGAAAACGGTCAACACCTGCATCGTCGTGGTCGAGATGCTGGTGGAGGGCGAATCCAACATTATCGGCGCGCTGGCCGATTCGGTGGAAGAAGTGATCGACCTGGAGCCCGAACACATTCAACCGCCGCCGCGGATCGGCACGCAGATCCGTACCGACTTCATCCGCGGGGTGGGCAAGCGCGAGGGAGGATTGATCATGATCCTGGATATCGACCGGGTCTTTTCGGTCGAGGAACTGGCCGCGGTCCGCAGCGGCGAAACCGTCAGCCCGCTGACGGAAGCGGCGGTCTGAAAACAGAGAGCGGGTGGGCCGGGATTCCGGCCCACCCCGCTCGCCACGCCCCAGGAATGGAAAAATCAAACGACAGCTTGTCGGCCACGGATTTCGACCGTCTCCGCGTGCTGATCCGCGCCGAATGCGGCATCAACCTGGGTCCCGAGAAAAGAACCATGCTGGAGATCCGGCTGAAGCGCCGGCAGCGGGACCTGCACGTGCCCTCGCCCGCCGCTTACTGTGCGTATCTGTTTTCGCCCGAAGGCAAGGCGCGGGAACTGCTGCACATGATCGATGCCGTAACCACCAACAAAACGGATTTCTTCCGCGAGCCGGATCACTTCGAGTACCTCGCTTCCACCGCTCTGCCGGAATTGGAGAGTCGCAAACGCGCCGGCCGGATCATGGCCTGGAGCGCCGGCTGCTCCACGGGAGAAGAGCCATACACCCTGGCCATGGTGCTCAGCGAGTTCGCGCACAACCGGCCCGGATTCTCATTCGGCGTGCTGGCGACCGATATTTCCAGCGAAGTATTGGCCAAAGCCGGCGCCGGTATTTTCCGCTCCGACGCGGTGCGTCCGGTGCCGCCGGAGTTACGCA
This sequence comes from Bryobacteraceae bacterium, assembly GCA_049511415.1. Taxonomy (GTDB): domain Bacteria; phylum Acidobacteriota; class Terriglobia; order Bryobacterales; family Bryobacteraceae; genus Bog-159. Next base: position 38,634 of record JBEKYC010000031.1, on the reverse strand, counting down.
AGAAATATCTGATGCGCAGCCGCGATCCGCAATCGGATCTGGTGCGGGTGGTTCCCGAACTGCGCTCCAAAATCGAATTCCGGCGATTGAACTTCATGGATGGCGACTACCGCCTTGCCGAAAGCCCCTCCATCATCTTTTGCCGGAATGTCATTATTTATTTTGACCGGCCCACGCAGATTCGTCTCCTGAAAAGGCTCAGCGAGCGGCTGGCGCCCGGTGGATATTTCTTCGCGGGGCATTCCGAATCCCTGCAGAATATGGACCTGCCCCTGCTTTCCGTGGGGCCCGCGGTTTACCGGAAGTCGACATGATGACCGCCCGGCCCGAAATACGCGTGCAACCCGGTGAGGTCTACTTGGTGCGCTATCCAGCCATCCTGCAGACCATCCTGGGATCCTGCGTGAGCGCCACTTTTTGGATTGAGCGGCTGGGCGCGGGCGCCCTGTGCCATGGCTTGTTGCCCCGATGTCCTCCAGGCGCTAAACCGCCCGACGCTTTCCGTTACGTGGATTTCAGCATTCGATATTTAGCGGAACAATTCGATGCCCTGGGGGCCTGCCGGCACGAAGTAGAGGTCAAGCTCTTCGGCGGCGCGGACGTGCTCCCTTCCGTGGTTCCCAGAACGGGCCAGCCCACGGTGGGCGCGTTGAATTCCCGGGCCGCCTGGGAAGTACTGGCAGGCGCGGGATTAACCGTCCTGGCGTCCGATCTGGGCGGAGTGCGCGGCCGCTCGATTCAATTCGACACCGCCTCGGGCGAGGTGTTGGTCCGCCGGTTGGCGATGGTGAACCGCGGCGGCGCGCCCGCGTCCCCGGCCGTTGCCTCTTACGGCACAAGGCTATGATGACAGACAAAATACGCGTTCTGATCGTGGATGATTCAGCGCTCGTGCGCCAGACTCTGAGCCAGGTGCTTTCCGCGGACCCCATGATCGAGGTCGTCGCCACGGCCAGCGACCCGTTCATCGCCGCCGAACGCATTGCCGAACAAGCTCCGGACGTCATCATGCTGGATATAGAAATGCCCCGCATGGACGGGCTGACGTTCCTACGCAAGATCATGACCCAACACCCCATTCCCGTGGTCATCTGCTCCAGCCTGGCCGAGGAGGGCGCGCAGAGCACCCTGAAAGCCCTGGAATACGGCGCCGTGGAGATCATCACCAAACCGCGCCTGGGCAGCCGGCAGTTCCTGGAGGAGTCCCAGGTCATGCTCTCGCAGGCCGTGCGAGCGGCGGCATCGGCGCGATTGCGGCCCCCCGGACTGCGCGCCTCGGTCGAACCCAAGCTCACGGCTGACGCCATTCTTTCGCGGCCCTCGGCCGCCATGCTCGAAACTACCGAAAAAGTGGTGGTCATCGGCGCTTCCACCGGCGGAACGGAAGCCCTCCGCGCGTTTTTGGAAGTGCTGCCTCCGGATGCGCCCGGCATGGTGATCGTGCAGCACATGCCGGAGATGTTTACGCGCGCCTTCGCGCAGAGGCTCGACGGCCTCTGCCGCATCGCCGTGAAGGAGGCCGAGCGCAACGATACGGTGCTGCGCGGCCGCGCCCTCATCGCTCCCGGCAACCATCACCTGCTTCTGAAGCGCAGCGGCGCCAGATACTTCGTGGACATCCGGGATGGCCCCCTGGTCACCCGTCATCGCCCTTCGGTGGACGTCCTGTTCCGCTCCGCGGCGCGTTACGCTGGCGCCAATGTGGTGGGCGTCATTATGACCGGCATGGGCGACGACGGCGCCGCCGGAATGCTCGAAATGAAGCAGGCCGGAGCGGCCACCATCGCCCAGGATGAAGCCACTTCCGTAGTCTTTGGCATGCCCAACGAAGCCATCAAGCGCGGCGCCGTGGATCGTATTCTGCCCTTGCAGGATATCGCCGCATCGGTCCTCGCCCTGGCCCGCTGAGTTCCCCGCGGCGGCTATCGCTGGTTGGCTTTCAGAACCTTCTTGCGCAGCCGGATGGACGCCGGCGTCACTTCCACGAATTCGTCCTCGCGGATGAACTCGATGGCCTGCTCCAGGTTCAGCACCCGCGGAGGCACCAGCCGGATGGCTTCGTCCGCCGTGGAAGCGCGCATGTTCGTCAGTTTCTTCTCCTTGACGATGTTCACATCCAGATCCGCGGTGCGGGCGTTTTCGCCAATGATCATGCCCTCGTAAATATCGGCGCCCGGACTGACGAAAATCTCGCCGCGCTCCTGCAGGTTGAAGATGGCGTAGCCGGTGGCCTTGCCCGCGCGGTCCGCCACCAACGATCCCGTCGGCCGCGTGGGGATGTCGCCCTGCCACTCGATGTATCCATGGAATAGCGAATTCATGATGGCGGTGCCGCGCGTGTCCGTCAGAATCTCGCTGCGCAGCCCGATCAGCCCGCGCGAAGGAATTTCGAACTCCAGCCGCACGCGTCCCGATCCGTGATTCACCATCTTCGTCATCTTGCCCTTGCGCGTCCCCAGCTTCTCGATCACCACTCCCAGGAACGACTCCGGCACGTCCATCACCAGCAGTTCCACCGGCTCGTGGGTCTTGCCGCCGATCGTGCGCGTCAGAATCTCCGGCTTGCCCACCATCAGTTCGTAACTCTCGCGCCGCATCATCTCGATCAGGATCGCCAACTGCAGTTCGCCCCGCCCCATCACCTTGAACGTATCGTGGCCCAGTTCCTCCACCCGTATGGAAACGTTCGTGAGCAGTTCCTTATCCAGCCGCTCCCGGAGATTGCGCGACGTGACGTAGGAGCCTTCCCGTCCCACGAACGGCGACGTGTTAATGGTGAACGTCATGGCGATGGTCGGTTCGTCGATTTGCACGACTGGCAGGGGCCGCGGATCCTCCGCGCTGGTTACCGTCTCGCCGATGGTGATGCCCTCCACGCCCGCGATCGCGAGGAGGTCGCCGGGCCGCCCCACCGTCTCATCCACCCGCTTCAAGCCTTCGAACGAATACAGCTTGGTGATGCGCGTGTCATGCCGCGAGCCGTCCAGCTTGCAGATGGAGACCGTGTCGCCAAAGCGCAGTGTGCCTTCGAAAACCCTCCCGATCGCCAGCCGGCCCAGGTAATCGCTGTAATCCAGATTGGCCACCAGCATCTGCAGCACGCTATCCGGATCGCCCGCGGGTTCGGGAATATGGCGCAGAATAGCGTCGAACAGAGGCTTCAGATTGCCGGACGCGTCCTCCATGGAGGTCTTCGCCACGCCGGTCTTGGCCACCGTGTAGAGAACCGGAAAATCGAGCTGGTCTTCGGTCGCGTCCAAATCGATGAACAGATCGTAAATCTCGTTCAACACTTCCGGCACGCGCGCATCCGGCCGGTCGATCTTGTTGATCACCACGATCGGCGGCAGCTTGGCTTCGAGCGCCTTCGAGAGCACGTAGCGCGTCTGTGGCAGCGGCCCTTCGCTGGCGTCCACCAGCAGCATCACGCCGTCGACGATCTTGAGCGCGCGCTCCACTTCGCCGCCGAAATCGCTGTGGCCGGGCGTGTCCACGATATTGATCTTCACGCCCTGATAACGCACGCCCGTGATCTTCGCCAGGATGGTGATGCCGCGTTCCCGCTCCAGGGCGTTCGAATCCATCACGCGCTCGACGTGCACTTCATTCTCGCGAAAAATGCCGCTCTGGTTCAGCATGGCGTCGACCAGCGTGGTCTTGCCATGATCCACGTGCGCGATGATGGCGATGTTTCGAATCGATGGATTTCCGTTTGACATGGGTGCTTCAGCGGCGGGGTCTTTCCTATCGTAGCGTGAAACATTGCGTCCGCGCTTGCTTTTCCCTTTTTCTTCGCCCACAATAGATCAGAGAGGAGCAACTGTCATGGCATTGACACGCAGGCAAAAGCAAGTGCTCGATCTGATTGCCTCTTTCGTCGACGAGAACGGTTACAGTCCCAGCTACGAAGAACTGGCCCAGGGCCTGCATCTGGCTTCGCTCGCCACCGTGCACAAACACATTAGCGCGCTCACCACCAAGAACTACCTGAAGCGCAGCTTCAATCACAGCCGCTCGCTGGAATTGGGTCCCAAGTACGTGCAGGAAAACCGCCGCCAGCGGGATGCCGCGGCGCTGACCGTTCCGCTGATGGGACGCATCGCCGCCGGTCGCCCGGTGGAAGCGGTCGAAGACCGCGCCACCTTGAGCTTCGCCGATTTCGCCGGCCACGGGGACACCTTCGCGCTCGAAGTGCGGGGTGAGTCCATGATCGGCGATCATATTTGCGACGGTGACATGGTACTGATCGAGCGCGCGGCCGAGGTGCATGACGGCGACATCGTGGTGGCGCTGGTGGGCGGCGCGGAAACCACGCTGAAACGTTTTTACCGCGAGCCGGCGGGCAAGGTTCGCCTGCAGCCCGCCAACACGGCGTTGGCTCCGATGATCGTGCCGGCCGCGGACGTGCAGATCCAGGGGCGGCTTATAGCCGTCTTGCGGAAATATAAGTAGCCCCGTTCCTGGCCCGTGTATCTTAGCGATTTTGCAAGTATGTGACGCGACTAAGCGCAGTGCGTTACGACTTAGTGAGTGACCAGCGTGGTCGGAGTGTAAACTAATTCCTGCTCGGCGCGCAACCAATCTTCTTCGGGTGAGCCGCCTTGATAGCCGCGGGCTTCCCAATACGAATAAGCCAGTTGCGCAATTGCATCACACGAAGGCGCGGTGCGGGGAGACTCGGCGAGACTCGATGGGGCCGCCTTGGCGCTCTCGGGCCTCTCTATTGCAGCGGAGTTCTTGTGTTTCCTGGTAACCGGACTTTTGGCGCGCGCAGTTGCCGCACCGGATACTCCAGCCTGACTGGTGCTTCTTTTTGTTGCCATAGATAGATATTTCTCTCCCTAGAAACTTCGAACTTTGATTTTCTAATTTTACCAAACTTCACCCGAAATACCGAAAAAAGTTTTTATTAATTCCATTACCAATGCGCTGTGAGGAGTGTCGTTTCAGACAGTTGTCCTCGGTTGGAGGTATATTAATGTTAGCCGTGCGATTACGATACGCAAGTCCGATTCTGTGGGGACTGCTGGCGGTGAACGCGTGCGCCGCCACGCCCCGCGTCTTAGCGGTGGACGTGGATGGCATGATCCATCCGGTTACCGTCGAGATTCTAAACCGCGCTATCGCCCAGGCCAAACAAGAAGACGCCGCCGTGCTGCTGGTGCGCTTGAATACGCCAGGGGGTCTGATGGACGCGATGCGCCAGTCCATCGAAAAGATCATCGCCTCCCCCGTCCCGGTAGTGACTTATGTAACGCCCAGCGGCTCGCGCGCCGCCTCGGCCGGATTCTTCCTGCTGGAAGCCGGCGACGTGGCGGCCATGGCGCCCGGCACCAATACCGGGGCGGCGCATCCAGTCGTCATGGGCGGTGAGATGGACGCGGTCATGAAGCAGAAGCTCGAGAATGACGCGGCCGCCGAATTGCGCAGTATCACCGTCAAGCGCGGGCGGAACAGCGCGCTGGCGGAGAAGGCCGTGCGCGAAAGCCAGTCATTCACCGACAAAGAGGCGCTCGACGAGCACCTCATCGACCTCTCGGCGCGCGACGAGCAGGATCTGCTCGACAAACTGGATGGCCGCGAAGTCACGCGCCTGGATGGCACGCGCGTGACGCTGCATACCCGCGGTGCGGCGGTTACTATATACGAGCGCAATCTGCGCCAGCGGATCATATCCGCTGTCAGCGATCCCAACATTGCCTTGGTGTTGCTGGTGCTGGGCGCGCTGGGTATCTATGTGGAATTCACGTCTCCCGGATTGATCGTGCCCGGTATCCTCGGCGCCATTATGGCGCTGCTGGGACTCTCCGCGCTTTCGGTCCTGCCCATCAACTGGCTGGGCGCCGCGCTGCTCTTACTGGCATTCACGCTATTCATCCTGGAGGCCAAGTTCGCCACCCACGGCATCCTGGGCTCGGGCGGCGCGCTGTCGATGGTGTTGGGCGCGGTCATGTTGATCGACAGCCCATTGCCCGAAATGCGGATTCATCTTTCCACCGCCATCGCACTGGCGCTGCCCTTCTCCCTCATCACCATGCTGTTGCTCACCCTGGTAGTGCGCGCCCGGCGCAACAAAGTGGTGACTGGCCGCGAAGGCATGCAGGGCGAAATGGGCACCGCCGTCACGCCGCTGGCGCCGGGCGGCACCGTATTGGTTCGCGGCGAATATTGGGAGGCCGTGTCCGGCGCGCCGGTGGCCCCGGGCGACCGCGTCCGGGTCATTGGAATCGATAAACTCAAACTTACGGTAGAAGCGGTGACCCCGCGGAACGGAGCCGTCACATGATCGACCTCACGAGCTTTACGACGATTGTGCTCATCATCGTCGTCATCTACATGTTGTCTTCCATCAAGATTCTGCGCGAGTATGAGCGCGGCGTCATCTTCCGGCTGGGCCGCCTGCTGGATCAACCCAAAGGACCGGGAATCATTCTGGTTTTCGCGCCCATCGACCGTATGGTGCGCGTTTCGTTGCGCGTCGAAACTCTGGAAGTCCCGGCGCAGGACGTCATCACGCGCGACAATGTCACCGTCAAGGTAAATGCGGTGGTGTACTTCCGGGTCCTCGAGCCGCGCCTGGCGGTGGTGGAAGTCGCCAACTTCTTATACGCCACTTCGCAATTGGCGCAGACTACGCTACGCAGCGTGCTGGGTGAAGTGGAACTCGACGAATTGCTGAGCCAGCGCGAGAAGCTCAACGTGCGGCTGCAATCCATCCTCGATCAGCACACCGCGCCCTGGGGCGTGAAGGTGACCGTGGTCGAAGTGAAACAGGTGGACCTGCCCGAGCAGATGATTCGCGCCATCGGGCGCCAGGCCGAGGCCGAGCGCGAGCGGCGCGCCAAGATCATCCACGCCGAAGGCGAATACAGCGCCGCGGAGAAACTCTCCATGGCCGCCAAGGTCATTCAGCAGGAGCCGGTGGCGATCCAGTTGCGCTACCTGCAAACGCTGGTCGAAATCGGCACGGAAAAGAACACGACTATTGTCTTCCCGCTGCCACTCGATATACTGTCTTCTTTGGATCGCGCTCTAAACAAGCTGGGCGAGCCGTCCAAACCGGCTTAATCCATGAAGAACGACGAAACTGGCGAATTTGAACTGGTGCTGGGCAACCGTCAATTGCTCAGCGGGTTTTTCATCGTGGTCATTCTGTTCGCGGTGTTTTTTGTCATGGGATATATCGTGGGACGGAATTCCACGCCGGCCCAGATGGCCGCGACGCGGGACCAGAGCGGCGGCGCGACCCCCCGGCCGCAATTATCCCCGCCCGCCACAACGCCGATTGCGCCGCCGGTTGCGGCAGATTCCGCAAAAGACCAAACCGCCGGCGCGGCGCAGAGCCAACCGGCCGAGCCCGTGAAGCAGCCGGAGTCCAAGAGTGAGCCTGTCAGCGAGCCGGCAGCCACCGCGCCCGCCGAGCCGGCGTCCGTCGAGATGTTCTTGCAGGTAACCTCGTTGAAGCCCCCGGCTTCGGATACCGCTGCCGGGAAGCTGAAGGAGAAAGGGTTTCCCACCACGCTTTCCCCGGGGCCGAACGGATACATGCGCGTGTGGGTGGGCCCTTATACCGATCGCGGCAAGCTGGGCGAGGACAAAGCCAAGCTGGAGCTATTGGGTTTCAACCCCATCGTGGTAAAACCACAGAAGTGACCGAGAATCTGGTCCAGATCCGCGGTGGGCATCCCCGCCTGCCCGAGTGGGCGCGCAAGAGCGCCACGCACCACGAGGCGTTGCACCGTCTGAAGGCCGGATTCCGGCAATTGAATTTACATACGGTGTGCGAGTCCGCGCGCTGTCCGAACATCCACGAGTGCTTCGCGCGCTCCGCGGCCACTTTCATGATCCTCGGCAATCTGTGCACGCGCGGCTGCGGATTCTGTTCGGTGCCCAAGGGATCGCCCGCCAAACAGGATATGCGGCTCGATCCCGCGGAGCCGGCCAACGTGGCGCGCATGGCGGCCGATATGCAATTGCGCTACGTGGTGATCACCAGCGTCAATCGCGACGATCTGCGCGATGGCGGCTCCGCGCATTTCGCCGAGACGGTCCGCGAGGTGTGCCGCGCGTTGCCGGCCGCGCGCGTGGAAGTCCTTACGCCCGATTTTTGCGGCGACCTCGAAGCCGTGGCGCGCGTGCTCGACGCCGGTCCGCATGTCTTCAATCACAATATCGAGACCGTGCCGCGCCTCTACACGCGAGTGCGCCCGCAGGCCAGATATCGGCAGTCCCTCGATGTGCTGGATTTCGCGCGCCGCTACCGGCCCGAGATCCTGACCAAGTCCGGCCTCATGGTCGGGTTGGGCGAGACTTCCGAAGAGGTGCATGCGGTTCTGTGCGACCTGCGCGCCGCCGGCACGGCCGTCGCGACCATTGGCCAGTATCTGCGCCCCACGCGCCGCAACCTGCCGGTTTCCGCGTATATCGAACCGGCGCAGTTCAACGCCTACCGCGACTACGGCCTGTCCATCGGATTTCAAATGGTCTTCAGCGGACCGCTGGTGCGCAGCTCTTACATGGCGGACCAGGTCAGCGAAGAAGCCCAGCGGCACGCATGAGCTTCCTCGGCGCGATCCTGACCGGCATCATGCTCGTGCTGGCTTTTCCGCGCTTCAACGTAGTGTGGCTGGCGCCCGTCGCGCTCAGTCCGCTGCTGGTGGCCGTGGCATTGGAACCGCGGCCCTGGCGCCGCTTTCTGCTGGGCCATATCGCGGGCGTGGTGTACTGGTTCGGCGTCTGCTATTGGATCGAGTCAGTGCTGGCGCAATACGGCGGATTGAATACGCCCCTGGCATGGCTCGCGTTTTTTCTCTTCTGCCTGATCAAAGCGCTGCACATGGGTGTCTTCGCCATGCTGGCCGGTATCCTGATGCGGCGCTGGTGGGCCATACCCGCAGTGTCCGCTTTATGGGTGGCTATTGAGGCAACCCACGGCGCGCTCGGTTTTGCCTGGCTGTCGCTGGGCAATGCCGGCATCGACATGGGCTTGCCGATGCGCCTGGCGCCGGTCACCAGCGTTTACGGCCTGTCGTTCGTGTTCATGATGATGGCCGTGGCCATGGCGCTGGCCGTGCTACACCGCTCGCGTCTGGAATTGCTGTGGCTGGTGGCGCTGCCTTTCCTCATCTTCCTCCCGCCACTGCCCGACGCCCAGCGCGGACACGAAACCGCCGTGCTGGTGCAACCCAACGTCTCGGAAGATACGCAGTGGACCCCGGAATCCGTGGACCGTATGCAACGCAACCTGGCCGCGCTTTCGTTGCGTGCGGCTATGACCGGCGGCGCCGAACACGCGGCGCTGATCGTCTGGCCGGAAGTCCCGGCGCCGCTCTATTACGACGTGGACCCGCGCCTGCGCGGCTACCTCGCCGGCCTGGCGCACGCCGCCGATGCCCACCTGCTACTGGGCGTAGTGGGACACACCCCGCAGGGCGGCCCGCTCAATTCGGCGATCGTGATTGCGCCCGATGGCACGCTGGTCTCGCAATACAGCAAGGTCAACTTGGTGCCGTTCGGCGAGTTCGTGCCGTGGCCGTTCGATTTCGTCAAGCGCATCACCAGCGAAGCCGGCGATTTCGTTCCCGGCAAGCGGGTGGTAGTCTCGCCGGTGGATGGCCATACGATCGCGGCGTTCATCTGCTATGAATCGGTCTTTCCGAATTTCGTGCGGCGATTCGTGGCGGGTGGCGCGGAGGTGCTCTTCAACATTTCCAATGACGGCTATTTTGGCGGCAGCGCGGCGCGCTTCCAGCACCTGGATATTGTACGCATGCGCGCGGCCGAGAACCGCCGCTGGATTCTGCGGTCTACCAACGACGGGATCACGGCCACCATCGATCCGGCCGGGCGACTGCGCGGCAGCCTGCCGCTCAATGTGGAAGCCGCCTCGCGCACCGGATTCACTTACATCCAGCCACGCACGTTCTACACACAGTATGGCGATTGGTTTCCGATCTTATGCGCCGCGCTGGCGGTCGTGTTGCTGCTGGCTACGCGGCTGGCTCCAGCAGACCGATGGAATGGCTGATGCCGGGGCTCATGTAGGCGAGGCCGGATACCAATTCCTCGCCCGCGCGCGTTAGCTCCGTTATAGGCATCGGAGGCAGGCGGTCGACGACGAACCAGAGATTCCGGCTTTCTCCGGTTAGCGCCGTGCGCTTGCATTGCCGCCAGTTCCAGCGGCGGCACGTGATGCCCGCATGGTCGCGCCAGACGACCTCACCGGCTTCGGGATGTTCGATTACCGCAACGCCATCGCGCACGGTGTCGAACGGCTCGTCGCCACGTGCGGCCACGAGCCGCGGCAGACCCTGATAGCGATCCAGATCTTCGCCGCCGAAGCTCGCGCCGAAGCGTATGCTGAGCGCGTTGTATAGATCCACTACCGGATCGATCGTGGGTAGGCCGCCGTCCTTCTGCACGCGTTTCCAGAGGGCTTCCACGGAGCAGGGCGTCTTCTTCGGATTGGCTCCGAACAGGCGGAATGCGGCGCGCCAGGCTTCCAGATGCTCGGCCAACCAGGCGGGCGGTTGGAGCGCCATACCGGGGGGCGGGGCGGCATTCGCGCGAAAGCCGCGCACGACGACGCTCAACGCCCGATAATCCGGGAAGCGCTGCCAGATCGCGGGGTCCACGGCGGGAACAAACGATTCGCCCGCCACGCTACTTCGAGAGAACCCGTTGACCGTAGGTGATCGTGCCCGTGGTGGTGTCGGTGAAATCCAAGGTGAACGTTGCGGTCTGGGCCGTGCCGCTGCCTTCGAGAGTAAAGCTCTTGTAGGGCGAGCCATCCGAAGACGGACAGGACGTGCCGCCGCCGTTGGTCAAGGTGGCGGTGGATGGGAGGCCTGTCAGGATCATGCTGCCTTTGGCCGGAAGCGCGGCGCCCGACGTGTTGGTGATGCTCACCTTCTGCGTGTACTTTCCCGAGGAGGGATGGCCCAGCGGGCCGAGCGCCACCGACACGTTGGCGGTCTCATCCAAACAGCCTATCGGAATTGTGATCAGGTTGGTCGAGGCGCTGCCGATGGTCAGGTCGACGGTGTCGGCGGTGCCGACTGGTGTATTGGTGGCCAGAGTTAAGTTGAGTTGATCGATGGCCAGAACGCCGGGCGCGAGTCCGGAGAAAAGAATGGAAGCGGCCTTCTTGCCGACGGTAAGCGTTGGGACGACCAGTGTGGTGTAGAAGGGCGGCGGGGCCGGCGTAATTTCGCCCGTGGCGATAGCCGGGGTGGTGGCGCCCAAGCCAACGGCATAAGTGGTTAGGGTGTCTCCAGCGTTAGCCGGATTGGTGGTGGTGATCAGGTTAGCGCCGCTGAAGAACTCACCCAAGCCGCTTCCCGTGCCGTTATCGGAAGACAGCGCCGGGCTGTATTTGCTAATGGTGACCGCGAAGGGCGTGGAGCTGACGCCGTCGGCCGTGACCACCACGTGTCCCTTGCCGGTAGCGGCTTCCCAGGGAATCTGGATGTTGATCTGGCCGGCGGATGAGTAGGTCACCGGGCAAGCGGTTCCGCTGAGCGTGACCGCCACGCTGCCCGTGAAGTTGCTGCCGAAAATACTGGCCAGCACGCCGGGCGAGAGCGAGCTAGTGAAAGAGAAGCCGTTGTCGACGCCGGAGATCGTTGGTTGAGCCAGCGCGGACAAGGCGGCTGCCGCAAATAAGAGCAAAAGACTGAAGACGGATTTCAAGGATACCCTCCGGACTGGGACAGAAACCCAGGCCAGTGGGAAGTATACACCCGGCTCGCCAAATGCGGTAGTGCCAGGCGTCCTACTACCCGCCGATGTGCCGGAACAGCCAGAACAGGAAACCCGCCAGTATGATGGACGCGGGCAGGGTGAGGATCCAGGCCATGGCCAGGTTGCGCACGGTCGACAATTGGATGCCGGAGTGATTGGCGGCCATCGTGCCGGCTACGCCGGAGGAAAGGACGTGGGTGGTGCTGACCGGCATGCCGAACCAGTCCGCCGCGCCGATGGTGGCCATAGCGGTGATTTCGGCCGCCGCGCCTTGCGCGTAGGTCAGGTGGTCTTTGCCGATCTTCTCGCCGACCGTCACCACGATGCGCTTCCATCCGACCATGGTGCCCAAGCCCAGCGCCATGGCGACGCAGACTTTCACCCAGAGGGGGATGAACTTGGTGGCGCTATCGATCTGTTTCTTGTAATCCGCCAGAACCGCGGTATCGGCCGCCGTGAATTCCGGTTTGCCGGATTTCTGCATCAGGCGGAGCGCTTCGCTCACCACGTACATGTCGTTGCGGAAGTTGGGTGTGCGGTCGGCCGGGACGTGCTTGAGTTCCTTATAAATGACCATCTCGTTGCCGATATCCGCAACCAGGGTGCGCAGCGCCAGCATGGTGTTGGGATTGAACTGGCGGGTGCGGATGTAGGCGGTCAGGTCATCGCGCGCATCCGCGATTACCGCACTGGGCGAAACGTAATGACCTAGAGTATCGGCCGCCCTGTTGGACACCATCACGAATTCCTGCGACTGGCGCGCGGTCACGGCGTGGTTCAGGGCGTATGCCGTGGGCACGGTGCCGATCAGGATCAGCATGATCAGCCCCATGCCTTTTTGGCCGTCGTTGGAACCATGAAAGAAGCTCACGCCCGTGCAGGTGAGCACCAGCAGGCCGCGGATCCACAATGGCGGCGGCGTGTCGCCTACGGGCGCCTGGTATAGCGCCTTGTTGGGAATCACCACCTTCATCAGAAGCAGTAGCGCCCCGGCGAAGAAGAAGCCAACCAACGGCGAAATCAGCAGGGTCTTGCCGATGTTGGCGGCCTGGCCCCAGTCGACGCCGCTGGTGCCGGTCTTGACAGCCATGAGTTGGTTGGCGATACCGACGCCGATAATGGAGCCGATCAGGGTATGCGAGCTGGAGGCGGGCAAGCCGAGGTACCAGGTGCCCATGTTCCAGATGATGGCCGCGACGAGCAAAGCGAACACCATGGCGAATCCCGCGCCGCTGCCGACTTGCAGAATCAACTCCACCGGCAGCAGCGAAATGATGCCGAAAGCCACCGCGCCGCTGGATATCACGACACCTAAGAAGTTAAAGAATCCGGACCACACCACGGCGACGTGCGGTTCCAGCGAATGCGTATAAATGACGGTGGCCACGGCGTTGGCGGTATCGTGGAAGCCGTTGACGAACTCGAAACCCAAGGCCGTCAGCAGCGCCACGCCCAACAGGAAATAGGCGAATGTGGACGCGGTGCGGACGCCGGATAGATCCGTCAGAAGATTGATGAGTGCGTATCCCACGCCGGCGATCAGGATCACGGCAAAGACCAGCATGCCGGCTTTGCTGGGAGACTTCGAGAGCTTCTGCTGAACCGCCGCGGTGGCAGTTGCGGTTGCCATAAGAATTCCTCCTCAAACCGAACTTAGGCAGCATACAACATGGCACGGCCGCTTGGGTTACAGAGCGATTACAAGAGCGTTAAGGAGTCAATTTACCCAAGGACCGCGGCCGGAGCCATGTTTGCGCATATACACCTGGAATTTCTTCTTGGCGCGCTGCATCTTGTAGTTCTGGTACCGACGCCGCATCTCGTAGGTGTCCATTCTTGGGAAGGGCACTTTGAGGTAAAGCAATCCGAAAAGCATACCGCCCAGGTGGGCCACGTTGCTGACGCCGCTATTGACGTTCATGGCGCCCAGCAGGGCCATGGCACCGTAGATCATGACGAAGTACTTGGCCCGTATCGGAAACAGAAAAAGAAAGAGAATCGTGGTTTCCGGATACAGGACCCCGAACGCCAGCAGCACGCCGTAGATAGCTCCGGATGCGCCGATGGTGCTGGTGGACCAGTTGCCGAGCAAGGCATTCACGGCGACGTCGCAGAGACCCGCGCCAATCCCGCACAGGAAGTAATATTTCAGAAAGCGGCGCGTGCCCCAGGCGCGCTCGAGAGTGACGCCGAACATCCAGAGCGTCAGCATATTGAACAGCAGATGCATGACGCCGCCGTGGAGGAACAGGTAGGTGAACAGCTCCCAGACGGCGAAATAGTGCACGACGTAATAAGGCCGCAACTCGAGCCAGGGGAAGATGACTTCGAGAAGACTGCTACCGGCGGCCAAATACGTCAAGAGGAAGACCGCGACGTTGCTGATGAGCAGCCATTTCACGCCATTGGGAAAGTTGCTGGAGGAGAAGAGGGTGTTTAGTCTGTACCTGGTGCTGTGCCGCATCGAGACCCTTATAAATAGGATAACAGGACGGGGGCGATTACGAGCGGCGAAAAGGGCCGGCCGGGGAGGCAACCACCGGTTCGTCGATGCGGCCGTAGCGATTCAGCAAGTACGAGCCGGTCTGGAGCAGCGCCGCGAAAGCCAGCCATACCTGCCAGTGCGAGAGCAGTCCGGTGCGAATGGCGAAGTTGCTGGTCCAGTTCGGGCCGGCAGCCAAGCCCCAAAAAGCGAGGGCGGCGGCCATTACCGCGGCGGGCGTCAAGATAGCGGCGAAGGCCAGTGCGACGCGGCGGTTTTTGCGCCGTTTCCGCATCACTTTCGGACCTTTTCCAAAGCGGATGCGAACCACCATCTTGCATACCAATGTATCAGCAAATGGGTTACAGTAGACACTTCGGAAAGAGGCAATTATGATGCATAGACTGAAGGCCGCCGTGTTCGGGACGGGCTTTGTAGGGCGGGTACATCTGGAAGGGATTCGCCGCTTGGGCTTCGTACAGGTTTACGCCATCGGCGAGAGCCAGAAGGAGAAGGCCCGGAAGCTGGGCGAGGAGTTCCACGTCGATAAGACGGCCAGCGATTACCACCTGATTCTGGACGATCCGGAAGTGGATGTGGTCCACGTGTGCACGCCGAATGCGCTGCACTTTCCGATGGTGACGGACGCGCTGAATGCCGGCAAGCATGTGATTTGCGAGAAGCCGCTGTCGACTTCCATGGAGAACGCGCGCAAGCTGGTGGCGCTGGCGGCGGAGAAGAAGCTGCGCAATTGCACGTTCCACAACCTGCGCTTCTATCCCATGGTGCAGCAGATGCGGCGCATGCGCGAGGCGGGCGAACTGGGCGAGATCCTGGTGCTGCAGGGCACGTACTCGCAAGACTGGCTGCTCTACGATACCGACTGGAACTGGCGCATCGATTCGAAGTCCAATGGGCCTTCGCGCTGCATGGCGGATATCGGCTCGCACTGGTGCGATATGGCCGAGCATGTCAGCGGCAAGCGCATCACCGCGGTCTGCGCCGATCTGCAGACGTTCCATAAGACCCGCAAGCGGCCCAAGAAGTCCATCGAGACTTTTGCGGGCAAGACGCTGAGCCCGGAAGATTATGATGAAGTGCCGATCGATACGGAGGATTTCGGCGCGGTGGTGTTTCGCATGGGGGATCGCACGCGCGGCGCCTTCACGGCCAGCCAGGTGAACGCGGGACGCAAGAACGGACTGAGCATCGAGATCTACGGCAGCAAGGCTTCGGTGGCGTGGAACCAGGAGCGGCCCGACGAGTTGTGGATCGGGCATCGCAACGAGCCGAACCAGGTGATCGTGAAGGACCCCTCGTTGATGCTGCCCGCGGCGCGGCCGTACGCGGACCTGCCGGGCGGCCACAGCGAAGGCTACGACGATACCTTTAAGCAAGTATTCCGGCGGTTCTACCATTCGGTGGAGGATGCGGCGGCGGCGGTGGAATATCCGCAATTCGCGGACGGCCTGCGGCAACTGCAGATCCTGGAATCGGAGTTGGCCAGCTCGGCGGCACACGCCTGGGTGGATGTGCCGGCGCCGGAAGCATAGGCGGTTTTTATGGAAAGCCACGTTAAGACCCTCGGCATTCTGCATATCGTTTTTGGCGGCCTTGGAATATTCCTCGCGGTGGGCCTGTTGGCGCTGTTCGGCGGCATTGCCGGATTGGTGGGCGCGGACCACTTCTCGGACGGTGGCGCCCCGCCGAGTGTCCTCCTGGGCGGCATCGGCGCCTTGATCTTCTTCGTGCTGCTGGTGCTGTCGCTGCCAGCGGTGATCGCCGGCATCGGACTGCTACAATTCGCGCCTTGGGCGCGCATCTTGACGATCGTGCTGTCGGTGCTGGATCTGATCCACGTGCCGTTCGGCACGGCGCTGGGGGTGTACGGACTTTGGGTGCTGCTGTCGCAGGACGGCGAGCGGTTGTTCCGGCGGGCTTGAAACAGCCTTGACGTCCAGCGACCCGGCATGCCATAGTTCAACTATGGCAGAGGCCGCGAAACGCGACGAGATCCCTCCGGGGACCTTGTACATGCTGATCCTGAAGATGCTGGCGCGCGATGGCCAACTGCACGGGTACGAGATCGCCAACGCGATACAGGCGGTTTCGGAGGACGTGCTGCAGGTAGAGGAAGGCTCACTGTATCCGGCGCTGCAACGCATGTTGATGAAGGGTTGGGTGACTGCCGAGTGGGGCGTGACGGCGGGCAACCGGCGGGCGCGCTACTACCGCCTGACTGCCAACGGCCGCAAACAACTGGCGAGCGAGGTAGAGCAATACGCGCGGGTGAACGGGGCGATTCATAAGATTCTGCAGACGGCGTGATTGGCGTCGATTCAAGACCTGCCGTTCAGCCAGCAGGACGAAGAGGTCAATCGCATGGTTGGCTCCCTAAACGATGAGGTCTGGCAGAAGCGATTTGCTCCAATGTCCCTAACGCGGGGTCGCAAGTGGCCCGCAAAGCCGTGCGGTGCTGAACTCTAGTGCCTCGCCCAACACCCACTTGCGGCACACTAATGTGGGCGTTGGGGAATGACGGAAGCTCTCTGCCACTCTGCAAAGCGCCGAGGACGACGCCTTACGAAATAATAGATCACTGCACCGACGATGTGCGTTAACGCGATGACCAGAATCCAGAGGATTTTGTCGTTTCCGACGCTCGGCTCCTTGGTGGCGCAGTCAATCAGCATCCAGATCCAAAATGCGAAACCGGCCAAGAAGAGCAGGAAAACATAAAGTACGAACAGCGCGTGTGTACTGCCCATGTCAAGCTCGTTTTCCACTGTATCTCCGCAGCAGCCGGGAATGCAAGCGAGATCGAGACCGTAAAATCCAGATTGGATCGCGTGCTTGGCGTCGGTTCAAAGCCCGCCCATCTCGCGTAGGGTTGGCAGATCTTCCCGAAACTCCTCGATCCCATAATGAATTGGTATCTGGCGCTCAGCCAGCAGTCCCTGGAAGTCCAGTGGTATGGCTTCGGCTGGCCCGTTTGCGGTATATACAAATCCTGTGTATACTGGAGCCGTGTTGGACCGGCTCGTGGGCTTTGACTGGGATGCGGCCAATGTGGAGCATATCTTGCGCCATTCGGTTACTCCTTTCGAGGTCGAGCGGGCCGCAACGGTCAAGCGCGAAGAGCGTTGGAAGCTTTTCGGCAAGACCGAGTCGGGACGATACCTGGTCGTGGTGTTTACTATCCGCCGGAGACTGTTCCGCACGGTGACAGCATACGAGATGACCGCTACAGAGACTAGACATTATGCCCCGCAAATCGATCAATGAGCCCGACTGGTACGCGAGCCCGGAGGGGCGCCGACAAACGCAGCGCGAATTCGGCCGCGCGCTGAAGCAGGGAACCCTGGTTCGTGCTTCTGGTTCCAAGATAGCCAAGACCGATCCGCGTCTGCTGGAGAAGCTCATGGCGCAGGCCAGAGAGAAGACTACCCGGGCGATCTCTATTCGCGTTCCGATCGCCGACCTGGAGCAAGCCCGACGCATTGCCGCCGCGGCGGGTGTCGGTTACCAAACCGTGCTCAAGAAGGCCATCCGCGAGGGCTTGAAGCGGGCGGGCTGAAGGTCTTACCGCATGGCGTAGGAGCTGAGCACCTTCATGTAATTGGCGCGTTCGAAGGCTTGCGGTTGGGGGACGGCGTTGCGGCTCATGCTGCCTTGCATCTGGCGGATGGAGTCGTATTCGTGGTCGCCCAGCCAAACGAGTAACTCAGTCAAGACGGTATCTAAGTAGTTAATGCCTTTCTTCAGCAAGGCGGAAGTCATCATAGCTACTTTGGCGCCGGCCATCATAGCTTTCACCACGTCGGTGGCGGTGTGGACGCCGCCGGTGAGGGCGAGGTCGGCTTTGATGTTGCCGTAGAGGACGGCGATCCAGTTGAGGCGGAGGAGCAGCTCGTACTGGCTGCTGAGGATCAGATTGGGGACGACTTCGAGTGATTCGAGATCGAAGTCGGGTTGGTAGAAGCGATTGAAAAGCACGAGGCCGTCGGCACCGCAGGCTTCCAGGCGCTTGGCCAAGTTGGCTAGCGAGCTGAAATACGGGCCCAGCTTCACGGCGACCGGAATGTGCACGGCGGCGCGGACTTCGCGGACCAGGTCGCAGTATTTGCGCTCGACCTGTTCGCCGGTTTGGTCGGTGTCAACCGGGATGTAATAGATGTTCAACTCGAGGGCATCGGCGCCGGCCTGCTGCATTTCCTTGGCGAAGCGGATCCAGCCGCCCACGGAGGCGCCGTTCAGGCTGGCGATGACCGGGATACCGACGGTTTCTTTCACCTTGCGGATGTGCTTCAGATAGCCTTCGGGACCGCGGTTGTAGCCGAGGAGGTCGGGAAAATGGGAGATGCCTTCGGCGCCGACA
Source organism: Bryobacteraceae bacterium (assembly GCA_049511415.1). Taxonomy (GTDB): domain Bacteria; phylum Acidobacteriota; class Terriglobia; order Bryobacterales; family Bryobacteraceae; genus Bog-159. The sequence goes on along the minus strand of JBEKYC010000031.1, from coordinate 20,032 downwards.
TTCTCACCCGCGGAGATGAAGCGGTCGAGGTCTTGGCTCTCGACCGTGAGCTGCTCCTCGAATAAGGAGTGCAGCACGACCGCGGAAGCGCCCGCGTCTTCCATGCGTTGGATGTTGGCGACGTCTTCGCACATGGGTGAGGAAGAGGCCACTAACGGATTCTTCAATTTCAAACCGAGGTACGTGGTGGACAGGTCGATGGTTTTGGAAAGGTCGATCATTACTTTACCTCCTGGCCCAAGCCATTGGCAGGCATATGGGCCATATGCTCGTAAATCTTCCAGCGGTCGAGGACGTCCTTCTGCGCGAGTTGGAGCAGGTGATGGGCTTCGTCGGGATTGCTCTTGGCCAGCATGGTATAGCGGGTTTCGTTGTAGACGTAGTCTTTCAGCTTGATGCTGGGCGGGCGGGAATCGAGCTGGAACGGATTCTTGCCGTCATCGGCCAGACGCGGATCGTAGCGGAACAGGGGCCAGTAGCCGGACTGGACGGCGGCTTTCTGCTGATCGAGTCCGTAGACCATGTCATAGCCGTGGGCGATGCAGTGGCTGTAGGCGATGATAAGCGACGGTCCATTGTAGGATTCGGCTTCGACAAAAGCCTTGATGGTGTGGCTATCGGAGCCGCCCATGGCCACTTTGGCGACGTAGACCGAGCCGTAATTCATGGCCATCATGGCCAGGTCTTTTTTGGCAACGGGCTTTCCGCCGGCGGCGAACTTGGCGACCGCGCCTCGGGGCGTGGATTTGGACATCTGGCCACCGGTATTGGAGTAGACTTCGGTGTCGAGGACCAGGATGTTGACGTTACGGCCGGAGGCGAGCACGTGATCGAGGCCGCCATAACCGATGTCGTAGGCCCAGCCGTCGCCGCCCAGAATCCAGACGCTCTTTTTGACGAGGGCATCGGCAAGGCTGAGGAGGTCGCGAACGGCAGGCGACGAAAAAACGCCTGCCCCACGGAGCTTTTCTTTCAACTGCGCGACTCGGGCGCGCTGTGCGAAGATGCCGGCTTCGGTGGATTGATCGGCGTCGAGGAGGGTTTGGGCAAATTCCTCGCCGATGACGGCGCCCAGCCGGGCCACTAATTCGCCGGCGTATTCCTTTTGTTTGTCGACGGCGAGGCGCATGCCCAAGCCGAACTCGGCATTATCTTCGAACAGCGAGTTGGACCAGGCCGGGCCGAGGCCTTCGTGATTGACCGTGTAAGGGGTAGTGGGGAGGTTGCCGCCGTAAATCGATGAGCAGCCGGTGGCGTTGCCGATGATGGTGCGGTCGCCGAAGAGCTGGGTCATCAACTTGATGTAGGGCGTTTCGCCGCATCCGGAGCAGGCGCCGGAGAATTCGAACAAAGGCTGCAACAACTGGTTGTCTTTCACCAGGCTGTGATTAAGCAGACGGCGGTCGGTTTCGGGGATGGTGAGGAAGAAATCCCAATTGGCGGCTTCCGGCTCGCGGAGCGGAGCTTGCGGCATCATATTGATGGCTTTGTGCTTGACTTCGCTTTTACTCTTGGCCGGGCAGACCTCCACGCATAATCCGCATCCGGTGCAATCTTCGGGCGCGACCTGCAAGGAGTAGTGCATGGACTTGAGGTCTTTCCAACGGGCGGGCACGTGTTTGAAAGTGGCGGGCGCGGTTTCGGCCAGAGCGGGCTCGAAGACTTTGGCGCGGATGACGGCGTGGGGACAAACCAGGACGCATTTGCCGCACTGTATGCAGAGTTCTTCATCCCACACCGGAATATCGAGCGCGATGTTGCGCTTCTCCCATTGCGTGGTGGCGGTGGGGAAGGTGCCGTCGAGGGGCATGGCGCTGACGGGGAGGTCATCGCCTTCACCGGCGATGATGCGGGCGGTAAATTTCTGGACGAAATCGGGCGCGGCGGCGGGGACGGCGGGGCGCATGTCGAAAGCGGCGGTGGCGGCGGCGGGGACTTCGACTTCGTACAGGCGGCCCAGCGCGGAATCGACGGCGGCGTAGTTTTTCTGCACGACGGCTTCGCCGCGCTTGCCGTAGGTCTTCTTGATGGCGTATTTAATGGCGGCGACGGCTTCGTCGCGCGGCAGGACGCCGCTGATGGCGAAGAAGCAGGTCTGCATGATGGTGTTGACACGACCGCCCATGCCGGTGTCTTTGGCGACCTGGTAACCATCGATCACGTAGAAGCGCAGCTTCTTGGCGATGATGTGGCGCTGGACGGTGAGCGGCAATTCGTCCCAAACCTGTTCGGGGGTAAAGGGGCTGTTCAGGAGGAAAGTGGCGCCTGGCTCCGCGTACTTCAGCACGTCGATGCGCTCGAGGAACGAGAACTGATGGCAGGCTACGAAATTCGCTTTGGTAATGAGGTAGCTGGAGTGCAGCGGCTGGGGTCCGAAGCGCAGGTGCGATACGGTGATGGCGCCGGACTTTTTGGAATCGTAAACGAAGTAGCCTTGGGCGTAGTTTTCGGTTTCCTCGCCGATGATTTTGATGGAGTTTTTGTTTGCGCCTACGGTGCCATCGGCGCCGAGGCCATAGAACAGGGCGCGCACGCCGCCGGGGACTTCACTGGAGAATGCGGGATCGTAATCGAGGCTGGTGTGGCCCACGTCATCGAGGATGCCGATGGTGAAGTGATTTTTCGGCTTGGGCTTCTGCATCTCATCGAAGATGCCTTTGACCATGGCGGGTGTGAATTCCTTGGAAGAGAGGCCGTAGCGGCCGCCGATCACGCGCTTGCCAGTGACCATCGCTTCGTTTAGAGCGTTGATCACGTCCAGGTAGAGCGGTTCGCCGGAAGCGCCGGGTTCCTTGGTGCGGTCGAGAACGGCGATGGTCTTGACGGATGGAGGCAGGGCGGCGACGAAGTGCTCGATGGAGAATGGGCGATAGAGGCGGACCTTCAAGAGGCCGACCTTTTCGCCGAGGCCGTTCAGATGGGCGACGGCCTCTTCGGCGACTTCCGCGCCGGAGCCCATGATGACAATGATGCGATCGGCATCGGGCGCGCCGAAGTAATCGAACAGATGATACTGGCGGCCGGTGAGGGCAGCGAACTTATCCATGGCTTTCTGGACGATGGCGGGGCAGGCCTCGTAAAACGGATTGGCGGCTTCGCGCGCCTGGAAGAAGACGTCGGGATTCTGAGCGGTGCCGCGGATGACGGGATGATCGGGAGAGAGGGCGCGGGCGCGATGGGCTTGCACCAGCTCATCGTCGATCATGGCGCGCAGATCGCCGGGAGTGAGTTGCTCGACTTTGGCGACTTCGTGGGAGGTGCGGAAACCATCGAAGAAATGCAGAAACGGCACGCGCGACTCCAGGGTGGCGGCCTGGGCGATGAGGGCGCAATCCATGACTTCCTGGACGGAGTTGGAAGCGAGCATGGCGAAGCCGGTGGCGCGCGCGGCCATGACGTCGCTGTGGTCGCCGAAGATGGAGAGAGCCTGCGAAGCCAAGGTGCGGGCCGCGATGTGGAAGACCGTGGCGGTGAGCTCGCCGGCGATCTTGAACATGTTGGGGATCATCAGGAGCAGGCCTTGGGAGGCGGTGAAGGTGGTGGTGAGCGATCCGGTTTGCAGAGCGCCATGCAGAGCGCCGGCAGCGCCGCCTTCGCTTTGCATCTCGATGACCGTGGGCACGGTGCCCCAAATGTTTTGCTTCAGTTCGGCGGACCATTGATCCGCCCATTCGCCCATGGGCGAGGATGGCGTAATGGGATAGATGACGACGACTTCGTTGATCTGATGGGCGACGTAGGCCGCGGCTTCATTGCCGTCGATGGTGACTTTCGGCCGGGTGATGCTGGATGAACTGGTCAAGACTTCCCCCTCTTACCTAGATTGCGGATGGCTAAGACTGAAACTATATTATAAGACCTGTTTGTCGTAAAAATCTACACGTGGGGTTTTTTCGTGGCGGGGACGCGGCAGGCGGGCGTTTATGCCGTGTTGGTCTTGGGCGTCATTTCAGCGGAGGCGGTAGGGCGGATCGGGACGGGCTCGCGATCCGGGGGGCGGTCCTGGGATGGGGCCTCTACGGGCTGCGGCGGGCGGGATGCCTTAATGGCTGCCAACTCCTTGTAAAGTTTGAACATCATGCGGCGGAGGCGGCACCCGATTTGGGTGACGCGATCGAACTGGGCGAGGCAGGTGCTGGCGGGTTCGTCGCCGTGTTCGATCAGGAGGCCGGCTTCGAACAACTCGACGCGGCGGAGTTTCCACTTGATGGCGGCCAGTTCATCGACCATTTGCTGCTGGTAATCGTCCGCGGGCTGGTAGGTGGTCCGGAGCTGGTGCAGCATTTTGTCGAATTCGGCCGGATTTTCGCCGGGCAGAATGACCGTTGAGGAGTAGAAGCCGTGGCGCAGGGCGTTCAGGCTGCATTTGGCTTTGCCGGTGTCGGTTTTGGGGCCGGTACACCTGGCTGCGTTGCGGCGGTTGGCCGCGAGTTGTTTCTTTGTTGGCATAGGGTTGGAGGAAATTGCGGAACAGAACCAATTTTGGGGAAGACGCGGTGCGGTCTTCCGATCCGGCTTCACCATAGCACCGGTGTGGATGAGGTTCGTGGGGCGGGGGCTGGGGTGATCCGGGTAAGTGGCTGAGGGGGCGAGGGTATCCGCGAGCGGATTTTTGGAGAGAGGTTGTGACTCTGATTATTTGGCCACCGATGAACACCGATAAACACGGATGAAGGCGGCTCATGGGTTCCCCTTGCGCTTCTACAGGAGCCGTGATACTTTTGGAGCGGACACTTATGGCGGAACGGATGGAGCTGCCGCAAGGCACTTTGGATTTATTGATCTTGAAGGCGGTGGCTTTGGAGCCTCTGCACGGCTGGGCGATTTCGGAGCGGCTGCAGCAGATCTCCGGTGACGCGCTGCAGGTGCAGCAGGGATCGCTGTATCCAGCGCTGCATCGACTGGAGCGGCGGGGATGGATATCGGCGCAGTGGGCGGAGACCGAGAACAAGCGGCGGGCGAAGTATTATGAGCTGACCAGACAGGGGCGGAAACAACTGGCGACCGAGACGGCTGCGTGGCGGAGGCTGACGGCGGTGGTGGATCAGGTTTTGGATTTGGGGGAATGATGTTCTCGGATCTACTTTATCGGATACGCGCGTTGGTTTGGCGGCGGGATGTGGAAGCGGAGATGGACGATGAGATCCGATTCCACATGGAGAAGGCCGTGGAGAAATACCGTCGGTCTGGACTAACGGCGACGGAGGCGGAGCGGCGGGCGCGATTGGATTTGGGCGGGATGGAGCCTGTGCGCGAGGCTTGCCGGGATGCGCGCGGCACGCGCTGGTTGGAGGATACGGCGCAGGATCTGCGGTATGCGCTGCGGATTTTACGGAAGGGTCCTTTGTTTGCCGCCGTGGCGGTGGGATCGCTGGCGCTAGGGATCGGGGCCAATACCGCGATCTTCACGATGATCGACGCGCTGCTGCTGAAGCCTTTGCCGGTGCGCGATCCGCAGAGCCTGGTGTCGCTAGGGCAGGGCGCGGATGACGACAGCGCTACATACGCGCTATGGCGGGAGATTCGCCAGCGGCAGGATATTTTCAGCGAGATGTTCGCGTCAGGCGGCGCCGGCGATTTCGATCTATCGGCGGGAGGCGAGAAGCAGCCGGCGGGCGGTTTGTATGTGAGCGGGTCGTATTTTGCCACGCTGGGCGTCAGGGCGCGGCTAGGGCGCGGGATCAACGAGGCGGACGATCAGCGGGGCGCGGCGCCTGTGGCGGTGCTGAGCTACGACTTCTGGCAGAGGCACTATGCGGGCGATCGGAACATTGTGGGCCGCACGATCCGGCTGGATAATCATGTGTTCGAGATTATCGGAGTGATTGAGCGCGGCTTCTTCGGCACGTACGTGGGCGAGATGTTCGAGGTGGCGGTGCCGATCGCGTGCGAGCCGTTATTTCACCCTGACGGCCCGTACATGGACGGACAGCACTATTGGTGGTTGACGATCTTCGGGCGGCTGAAGCCGGGCGTGGACTTACGGCGGGCGTCGGCGCGGCTGGATGTGTGGATGCCGCCGATATTCCATGGCTTGTTTCCGGACGATCCGCGGAAGCCGCCGTACATGGTGTTGAAGCCTGCCGGGCGCGGGATGTCGTATTTGCGCGGCGAGTACGGCGCGTCGCTGATTCTGCTGATGGCGATGGTCGGGCTGGTATTGCTGATGGCGTGCTCGAATCTGGCCAATCTGCTGCTGGCACGCGCGGGAGCACGCGGCCGCGAGGTGGCGGTGCGGCTGGCTTTGGGCGCGAGCCGGGGACGGCTGGTCCGGTTGCTTATCACGGAGAGTCTGATTCTGTCGCTGAGCGGCGCGGCGCTGGGGGTGGTAATGGCGCGGTGGGCGAGCGGCGTGATGGTGGCCTGGATATCGCCTTCGTGGCAGCGCGGCTTCATGAATTTGTCGCCGGATTGGCGGGTGCTGGCTTTCACGGCGGGACTGGCGGTGCTCACGGGAGTGCTGTGCGGCCTGGCGCCGGCGCTGCGCGCGACCCGGCCGGCGGCGCGATCCGCTTTGAAGGAGGGCACGCGCGGGCTGACGGATTCGCGGCAGCGGTTGGGATTTGGCCGCGTGCTGGTGAGCGCGCAGGTGGCGATTTCGCTGCTGCTGGCGATCGGGGCGGGGCTTTTCGTGCGCAGCCTGCACGCGCTGCTGACGCAGGACATGGGTTTCCGGGGCGATCATTTGCTGCTGGTGCGACCGGATTGGCACCTGACGGGTTATTCGCCGGAACGCCAATATGCGATGTCGGGGCAACTGCTGGAGCGGTTGCGGGAGCTGCCGGGAGTACGGGCCGCGGCGGCTTCGGCAGCTACACCGATCGGCCAGATCGCGTGGATGGGTGACTTGGAGGTGAGCGCGTCCGGCGAAGGTTGGCGGAAAGTGCATAGCTGGTTCAACACGGTTTCGCCGGGCTTTTTCGAGACGATGGGGACACCGCTGTTGGCGGGCCGGGACTTCGCGCAGCGGGACACGTTGCATGCGCCACGGATCGCGGTGGTCAACGAGACAGCGGCGCGGATGTTCTTTCCCGGGAAGAGTCCACTGGGCGAACGCTATCGGGAGCCGGCGTTTGAGAAGCGCCCGGAGATGGTGGCGGAGATCGTGGGCGTGGTGAAGGACGCGAAATACAGAAGCCTGAAGCGGGAGGCTCCGCCCACGATTTATGTGCCGATCACGCAGAATCCGGCGGTTTTCTACTGGTGCGAGGTGCGCTTTCAGGGTCCGATGGGGGATGTGATCGCGCGGGTAAAGGAAGCGGCGCGGGCTGCCGATCCAAGGATTGGGCTGGATTTCCGGCTGCTTGCGACGCAGATCGACGATTCACTGCTGCAAGAGCGGCTGGTGGCACGGCTGGCATCGATCTTCGGCGTGCTGGCGCTGATACTGGCGAGCCTGGGATTGTATGGCGTGATGGCTTATGCGGTGACGCGGCGGCGCAGCGAGATCGGCATTCGGATGGCGCTGGGTTCGAGTCCGGGGGCGGTGGTCCGGCTGATTCTGGGCGAGACGGCGGGGTTGCTTGGCGCGGGGATTGTGGTGGGGTTGGGCGGCGCTTTAGTATGCGGGCGGTTCGTGCGTGCCATGCTTTTCGGGTTGACGCCTACCGATCCGGTGACTTTGGGCAGCGCTTGTCTGGTGCTGGTGGCGGTGGCAACGATCGCGGCGTACTTGCCGGCGCGCCAGGCGGTGCGGATCGATCCATTAGCTGCGTTACGGGAGGAATGAGCCGGCTGGCCGGCCGATGATCGTGACAATCCGTGCGCAGTAGGGTAGGATGACGGGAGACTGATGACAGACCCGGCCGTACCCCAGGAGACCCCTGAAATCCCGGACAAGCTGTATTTCAGAATCGGCGAAGTGGCCGGTTTACTGGGGGTGGAGCCTTATGTTCTGCGGTACTGGGAGACGGAATTCCCGAGCCTGGCGCCGAAGAAATCGGGGACGGGGCACCGGCTTTACCGGCGCAAGGACGTGGAACTGCTGCTGAAGATCAAGCACCTGCTTTACGAGAAGCGGTACACGATCGAGGGCGCGCGGCAAACTCTGCAGAGCGAGGCCAAAGGCGGGAAGGCAAAGGGACCAGAGCGGCAACAGAGGGACTTGTTCACGCCTGATCCGCTGGCGATGATTCGCGGGGAATTGTCTTCTATCTTACAGATATTGAAATAGTTAGTGAGTTTCTCCGACAATTGTAGAATAGATGCGGTCGAGGTCGTCGGTGGAGTAATAATCGATTTCGATGCGGCCTTTCTGGCGGGCGCGCTCGACGATTCTAACTTTGGTTCCGAGGACACGCTCCAACTCTTCTATTGCCGCCTTGACGTTGGGGTCCTGGACTTGATCCACGGACTTCGGCTTGCGGTCTTCCAATAGCTTTTGGGTGAGGCGCTCGGTTTGGCGCACGTTCCAACCCTGGGCTATGGCCTTTTCCGCGACCTGGCGCTGCAGTTCAGGGGTAGGCAGTGTGAGCAGGCAGCGGGCATGTCCGGCGGACAAGCGCTTCTCGCCGATCAACTGTTGGAGGTCGGAGGGGAGCTGCAGGAGGCGGATGAGGTTGGTGATGGTGGAGCGGTCTTTCCCCGTGCGGTTGCCGACCTCTTCGTGACTCAATTGCAGTTCGCGGCAGAGGCGGTCGAAGGCCTGGGCGGTTTCGATGGGGTTCAGGTCTTCGCGTTGGATGTTCTCGATGAGGGTAATTTCGAGGAGGCGATCGTCGGCGATGTCCTGGATCACGGCCGGCACGCGTTCGACGCCAGCGATTTTGGCGGCGCGCCAGCGGCGCTCGCCGGCGACGAGTTGATAGCGTTCGGCGCGGCGGCGGACGACCAGCGGCTGGATGATGCCGTTGGCGCGGATGGATTGGGCGAGTTCTTCTATGCGGTCGTGATGGAAGATGCGCCGGGGCTGCAGCGGATTGGGATCGATGGCGTCGATAGCGAGCAGCGCGACCTCTTCGCCGGAGTGGGGCAGGTCAGTCGCGGGTTGGGGTGTCGGCCTGGTCGGCAGGAGCGCGCTCAGTCCCTTGCCCAGGGCTCTGCGCGGGGTTTCCACGTTTTTGTTCATGGTCCAGAATTTCCTTAGCGAGGCGGATATAACTTTCGGAGCCGCGGGAGCGGACGTCGTAGGCCAGGATGGTCTGGCCGTGACTGGGAGCTTCGGCCAGGCGGATGCTTCGGGGGATGACGGTTTCGAAGACCTGATCGCGGAAGAAATCGCGCAGATCGTTGGCGACCTGGCGGGTGAGGTTGGTGCGGTCGTCGAACATGGTGAGCAGGATGCCTTCGATACGGATGTTGTGGCCGAAGGAGTCCCGGATGCGCTCGATGGTGTCCATGAGTTCGGAGATGCCCTCGAGGGCGAAGAATTCGCACTGAATAGGAATGAGGACGGCGTCAGCGGCGATGAGGGCGTTGAGGGTCAGGAGATCGAGGGCTGGTGGGCAATCGATAATGATGAAGTCGTAAAGCGGGCGGGTGGCGTTGGCTTTTTCGCGGAGGCGGAATTCGCGGCGTGGGGTATCGACTAGTTCAAGATTGGCGCCGACGAGGTTCTTGTCGCCGGGTACGAGGTCGAGGCCTTCGAAGGAGGTGTGGACGATGGCTTCGGCGACTTCGGCGTTACCGAGGAGAATCTGGTAAAGACTGGCGCGGGACGGGTCTTTAGTTCCACCGAGGCCGGTGGTGGCGTTTCCTTGGGGGTCGGAGTCGATCACCAGGACGCGAAGATCGTTGGCGGCGAGGGCGGCCGCGAGATTGATGGCGGTGGTTGTCTTACCGACTCCACCTTTCTGGTTGGTGATGGCGAGGATTGTGCCCAAGGGGCCATGCTATCACGAATCTTCGTCGTTTCACCCGAAAGTGCCTTCGTTTCACGTGAAACCAACCCCCTTACTAACGTTCCACGTGAAACCTGCTCCGCCCGATCCAGAGATGGCGGTGATCGCCCCATGGGAGCAGAATCGGCTGTTGCCAGGCGAACTCGGGCATCTCGGATTCCTGGGCTTCGCCGGTTAGCAGTTCCGCGTTCGACGCCAATTGCCGTATGGTAGGCGCGATATCTTTATACCGAACGGCCCGCGAAACCACCCAATCGAATGATTCTAATAGATCTTCGGCACGTCGCGCCAGTACGCGCACGTTACGGAGGCCACGGGAGGCCTCCTTGAGGAAGGCGGCTTTGCGTTGATGAGATTCAATCAGAGCCACGGCACATTTCGGCCGCATGATAGCGATCGGAATACCGGGAAAGCCAGCACCGGAGCCTATATCTGCTATGGTGCCTTGCTCAGGAAGCTGGATTGCGGCGAATAGGGACTCGCAGTAGTGGCGCTCCACGGCTTCTTCCAACGTGCGGATGCTAGTCAGGTTCAGCGAACGGTTCCAGCGATTCAGCAACTCATAATGGGCAAGCAGGAGCTCAATCTGAGCCGGCGAGAGTGCAGCTAACCCGGCGAACTTCGATTGCAGGACTTCAGAAAAGCTAGGCATGCGCCAGACTCAGATACACATCCAGAATGGCGACGGCAGCGGGCGTGACGCCGGGGATTCGAGCGGCCTGGCCCAGTGTGGCGGGGCGTACACGTTCCAATTTCTCCTGAACCTCGCGGGAGAGACCCGGCACGGCACCGAATCCGAACGATTCGGGAATCGGACGGCGTTCCGAGTCTTTCAGGCGTTCGATCTGGCGATCCTGCTGGGCCATATAGCCGCTGTACTTGATCCCGGTTTCAACCGTGGTTAGAACACCGCGGAGCGGCTCGTCACCCAAAATCTCACGGATCCATGGCAGAATCTCACCCATGGTAGCTTCCGGCCGCTTTAACCACTGCCCGTAGCGGTGCGATTGCAGGGACTGCGTCAGAATCTTCTTCTGCTGCTGCTTACGCTCGAACAACTCCCAACGGTCGTCAGTGACGAGGCCGACGCGGCGGCCCATGGGCGTCAAGCGCTCGTCCGCGTTGTCAATACGGAGATGCAGACGGAATTCAGCCCGGGATGTGAACATGCGGTACGGCTCGTCGGCGCCCTTGCTGATCAGGTCGTCGATCAGGATGCCGGTGTATCCTTCGGCGCGGCCGATGATCATAGGCTCGATCCCGCGTATCGCGCAGGCGGCATTAATTCCGGCGACAAGGCCCTGGCAGCCGGCCTCTTCGTATCCGGAGGTGCCATTAATCTGGCCGGCGAGATACAGGCCCGGGATGGCTTTGACCTCGAGCCTGTGGTCCAGCTCGCGCGGATCGATGGCATCGTATTCGATGGCGTAACCGGGGCGGATCATTTCGGCCTGTTCCAGACCGGGCACAGACGCAACCATGGCGGCCTGGACGTCGATCGGCATGCTGGTGGACATACCATTCACGTAGATTTCGTTAGTGTCCAGACCCTCCGGCTCCAGGAAAATCTGGTGCCGGATCTTATCCGGGAATTTTACGACTTTGTCCTCAATGGACGGGCAGTAGCGCGGGCCGACGCCCTCGATTTGGCCGCTGTACAAAGGGGAGCGCGGGATGGCCTCGCGCAAGATGCGGTGGGTCTCTTCGGTGGTATAGCCGATGTGGCAACTGACCTGGGGGCGGTCGATTTTCGCGGTGAGGAACGAGAACGGCGTCGGGTCGGCATCGCCGGGTTGGGGCTCGAAGCGGCGCCAATCGATGGAACGGGCGTCCAGCCGCGGGGGGGTGCCGGTCTTCAGACGGGTCCATTGCAAACCGAAGGAACGGAATTGCTCGGCCAGAAGGTGGGAGGGCGCCTCGCCGTTACGGCCGCAACTATACTGCATTTCGCCGACATGCGCCAGGCCGTTCAAGAATGTTCCGGTGGTCACGATGACCGCGCCGGCGCTGAGCGAGCGCCCGTCGCGCAGGCGGACACCGGTCACGCGGCGCTGGGGAGCGGCGCTCATTTCGAGGGCGGCGACTTCGGCCTGTTTGATGCGCAGATTGGGCTCGCGCTCCAAGAGTTCGCGCATGCGGACGCGGTACATCTTCTTGTCGCACTGGGCGCGCGGCGACCAGACCGCCGGTCCGCGGCTGGTATTGAGTAGGCGGAACTGGATGCCGACGGCATCCGCCACCTCCCCCATGACGCCGCCCAGCGCGTCGATTTCGCGCACCAGGTGGCCCTTGGCGATGCCGCCAATGGCGGGATTGCAGGACATCTGCGCGATCAGGTCCAGGTTCATGGTGACCATGGCGGTCTTGAGACCCATGCGGGCGCAGGCTCGCGCGGCCTCGCATCCCGCGTGTCCCGCACCGATCACCACCACCTCGTACTGCTCGTGCATTGATACCATTGTATCGGCTATGAGAGTGCTGATTATCGGCGGCGGCGGACGGGAGCACGCGCTGGCGTGGCGCCTGGCGCAGAGTCCCGAGGTGGAGCGGGTTTACGCCACGCCGGGCAATCCGGGTATCGCGCAGCTTGGCGAGTGCCTGCCGGCGGGAGACGGATCGCCGGACGCGTACCTGGCGGCGGCTGAAGCGGTGGATGCGGATCTGACCGTGGTCGGACCGGAGGCGCCGCTGGTGGCCGGCGTGGTGGATGCGTTCCACGCGCGGGGGCGGGCCATCTTCGGACCCACTGCGGCAGCGGCGCGGTTGGAGGGCAGCAAGATTTTTGCAAAGCACTTTTTGCAACAGAGCAACATTCCTACCGCTGCGTTCGCCACGGCGCCGGATGTGGCCGCGGCGCGGGTGGCGCTCGACGGTTTCACTTTCCCGGTGGTGATCAAAGCCGACGGGCTAGCGGCGGGCAAGGGTGTGGTGGTGGCCGAGGATCGGGCCACGGCGCAAGCCGCTTTGGAGTCGCTGCGTCCGCCATTCGTGATTGAAGAATTCCTAACAGGCGAAGAGGTCAGCTTCATTGTGCTGAGCGACGGGCGCCACGTAGTGCCGCTGGCGCCGACGCAGGATCATAAAGCCGTTTGGGACGGCGACACGGGACCCAATACGGGCGGCATGGGCGCGTACTGCGATACGCGCATCCTGACGCGCGCGCAGTGCGACAACATTATGGAACACGTCATCCGTCCCACCGTGGCGGCGACCGGATTTACCGGCTTCCTCTACGCGGGCCTGATGATGACCGCCGACGGTCCGAAGGTTCTAGAGTTCAACGTAAGACTGGGCGACCCCGAGACGCAACCGATCCTGCATCGCCTGCAGACCGATTTGGCTCCGGCGCTTTTGGCCGCGGCGCATGGGCGGCTGCCGGAGCAGCCTTTGGAGTGGAAAGCCGGACCGTCGGTATGCGTGGTGCTGGCCTCGGGCGGGTATCCGGGAACGTTCACCACGGGCATGCCGATCCGGGGCATCGCCGACGCCGAGGACACCGGGGCCACGGTCTTCCACGCGGGCACGCGTCAGGGAACGGGCGGGCTGGAAACCTCAGGAGGACGCGTTTTAGGGGTAACGGCATCCGGCGAGGATCTGGCCGCCGCCATCGGCAACGCTTACGCCGCCGCGCGGCTCATCCACTTCGATGGTATGCATTACCGGAGCGATATCGGCTGCAAAGGCTTGAAGCGCTACCACGCAACGATATAATAAGAGGGATCGCGGGCACGTAGCTCAGATGGATAGAGCGGTCGCCTCCTAAGCGACAGGTCGGCAGTTCGAATCTGCCCGTGCCTACCAATATCACGCGGAGGGCAAAATGAGGAAGCTGCGATGGTTGTCCGTAGCGGGCTTGTGCGCCTGCACCTCGCCGCTCATCGGCGCCCCGGTTACTTATAGCGACGTCGCGCCCATTCTGTACAAGCACTGCGCGACATGTCACCATGCCAACGACGTCGCGCCGATGGCGCTGCTGACTTATAGAGAGACCCGTCCGTGGGCCGCGGCCATTCGCGAGGCCGTGCTTACCAAACAGATGCCGCCGTGGAAGGCGGATCCGCAATATGGGAAATGGTCGAATGACTGGAGCCTGCGGGAGAGCGAAATCGCCGCCATCAAGGCCTGGGCGGATGCAGGCGCTCCGGAGGGTGATCCGGCGCGTCTGCCGGCGGCCCCGGCATTCTCGACGGACTGGCGCATCGGCAAGCCGGACGTCATTATCTCGATTCCGCCACACACCCTCACCGCCGACGGGCCGGACGAGTATGAATATTTCACCGTGCCCACGAACTTCACAGAGGACAGATGGATCGTGGCGGCCGAGCTGCGGCCGGGCAATCGCAGGATTGTGCATCACGCGCACGTTTTCGTCAACGCACCGGCTAAGCCCAAAGCGGCTGCCGCCAAGAAAGAGGATGCGCCCGATCCGGAGGGAGCTTACCGGGAATGGCTGCGCGTGAAGGAAGGCAAGCTGTCGTGGATGCGCTATGAAGCCCCGGTGATCGACGACGGGTGTGTGGTGGACGACAATTCCTACTGGCCGGGCGAGAAGCCGCGCGACGAGAACTTCGGGAGCTGGGGACTAATCAGCTCGTACCTGCCGGGGCGCGAGCCAGACGTTTATCCGGAAGGCACGGCGCGCAAGATACCCGCTGGATCGACGCTGGGCTTTCAGATTCATTACTCGAAGGCGACCAAAAAACCGGAGGTGGACGTCACGTCGGTCGGCCTGATCTTCGCGCCGGGACCGCCCCGGCAGGTGGCCAAGCGGGTAGATCTATCGAACTATTTCTTTCGCATCCCGGCCGGGGACGGGAATGTGGAAGTGACCGAGTGCCACACGTTCAAGCAAGACCTGTATGTGACCAGCCTGACGCCGCACATGCATCTGCGCGGGAAGGACGCGCGTTTCGAGGTCACCTATCCGGACGGTCGCAAAGAGACGTTGCTTTCCGTGCCGCATTACAATTTCAACTGGCAGATCACTTATCGCATGGCGGCGCCGAAGTTTATTCCCAAGGGCACGCGCCTGGCCATCATTTCGCATTTCGACAACTCCGCGAACAATCCTCTGAATCCGGACCCGAGCAAGGTGGTGCGTTGGGGCGAAGCCAGCGAAATGGAAATGATGGACGGATGGATCGAGTACCTGGACGCGCCGGCGGGGCCGGCGCCAGTCCAGGCAGCGATGCGCAAGTGAACCTCAGTGCGAGACAACGGGCAAGGTGAACGCCGACGAAGCGGCGTCGTCGTTGGGATTTTGCACGGTCACACTCAGATCACCGGCGCTCGACAGCAGGCTGCTAGGAATGGTGGCGGTGATGGATGTGGCGCTGGCGGCGGTGACCGTAAGCGCGGTGGTTCCGATGTAGACCACCGATCCGGCGGACGTGCCGGGGACGAAGTTCGTGCCGGTCACAGTCAGGGTGGTGGCGGATGCGCCCGCGGTAATCGTCTTGGGAGTCAGGGCCGTGATGGCCGGCGCTGCTACCGTCAGGTTCGAGGCTGTTGAAGTGGCCGAGTCGCTGGGATTTTGCACGGTGACGCTCAACGTTCCGACGCTCGACAGCAGCGTGCTGGGGATGGTCGCGGTGATGGACGTGGCGGTGGCGGCGGTGACCGTGAGCGCGGTGGTTCCAACGTAGACCACCGATCCGGCGCTCGTGCCGGGGACGAAGTTCGTGCCGGTCACGGTGAGGGTGGTGGCGGAGGCTCCCGCCGCTATGGTCTTGGGATTCAAGGCGGTGATCGTGGGCGCCGCGAGCGTTATGCTGGAGGCCGTTGAAGTGGCCGAGTCGTTGGGATTCTGCACGGTCACACTCAACGTCCCGACGCTCGACAGCAAGCTGCTGGGGATGGTGGCGGTGATGGATGTGGCGGTGGCGGCGGTGACCGTGAGCGCGGTGGTTCCGATGTAGACCACCGATCCGGCGGTCGTGCCGGGGATGAAATTCGTGCCGGTCACGGTGAGGGTGGTAGCGGAGGCTCCCGCCGCTATAGTTTTGGGTGTCAGAGTGGTAATGGTGGGGGCTGCCACGGTTATGCTCGCCGCCGTAGAGGTGGCCGAATCGCTGGGATTCTGCACGGTGACACTCAAGGCTCCCACGCTCGACAGCAGGCTGCTAGGGATGGTGGCGGTGATGGATGTGGCGGTGGCGGCGGTGACCGTGAGCGCGGTGGTTCCGATGTAGACCACCGATCCGGCGCTCGTGCCGGGGACGAAGTTCGTGCCGGTGACGGTCAGCGTGGTGCTGGATGCTCCCGCGGCAATCGTCTTGGGACTCAGGGCGGTGATTATCGGCGCTGCGACCGTGATGCTCGAAGCCGTTGAGGTGGCCGAGGCATTGGGATTTTGCACCGTGACACTCAAGGGCCCGGCGCTCGATAGCAGACTGCTGGGGATGGTGGCGACGATGGACGTCGCGCTCGCGGATGTCACCGTGAGCGCCGTAGTTCCGACGTAGGGCACCGAGCCGGCGGTCGTGCCGGGGACGAAATTGGTGCCGGTGACGGTCAGGGTCGTGCTCGGTGCTCCGGCGGCGATCGTCTTGGGATTGAGGGTGGTGATCACGGGGGCTGCGACGGACAGGCTCGAAGGTGACGAGGTGGCCGAGGCGTTGGGATTTTGCACCGTCACACTCAAACTCCCGGCGCTGGATAGCAGACTGCTGGGGATGGTGGCGACGATGGAGGTCGCGCTGGCGGATGTCACCGTGAGCGCCGTAGTTCCTATGTAGGGAACCGAGCCGGCGGTCGTGCCGGGTACGAAATTGGTACCGGTGATGGTCAGCGTGGTGCTGGGTGCTCCCGCGGCGATCGTTTTGGGATTGAGGGTGGTGATCACGGGGGCTGCGACCGTGAGGCTCGAAGCTGACGAAGTCGCCGAGTCGTTGGGATTCTGCACCGTCACGCTCAATGTTCCGGCGCTCGATAGCAGGCTGCTGGGGAGGGTGGCGGTGATGGAGGTCGCAGTGGCTGCCGTCACCGTGAGCGGCGTAGTTCCGATGTACGGCACCGAGCCGGCGGACGTGCCGGGCACGAAGCTCGTTCCGGTCACGGTGAGCGTGGTGTTGGGCGCTCCCGCGGCAATCGTCTTGGGATTCAGGGCAGTGATGGCGGGACCATCAACCGTGAAGGTGCTGGCCGAGGAAGTCATCTGGTCCTCGACGGTGACGTGCACCGCACCAGCCGCAGCAAGTTGCGAGCTGGTGACCGCGGCAGTCAGCTTGGTCGCGCTGCTGTAAGTGGTTGTAAGCGGCGTGGAGCCCCACATGACGGTGGACTGCTGGCTATAATTCGTGCCAGTAACCGTGAGCGTGAAGCCGTTACCTCCGGCGGCGGCCGAGTTGGGGCTGAGACTGGTAATAGTGGGCGTTACAGCCTGGATATCAAAGTAGCTGGCGGCCGAGGTACCCTCGTTGCCGTCCACCACCGTGATCGCCACTTCGCCCGCACTGGCGAGCATCGCCTGGGTAACGGCCCCGGTGAGCTTGGTCGCGCTCGCAAAGGTGGTGGTGACGGGCGTCGAATTCCACATAATCGTCGCGCTGGAGACAAAGCCGGTGCCGTTCACCGTCAGGGTAAATGCTTTGCCGTTGACGCTGGCCGATGTCGGGCTCAGGCTGGCGATGGTGGCGGCGGTGAGGGTGAAGGAATACGGATTGGAATAGAGGCCGCTCCCGTTGACCACCTGGATGTGAGCCGTGCCGCCGCCTTGGAGAAGGGACGCCGGCACGGTGGCCGTCATGGAACTTGAGTTCACATACGTAGACGCCAGCGTGGTGGTTTCGGAGCCGAAGGTCCACTGCACGAAGTCGCCGCTCTGGAATCGCGTGCCCGAGACGGTTATCGGAAGCGCATTGCCGGAGCCCGGCGTGGCCGTCGATGGGGAAACGGAAGAGATGCCGGGAGCGGTGGTAAAGCTGGCCCACTCCTTGTTGAGTTGGGCGACATCGACCGACCCCAGGCCGGTGGCCAGGTCATAGCCGGCCGTGGCGTAGTATCCATAGAAGCCGCCCGACCATGCGACCCGGTTGTCTCCGGACGTGATGTCGTGGAAAGCCTTCGAGCCGTTGCTGCCGGCAGCAATGGCATACAGGATCGAATTGATGTTGCCGCTGCTATCGTCGTAGACGCCGGAGTTCAACACGGCCACGATCCCGGCGAACAGGGGCGCCGAAGCGGAAGTGCCGCCTACCGCCCAAGGCGAGTTCCCGGCGGTGCTCAGGGACCCGTTGATCGCGATGACGTATCCATCGTGGCTGGCGGAAGCGGCCAGCGATACATCCGGCACATCGCGATATCCGTCACTCGGAACCCCCGTGCCCGACTGCCAGCCAGGCTTTGTAAAGAACTTGCTGACACCCCCGCCGCCGGCGTAGAGCGCGTTCAGAGCCCCGATGTCGTTCCAGACCACCTCGGGAATGTAGCCCGTAGCGCTGCCTCCGGTCGACCCATTCGTGGATCCCCAATAAGAACCGATGCCCTCGTTGAACTCGGTGCCCCCCAAAGCGGTGACTTGCGGGAGGGACGCCGGCAACTGCACGGATGCCCCAGGTGTTTGGGGAACCGGCACGGAAGACCCGTCGGCGTCGCAACCCGCTCCACCGGAGTCGCCGGAAGAGGCGATCAGGGTAATGCCTTCCGCGTTGGCCTGCAGCCCGGCGGCCTGATAGCTGTCGGCGGTAGAGGAAGAGACCTCCAGCTCGCAGGCGCCGAAGCTCATGGACACGATCTGTCCGCGGTAGTTATCCACGGCATCCAGCATGGCGTTCCAGACGTTGGCATCGGCGTCCAGCACGAGCTGGGCGCTGGGCGCCATGGCGCTCGCCAATTCCAAATCCATGGTGGCTTCGGTGGCCCATCCGTCTGTAGTGATTCCGGGATCGGCATCCGGATGGACCACCTGGAGCGTTGTGGACGACAGGCCGAAGGTGGTGCGGTAGAGGGCCAGGTCCGAGGCCGTGATATCGCTGGCGTCGATCACTACGATGGTCTCTCCCGCGCCCTTCCATCCCCAGCCGTAACTGGCGGTGACGTCGTAGATGGTATATAGATCGCCGGGAGCCAGCGCATGATAACCGGCGCCAAACGTGTAGCCGGGAGTGGCAGCCTGGCGGAGCGGAAACTTCACAAAATGCGGATGGGGACCGAAATCATCCAGGCCGCGGATGGCCAGCACCAGGGGCGCCAGGTTGGCGGGAAGCATCGGCTCGCCCGTATTGGCATAGTGCCGGACGCCGTTGACCGAGTAATAATGCATGCCGGTTCCGAAGGCGCTGCGCACCTGTTGGATCGTGCCGTCAAAGCGGATGAACATTCGCCCGCGGGCGACCGCGCGGATCTGAAAGCCCTGGCTCTCCAGCCACTGGCGCAGCGTCTCGATATCGTGGGGGCTGGCGCCGAAGCGATCGGCGAACTGCTCGGGAGTGAGCCATTGATGGAATAGCGGCGAGAGCGGATTTTGCTGCGCGGCGAGCAACTGGTTCAAATCCTGCTGCTGCGCGGCGGTGCGGCGGATCAGCAGGGTCATGCCGCGGAGTGCGAAATCCGGCGCCACGGCGCCACGATCGAACTCGGCTCGGGCCAAGGGTTCCAGATGGCCCAGCACCGGGACTGTCCGGTAATGGTCGATGGGACCGATGATGCGGTCGCTTTGGGCGGAGGCGGAGACGGCCAGCAGGGCACAGGTGAGTACTACAAGCGTGGCGCAGGAGCGGCGTAGATGCATGATGAGATCCTCGCTTTACGGACCATTTAGTCCGGTTCAATAGATCTCATCGGCCGGATAGGCCGGGGTGTGCTGGGAATAGGGAAGGGCTTTTAGCCGGCGTCGAGGACGGACGTGCCGGGGTCGTCTGGGTTGTAGCTCTCGCTATGGAACCGGCGCCCAACTTCCGATGGGTCAGCCGTCTCGAAGAACAACTTGAGCGCTTCAGTCAGGTTCGCACGGGCGTCTTCAATCGATGAACCCTGGCTCGCAATATCGAGCTCCGGGCAGTGTGACACGAAGCCGTCGTCTTCCCGTTCGATGATCGCGGTCGAGCGCATCACACGTCCAAATTCTTGACATCCAGCGCGTTGTCCTCGATAAACTTCCGCCGGCTTTCCACGTCTTCGCCCATCAGCGTGGAAAAAATCTCTTCGCTTTCCACGGCGTCTTCCAGGCGCACCTGCAGCAGCGAGCGGTTCTC
>JBEKYC010000030.1:0-75110 GCA_049511415.1 Bryobacteraceae bacterium | reverse complement strand
CCCGAAAGCCACCCGGCTTCCCGCAGCACCATGCCCACCACCTGCCGCGGGATCGCCCCCAGCGTCAGCCGGATGCCGATCTCGTTGGTCCGCTGCGTCACCGAATACGCCATCACCCCGTAAATCCCCACCGACGCCAGCACCAAAGCCAGCATGCCGAAGCTGGAAGTCAGCGCGACGAACAGCCGTTCCTCCTCCAGGTCCGCAGCGATTTGTTCCTCCTGGGTCCGCACATTCACCAACGGAAGTTCCGCATCTGCCGCGTGCAGCATGCCGCGCAACGCACGTACCATCGCTTCCGGCTTCGTCCGTGTGCGAATCTCGTAATTCAGACGTCGTATCGATGTTTGTTGTATGTACGGAATGAAAAACTGCGGTGGCGCCTGTCCGTGTAGATCGGCCTGCAGAGTGTCGCCGCAGACTCCCACAATCTCGATCGGAAGGCTGGTTAGTACATCGCCGTACCCGCCATACGTGCCGGCGAAAAATCTCCTGCCGATCGGATTCTGATTGGGGAATCGCGTCTTGGCCAGGCTCTGGTTGATGATTCCCACCTTCGGCGAGGTGGCTGTATCCCCGTCCCCAAATGCCCGCCCCGCCACCATCGGGATACCCAGCGTTTCGAAAAAGTGTACGCCCACGGCGTTGTAGGCTTCCGACTGATGCCGGCCCGGATCTCGCGCCTCGCCTTCCGGCAAAAAATCCAGATCCGATAAGTCGTCGGAGAGATACGCATATTCTCCGGCGGAAGCGCGCCCCACTCCCGGCAGCGCCGCGATCGCCTGCTCCATCCGCTGATGAAACGCCACATTCGCGCCTGCCGGGTAGCGATTCTGCGGCAGCACGATTTGCGCCAGCAGCAGATGGTCCGTGCGGAATCCGGGGTTCACCGCGCTGAGCCCTGCCAGCGACCGCACAAACAGGCCCGCGCCGATCACCAGCAGTGTGGAGAGCGCGATCTGAAATCCGGCCACCGCCTTGCCGGCGAAGCCTCTGCGCCTCCGCGTTGCCGTTCGTCCGCCTTCTTTTAATCCGTGCGTGACGTCCGCGCGCGTGGCGGCCAGCGCCGGCGCCAGCCCGAATAAAACACCCGTCACGATCGTCACTGCCGCCGTAAAGGCGAACACCGGCCAATCGAAGTGTGCCGGAAACGTCCCCAGCTCCCAAACGTTCTGCGTTAGCCGCGGAATTGCCGTGCGGCCCCAATACCCCACCGCCAGTCCGCTGGCCCCGCCGATCGCGGCTAGCAGCAGGCTCTCCACTAGCGTCTGCCGCAGAATCCGTGCGCGCCCCGCGCCCAGCGCCAGCCGCACGCTCATCTCCCGTTGCCGCTGTGCGCCGCGCGCCAGCATCAGATTCGCGATGTTGGCGCACGCCAGCAGAATCACCAGCCCCACGAACATCATCAGCACCGACAGGGGCGTGGCGAAGATTTGTTCCTGGCCGAAAAGGCCCCGGCTGCCGTCGCGCAGTCGAAGCCTGGGCATCTCTTCGCCTCTACGCACCGGCATCGTTCCGCGCACGATTGCGGAGAGTTGCGTATCCAGTGCCGCCTGCGCCGCGTTGTCGCTTACCCCCGCCTTCGTCCGGCCCAGGATATTCAACCCGCCCCATTCCGCCGCATCCGCCAGCGCTTTCGTGCCGTCGGAAGTCGGCGTCAGCCTGGGCCCCTGCGCCAGCGGGACAATCACCGCCGGAGTCTCCGCGGGCAGAGTGCTCTCCGCGCCTGTAAAACTCTTGGGATTCACTCCGATAATCATCACTGGAACATCGTTGAGCCGGATCCACTGCCCCAGCACCGTCGGCGACCGTCCGAACTCCCGCGTCCAGAACTCGTCGCTGATCACCGCCACGGGCTGGCTGGCTGCCGTATCGTCCCGCGGTGCGATGCCGCGGCCCAATTGCGGCTGCACGCCCAAAACCGTGTAGTAGTTGCCCGAAACCTCATGCGCGCCCACCCGTTGCGCATCTTCCCCGACCGTCGCATTCATTCCGGTTACGTGGAAGATCAGCAGATCCCCCAGCACCCGATTTTGCGCCCTAAGCTGTTCGTAGACCGGGTAGGAAAAGTCTGCGGAGCGGATCAGTCCTCCCGGCAGCGCATCGTAACGGTAGCCGCTATGCACCGCCACGCGCTCGCGGCTGCCCATCCAGGTGAGCAGGCGAAGGTCGGCCGCTTGCGGCACCGCCAGCCGTTCGTACAAGAGCTGTTTGGCAATCGAGAAAATCGTCGTATTGGCGCCAATCGCCAGCGCCAGCGACGTTGTGGCCACCACCGTGAAGCCGGGGCGCTTGCGAAGCACGCGCGCGGCATATCGCACATCTTGAAACAGGCCTTCCATACACAGACTTTTATACACCCAAAACATCCGTGTTGTTCTGAAAACAATTATTGAGCGGACTACTTTCAGTCATTTACAGCATCTCATTCGGTAGCGCCGCGTTGGAGTTGACGTTTCTTCGGGCCGCGACGATTGGCCTGGGTCGGGCCGGTATCCGGGATGCGGTGGGTGACATACCAGCTCTCTAAGGGAGCCAAGCGATCTGGCCTGCAACCCGCTGCAATCATCGCCTGCTCCTTTCGGTGCACGGCTGCCGCTTAGGGGGAGTCATGTTCGACCCTGTCTGCAGCTTTACCCGTCTACCACGTTTTCATCGTCTCTTGTGTGCCGCCCCCCAGCGGTCCATGACGGTTCATCGGTGTTCATCTGTGGCCGGATACGCTTTTCTCCCGGCGGACGGGTCTTCCACCGCCGGTGGATCCACAACCACTGATCCGGATACTCCCGAATCACGGCCTCGAGCCGGCTCTGCAGCGCCTGCGTATCGTGCACAATATCGCCCGTGACCTCGATCGCGGGATAGAACCGCAAGACATACTTCCGTTCATCGGCCTGCCAGAGTGCGAAACCCGGAATGACCGCCGCCCCGCTATGCGCGGCGAGCTTGGCAAAACCGCTGCCGGCGCAGGCCGGTACACCGAAGAAGTCCACGAACACGCCCTCTTCCAGCGATGCGTTCTGATCCACCAGAATGCCTACCGCCTCATTGTCATGCAGGGCTTTCAGAATGACGCGCGCGTATTCTTTCTTGCCGATCAACCGGTTACCCGAAAGCCCCCGGTACCGCTCCACCAGCGCATCGATCTTGGGATTGTCCAGCGGACGGATCACCACATCGAGCGGCGCCGTCATCAGCGCGTGCGCGAAAGCGCTCAACTCCCAGTTCCCCAGGTGCGCGGTGGCAAACAGAACACCATATCCGCGCTCCCGGGCGTTCTCGAAATGCTCGAATCCTTCGTAGCGGATCCACTCGCCCACGTTCGTCCTGTTGATTTGTGGAAAGCGCGCGAACGCCACCAACAGGCGCGCGATGGAATGGAAAACGCCTGCGGTGATGCGCCGATGTTCGCTTTCACCAAGCCCGGGCAACGCCATCGCCAGATTGGCCATCGCCACGCGCCGCAAGCGCGGCAGCGCCAGATCCAGCATGCCCGCATAAACCCGCGCCAGCCGGTGCGCCACGGCCAATGGCGTGCGGGCCAGCGTCTCCACCACCGCCCGTGCCATCCAGTATTCGAGCGTGTCGCGCAAAGCCGGGCGCTGGGGCATGAAACGACATTGTAGCGGGAGCGCACAGCTCTTCCCGAAATCGGACAGCCGGGTCGCTAATCCCTGCCGCAAATCTGGCGCCGCGTCTGGCCCTCGAATTGCCAACGCATCGCATCATGGGAGCCGTTGCTCGCGATTTGCGCATGGCTGTTCGGGCGCTGACCCGGCGGCCGGGAGTCACCGCGCTGGCGATCTTGTCTCTGGGCCTGGCCATTGGTTTCTGTACCGTCGGTTTCAGCCTGCTGGATGCCGGCTGGCTGCGCGACATGCCCGTCCGCGAACCAGCGCGCTTGCATTGGATGCTCGTGCATGACCGTGAGCAGCGCGACGATAGTCTGACCTGGGTCGAATACCAAGCCTTGGCCGCACGCGGGCGCACCTGGAAAGGCGTGCTGGCGGAGTGCCGCACGGGACCCAAAGTCCGTCTGCCGGATCGCGACGATTTTCCCATCACCGCCGGTGTCTCCGAGAATTACTTCGATCTCTTGGGCGTCAAAGCGGCGGCGGGCGACGTATTCCACAATGGCGACGGAAGCGATGGCATCGTAGTAATCGCCGATCACTATTGGCGCACCGCGCTGGGCGGCGATCTGCATATCGTCGGACGCCCGTTGGCAGTGGGCGGCGCTTCGCTGCGCATCATCGGTGTCCTCCCGCCGGCATTTTCCGGCACGCAGCGCGGCGTGCTGGTGGATCTGTTCGTGCCGCCGCGGACATTCTTCGGCGCGCTGGGCTTCAAAGATCATCTGGACCCCAAACTGGCCGATTTTGAAGCTACTGCGCGCCTGCGGCCGGGCGTCACGCCGGAGCAAGCTAAGCGCGAAGAAGATGCCATTCTGCGGCAACTGCAGGCTGAGGGAGCGGAGCCCGCTCCGGGCCGCACGGCGAAGGTCGCCCCGTGGAACGAGTTCAAACTCAGCACCGCGGCACTGCTGATGTCCCCGCTGTTCCTGGTGCTGCTGGTGGCGGCGGCCAACCTGGCCAATCTGCGCCTGATGGATAACGAAGCGCGGCGGCGCGAGACCGGTATCCGGCTGGCTCTGGGGGCCGGCCGCGGCGATTTGCTGCGCCAGCACGCCGTCGAGACCCTGCTGCTCTGCGGAACGGGCACGGCGCTGGGACTGGTGCTGGCCAGTTGGCTGATCGCGCTGGTCCCGGCGCTGCTCTATGCCGGCGAGAGTTACACGGATTTCCATGTAGGCGTGGACGCGCGGACGCTGGCTTTCAGCGTCGTGGCGCTGGTATTGGTTGCTCTCTTGGGGACGATGATCCCGTTGAGCGATGCCTGGAAGCGCCGGGTGATGCCCTCCATTCAGGCCGCCGTAGGCGGCAAACCGTCGCGCTGGCTGAGCGCGCTGGTGATCGCGCAAATGGCATTCGTAATGGCTGTCACCTGCGTGTCCGGACTGCTCTGGCGCAGCCTGCAGAACATCCGTGCCATTCGTCCGGCGATGGATCCCGGCCGCAAGATTTTGCTGGTGCGCGGATATTGGAATGCGGCGCTGCCGTACGCCACCCGCGCCGATGCGCTGGTTTCACAATTGTCCGGCTTGCCCGGCGTAAAGCGGATAGCATACGCGCGGCGGGTGCTGCTGAGCGGGTCCGGCGGCGGCGCTGCGGTGGACCTGGAGGTGCCGGGCCAGCCCAAAGTGTCGTTCTTCTATGACCAGGTCAGTCCCGGCTATTTCGCCACAACTGGCGCGCGGATCGTCAACGGTCACGGTTTCAGTTCGTCGGACGGGCGTGACACGACGCTTGTAGTGATGGTGAACGAGGCATTCGTGCGGCGGTATGCGAGCGGCCGGAATCCGCTGGGTATGTGGGTTCACTTGGACAGGCGCAACCGCCAGATCGTGGGCGTGGTGGAGGACGGTCCTACCAATCACCTGCGGGAGCGCCTCGAACCGTACTTCTACTTCCCGTTTGCGCAAATGCCGACGGGCGAGGTCACGATTTTCCTGGAAATGGCGGGCAGTCAGGAAGCCCTTGCCGCGGCTGTGCGTCACCAGACGCGGCAGAAGGACGCGGCATTCATCGTGACCGGCATGCATACTATGTCACAACACATGTACGCCGCGCGCAAAGAGGAGACCGTGATGACCGGCGCATCCGCGGCGCTGGCCGTGCTTGGATTGCTTCTGGCGTCGGCCGGCCTTTTCGGCGTGACTTCCTACGCCGTCAGCCGGCGTATGCGCGAATTCGGATTGCGTGTGGCGTTTGGCGCCACTCGAACAGACCTGCACCGCCAGGTTTTGAAACGCGTGGCTCTCCAGGCGGCCATGGGCATTCCGCTCGGATGGGTGATGGCCTTCGCGGCTCGCCGCCTGCTGGCCAGTACCCTGTACGGCGTCAAGCCCACCGATCCCTGGGTGGCCATCGCCGCATGCGGATTGGTCGCGGTTGTAGTTTTGTGCGCCGCGCTGCGCCCCGCCTTTACCGCAGCCCGTGTGGATCCGATGGTTGCCCTCCGCTACGAGTAAGCGCGTCGCATCCGGGCCAAAGCTCGCGCCAAACCCCGCGCTATGCTTGAGGCTAGGATGCCTTTCATCACCGACGATTTTCTGCTGTCCGGCCGGGCGGCAAAGCGGCTCTATCATGATTTCGCGGAAAATGAGCCGATCCTGGACTATCATTGCCACCTGCCGCCAAAGGATATAGCCGAGAACCGGCGATTCCGCAATCTATTTGAAATCTGGCTCGAAGGAGACCACTACAAGTGGCGGGCTATGCGCGCCAACGGAGTCGCGGAGCGGTATTGCACGGGTGATGCCGGCGCCTTTGAGAAATTCCAGGCATGGGCCGCGACGGTGCCCCACACGCTGCGCAATCCGCTCTATCATTGGACTCATCTGGAGTTGCAGCGATACTTCGGCATCGGCGAATTGCTCGATCCGCGCAGCGCGGCGCGCATTTGGGAGCAGGCCAATGCGCTGCTCCAAACCACGGAGCTCACCGCGCGCGGAATCCTGACTCGCTTTGGCGTGGCTGCCCTGTGCACCACGGACGATCCCGCCGACGATCTGAACTACCATCGGACCATCGCTGCCTCGAATCTCGCCACCCGCGTTTTTCCCGCATTCCGTCCCGACAAGGCGCTGCACGTGCATTTGCCGGTGGCCTTTAACGCTTGGGTCGATCGTCTGGCGGCCACCAGCAACACGGAGATCGGATGTTTGCGCGACTTCACCGATGCCCTTCGCCGCCGTCACGACGATTTTCATGCCCTGGGCGCGCGGCTCTCGGACCATGGGCTGAGTTACTGCCATGCCGATTTCGGCCCGGAGTCGGTCGCCGAATCTATCTTTGAGAAGGCGCGTCGCGGACTGGCCGCCAGTCCACCGCAGCAGGAGCAGTTTGCCTCCTACATGATGCTGTTTTTTGGCCGGTTGGACGCGGAGAAAGGCTGGACCAAGCAACTGCATCTGGGCGCCTACCGGAGCGCGAACACACGGCAACTGCGCGTGGCGGGTCCGGACACAGGCTTTGATTCCATCGGCGATTGGCCGCAGGTAGCCGCGTTGGCCGCCTATCTCGACCGTCTGGAAAGCGAAAACGCGCTGCCGAAGATGATTATTTATACCGTCAATCCGGTGGACAATTACGCGTTCGCGACCATGGCCGGCAACTTTCAGGATGGGCAAATCGCCGGCAAGATACAGTTTGGCGGCGCCTGGTGGTTTCTCGATCAGAAAGAAGGCATGGAGTGGCAGCTCAACGCCCTCTCGAATACCGGCCTGCTTTCCAGATTCGTGGGCATGTTGACGGATTCGCGGTCATTCATGTCTTATCCGCGGCATGAGTATTTCCGGCGTGTTCTGTGTAACGTGATCGGCGGGGACATAGAGAACGGACTAATCCCGGATTGCGACGAGTTAGTCGGACCTATGATCCGGAATATCTGCTATGGCAATGCCGTGAGTTACCTGCGGCTCAACTTGTGAATCACCAGGTAGGCCACCAGATACACGGAACCGGCGATCACGAACAAAGGTGCGTACAATTCGTGCGACCAATCCAGCCAGTAGCCTATCAGAGGCGCGATCAGCATGCCGCCGGCGGACCCGGCAAATCCGCCGAGACCCACCACCGAACCCACCGCGCCGTGCGGAAAGCAATCCGACGGCAGCGTGTACAGGTTGGCCGAGAAGCCCTGATGCCCGGCAGTCGCCAGGCCCAGCAGTGCCACGGCCAGCCACATGTTCCCGCCCGTCCAGCCCACCAGAATGACCGGCGTGACCGCCAGCGCGCAGATGAGCAGCGCGGCCTCGCGTGCGCGATTGGGATTCCAGCCCCGCCGCCGCAGCGCCGTGTTAATCCAGCCACCGCCAATGGAGCCGATCGTGGAAACCTGGTAAACCACGATGATGGGCAGCCCCAAATGTGCCAGATCCAGGCCGTACACGCGGTTGAGAAATCCCGGAAGCCAGAAGAGGTAGAACCACCACGCCGGGTCGGTCAGGAACTTTCCCAAGATGAACGCCCACGCAGTCGGGCGGCGCAGCAGTTCACGGATTGGAATGGCGGCTGCCTGTTCCTCCTCTGGTTTGCACGCGCCCGGTGGACGGCGGCCGCCCAGCGAAGTCCACCACAGAATCACCCACAGAAAGCCGGCTGCCCCAGTCGCCAGGAAAGCCCAGCGCCATCCGTAATGAATCGCCAGGTAGGGCACCGCGAGCGGCGCGATGATCGCCCCGATATTGGCGCCGCTATTGAAAATGCCATTGGCCAGAGCCCGTTCGCCTTGCGGGAACCAATCCGCCACCGTGCGAATCGCGGCCGGGAAGTTGGCAGATTCGCTAAGCCCCAGGCCCAGGCGGGCGATGCCGAACCCTGTGGCCGAACGTGCCAGCGCATGCGACATGGCGGCCAGGCTCCACAGGCCGACGGCCGCGGCGTAGCCCAAGCGTGTGCCTGCCCAATCGATCAGGCGGCCCGCCAGCGGCATCATGCAGGCGTAGGCCAACTGAAACGCGAACACAATCCAGCCGTATTGAGCTTCCCGCCAGCCGAGTTCCTTTTCGAGCACCGGTTTCAGCAGGCCCAGCACCTGGCGGTCGACGTAGTTGATGGTAGTGGCGAAAAAGAGCAGGCCGCAGATGTACCAGCGGAAGCGCATGGCGAATTGCCAAGTATACTCCCCCCGCGATCCGTACGTACGAGTTGCAACGTACGTACGTATGTATTATGCTTCAGATGGAGGGTGGCCATGCCCATTACCGCGTCGAAGCTGCGAGAGAACATCTACAAGACACTGGACGAGGTCATTGAAACGGGAACGCCGGTGGAGGTTGTCCGCAAGGGAATTGTGCTGCGCATCGTGCTGGATAAGCCTCCCAGCAAATTGGCTCGGTTGAAAAAGCATCCGGGTATGTTCGTCGGCGACCCGGATGACATCATTGGCATGGACTGGTCCAGCGAGTGGTCGGAACTAAAGCGCAAGTGATTTACCTGGACACACATGTTCTGATCTACCTTTGGTTAGCCGACACGGGCAAACTGAGCCGCGACGCTCGCAAGGCCATTGAACGCAACGACGTTATGGCTTCCGCCGCAACGGTCCTGGAAATGGAAATGCTTCACGAAATCGGCCGCCTGAAGCCTTCCGCTTCTACTGTGATCTATGGACTGGCAGGCAGCATCGGTTTGCGTGTTTGCGACCTGCCCTTTCGGACCGTCGTGGACTTTGCGCTCGCGGAAGGCTGGACTCGGGACCCGTTTGACCGCATGATCGTCGCGAATGCTAAAGTCGCCCACGCTCCCCTGATCACCAGGGATCAACGCATCGCCGAGCATTACTCCCGTGTCGTCTGGTAATCGTACACCCGCACGTAATCCACCAGCATCTTCTGCGGAAACACGCTGCTCTCGTCCGGATTGCCCGGCCACTGGCCGCCTACCGCCACGTTGAGAATCAGAAAGAAGGGATGATCGTATACCCACTTGGCGCCCGCCGGCAGCGACGCCGGCGTCACTACGTGGTAGCTCTTGCCATCCACTAGAAACTCGACCCGCTCCGGCGACCATTCCACGGCGTACACATGGTAATCGTCCGCAAACCGGCCGGACTCGATGGCAAAAGGTCTACCGATCGCCTTCGCGCCGGAATAGCCTGGGCCGTGCACGGTGCCGTGCACGGCCGCCGGCTCCTTCCCGATGTTTTCCATGATGTCGATCTCGCCGCAAGCCGGCCATCCTTTGCCCTTCTCGTCGTCGCCCAGCATCCAGAACGCCGGCCAGATCCCCTGGCCATACGGAATGCGGATGCGCGCCTCCACGCGTCCGTACGCGATCGAGAATTTCCCTTGAGTCTTGAGGCGCGCCGAAGTATACTTGTGTGGCGCGGTTTCGAGCGCCTCGATCACCAGGTGGCCTTCGCCATCCAGATGTGAATTCGCGCGGCTGTCGGTATACTTCTCCAACTCCTTGTTTCCCCATCCGTTGGCGCCCATGTCATAAACCCACTTGGCGGAATCGGGCGCGGCGCCGGCAGGGCCGTCGAACTCGTCGCTCCACACAACGGTGCGCTGCTGCGCGATGGCCGGCAGCGTCGCCAGGCTGCCGAGCAAGCAACTCAAGAATGCAACTGAACGTCTGCTCATTTCTCCTCCGTCGATGCGGCCAATAGTTGCCGGCCCGACGTGCGCCAGAACGCCCACACCACTACTGCGAGCGTGACCAGCGGATAAGCCACCACGGCCCATTCATACGGCTTGGTCAGAGTCTGGGGAGCGGGGGTCCGCAGCAGCACGTTCACGAAGAAGATCGATACGATGGTGGCCACCAGACCCAGGCGCAGCAGCACGAACACCAGCAGCGTGAAGATCGCCAGAAAGAACACGAAATTCAGCAGGCTTTGGCTCTGCCACACGTCATGTTCGGCCAGCGTGAATACGATGGCGGCGGCCGCCGAGGCGATCCAATCTTTGCGCAGCACCGTGCGGAAGCAGAAAAACACGAATACCACCAGCAGCCCGAATTCCACGCCGCTGAGTGCCCGCGACAGGACATCCGCAATCAGATCGCCCGCGCCGCTGCCGGCCTCGGCGGACGCCGCGGCGTCGCCAACGGAACCTTGATGCGCCTGCCACCACTGTGCCGCTAGAAACGCCACGGCAATCGCGATGCCCACCAATGCGCCGTAAAGTACGTGCGCAGCCACCTGCGCATCCTGCCACCGGCCCGTCAGGACACGGCTCCAGGTCATAATGGAATGCGGCCAGCGCGCGCGCACGGCGGGTTCCAGGGCGATATACAACAGCCAGAGCAGGGTGGCCGCAGCCAGCCAATCCGCGGCATTCACGCTCACGATTCGCATAATGGCCAGATCCACCACCCAATGCGTCGCACAAGCCCAAATCACGCCCGATACGATGAAGCAGGCGACCGCCAGCCGCCAGGCGCCCCGCCGATCGCCGCGTCCGGCGCGCAGGTTGCGCGCGGCCAGCAGGGCGGAGAACAGAAATGCCAGCAACGAAAGGTTGCGTTCCACCAGGACGCGTGCCGCTTCACTCCAGGGCCGTGTCCGCGATTGGGGTTCGCGCCATGGCTTGCTCCACGGCCATAGCACTTGCAGCTCTGTAAGCCGTCCGTGCCAGGCGGCGGCTTGCACGGTCATTTCGTAATGCAGCACCGGATGTGTGCCCTTCCAGGCCTTCTGCCAGTCAAATGCGTACAGCGGTGTGAAGCGCGGTGCGGTCGTCGCCCATTGCGATATGTCGATGCCGATCGCCCGCGAGATCGCCTGCACGTCCAGCTCGCGCGGCGCGGCAGCCTGATCGAGTTGCGGTGGCACGGCGTGAAAGTCGCGCAACTGGCCGCTGCTGTTGAGCCACATTTCGATCATGCCGGAGACCAGCGGCGCCGGGCTCTCCGCCGTCACCTCCCCATCGGGCAGCGCTACCAGCGGCTGGGGGCTCTCGCGGTACCCGAGAACCAAGGGAGACTCGGCCTGGAACCGCCGCCGCGCCTCATCCATGCTGTGGATGTGCTGGTTGGTTGTCGAGATGTTGTCCCAGTCCCAATGCAGGTCGTACTTGCGATCCGCCGGCACCGCCGTATAGCCGAACGCGGCGGCGTGCTCGCGCGCTTTGGCTGCCAGCGAATCCGCGGAGAGTTCGTACGGCACCAGGCTGTGCAGTTCCACGTTGTAGCGCGCGAACGGCACCGCGATGATCAGCGCCGCCAGTCCCAGAGCCAGCGGGATCGACGTGGTCAGCGGCAAACCTTCCGTCTTGCCCGAGGCTGCCACCAGCTCCGGCGACGGTGTTTCGCCCGCGGCCAGTGCCGCGGCCAGCGGATCGCCGCCCGGCAGCGCCGCCGACACCGACAGCGCGCTCGGCGGACGCCGGGAGGGGTCCGGATCGAGACAGCGCCGGATGGCTTTATCCACCGCCGGATCGATCTCCGCCGCGATCGACGTCATGCTGGCAAAGTGCGCGCTCTCCTGCAGCCGGATCAGCTCCGCCATGCTCCCGGCTTCGTAAGCCCGCTTGCCGGTGAAGATTTCGTAAAGCACCATGCCGAGCGCATATATGTCGCTCTTGGCCGTGACTTCTTCGCCGCGCAACTGCTCCGGCGCCATGTATGCCGGCGTGCCGCTGCGCGCTTCGGCGCCGCGCAACTGGTCCGCCACCGCCGCCAAACCGAAATCCATCACCACCACGTTGCCCCGCCGGTCGAGCATGATATTCGCCGGCTTCAGATCGCGATGAATCACGCCTTTGTCGTGCGCCGCCGCCACCCCCGCGCAAATCTTGCGCCCGATCTCCAGCGCTTTATCGGCGGGCAAGCGGCCGATGCGCTGCAGCAGAGAAGCCAGATCCTCGCCGTCCACGTACTCCATGGAGATGTACGGCATACCGTCGGCTTCGCCCACATCGTAGACCCGGCAAACGTTGGGATGCGAGACCTGCCGCGCGACGCGCACCTCGTTGTGGAACC
This sequence comes from Bryobacteraceae bacterium, assembly GCA_049511415.1. Taxonomy (GTDB): domain Bacteria; phylum Acidobacteriota; class Terriglobia; order Bryobacterales; family Bryobacteraceae; genus Bog-159. The sequence continues at coordinate 62,559 of JBEKYC010000030.1, read as the reverse complement.
GCTCCAGCGCGCGCCGGTGGTCCGGGCCTGCGTCCGGCAGAAACTTCAGTGCCACCGGCTGCGCCAGCGTCAAATCGGTCGCGCGATACACCTCGCCCATGCCGCCCCGGCCCAGCAGCGAGACGATCCGGTAGCGGCCCGCCACCAGTGTGCCGGGAACGAAGCGGCCATCCTCGGGCGTCGACGTTTGGGACTGCACCGCGGCCTGGTTTAAGACAACCGTCGCGGTTTGGGATTGCGCCGGGGCTTCCATGCGAAGTCTCAGGATAGCTCAGTGGCGGTCTGCGATTGCACCGCATTTTTTACAAACTGTTCACACGAAATCAACGGGCAGCTCCCTTTCTTAGGCGTACACTGAAAGCGCTATGCATCGAATGGCTATTTTGGCTCTAATTTCGGCCGCCGCCGCGGTGGCGAATTCGCCTGTCACGCTGCAGGACTTTGGTATCGGTAACTCGGACGGTGGCGGCAGCCTGTACGCCGGCCTGGTCCTGGACGCGGCCGGCAATCTCTACGGGGCGGCGGAGGAAGGCGGCATCTACAATGCCGGCGTAGTGTTCAAGCTATCGCGGAACATCAGCGGCGGTTGGACGGAAACTGTTCTGTACGATTTCAAAGGCGCCAGCCGCGGCCAGGATGGTGCCAATCCGCACGCCACGCTGTTGCTGGATAGCGCCGGTAACCTCTATGGCACCACGGTCGCCGGCGGTATCGCCAACGCGACCTGTCATAAGGGCTGCGGCATCGTGTACCAGATCTCGCCTTCCGGAAGTGCCTGGCAGGAGACCGTGCTGTACCGCTTCACCGGAGCGGCGGATGGATCCGTGCCCTACGCCGGCGTCTCCATGGACTCCGCGGGCAATCTCTATGGCGCGACCACTGCCGGCGGAGGCGACAACTTCGGGGCTGTTTATAAGCTGACGCCGGCCACGCCCACCTGGCAGGAGACGGTCATTTTCGCATTCGGCGGCACCAACGGCGAGACCCCCTACGCGACGCCGGTCTTCGATAGCGCGGGCAATCTCTTTGGCACCACCTATGTGGGAGGCGCGCACAATCGCGGCGTGGTCTATGCGCTCCGGCCGGAAACCGGCGGGACCTGGAGCATGCATGTGCTGCATAACTTCCAGGGCGGCGCCGACGGAGCGAACACGCTCGCCGGCGTCACAATAGCGCCCGGCGGATCGCTCTACGGCGCCACCACCGTCGGCGGAACGGCCAATTGCGGGATCGCCTATGAGCTGACGCTGAGCCATTCCGGCGCTTGGACCGAGACCATCCTGCACACTTTCCTGGGGGTCGGCGCAGGCGACGGAGAGAATCCTAATACAATGATGCTCGCTCCCGGTGGCAGCTTGTACGGCACCTCGCTCGGCGGAGGCCTGTACAATCCAGGCACGATTTTCGAGTTGTCGCCGATCACAGGCGGCGGATGGCAGGAAACCGTCCTCTACAGCTTCACAGCGGGTCTCGACGGCGCATATCCATCGTCCGGTTTGGTAATGGACCCGGAAGGCAACCTCTACGGGACAACCCTGTGGGGCGGCCCATCCGGGGACACCACCGGCGGCGTGGCGTTTGAATTCACGCCGTAGTCCGCCTCGCAGGCTCACCCAAGCAGGCTGGCTACTGCCGTCCCCGAAACTCCACTCGCCCCTCTATCACCGTCGCCAGACAATGCGAAGTGTATTCGAACGGATCGCCATCGTACATTGCCACATCCCCGTCTTTCCCAGCCTCCAGCGATCCCACCCGGTCCGCCACCCCGACCAGCTTGGCGGCATCAATCGTGATGCTGGCCAGTGCCTGGTCGAACGTCAATCCGTTGGCCGCCGCCACCGCGGCTTCAAACAGAATCACGCGCGTTTTCGGCACGTAGCCTTCAAACCCGCTCTGCAGCGCCCAGGCGATCCCGGCCGCCTGCAGATGCGCCGCCGTCTCGAAACTGGCATTCTCCGTCTCGCCGCCGTGCCGCTGCATGGTTGCATGCACGATCACCGGAACGCCCGCCGCCTTGATCTGGTCGATGACCAGGTCCGCTTCCGCCGCGCCATCCAGAATCAACGAAAAATGAAACTCCTGCGCCAGCCGCAGCGCGTTCATGATGTCGCGCGCCCGATTGGCAGTCACCAGCAACGGCAGCTCGCCTTTGAGAATCCGGCCGAATACCTCCAGCCGCAGATCCCGGTCCGGCGGCTTGCCGGGCTTGTCCTTATCCTTATCCTTGTCGGCGGCCGGTTTGTCCAGTTTCTTCTGAAAGTCTTGAGCTTTCAGAAACTGCTCGCGCAGCATCGACATTTCTTTGGCCCGCGTGCCCGGACTCTTGCCCTCGCCCCGCGCCCGCCCCTCGTCGCCCAAACTGGCCGCCACCATTGACACCGGCTTCACGGTGGCTGCCTCCACCGTGTTGCCGCGCGTCTTCACCACCATCAATTGCCCGGATATCAAAGCTCCCGGCGCATGCCCCGTATTCATGGTCGTGACGCCGAAACTGCGCACCCACTCGATCAGCCTCTCGCGCGGATCGTAAGCGTCCACCGCCCGCAGTTCCGGTTGGATCGCCGCGCTGGTCTCCAGTTGATCTTGATCGGTCGGCGCGTTCAGGTAGCCGGTCAACCCCACGGCTGTATGCGCATCCACCAGCCCCGGCGTCACCACTTTGGCCGTCAGAACCTCATAACCCGCCGGAGCCTTCACTTGCGATGCCGAACCCACCGCGGCAATCTTCCCGTTGGTAATCACCACCATGCCGTCCGTCACCGCCGCGCCCGCCATGGTGTAGACTTTCTCGCCGCGGATCACCAGATTCTGCGCGAACGCCGCCCCGCAGACCAGTACGCCAGCCAGGAGCGTTCTCATTGCACTTTCTCTCCGTCGTCGTCCGTCCAGCCGGGCGTCTGATCGTGACTCGCGCCATAACCGCCGACCGATTCCAGCCGGTCCGCCGGCACGCCGCGGTCGAATACCTTCTGCCCTTCGATCCAGGTCTCCAGCACGTGCGTATAGACGCTCAGCGGATCTCCCGACAGCATCACGAAGTCCGCGTCTTTCCCCGCCTCCAGCGTTCCCACCCGCGCCTCCAGGCCCAGAATCCTGGCGTTCGCCATGGTCAGGCCGTACAGCGCCTTCTCGCGCGACATTCCCGACCGCACCGCCAGCGCCGCCGAGCGCATCAGCAGACGCGAGTCCGTGATCGGATCGTCGGTGTGGAAACCGACCAGCACGCCCGCCTTTTCAAGCACCGCGCCAGTGGTCAGCGAAACGTCTTTGGCTTCTTCCTTCCCGCCCGGACTGTCGATCACGATCAGCGACACCGGCGCGCCCGCCCTGGCGATTTCGTCCGCCACCATCCAGCCGTCGCTCACATGGTGCAGCACCACGTGGAAATGGAATTCCTGCGCCAGCCGCAGCACGGTCATGATGTCGTCGTGCCGGTGCGTGTGGAACTGCACCGTGCGCTTGCCGTCCAGCACTTCCACCAGCGCTTCCATCTTCAAATCGCGCGCCGGCATCTTCTCCGGATCGCCTTTGGCCGCCGTAATTTTATCCCGGTATTCCTGCGCCTTGATGTACTGCTCGCGGTCGAGCGCCGCCGATTTTGCGCGCGTCCCCGGGAAAGGCGCGGCCCGCCGCGGGTTGGTGCCGTTCGCCATCTTCATGCCGCCCGCGATGCGCCCGTCCGGCAGATGGATCAGCAGATCCTCGATCGTCTTGCCCTTGCGCAGTTTCAGGTACAGCGTCTGGCCGCTCAGCAAATGCCCCGAGCCCGGCATTACATTGGCCGTTGTGATGCCGCCCGCGCGCGCCTTCTCGATGTGCGCGTCCAGCACGTTGATGGAGTCGAGCACGCGCGCGTCCGGTTGTATCGGGGCGCTGCCGTCTCCGCCTTCCGGTTCGCCGATGTGGCTGTGCGAATCCACCAGCCCGGGCATGACGATCTTGCCGGAGGCATCGATGCGCCGCGCATTCGCGGGAATTTGCACGGAGCCTTCCGCGCCCGCCGCCACGATCTTGCCGTCGGAAACGACCAGCACGCCACGGTCGATCTCCGGTCCTGAAATAGGAATGATCCTGGCGCCAGTGAATGCGAGCGGCGGGGTTTGAGCGAGACAGGTTCCAATTACCGCGGACAACAGCAGGGATGATCTGGGCATTGATTTTGAGGTTCTACCACTATATAACGGTTTCGCCTCGCGCGCCCCGGCACGGACGCGCCGCTCAAGCCCGCTGAAACAATCCGCTGCGCATCAGAGCAACCGCATCTCTCAGTTCCACCGCCTGAGTCGACTGGCCGTCCGCAAAATCGTAGACCCGCCCGGTGACCGGGCCGCTCACCCGCGCCGCCGACGATTCCGTGGAACGAAGCGTCATGGATACGGACGATCGCCGCGCCGTAATCGCGGCGCGCGCTACCGAAGCGCTCGATGGCGCAGCCGCCGTGCTGGCCGCAGCCCGCGCCCCTCCCGAACTGTTACGCAGTGCCATTCTCTTATTACCGCAGCACATCGTCGCCTCCTTGTGTAGTCTTCTCCGTCAAACGTTCCAGCAGACACGCGCCCCCCGAGATCGCCAGCCAGCACATCACCCATGTGAGAGGCTGCCGCGATAACAGAAAAGCCGGCGGGGCCGCCACCCACAGGCTCAGGCACTGGAAGCAATCCATCAGGCTTCCCACGAAACCATTTCCCAGCCGCACGCGCAGCCGGACGATCATATCTGCCGGACCGTCCTCGTTCGCCAGCAGATGGGTAATCCGCCAGCTCGCGAGGACGGCCAGCACGAGCAACATCCAAGGACTCATCGCCGGACTCATCCTTTGCCTGTTTGCCCGTGAGAACCTGCTAGTGCCCGCATATGCAGAAGGTCAGCAGGTTATCATTGCCCTGGTAGTCGTATAGTCCCGTCGTCAGGCCGGGCCTGGTGCTGAGGGACGCCGTATAGGAGCAGTTGGACCACATTGTGGTGTCCTCCGGGACGGTTCCCGAAGCTCCCCGCCCGTCGGCGGTGAAAGTGACTCCCGTCGTCGGATCCGGCGGCGTGATAACTCCGGGCGCGGACGGGCTGCAACTGGTGATCGCAAGCGACCACGCGCCCGAGTCCATCTCCTCGTGATCCACGGTGAACTGCACGGAGAGCGAATCATTGATCGGCGTGCAGCAGCCGGTAGCGAATTGAAGGAACCACAGATTATTCACCTCGCTCCAGTTGTTGACGTGAATCTTGCACAACGAGTTGGAATAGTCGATGGTGGTAACGCCTACGCGGGTGGCCTGGAAGATGATGGTCAGGTCCACACCCACTTGCTGGCTGGCCGCGGGCACGGCAGTCCCTGCCGGTACACCGCCCGGGTGACCGATGGCGACTGCGGCGCCGGGCAGCGGGTCGCCGCCGGGAGCCACGCCGGGTTGGGTGGTGTCGAAGCCCAGGAGCGTGCTGAAGCCGCCGCCGGTGGCGTTCAGATCGACGGGTACCCAGCCGGCGACCGGGTCTACACCAATGAAGTGCGGGGTCAGCGCCCAGCTCGAAGTGGGGGCCGGCGGAGCTGCGTCCACCGGCGCCGGCGACGGCACGATGTACACCGGTTGGGCAGTCGAAACCAAGGTGGAACTCGCGATTCCGCCGACATTCTTGGGCCAATTGATATTCCGGGTTCCGGCCTGGATCTGATAAACCAGGTTGTTGGTGATGGGCGTCGGGTTGATCCAAAGCGTGGCGCCCAATGGCGCGGCTGCTCCAGTAGTCCCGTCCACGCCCCGGGTCACCGTCCACGTATTTCCGACGACCTTGGTCACCGTCATGGTTTCGCCCGACTCGCCGTCCGCGCAGACTGATACGGTAAATGGCGTGGCCGGAATCCCGGCGCTGCTCGCCACCGTGAGGGTAGGCTGGATGGCCGTTATGGCGGCTGCCAGAGTCGTCTCCGCCGTGGCGTACAAGAAGCGATACTGCATCTGCGTGCCGGACGACGTGGGCGATGTGCTGGGGCAGAATCCGCCCAATTGCAGTTGATCGAAGAACGCGAAGTTCGGACCGCCACCCCAAGGCATGTTGAGCGTCGGGGTCAGGCTCTTGTTGGTCTTTCCTGTTGTGCCGTCGATATCCGCGTAAATATTGAAATCGCCCACCGTGGTGAACAGGGGATTGAAGTCCGTATTCGGGCAAACGCAGATGCAGAATTCGTGGCAGATGGCGGAGCAAAGCCAGGCGCACAGCTGGTGGCAGTACGGCTCCAGACGGAAGCGCGCCACGATTTCGCTATAGGCTTGGGCGTTCCGATTTTGCGCGGCCGTTACCAGATCGGCCAACGCGCGCGGCTGGCCGGCGAGTTGCCGCGAAGCCAGCGCGAAATTCCGCGCCTCTTCGACAGCATAGATTCCGCTGGGGAAAACCGGCGTCGGGAAATCGCACACCTCGCGGCACACCCACACGCAACGCCAGGTGCAAATCACCCCGCATAGGATCTCGCAATTGGAGGCCAGCCCGCTGGCGTTCAGCGTGGATTGCAAGCGCAGGCAGTTCAACTCCACGGCGGCTTCCGCAATGGTGTCCAGCGTCCGATCCCGCTCTATCACGCTCTCCAGAACCTTCGCCGCTGCCCGGATGTTGGTCACGGCGTCCGCCACTGGCACGAATTCCGGTATACAAACAACTTCGCACACGGGGAGGTAGATCGTCTCACAGACCCAATGGCACAGCAGATAACAGAACTCCTGCAGTCCCAGTTCGTCGATGGCGGCCCGATAGTCGCGTCCATCGCCGCAGGAAACCGCATCCACAACGCGTCGCAAAAGTTTTTCGTTGGAAGCCAGGCGCACGATGGCCCGCGCGAACTGCGCGAAGCCGGGGACTTCCACCTTTTCTCTCGGCGCGCCGCATACTTCGATGCAGCGCAACACGCAAAGCTTGGTTCGGACCCAATCGCAGATTACTTCGCAATGCGGAATCAAATCGAGTTGTTCCAGAGTCCAACGAAAGGCGTTGGGATCCTTGGATTCGAAGGCCGCGAACACGGCGGAGAATCCGCCGCTATTCTGAGCCAGGCGCGCGATGGCATCGGACTGTGACGCTAACCGGCTGATGACGTTCTTATTTATTTGATCACTGGTAACGGATTGCATGACAAACTCCTGGTACGATTTTTGAGTTTGGCCCCCCGCTCGCAGCCATATCGTACAGTGAGTAAGTGAGCAGTCCGCGGTTAGCATTTCACGGAACGCGGTATTATCTTTCGCGCGGAAGTACTATCGGCTTACCGGCCCTCACACCCGGTGGTTTCCGCCGCGTAGACGATCGCGCCGATCTTCCATCCGTCCGCGAGACGCAAGACTGGCCGAATCCACGCCGCAGTGTCTGAACTTGCCGTCGAGCAACTCGTATGCGCCCCACACCTGCGCGACACGCCCGTGGACGAAGACCTTGGGCGCGTCCGTGAAGCGCTCCAGCAGATCGCCGGGCGTGGCGGCGGGCCGTCGGCTTGGTGCCGCACCGAATACAGGCGGGCATCCGGCAGCATTGTCAGTCCGGCGAAGGTCCTCTGGACCACGGCAAGGATGTCGGTTTCGTTGGACGGCGGAAGGTCCGCGCACCGAGGATCCGCGGGGCGCAATGAAAAGCAGACCCAATTGGTGGCTAGATAATTGATTGTGTGGTATTTAGCGGCAGATTCGGGGCGGTTGCGGATGGGCGGATTTGGGCGCTTTTGGGCTTGCGGGACCGGAATTGGGTTCGTTTCGTAACGGGCTGGATTGGGGGTTCAGACTCGCGCCGTGGTATTCGGCTTTCAAATAGCCTGGGTTTGGTTTGCCCACGATCAGGCTACCATTTGGGGCTCGGCGGCTTCAGGCCGGATTCGGGGTAGGACTTGATGGGGGAAGGAGTTATTGTCTGGCGGGATTTGTTAATGGGATTGCGCGGTAGAACGGATTTCTCGGCGATCTAAATACTCTTGCTCCGTTCGGCGCACTCATGATATTCTCTGAGAGCCTTTAACTGAGCCTAAGGAAAGGAGGTACGTCCGTTATGCGATACGAATTCAATCCGCTCAATAGAGCGATGATCGGCGCGTTTCAGGATTGCCTGCTTTCCGCCCGTCCTCGCTAGAGCCAACCCTCTTAAACAAAGTTCGGCGCGATAGCCGAAGTGTGTCTCCTTAAACGACCTTTGGTCTTGGGGCGCAGTGGAGTCTATTTCAAATTTATGAAACCGAATATCTTCCAACCACTTACAGTTCTTGGAACTGACGGAATCCGCGAAATCCTCGTAAAACGCGTTGATCACCAGAAGCAAGCGGTCGGCATCGTCGTGGGTGTCGTCGAACCGAATGGCCGCCGCGTCGTCGCCTATGGCAATCTCGCCAACGGCGATCCACGCACGCTCGATGGAGATACGATCTGTGAAATTGGATCCGTCACCAAGGTCTTCACGTCGCTGGTATTGGCGGACATGGTGAACCGCAAAGAAGTCACCCTTGACGATCCAGCGGCCAAATATCTTCCCGAAAATGTCAGGATGCCGGAGCGGAGCGGCAAATCCATCACGCTGCTCGACCTTTCCACGCACAGCTCCGGGCTTCCACCCCTTCCCAGCAACCTCAAGCCAGAGGTCGACTACAGCATGGAAGATTTGTATCGGTTCCTTTCCGGCTACACACTGCCGCGCGACCCCGGTTCCGAATACGAATATTCAAACCTGGGCGCGGGGCTGCTCGGCCACCTGCTTGCTTGCCGCGCCGGAACGGATTATGAGAGCCTGATCCGAAGCCGGATCGCGCGACCGCTCGGCATGCCGGACACGGGTATTGCGCTCTCTTCCTCCATGAAGCAGCGCATGGCTACCGGTCACAACGCGATGCTCGCGCCCGTCGCCAACTCGGACCTTCCCACGCCGCTTGCCGGTGCAGGCGCGCTGCGCTCCTCGGCCAATGACGTGCTGACGTTTCTGGGAGCGTTCCTCGGTTACAAGGAATCGCCTCTCGCGCCCGCCATGAAAGCCATGCTCGAAGTTCGCCGCCCCGCGGGCCAGGCAACGATCGGTTTAGGGTGGATTATTATGTCAGTTCACGGCCGGGAGATCGCCGGGCACAACGGACGCACCGGAGGCTTCTGCTCCACCCTTGGATACAATCCTGAGGAGCGTATCGGGGTCGTGGTACTGTCCAATGCTTCCACTCCGAGTGGTGTTGAGGACATCGGTCTGCACCTGCTGAACCCGAGGGCGCCGCTGGCCAACCCAGAGCCTCCAAGGCAGCACACCGAGATTCATATTGATCCTAAGCTCCTCGATAATTACACCGGCCGTTATCAAGTAACGCCGAACCTGATTTTCGAAATCACCCGCGACGGCGAGCGCCTCTTCGCACAGGGGTTCGCACAGGCCACCGGCCAGCCCATGGCCCTGCCTAAGTTTGAACTCTTTGCCGAAGGCGAGAGAAACTTCTTTGTGAGGGTGTCTGACTCACAGATCACATTTGAAACAGGCCCCGAGGGCCGAGCCACGAGCCTTATTCTGCGCAAAGCCGGCTGCGACATGCCCGCCCCCCGATTGTCCTGATTGCCAGGTCCACAGGTCCGACGGCCATGGACTCTGTTAGCGCGCCGGGGAATCGCTTGCTAACTCGCGGTGTGCCAGGAAAAGCCTGGCTGATCTTGTGGACTGAAAGGAGTTCACTATGTAATTGCCTGTTCTGCATGTAGCCAAACGAAGGCCTTGCGCACGTCGTCCATGATGCCGGCATAGGTGCCGGGATTGGAGCGGCTGGAAACACCCACGGCGGATTGGTCGATCACAAACTTTGGCGTGCCGCTCAGACGGCTATCGTTTAATCATCTGCCGCCCAATAAATCCAAGAGATAATCCTGTGCCCATTCATCGTTGCGAATCCTCATCCACGCTTCCATAGCATCCTGTGTTTGAATGATCGCTTCAAAGACCTGGTTCTAGACCATACCTTGGAGTTGTCGTAGTCCGCACTGTGGCGTTCCTGCTGGAGCGTGACGAAATTGTCCGTGACGAGTTTTGAGACTGTCGAAATCAGGACCAGGGCCGGATCACTTGGCGCTTTTTGGTTCGAGATCTTGGACGATGCATTTTTCATCTTGCCATGATCGAGCATTCTGGTAAACCGAGCTTGCTGGTTGATGTTCTTCCAGTTGCCAGCAGCCTCGCTGGTCAAGAGATGGAAGAGAGCATAATAGGCGGCGGAAACTGCTCTCCGCATGTCGGCCTGGCGCGGCGGGTCAAGCGTCGCAAGGAACTCCGCATGCGCTATGAGCTCATCATGGTAGGCCATCGCCTAACCAAAGACTTCTTCCTTTAGCGCCGCTTGCTCGGACTGGCTGCGAAAGCTGACGTAGGGGATGAGACCCCACTGTTCGCGAGGATTAATGCGCTGAGTGATGACACCGGTGACATACTTGGTTATCTGAGATAGGTTTTGGGGTTTTGCTGCCTCGTCAGAGAGCGTAATCCAGAAAAAAAGCGACGGATCGCCACTCCAGTCATTGTCGATGGTGTACCGCCAATTCACGACCGCCGGAGGGAGAAAAGGCTGAAGGGCATTCAGACTCTTTACCAGCTCCAGCGGTTGCGCAACGCCCCTGGGCAAGTACGGCATTAGGGACCCTCCGCCTCGAGAATAGCATTTCCCCAAGCACCTGATGTATTCGGCGAGCACGGAACGCATTCCAATCACTTTGCGGCTCCCAATGGGCTCTTGCCTCCGCCAATAAACATGGTGAAATCCGACGGTCACGTTGCCCATCCTGTCAATTTTGTATGTACTGACTGGTCAGCGAATTCTTGGCAGTGAGTAATTGCTTGGGGGTGCCTTCGAACATGACCCGGCCGCCCTTGGTGCCGCCTTCGGGGCCCATATCGATGACCCAGTCCGCATTTTTGATCACGCTGGTATTGTGCTCGATCACGATCACCGTGTTGCCCGCGTCCACCAGGCGGTTCATGATCTCCAGCAGGTGACTGATATCCGACATGTGTAAGCCGGTTGTCGGCTCATCCAGGACGTAGATACTGCCTTGTTTGTGCAACTCACTCGCCAGTTTGATGCGCTGGCATTCGCCGCCGGAGAGCGTGCTCAACGGCTGACCCAGGCTCAGGTAATCGAGGCCCACGTCGCTCATGGCTTGTAGCTTACTCGTGATTTTGTCGATCTTGAAGTATTCGAGCGCCTGACTGACAGTCATTTCGAGCACGTCGTTAATAGACTTTCCGTTGAGCTTGTATGCCAGCACTTCATCTTTGAATCGTTTGCCCTCGCAGATCTCACAGGGCGACTTGACCTCGCCCATGGCGGGGATCTCCGTGTAGATCACGCCCAGTCCCTGGCAGTTCTCGCAGGCGCCTTCCGAATTGAAGCTGAACAGGGATGGGCTTACCTTGTTGGCGGCGGCAAAGGCCTTGCGCACGTCGTCCATGATACCGGTATAGGTGCCGGGATTGGAGCGGCTGGAAACCCCTACCGCGGATTGGTCGATCACGATGGAATCCGGATGTTGACGGAGAAACGTCTGATGAATTAAGGAACTCTTCCCCGAACCGGCCACTCCCGTGATCGCTGTGAGGACACCCCTTGGGATATCCACGCTCACGTTCTGCAGGTTGTTGGCTTTGGCATTCCTGATCGGCAGTTTTCCTTTGGGGGAACGGAAATCGCTTTTGATGGGAACGGATTGTGTGAGGAATTTTCCGGTCAGCGTGTCCGTACCCAGCAGGCTGCGGAACGGACCTTCGTACATGACCTGGCCTCCCTGGCTCCCGGCATGCGGACCCAGGTCCACAACATGGTCTGCCACTTTAATGACGTCGGGATCGTGTTCCACCACGAGAACCGTATTTCCGCGATCGCGCAATTGTTGCAGCAGTTCATTCAAACGATGCACATCCCGCGGGTGCAGACCCACGCTGGGTTCGTCGAACACATACATCACGTCGACGAGGCTGCTGCTTAGATGTTTGACGATCTTCACGCGCTGCGATTCGCCGCCCGAGAGCGTGTCTGTTTCCCGATTCAAGGTGAGATATTCGAGACCGATGTCCACGAGATATTGCAGGCGCTGGATCAGTGTCTTCAAAATGGGTGCGGCTTTCGGTTCTTTGATCGTCCGGATCACGCCGATCAACTGGTCCACTTCCATCGCGGCCAGATCGGCGATGTTGTGTCCGCCGATCTTGCATTTCAGCACTTCCTGACTTAAGCGCGCACCCTTGCATACGGTACATGGCGCCATGGTGATATAAGGCGCCACGGACTTTTGGGTGCGCTCCGACATGGTCTTCAGATCGCGCGTGATGTATTTGGCGATAAATCTGCTGATGATGCCTTCGCACGTCAAGTTGAAGGTCTTGCCTCCGACACTTGTTTTCAACTTATATGGCTTGCTGTATAAAAGCAGTTCCATTTCCTTTTCGCTGAACTTGGAAAGCTTCTTGTCCATGTCGAAGAGTTTCGACCGGCCGAGGAAGTTGAAGGCCCAACTGTCGACGGCATATTCAGGGAACAGGATGGCGCCTTCGTTCAGTGTTTTGGATTTATCGAGGAACAGATCCGCGTCCACGCCCAGCTTGCGTCCGAGGCCGTTGCAGTTCGGGCACATGCCCTTTGGGTCGTTGAAGGAAAAGACATTCGCATGTCCCACATACGGTTTGCCGATGTGCGAATAAAGCCGGCGCAGCACCGGGTAGATGTCGGTGATGGTGCCCATGGTGGAATGGGACCCGCCGCCGAGCCGTTTCTGGTCCACGACGATGGGCATGCTGAGGTTCTCGATGGCATCGGCGTCCGGCTGGGAGTAGTGCGGGAGGAAGCCGCGGATGAACATACTGAAATTCTCGTTCATCTGGCGTTGCGCCTCGGTGGCAACGGTATCGAAGACGATGGACGATTTGCCGGAACCGGAGACGCCGGTGAAGATGGTGATCTTGCGTTTGGGGATGCGCAGCGAGACGTTTTTCAAGTTGTTTTCGCGGGCGCCGCGAATCTCAATGTATTCCTGGGGCATGCGGTCTCCTGGCAGTATTTTATTGGCCACAGATGAACACAGATAAACACGGATAATCGTTCAGCGCGTGGCGGTTTTCAGGTCGTCCGAGTGCCCGGCCTTCAGGCGGGACCACTGGGCGGTGGGACGTCCATCGATTCGGAAATTTTGCTTGCCTTCGAACCGTTGGGGCCAGCCGGGCGGGGAGTCCTCCCACATCTCCTGCCTTCCGTAGACGGTCAAGTCGAGCAAGCGGTAACTGTTATCCATGGCTTCGGCGCCGCGCGCCGTGGTCCAGTAAGTTTCGAAGACGTTGGATCCTTGCCGCAGGTAGCAAACGATGTGCATGCGGCCTATGCGGCGTCCGGCGAGGAGGGTGGCAAGCGAGGCCCGGGCGGAATACCAAGGCATCTTCCAGCCCATAAAGTCGCGGTAGCGGGCGCTTTCTTCGTACGGGCCCTGGCAGAGCGTGGCGTAGGTGACGTCGCGAGAATGAACGTAGGACAGCTCGCGGACCTGGGATGTCACCCAGGTGCATCCCTCGCACTGTTCCGGCGCAGGATGGCCGGTGTTCCACATGAAGTAGTAGGCGATGAGCAGACGGCGTCCCTCAAATGCGTCCAATAGCGACACCGGCCCGCGAGCGCCAATGAGCGGTGTGGCAGCGTCCACCTGCACCATGGGGAGGCGCCGGCGGTCGGCGGCGATGGCGTCGCCTTCTTTTGTATGGGCCTTCTCTCGAAGCCGCAATGCGTCGATCTCGGCGTGGAAGGTGGCCCGGTCGACTATTTTGGGCGCGGCAAGTTCATCGGTCATGCTTTTTCCTCTTCCGCGCGTTTTCGGGCGGCTGCTTGCGGATCGGTTGTGATGTCGATCCACTTCGGGTCAGGCGTGGACGTGGCGTTGTAGTTGTCGTGCCAGTTCCACCACTTGTACGGCGGGGTCTGGGGGTAACCCTCGGGCGAGTCCTCCCAAGTCTCCTGACGGCCGAGCGGCGTGATGTCGAGGTAGCTCCAGGTGGACCCCATGGCCTCGTCGCCGCGGCTGTTGACGAAGTATGTGCGGAAGACACGCTCGCCGTCGCGGAAGAAGACGTTGTGGCCGTGCCATTCATCGACGCCGAAGTCCGCGTCGAAGCTGTCGGTGATGGTGTACCAGGGTATCTCCCAGCCCATGCGCGCCTTCAGGCGGGCGATGTCCGCCTGCGGCGCGGGTGAGGCATAGACGAGGGTGGTGTCGCGGGCATTGAGGTGAGCCAGGTGGGCGACCTGATCGGCGCCGAAGGAACAGCCGCGGCAGGCGTGTTCCGGCCAGCCGAAAACTCCGGGCTCGAAGAAGGCGCGATAGACGATTAACTGAGGGCGGCCCTCGAATAAGTCGAGGAGGCTCACTTTGCCCTGGGGCCCCTCGAATGCGTACGCCTTCTCGATGGCCATCCACGGCATCCGCCGGCGTTCGGCGGCCATTGCGTCACGGGCACGGGTCAGGGCCTTCTCTTTTACGAGGAGCTGCTGGCGGGCAGCCTCCCACTCCTGCTGCGACACGATCGGGGGCTTGTTCATCGGGAGATGTCCTTTCCGTGTTCCTGGTCTCTGTCCTTGCTTGTTGCCATTTTATTTCTCCTTCGTTTTCTGAAACAGACTCTTCTTATTATGTGTGACTTTGTGTTGCAATCGACGTTTCATATTGCAACTGCCGCAGTGACGGTGAGATGAGGCCACCCAGCCCGGCGAGGATGCAGGCGAGGCCGGAGATAAAGATCACCACCGGCGCCGAGAGATATTGCAACAGCACGCCACCGAACGCGGCTCCCAGCGGCGTCGCCGCTACCACCAGCGAATGCCGCGCGCCGAAGACCCGGCCGCGTATTCCCTCCGGGACGAGCCGCTGCGGCAGGGCGGTTTCCATCGGCGTGTAGGGCGCCCAGGATGCCCCAGCCACACCCAGGAACAACATCGCCAGCGGAAGCTGCCGGATGAAAAACGGTGGGCACAGCAGCGCTCCCCAGAGCACCGCGATCATCGGTAGGGCAATGCCCGGCCGCCAGCGGTGCGAGAGTCTGGTCAGCGTCAGCACGCCCGCGAAGGCCCCAACGCCGAGGCCGGTCCACAGCAGCCCGCAGCCGCCGGCGTTGGCGTGCAGTGTCCTGCTGCTGTGGGCCGGCAGGGCCGCCTCCAACGGGCCGTAGGAGAAGAACAACAGCGAGAGGAGCGTGAGCGCGGGCACGTAGGGCAGGCTGGACAGCGCGACGAAGACTTCGAAAAACGGCCCCCAAATCGGCGCGCGGGCAATTATTTCAGGGATTTTAGGCGCCCGCGCGCCTTTGCGGGCTAGCCTGCGATCGGCGGCGCACGACCCGCGCTGAACAGGATGGCGCCGACCTGGGCTAGAAATCTCCCGTAGATTTTGTGCTCAGTGGCTTGGTTCTAACGCGCTGGCGACTGGTCAGCTTTCCGGCGTCCGCACCGGCCCATAATCCCGACCATCAGAATCACGTAAAATGGGGCCAGAGGAGAATACGCTGCCACGCCAGTTCGACGTCATCATAGAGCGCGATGAGGAAGGGTATTACGTTGCGTCAGTCCCCCAACTGCCGGGATGCCACACGCAGGCGCGAAGCCTCGATGAGGCCACCGAACGAATTCGTGAGGCGATCGAACTGTGCCTCGAAGTGGAAGGGGCGCCCGATCAGAGCTTGGAGTTCATTGGCATTCAGCGCATCACTGTCGCGGCATGAGCCGGACCCCAAGGATTTCCGGCTCTGACCTGATCGCTGCCTTGGCGAAAGCCGGTTTCCGGGTTGTTCGCATCCGCGGTAGCCACCACTTTCTTCGCCACGAAGACGGCAGGAGCACCGTAATTCCCCTACACTCTGGCGAAACGTTGGGGCCTGGGTTGCTCAGCAAGGTCCTCAGAGACTGCCATTTCAGGATTGAGGAACTGCGCAGTTTGCTGTAGACACGATTGCGTCGGCGGCCGGTCTTCAGACGGGCTCGACAGCGGGAATTGAAATGCCGCCCAAACCTAAGGGCTTCCATGTTGCAACTGGCGCAGTGCCGGTGAGACGAGGCCACCTAGCCCGGCGAGGATGCAGGCGAGGCCGGAGATAGCGATCACCAGCGGCGCCGAAAGATATTGCAGTAGCACGCCGCCGAACGCGGCTCCCAGCGGCGCCGCCGCTACCAGCAGCGAATGCCGCGCGCCGAAGACCTGGCCGCGTATCCCGGCCGGGACGAGCCGCTGCAGCAGGGTGGTCTCCATCGGCGTATAGGGCGCCCAGGATGCCCCAGCCACACCGAGGAACAGCATCGCGAGCGGAATCTGCCGGATGAAAAACAGGGGGCACAGCAGCGCCCCCCAGAGCACCGCGATCATCGGTAAAGCAATCCCCGGACGCCAGCGGTGCGAGAGCCTGGTCAGCGTCAGCACACCCGCGAAGGCGCCCACGCCGAAGCCGGTCCACAGCAGCCCGTAGCCGCCGGCGTTGGCGTGTAATGTCTGGACGCTATAGATCGGCAAGGCCGCCTCCAACGGGCCGTAGGAGAAGAAGAACACCAGCGAGAGAAGCGTGAGCGCAGGCACGTAGCGCAGTCTGAACAGCGCGCCGAAGCCGACCCAGCCATCGGCTGCCGCCTGCTGGGCGACGCGCGGTTCGCGCGTGATCCTTGGAAGACTCAGTGCCAGCAGGCCCATCAGCAAGAAGCTGGCGGCGTCGATGAACAGCGCCCAGGGACCGCCCAACCTGGCGACAACGAAGCCTGCTGCTACCGGGCCGGCGAGATACGAGAATTGCAGGCTGGCCGCGGTGAGCGCATTGGCGCGATCGAGGGCGGCGTCGTCCACCAGGTGCGGCACAAACACCCGTACCCCAGCCGTGGTTGCTGGCGAGAGCGCTCCGGCCAGCGACGCCAGCACGAAGACGTGCCAGAGCTGCAACCATCCCAGGGCGTAGATCGCGGGAATCGCCGCGATGAGCGCCGCGCGGGCGAGGTTGTCGAAGCCCATCACTAGCCGCGGCTGGTAGCGATCCAGCAGACGCCCGAGGATCGCGCCGGTGAGCACGCCGGGGAGGTCGAAGCAGAGGATGACGAGGCCCACCGCCGCGCCGGAGCCAGTCAACTGCAGCACGAACCAGAGCAAGGCGATGGTGGTGAACTGGTCCCCGAGATACGAGATGCTCAGCCCCAGCCAAAGCCGCCGGAACGCGGGAAGGCGCAAGGGAGCGCCCACTGCAGCGGTTCGCGCCATCACTTTTTACTTTTAAGTACTTTCGCGCGAGTACCCGCAGGCGCTTTCCTCTTCAATTTGGCCTGATTGTAATCAATGGCGGCGCGCACGAGATTCTTTAGAGCCCGCGCATTAATCTTGTCGCCCTCGAGTAGATCGATCGCCCGCCACACCTTGCCTCCGAAGCCTGCGTTGAAGAGCTTGTCGGGATCCGGGAGGCTCGCCCCGTGGGAAAAGGTAAGCTTCACCTTATCTTTGTGGGCGTTGCCGACCGCGATGATTCCGTCGCGAGACCAGACCGGGCTTCCCATCCACTTCCATTCTTCGATGATCTCCCCGTCGGCGTCCAGGATGCTCTTGCGGACCCCGGCGAGCGTTTTGCCACGCCAGTCCGGGAGTCCTGCGATCAACTCGTCAATACGTTCCGATGGATTCATGGGATTGTACCTCGAATACTTGTTTGGCAGATCTCTTCGAAACCAGCCGTCGCAGGACATAGCCTTTCCACATCCAGAGTCCCGAAAGGAGAATTACAGGAACGACGATATGCCGAACAAAATCGGCGTACTTTGGAATTTCTTCAAACGGACTATAGATGTAACCGAGTATCGGAATGCTGAACGCGATGTGAATCCAGCGAAGAATCGAACGTTCGGTAGAAGCTTTCATCATTGATTTATTCTCCTTTTATGACTCTTGAGCCGCCTGAGGCGGCCGGTTAGATGTCTCCGAATCAAACAGCTTGGCGTACTCGGTGTGCAGCCGCTGCCAGCCGCCGAACTTCACCGCGTCGCCGCCAACCATGCGGCCGATGGGAGCTCCGCTGAGAAGGCGATCCAGAACATCAAAACAAATGTGCCACCCGGCGGCGCCCATGGAGATGAAGCGGCGGCCGATGTTGGTCCACAGCGTGAGGCGCGTGCCGCTGCCGCGGGCTTCGAGTTCCCAGCGCATATCGTGGTCACCCCAGTTGTACTCCAGCAGCTCGGGAGCTTCGGCTCGTGTCACTGTGGTTTCGGTGACGTGTAGCACGGGCGCTCCCACAGTCGTCAGCTTCACCGTGGTTCCAGGCGTACCCAGGCCCGCATCGGCGTCGAAGGGAGCCCACTCGCGCAGATGCGCCGGGTCGGTAAGCGCCTGCCAGACTTTTTCCGGCGAGTGACGCAGTTCCCTGACCAGGACGAGGGTCCACTTCTCTCCGTCCTTTTGTATCCGCGCCCCACTGGCCGGACCTGGTGTGTATTGCTCGCGACCGGTCATCTTCTTTTACCAGCGTGCCAATTGGGTGAGCTGAATGAGATTGCCGCAGGTGTCGTTCAGCATCGCAATGGTCGAGTAGGGCACGTCGGTGGGCGGCATCGTAAACTCGGCGCCGCCGGCCTTGATCCGTTCGTAGTCGCCCTTGATGTCGTCGGTGTAGAACATGGCCGCGGGCTGGCCCTGTTGAAAGATCGCCTGCTGGTACGTTTTGGCCGCGGGGTTGTCGTTCAGCGCCAACTGCAGCTCAGTGCCGTCCGGCTCCTCGGGCGAGGCCACGGTCAGCCAGCGAAATGGGCCCTGACTGAAATCGGCCTTCTTGGCGAAGCCCAGTACATCCGTATAGAAGCGCAGGGCCTTCTCCTGGTCGTCCACGTATAAGGTGGTTATTTTGATCTTCATTTCGTTTCTCCTTTGTCACGTTCGCGGTTTGGGCCGCGTCGCATTCTGCTTGTTTTTCTTTTTCGTTGGGGTAGATTGATCCATGCGGTCGAGGTGGCGCTCGAGGGCATCTATGTGCGCGGACCAGAACCGGCGGAACGGAGCCAGCCACGCATCCACCTCCTGAAATGGTTCGGGTTTCAACCGGTAAAGGCGGCGCTGTGCGTCCACGGAAGACTCCACGAAACCCGCGTCACGCAGCACTCGCAGGTGCTTGGACACGGTCGGCTGCGGCATACGAAGTTGCCGCTCGATCTCTCCTACAGACTGTTCGGACGAGACCAGCAGACTCAATATCGCGCGGCGGTTCGGCTCCGCAATGATTTCGAAAACGGACTCCACTCCCTTGTTATACGTCACGGAGCATATACGTGTCAAGGCATATAAAAAACATTTGGTGGGCCGGAACGGGCGTACGGGGACGCACAGCGTGAGGAGCGTGTTTTTTGGGGGGCGGGTGTACGCTACTCGTAACGGAGCGCTTCCATCGGATCCACCGATGACGCCCGCCGCGCCGGTATCCACGTGGCCACTGCGCACGTCATGCCCAGCAGCAGCGTGACCGCCGCGAACAGATACGGACTCTGCGCGCTGCCTTCCGCCCATTTCGTCAGCACGCGGTTCAACAGCAGGCTCAGCAAAACCCCGCCCGCGAGGCCTCCCGCCACGCTGCGCGTCGTGGATCCGAACACGATCTGCAGCACGTGCCCGCGCGTGGCGCCCAAGGCCATGCGGATGCCGAACTCGTTGGTGCGCTGCGCCACGCCGTACGAGACCACGCTGAAAAGCCCGGCCGCGGCCAGTGCCAGCGCCACCAGCGAGAAGCCGCTGAACAGCGCCGCCACCAGGCGTCCATAGGCGTACTCGTTCTCTCGTTGAATCCACTGCTCCAGATCGCGCGTCTGGCCGAAGACCTGCTGATCCGGATCCACGGCCTTCACTTGCGCCCGCACGCGATTCAAAACCGACAGCGGCGCCGCCCGCGTGCGCACCAGGATCTGCGTCCACATCTGCACGCGCAGCGTGTAGGGGACGTAGACCGCGGCCTTGATCGGCTTGCGCAGCCCTTCGTCCCGCGCGTCCGCCGCCACGCCGATGATCTGCAGCCAGCTATCGCTCCCCGGCACGGCCTGCGAGAAAGGCGGCTCCGCCTTCAAATCCGGCAGCCGCACCTGTTTCCCTAAGGCATCGCCATTCGGCCAGTACTTGCGCGCCATCGTCTGATTGATCACGACCAGCCGTGCGCCCCGCGCCATCTCCGCCTCATTCCACAGACGGCCTTGCAAAAGCGGTATGTGCAGAACCCCGAAATACCCTGCGCTGATGAAGTTAGCCAGCACCTGCTCTTTAGGCGCGGTCGAGCTGCCAAAAATCTCGAACCATTGATCCCAACCGTTTGAGGGCGGCGTGGCGTTCGTCGAAATGCCCGCCGCCACCACTTCCGGCATGGCCGCCACGTGCGCCAGCAGTTGCGCGAAATAATTCGCCCGGTCCTCCCAACTCACATGCGTATTCTGATGCACCGGAATGCCCACCGACATCACGTTGTGCGGATCGTATCCCAGGTTGGTTTGCGCCAGCCGGACAAATCCGTTAATCGCCGCTGCCGCCGACGTCAGCAGCAGCAGTGTCAGCGCGATCTGTCCCGCCACCAGCATGCCGTGCATGCGCTTGCCGTGCGCGCTGCCGGTGGTCCGCCGCGAACCGGCCTGCATCAGCCTTGCCACTTGCGGACGCGAAAACTGGATCGCCGGCGCCAGGCCTGCTAAAACGCCGGTCAGCACCGCCAGCGCCGTGCTGAACAGCAGCACCGGAATATTGATTCGTATCGCTACTTCATGCGGAAAAGAATATTCCGGCAACCACCGCATCAGCAGCGGCAGTAGCCGGTAAGCCAGTGCCACACCCGCCATCGCGCCCAGCAGAGACAGCGCCAGCGCTTCCGTCAGCAATTGGCGGTAAATGCGCCCGCGGCTGGCCCCGATCGCGCTGCGCACCGCCAGTTCGTGCTGCCGCGCCGTGCCCCGCGCCAGCAGCAGAATGGATACATTCGCGCATCCGATGAGCAGCAGTAATGCTACCGCACCAAACAGCAGAAACAACGATTGCCCCAGGTGCTGGATGAACTGTTCGTTGATGCCTTTCACGCGCACCTTGAATTTCCGGGGATAGTGGCCGGGGGCCTGCTTCGCGAACTGCTCCACCAGCGGCTGCAACTCGGCGTCCGCCGCCGCGTGGCTCACTCCGGGCTTCAGCCGGATCAGCGGGTACATCGTGATACTCGGATTGTTGGTCAGCTTGAGCGGCAAATACACGGCCGCGTCGTCCCAGGTGAACCGCGACGGCAAAACTCCCACAATCGTATAGTTCTTGTGCACCAGTTGCAGGTTCCGCCCAATCACCGACGGATCGGCATTGAAGTGCCGCTGCCAGAACAAATAGCTCAGCACCACCACGGGTTCCGGGTCCTGACCTTCCGGCGCGTCCGACGGAATCAGAGTGCGGCCCAGCAGCGCCGGCACGCCGAAAAAGCTGCCCGCATCGCCGGTGAGTTGCACCGACGGCACATCCTGCGGCAGCTCTTCGTCTGTGGTCGTCAGATTCCACGTCCCCCAGGTAGCCGCCGCGCTCTCGATGCACTTCGCCTGCCGCAGCAGCTCCAATTGCGGCCCGGTCACGCCCACACCGTCTTCATCGCCGCTTTCGTTGAGCACGCGCAGATGGATCATGCGGTCCGCGGCCTTGTAAGGAAAAGGATTTGCCAAAAGGCCGTAGATCACGCTGAACACGGCGGTAGTGGCGCCGATGCCCAGCGCCAGCGAAATGATGGCCGTAAGAGCCAGGCCGGGCTTCCGCCGGACTTCCCGCAAAAAGAAACGCAGATCTTGCCGCACGTGCTTTTAGACGATCCAACCCCGCAACGGTTATTAATGGGATTGGCTAAAGTAATGAAGTGACTCGCCGCGCCACGCTGGTGCTGGTGTTCTGTGCCGGCGCCTTCGCCCAATCCGATTGGCCCTCCTACGGCCACGATCCCGGCGCCATGCGTTTCTCCACCTTGCGCCAGATTCACGCAGCCAACGTGGGGCGCCTGAAACTCGCCTGGACCTTCCGCACCGGAAAGCCGGGCTCCGAAGCCGTGCCCATCGTGGTCGCCGGCGTCATGTACGTCACCGCACCGGATGGCGTCTACGCGCTGGCGCCCGAAACCGGCGATCTGCTGTGGAAGTACGCCGCCGCACCGATGGCGCTTCGCGGCCTCGCCTATTGGCCGGGCACTGCCGGTCTGCACGCGCGCCTCTTCGCCGGCAACGGTCCGTTCCTGTTGGCCCTCGATGTCACCACCGGCCAGCCCGCTCCTGGCTTCGGCAACGAAGGCCGCATCGATCTGAAAGCCGGCGTTCTCGGCGAATTGAAAGACGGGCGCTACGCCCTCGAATCGCCGCCCGCCATTTTCGGCGACGTAGTCATCACCGGCTGCAGCAACGGCGAGGGTTCGCCCAGCGCCGGCGCTTACGGCGACATCCGCGGCTGGGATGCCCGAACCGGCAAACTGCTCTGGACGTTCCACACCGTGCCGCGGCCCGGCGAACCCGGTTCCGAAACCTGGCCCGCCAACGGCTGGAAGAATCGATCGGGCACCAACGTGTGGGGATTCTTCACCATCGACGTGCAGCGCGGCATCGTCTATGCCCCGCTGGGCGCGCCGACTTCCGATTTCTACGGCGCCGATCGCGTGGGCCACAACCTCTACGGAAATTCGCTGGTCGCCCTGGATGCCCGTACCGGCGCGCTCAAGTGGCATCAACAATTGGTACATCACGACCTCTGGGACTACGATCTGGCCGCGCCGCCGGCCCTGTTCGACATCCGCCGCGCGGGCCGCACCATTCCCGCCGTGGCGCAGATCACCAAAATGGGCCTGCTATTCGTATTCGATCGCGTCAGCGGAGAGCCGGTTTATGGCATGGAAGAGCGCCCGGTGCCGCAATCCGTCGTGCCTGGAGAGGTCACCGCCCGCACGCAGCCGTTTCCCCTGAAGCCGCCGCCCCTCGCCAAGAATACTTTTCGCATCGAAGACATATACGACCGCTCCCCCGATCACGCCCATTTTTGCCGCGAATTGTTTGAAACAAATCACATGCAAATTGGCGGACCCTACACGCCCCTGCCGCCGGCCGGCAATGCGTTGTTCTTTCCCAGCACGCTTGGGGGAGGGAATTGGGGCGGCGTCTCCATCGATCCCACGCTCGGTCTGTTGTTCGTCAACGTCATGAACGTGGGCCAGTGGGGCCACCTGGAAAAGCGCGGCGCCGACTACTCCCGCACCTCCGCCTACGGACCCTACGCCCGCTTTTGGGATTCCGCCACCCGCATCCCATGCCAGAACCCGCCCTTCGGAGAACTGATCGCCGTGGACCTGGCATCGGGCGACATCGCCTGGCGCTCGGTGCTCGGAACCATCGATTCGCTGGAAGCCATCGGCGTGCACCATACCGGATCGTTGAACCTCGGCGGTAGTCTCGCGACAGCGGGTGGCCTCGTCTTCATCGGCGCCACCAACGACTCGCGTTTTCGCGCCTTCGACTCGCGCACCGGAAAGCTGCTCTGGGAAACCAAGCTGGAGGCCAGCGGCCACACCAACCCCATTACCTACCAGGGTCGCGATGGCCGGCAATATGTGGCACTGATGGCCGAAGGCGGCGGCGCGTTCTTGGGCGGCGGCTTGAGCAACACCCTGGTCGCCTATGCGCTGCCCGATGTTCCCCGCAAGCCCTTGCCCGTATCCGTCACCCGCGCGCAGCCGCAGCCCGGCCCATATACGCCGCTCGTCCTGCCCCTTGGAGGAGCCAAGGCGTTAGTCGCCAAAACCTGTGGCACCGGCTGCCACACGCTGGAGGTCGTCACCACCCAGCGCATGAGCGCCAAAGACTGGAACGCCATCGTGCAGGCCATGGTCGCCCGCGGCGCCCATGCATCGGATGCCGAAGTGAAGGCCATTACGGATTACCTGGCGAAGACGCTTCCCCGTTGAGCAACTCGTCGATGTAGGCATCGTCCTGCGCATCGTGCAGGTCGGTCGTGTCGCCCAGCACGTAGCGATAACGAAACGCCGCTCCCAGCGCCACCGGCCGCGACATCCAATTCGTCGGATCGGTCCACAAAACCCGCCGTTCGCCCACCGCCTTCACCAGATCCTCCAGATCCCAATGCAAAGCGAAGCCCGGAATCACGGCATCGAACAATCCCGTATTCATGGCGTTCCCCAGCGCCGCCCGCAGACTGTATGGCGTCCGGTCCAGCCAGATTCTCCGGATGCGCGTATCGGACGCGGCCGCCAGCAACAGCCAGATGCCTTTCACGCCGCGCGCCATTGCCCGAATCGACGCCGCATCCACATCCTCGCGCGCCGCCAGCAGATCGATCCCCCGTAAAATGTCATGCGCCCGCATAGCCGGCAGATTCCGCCCGATCTGGTCCGCCCGCGCATTCGTCAGCCAATTCCCCACGTAAGGCCGGTCGCCTTCGCCCGGCGAATCGCGCGGCTCCAGTTCCAGCACCACGCGCCCCCGCTGCGCCATCTTCTCGGCCAGCGCCGATGTCGTGGGAATCCAATAGCTGCTCATTTTATCCGCTACCACCAGCACCGCCGGCTTGCGCCCGCCCGAGTTCGGAATGTAGAGCCGTCCGCCAATCTCCACGCCAGGCTCGCTTTCAAAATTCACGTGCTGGTGCGCATCCGGGCCCTTCGCCTTCGGCGCGCTCCCGTCGCTGGCGATCTCCAGCCGCCGCAGTTCCGCCCGCAGTTCCGGAATCGTCTCCTGCCGCTGCCTGGCGCGGAATTCATCCGATATCAGCGAGTACAGTTTCCGGCTTCCCGCTTCGCTCTCCACGTTGCCACCGGCCGTCACTTGTAGTTCGTGATTGCCGTAAAGCTTCACCGGCTGTTCCCGCGCATCGCCGCGTCCGTCCTTCAGCCAGCGGATCATCCACTCGTAAATCGCCTCCCGCGTTTCGCGCGGCGTGCCGTGCGGACCCGGTCCCACAAATAACTGCAGGTTGTCCTCCGCCCCGTAAAGGCCGAACCATCGCCGCGCCTCGTCGTAAACCATCCGCGCTCCGGCCGGCGTGAAATAATCGCCTTCCGTCGCCAGAATCAGCCACGGCGTCGGCGCGGATAGCTCCACGTAATCGGCCATGTCCAGTTCGCTGTCCAGAAGGTGCGGCGGGCTCATTTCCGAATCCGGATCGGGGCCCGCAAACAGCACGTGGTACGAATTGATGAAACATGCGGGAGCCACCGCCTTCAGCCGCGGATCCAGCGCGCCAATAAATGTTGTCAGCGCGCCTCCTCCCGAGCATCCCACCGCCCCCAAGCGATCCCGGTCGACCTCCGGACGGCCGGCTAGATAGTCCAGCGCCCGCTTGGCGTCCCAAATGAAATAGCGCGCCACGCTCTCGCCGATCAGCATGCTTTGCGCGCCCGCCTGTATATGCTCCGGCACCGACCATCCGGCCAGCACCTGGTCCACCCGCCGGTCGTACGTCTGCTCCCGCTCGCCTTGGCCCACCGGATCGAACGCCAGCACCACGAAGCCCTGCAATGCCAGGTTGGCCGCGAGCCTCTGTCCTTCGGGTTTGCCCTCCTGCGTGTGCCCCGCCTGCAACAGCACGCCCGGATATCGCCCCGCCGCAGCAGGCCGGTAAACATTCGCCGTGACGTAAAATCCCGGCAGGCTCTCGAAAATGACCTTCTCGATCACGTACCCGTCCGCGTCGATCTGCCCCGTGACGCGTGCCCGAAGCGGCCCCGCGTAATCCGGCAGACCGCCCAACAAAGAAACAAAAGTGTCCCGCACCGCCACTTTGCGAAGCTCCGCCTCCGCCACGCTATGAACGCCGGCGACCGCAACCTCGCGCGCTCGAAGCCGCTCCTGAGCAATCCGGTCCATCCAGGAAAGCAAAGGATCGCGAGAGACTTGCTGGGCCGATAAGAGTCCCGCAGCCAGAAAAGCCAAAGCGAAGGTCTTATCCGTGTTCATCGGTGTTCATCTGTGGCCATTATGATTTTCGTCGCCCGGCCGGTAATCCGCCTCCACATGCCCCGCCAGTTCCTCCGCCGTGAATCGTACCGGCTTGGTCTTCATCGCCACAAACAACGGTACCTGGTCCGCATAGTGCCGCGAATCCGGATGCGAAGTGTTCGAGCCGAACTGATGAATGCTCTCCGAGTGCAGCTTGCCGTCTTTATCCCAACTCACAAACATGATGAACGTGTCCCCGCCTACCGCCGTCAGCGTGCCATCCGGCTGCCTGTCGCCCTCCACCGCCCGAAACGTATCCGGACCGCCGTCGATGGGCAGATCCAGCTTGCCGCGCCGCATGCGGTTCACCTGCCCCCAAACCGGATCCAGGCGCCCGAAGTGCGCCTGCAGCGTGGCCGCCGCCTCCCGCAGGGCATCCTTCACCGATGGATTCTTGCCTTCGAGCAGCCGCGCGCGCAGGACGGGCTGGATCGTGTAAACCGCCAGCGCGATATTCCGGTTGGCGATATCCGCCCGCGGGTCCAGCCGCTTCAGCACACCGATCGCCCGCCGCAGGTCCGCGTCAGCACCCGGATCGAGCCGCGTGAGATCTTCCAGAATGCGCGCCTCATCGGAACGCGCGCTATACACCAGATCGAATTTGTACTTGCGAAACGCGGCCTCCGAAATATGCGTATCCGCGCCGAATGTCTCCAGCGCGCGCCACGCCCGGTTGGTCATGTTCGTCTGGATCCCCATGGTGGGCGAAAAATCGCCCGGCTTCAAATCGTCCGCGGGAGACGTGGCATGGAACGGTGTATTGTTCGAATTGAAGACAAATCCTGCCGGCGGATTCCAGATTTGCGGCACGCGCTCGAACGGCAAGTAAGCATGCCAGATCAAATCGGACCGGTCGCCCGGCAGCGTCGCCTGCCAGTCCACTCCCTCCCTCCGGTCCGGAAACGCTCCGTTGTAAACGTACCCGATGTTTCCCTTCTCGTCCGCGTAGATGAAATTGAGGCTCGGCAACGCCTGCAGCCGCATGGCCGCGCGCCACTCGTCCAGGTTGCGCGCTTTGTCCAGCCGGAAATATTCCAGCGGCGCGCGCACCTCGTGCATGCCCGCAAACCGGATCGCGAATGCGCCGCGATCCGTCTTCAGCACTGGGCCGTGCGCCGAATACAACACTTCGCGATGCGCCGTCCAAATCAACGGCCCCCAGATCTTCACCCGGATCTTGGCTTCGCTTTTCTCGAAGTCCCGCCACTGCCCGTCCAGCCGGTACTGATTGGGATTCGCCGGATTCAGCGTCAGCTTGAAAACATCCGCCAGGTCCGGCCCATTCACTGTATTAGCCCAGCCCAGATGCGCGTTGTGCCCATGCAGCATGAACGGCGATCCGGGAAAGAATCCACCCGCCACGTGCCAGCCTTCTCCGCTATCCAGCACCGCCTCGTACCAGGCCACCGGCCCCGTATAAGGTTGATGCGAATTCACCAGCAGCCGGGTAGCCCCATCCGCCGACCGCGACGGCGCCACTGCCACGCCGTTCGATCCCACCTGCGCCTTTCCGCTCTGCTTTTCAATTTCTCCGCTCGTCACTTTCTGCAGCACGGAGCCGAGTCCATAGAACAGCGGCAGCTTGAAGGCGAATCCCGCCGCCACATCTTTGCCCGTGAAAGGAAGCAGCCCGCGCGCCACCTCGCGCTTGTGCCGCACTGCATAATAGTTCACGCCGTCGGCGTACGCCTCAAGCACGTGCCGCACGTCCGCCGGCAGATCGCTTTCGTATCGCGCGTTCACCGTTTCCCAGATCCGGAACAGATGCACCAGGTAGTCGCCCACCGCGGCATTCCGCCCTTGAACCGCCGCCAGTTGCCCCCTGATCCCGAGCGCCACTTCTTGAATGGTGGCGAAGTCGTCCTCGGCATGCGCGTAGGCGAACCCGAACGCCACATCCGCGTCCCGCGGACCGCTCACGTGCGGCACGCCGAAGTCGTCCCGCTGGATGCGCGCATGGTAGAGCTTGGCCCGCGCGATCAGCACCGCCGTATCCGGCTCCGCCGGCCGTGTCAGCCGGTCAAACGCGATCAGAAAAAGAGCGGCCCCCACGATCAAGCCGGCCAGATACAGGGCAGCGTACTTGAAATAGCGCATAGATCCGGTCCCTAAGTCTTCATCACGCCGGGCAGGCTGCCGCGGCCGCTACTTCCCGGTCTCCACCGCGTAGCCCTGCCACAAATACTCCAGGGCCTCCGGCAGAGTCTGCTGCTTCGCCGCGCGGTCCGTGTGCCCGGCATTCCGCACGAATACAAATTGGTAGTGATATCCCTTGGCCGCCAGCACCCGCGCCATGTTCTCGTTGGCCAACACCCAATCGTGCATGTTGTCGTGCATCGAATTCGGATTGAACAGATCCCGGTCGCCCACTTCCATCCAGATCCGCAACGGCTTGGCCGGCGTGTTCGGAATCAGATGTTCATGAAATTCCCACGCGCCGTGCGGCGTCTCCGGATTCGGCGGCCACTGCTGATTCACGTAAGTGCCTGAATACGTCAGCACGCGACGATAAAGCTCCGGGTGATACCAAGCCATGATCAGCGCGCACGATCCGCCGGAGCTGCCGCCCATAGTCGCCCGCCCCTCCGGATCTTTCGTCAGCTTCACGTTGTATTGCTGCTCCACCCGCGGCAACACTTCCTTCTCCACGAACTCCGCGTACCGCCCGGACATGGTGTCGTACTCGAGGCCGCGCTCGCTGCCCTGCGCATCACCGCTGCCGTTGCCGATCGAAATCGCGATCATTACCGGCGCCCGATGCGCCGCGATCAGATTGTCGAGCGCCGTGAACAAACTCTTGTCCGGCCCGTCCGCCCCCACGATAAACGGCGCCGCCTTGCCCGCCACATATTGCTTCGGCACATACACCGTCACCCGCCGCGAGTAAGGCGCCGCATGGCTCGTGGTCACAATCAGCTTCGCCGGATCGTTCGGGTCGGGCGTGCCAAACGTGCCCGCGTCCCGCGCTATGCCTGGATAAATCTTGCTGTCGGATGATTCCATCGTGAAAGTGTAGACCGCCCCTTGCGGCACGCCCTCGTGCACTTCCATCTCCGGAGCCGGGTCGTGCGTCGGACCCAGGATGAAGTTGCCGTCCGTCTGCGCCGGCGCATTGGCGCCGTCCGGCAGTTCCTTCGCCTCGACATAACCCGGCGTGTGCGGATCCCGCGTCGGAGGCGCGGGACGGGGTGGGCGCGCGGGGGGTGCCGGCGTTGCCGGAGTTGCTGGAGTCTGCGCCCAGGCGGAAACCGCCATAAGAAGGATGCCAAGGAAACGAAGCATGCAACGATCTTAACTCGCCCACCCCCGGATCGGGGACAATAGTACGCGATGCAATTGAACGGGGAACAGCTAACCATCGAAGACGTCTGCGCCGTGGCCGGGGGCCGCGCCGAGGTTGCCCTGGCGGCCTCCGCTATCGAAAAAATGGATCGTTCACGCGCCGTGGTCGAACGCTTGGCCGCGGGCGACGCACCGGTCTATGGCGTGAACACCGGCGTTGGCCTCCTCGCCGATGTGCGCATCGCCGCCTCCGATCTCGACCAGTTGCAGCGCAACGTAGTCCGCTCGCACTGCGCCGGCGTCGGTGATCCTTTGCCCTCCGCCGTCGTGCGCGCCATGATGCTGATCCGCGCCAATGTGCTGGCCAAGGGTTATTCGGGCATTCGGCCGCTGGTCGCGCGGCGCCTCTGCGATCTTCTCAATCGCAGCGTGACTCCGCGCGTGCCCTCCCAGGGTAGCGTCGGCGCGAGTGGCGATCTCGCCCCCCTGGCCCACATAGCCGCCGTCCTGATTGGCGAAGGCGAAGCTGAATTTGAGGACGCCGTCTATCCCGGCGCCGAAGCTCTCCGCCGCGCCGGCGTGGAGCCGCTCACCCTCCGCGCCAAGGAAGGCATCTCACTCATCAACGGCACCCAGGCCATGCTGGCCATCGGCTGCCTGGAACTGGCCGCATCGGAAACCCTGGCCGTCTCCGCCGACCTGATCTGCGCCATGACGCTCGACGCCCTGCGCGGCACTCCCCGCGCCTTCGATCCCCGCCTGCATGCCGCCCGCCCGCATCCCGGCCAGATCGCCAGCGCCGCCCGCCTGCTCCAGTTGTTGGAGGGCAGCCAGATCCGCGAATCGCATCTCACCTGCCGCCGCGTTCAGGATGCCTATTCCCTGCGCTGCGCCCCGCAAGTGCATGGCGCGGCGATCGACTCACTTGCCGAGGCGCGCCGGGTCTTCTCCATCGAGCTAAACGCGGCCACCGATAACCCACTGGTCCTCGATGACGAAATCGTCTCCGGCGGCAATTTCCACGGCGAACCGCTGGCTTTTCAGTTGGACTATCTGGCTGTCGCGCTCACGGCCCTCGCCGGCATCTCCGAACGCCGCATCGATCGCCTCGTCAATCCCGCCCTCAACGAAGAACTCCCGCCCTTTCTCGCCGGTCACCCCGGACTCGAATCCGGCCTCATGATGGCCCAGGTGACCGCCGCCGCCCTGGTCGCCGAAAATCGCGTCCTCGCCCATCCCGCCTCCTCCGGTTCCATCACCACCAGCGGAAATAAAGAAGATTTTGTTTCCATGGGCATGACATCTGCGTTAAAATATCAGCACATTGTGAGTAATACACGGGCCGTGCTGGCGATTGAAGCTTTGTCTGCTTCCCGCGCACT
The DNA here is from genome assembly GCA_049511415.1 of Bryobacteraceae bacterium. GTDB lineage: Bacteria > Acidobacteriota > Terriglobia > Bryobacterales > Bryobacteraceae > Bog-159. Next base: position 31,893 of record JBEKYC010000030.1, on the reverse strand, counting down.
GGACTTGCTGAGGCCGTTGCGCAGCAGCGCGCCCATTGAGGCCGCCCATGAGCGCGTTCGCGCTGTATCGCCCGCCTTTGAAGGCGACCGGGCCCTGCATCACGATATCGCCGCGATCGCCCGATTGATCGCCGAAGGCGCGTTGGGCGCCTGAGCACCACGCCGGTGCCCGACTGGAAATCCTTCAAATTTTCATAGATTGCCGGGTAAATCGTCTCCCACGAGTCTTAAGGAGATGCTATTTATTCAAGGCAATGTTTTGATTTTTGGGCCTCCATGCCACGGGGCTGCCCATAAGTTTCCAAACTTTGTAGTTGAAACATCGTAAAAAGGGGAGAATCTATGAGACACCTACTCTCGTGTGGTGTACTGTTTCTGTCTATCACCCTGATCGCACAGAGTCAGACGTTCCGCGGAGCCATCAACGGAACGGTCACCGACCAGACTGGAGCAGCTATCGCAGCCGCCGCCGTGAAGGCTATCGATAGCGGCACCAGCATTGTCCTGTCCACTGCTACTACGAACGACGGACAGTTTTCTTTTCAGGACTTGCCCCTGGGTACTTACCAGATCACTGTCACCGCTCCGGGCTTCTCGCCGGTAACTGTCGACAAGGTCCCTGTCACCGCGGGTGGCATCTATACTTTGCCGGTCCAGCTTAAGGTAGGCCAACAGGCTACCGCCGTGGAGGTTTCCGCCGCCGCCGTGTCGGTCGATACCACCACCGTCACGCAAAGCGACACCATCCCCGACGACGCCATACAGAGCATGCCCATGAATGGCCGCGATTTCTCGCAATTGATTGCCGTGGCGCCCGGCTATGCCGGCTATTCGGTCGGCGGATTCGGCTCGCTGAACGGCACCCGCGCCAATCAGATGAACTGGCAGATCGACGGCACCGACAACAACGACATGTGGCACAACATCCCGGCCGTCAATCAGGGCGGCGTGTCGGGCATCGCGGGCGTCGTGATGCCGCTCGATGCCATCGACGAATTCTCCGCCCAGACGCAGTCCAACGCCGAAGGCGGGCGCAATGCCGGCGGCACCGTCAATCTCACTATCAAGAGTGGCACGAACGCTTTTCATGGCACCGCCTACTATTACAATCGCAACGAGTTCTACGCCGCGCATTCGCCGTTCTTTGTCCCCACTCCCGATTTCCAGAAGGCGCCGCCCCTGCGCAATGAAAACTACGGTCTTACCGTTGGCGGACCCATCATTAAAGACCGCACCTTTTTCTTTGTCGGTTTCGAAAAACAGGATTACATCTTCGGCTTGACGGGCCTTTCCACCGAGCCTTCCACCGCCTGGGTGAGCCAGGCCGAGAGTGTCCTTTCCAAGTACGGTGTCCCCGTAAACCCGCTCTCGACTACTCTGCTCTCGACCCTCTGGCCGAGCTCCATCCTGAGTCTTCCGGCAACTGCGAATAACTACTTCGCCACGGTGCCCGGAACCGGCTATAGTTACAATGGCGTCGCCAAGATCGATCACAACTTCAATGCCAAGAACCACCTCTCGGTGCATTGGTTCGCCGGCGAAGGCAGTCAGACTCAGCCGCCCGGAGCCAGCCTGGCCCTCGCCACCGCCAGCTCCAACCTCGGATACTATTTCGAAGTCGCGCCCATTCACGTCCAGAACTACTCCGCGGTCCTGAACTCGGTCTTTACCCCCAATACGGCCAACCAGTTGCTATTTGGAGTCAGTTACTTTAACCAGGTATTCCACGATTCCAATAACAGCTTCAATACCAGTGCCCTCGGCCTCTATCTCAGCCCGGATGCCCTCATCCACGGCAATCCCATCATGGGCGCTCCCAATATCGAAATCGCCGGCTTCGATCAGGTGGGAATCACGCCTCCCGAAGGCCGCAACGACGTCACCGGTCACTTGACGGACATCCTCTCCTACATCCACGGGAAGCATCAGTTCCGCTTCGGCGGTGAAGTCCGCCAGGGTCGCGTCGATGAGTTCTATTACCGGCGATCCTTAGGCAGTTTCTCTTTCGACGGCACCCAGGGCCCGTGGGCCGGTAATTCGGCTTATAGTTCCAACGTGCTGGCTCTGGCCGATTTTCTCGCCGGAGATGTGTCCAGTTCCTCCATCGCCGTCGGCGATCCCGAGCGCTTTGTGCGCGTCAACGCCTTCGATTTCTTCGCGCAGGACAACTGGCAGGTAACCCGGAACCTGAATATCAACCTGGGTCTGCGCTACGACTACATGGGCCCGCTCCACAGTCCCGATAAAGACATCGCCGTGTTCATACCAGGCCAGGGACTTGAACTAGTCGGCGACGGGCTCAGCAGTATCTTTCCCCCCGATCGCAATAACTTCGGACCCCGCTTGGGCCTGGCTTACCAGCCCGGTTCCAAAAGTGACATGGTCATCCGCGCCGGCTTCGGCGTGTTCTACGACCAGATCAATATGAACCCGTTCCTGGACTTCCGCCCGCCCATCAGCGGCGCGGACGGTTTGCAGGATAACCCCATCGGTCCGTCGCCCGTCGATAACTACAGCCGCTCCGCCTATACCTGGCAGTCCGGCCAGTACATCTTCCCCGGCGTTACTACCTGCCCGACTCTAAGTGGCTGCGGCTCCAATACCTACAACGTCTATTCCGTGAACCAGGACTTCCGCACGCCGTATTTCTTTAACTACAGCCTCAATGTGGAGAAGAGCATTGGCAGCGCCATGGTCTGGCAGGTCGGCTATGTCGGCAGCCTCGGCCGTAAGCTCTCGGTCATGCTGAACCTGAACCAGAACGGTAATTACAACGCCGAGTACCCCAACATCGGTTCCGTGCTGCAGCTCAATAGTATCGGCAACTCCAATTACAACGCGCTGCAAAGCACCCTCAAAATCAGATACTGGCACGGACTTACGTCACAATTTTCGTTTACCTGGGGCCACGCCCTCGACGACATCACCGAGTATCGCGGCGTCCTCCCGCTCGATAGCTTCAACCTCCGTCAGGAATATGGCAGCAGCGATTTCGACACCCGCCTGAATTTCACTACCTTCCTGACTTACGACATCCCCGGTTCCTCTCACGGACCCAAGTGGTTGTCGCACGGCTGGCAGTTGAGCAGCTTGTGGTCGTTCCATAGCGGGCAGCCCTTCAACTTCGACGCGGGCACGCAGCGTCCCGGATTGAACATCATCGGCAACCCCTTCGCCGGCGTCTCGCACGTCTTCAACGCCGTTGCCGGAGGCGAGCCCTGGGTGAATCCCGCCGCCTTCTGCGTCCCCGGCGCCGCGGGATGTCCGGGCACCACCAATCCGGATGGCGACCTTTCCCGCAATCTCTTCGTTGGCCCCGGCTTCGCCGACGTCGATCTGTCGGTGATCAAAAACATCTCCTTCGGCGAGCACCTTAAACTGCAGCTTCGCGCGGAGATGTTCAACTTCTTCAACCACAAGAACCTGGCCAGCGGCGCCGGTTCCGTGGGATCGAACGGCTATCTGTACGACACCATCGGTGATTTCAACGGCGCCCCCGGCTTAGGTCCCGGCGAACCGTTCAACATGCAACTGGTAGGCAAAATCATCTTCTAGCCGCCTACTCACAAATCAAATTGATCTGCCCGATGCCGCCATTCACATTCACGTGAATGGTGGCGTCGGCGTCTCCGGCAGGCTCATTTACCCACCGGTCCCCGCGCTTCTCCAGCCCGCGCGCCGAAATCTCCCCGATCCCGCCGTGCGCCTCGATATCCAACCGCGCGCGCTTCGGCAGCCGCAGCGTCGCCTGTCCCACGCCGCCGCTCACATGCACGTCGATGTCCCCATGTGGATGGCCGGTCAAATCGACATTCATCTCACCCGCGCCCACTTCCACTTCCAGGCTGCGCAGCGCCGTATTTCCCAGCGTCAGCCGGCCCTGGCCTGCTCCCATCTTTACCCGCACGTCCAGCGGAACTTCCTCGTTCAACCGCAAATCCCACGTGTTCTTCCCGTTATTGCCGATGCTGTGCTGGCTCGGCTGCTTCACCGTCAGCGTGCCCCGCGTCCCGCTGACGCCGTATTGCACTTCCGGCTTCCCGTCCGACGACCGGTATCGGAAATCGGCGTCCATCAAGCCCGCCGCGCCGCCATGCATCACCAACTCACCCGCACCTATGTCCACGTTCAGATCCACGGACTTGGCGCCCTTCAGATCCACGGATTGCGTGGACGTCTCGATGGTTCCGTGGCTCTCCGTCGAAATCACGCAGGCCGAGGACAACAGTCCCAACCCTGCCAGCAACGCGACTCTCTCATACTTGGCTCGATTCACTAATGGCCTCCACTTGACAAGCATACATACGCGACTATCTTAGCGTGTGTTCCATTGCCGTGTTAATCTTGGCTCGCGTGGTATCGAATCTCCTCAAGACCGCGCTCTTCACCATCGCCTTCCCCGGCACGGTGGCCGTGTACGTACCCTACCGTTTGCGCGCAACCGGCCCGCAGGCGATTTCCGCCCTCGGTTGGCTCGGCCTCGCGCCCCTGGCCATTGGCATCGCTGTCTATCTTTGGTGTGCCTGGGATTTCGCTACCTTCGGACGCGGCACGCCCCTCCCTCTGGACGCGCCCCGCCAATTGGTCGCCCGCGGACTATATCGCTACGTCCGCAATCCCATGTACTGGGGAGTACTGCTGGTCATCGACGGCCAAGCCCTCCTGTTCGCGTCGCTGCCGACGCTCTGTTACGGCTTGGCCGTCGCGGCCGGCTTCCACCTGTTCGTGATTCTATATGAGGAGCCGGCCTTGACGCGCCAATTCGGCGAGTCTTACCGGCAGTATCTGAAGACGGTCCCGCGCTGGATTCCTAAACCCGCCGCAGCACGCGCGCCGGCAAAGTGATGATCGCCCACACCAGCTCCAGCACGCCGCCCACCGCAATGCCCACAATGCGGAACGGCAGCAGCAGCAGCCAGATCAGCGGATACAGAATCAGAGCCACCAGCGCCAGCGGCCAGCAGAAAAACAGCACCACGCACCAGATCAGAAAGGTCAACATGCGGCCCCCGCGCGGAGCGTCGCCTCCGCCTCCGTCGCATCCGGCCACATCGCGATCACCCGGTCGATCCGCGTCATCTCCAGGACCTCCCGTACCCGCTCGTTCACATTCGTCACGAACAGTTGACCGCCCCGGCTGGCCAACGCCTTGTGGAGTTCCACCACAAATGCCAAGCCCGTCGAATCGATATACGGCACCGCGCTAAAGTCGATGACCGCCCGGTTGATTCCATTCTCTTCGAGGTATTTGCGCGCCGATCCCAACTCGTCGTCGGACCCCGTGACGAAACGGCCCTGTGGGCGCAACACACCCACGCCATCGCGTATTTCAGCTTTCAACCGCATACACTCTTAGACGATCCGAACCCCGAAAAGGTTCACTTCCGTGGGGCGGACCATCGTCTTTTGTGGTCTGCCCGCGCCGCAACTCCTATGCCAGAATGGTAGCCGGATGTCCGAAACAGCAGACGTAGTCATCATCGGCGGCGGGATCGTCGGTTCCAGCGTCGCCTGGCATCTCAATGCGGCCGGCTGCCGCAACGTCCTGGTTATCGAGCGTGAAAGCCAGCAGGGCCTCGGCTCCACCGGCAAAAGCATGGGCGGCGTCCGCGCCCAGTTCGACACCGCGGTGAATATCCGCATGTCGCTCTATTCCATCCCCATCTTCGCGGCCTTCGAGGAAATCACCGGCCGTCCCTCCGAGTACAAATCCCACGGCTACCTCTTCGTCGCCACCACCCCTCGCCATCTCGACTATCTGCGCGGCAACTACGAGCGCCAGGTTGCCCTCGGCCTGAAAGCCGTCGAGATGCTCACCCGCGAAGAAATCATCCATCGTGTCCCGCAGCTCCGCAACGACGATATCCTCGGCGGCAGCTTTTGTGCCACGGACGGCTTTGTCGATCCGTATAGCGTGATGAAAGGCTTCATGGCCTCTGCCCTCGAACAGGGCACCCGCCTCTGGCGCAACGTGGAGGTCACCGCCATCGATGTGGACGCGCGCGGCGTCTCCGGCGTTCGTACCTCGAACGGAACCGTCGCCGCCCGCACCGTCGTGAACGCGGCCGGACCGTGGGCCGCCGCCGTCGCTCGCATGGCCGGTGTCGATCTGCCCATCGTGCCCCTGCGCCGCATGCTGGTCCCCACCGAACCGTTCCCCGGATTGCCCGAGCGCCTGCCCATGGTCATCGATATGTCCACCGGCTTCCACTTCCGTCCCGAAGGCCGCGGCCTCCTGATGGCCTGGAACGATCCCGCGGAAACCCCCGGCTTCAAAACCGCATTTGATCCAGCCTTCATCGAAAGGATCCTGACCCACGCCGTCGACCGCGTGCCTTGCTTCGAAAACCTGGAAGTGAATCCCCACCGCGCCTGGGCCGGCCTCTACGCCGTCTCCCCCGACCATCACGCCATCATCGGCCCCGCCCCCGGTGTCCCCGGCCTCTTCTTCGCCAACGGCTTCAGCGGCCACGGCGTCATGCACTCACCCGCCACCGGCCGCATCACCGCCGACCTGATCCTCCACGGCGCCACCGATCTGCTCGACGCCCGGGAGCTGAACATGGAGCGCTTCCAGGAAGGCCGCATGCTGGAAGAAACCGCAGTCTTGTAGCCGTCATTGTGGGGCAGGCGCGCCGCCTGCGGCGGGCTCTCAGCTCGCCCTCTTACTCACCCTCCCGGCGCATCTGTAGGCGAGGCGACCCGCAAGCTACCAGTGTCCGTCCCTTTTGCTAAACGATTACGCAGAGGATTCTATCGGTAATGTTCCGGCGCAAAAGTGTTCGGGTCGCGAGCGATATGCGGGCCGGAACATTGCCGATAGAATGCGTTGAACTTAGCCGGACCGCTCTATGGGTATTGAATGATGTTCTGGCTGCGTTGGTCGAGCCGAGGGCTTTGCACTGGACCGCAACGGCCTCGCCAAATCGTTTCCGGAGCGGTTTCCGCAGCCTTTTGGGCGGTGCTTTCGGCACGGAAAAGGATCGGCGGGCACACCTCTCCGCGGGCCTCAAAAGAGGCTCGTCTCGGAGAATCAGCCTCTCGTGATTGAAGCCTCATGAAGAGTCCAGCCGCGGCGCCAGCGGAACAAGATCCGGCCATTTCCCGACCACGAGGCGGACCATCTGGCCAATCCCGCAGACCGGGCACAGCTTGCGCTCCCGCCTGTGGGTATCGGCCTCGCGGTTCGCCACGACAGCGTCGCCCGCCGGCGGAGGAGGCGCGCCGAGCAACTCGCGGCACAGTGCCAACTTCTTCGCTCGCGCCCGGTTCGCCAGAAAACCAAACTGCCGGATACGCACGAATCCACCGGGCAGAATGTGCAGCATAAAACGCCGGATGAATTCCACCGCATCCAGTGTCATTGTTTTGGTCTGGTTGCCTGCCGCATAATCCTTCCAAAGAAAAGTCACCCGGCCATCTTCCATCGACAATAGCCGCCCATTTGAGATGGCGACTCGGTGCGTGTAGCGGGCTAAATACTTCAAGACTTGCTCCGGACCTCCAAATGGTGGTTTGGCGAAGACAACCCAGTTGCTCCGTCCGGCTTGGCGGCACAAGGCTTCAAACGCTTCCGGTCTGGCTAGACTGGCCATCTCTCCATGGAAGCGCAGCTTGCCATCCCGAAAAGCCTTCCTCAGGTGAAGCAGAAACACATTTCTGAACCGGCTGCTCAATACTCGCACCGGGAGGAAGAACGACGTCCGACAGCCGATCCATCGCCTGCCGTCCGCACTGATTCCGCCGCCGGGCACCACACAGTGTAGATGCGGATGAAGATGAAGGTGCTGTCCCCAAGTGTGCAGGACGGCCAGAAAACCAATCGCAGCGCCCAGGTGTCTGGGGTCGGCCGCAATCGTGAGCAGCGTTTCGGAAGTCGCACGGAAGAGAATGCGGTAGATCTCGCGTACGTTCTGAAGAGCCAGCATGCCAATCCTTTGGGGCAAAGTGAACACAACGTGGAAGTAGGGAACGGGCAATAGTTCGGCCTGCCGCTGCGCCAGCCATTTGGCGCGGGCCATGGCCTGACACTTTGGACAATGTCTGTCGCGGCACGAGTTATACGAGATGACACGATGGCCGCACGTATCGCACTGTTCCACATACTCTACGTGGCCGCCCAGGGCAGCCGTGCGGCAGTCGCGAATCGCCTTGAAGGCCTTCCTCTGATGGGGGCCGAGCACATGTCCCCATTTTCCGAAGAACTCTTTCTCGTACGTGCGGAAGACATCGGCCACTTCCAGCCGATGCGCTTTCATCGTTTCGGGGGAATGGTGGCTGTGGATCGCACCAGATCGAGCGATCCCAGCATTTCCAGCGGACTTCTGGTGGAACGAACGGTGCTGTCGGAGACGTGCAGGTACCGCGCGGTAGTCTTCAGGTGCACGTGACCCAGCAGAGTTTGGATGACCAGCAGGTTGACCCCATCTTCCAGCAGATGTGTGGCGAAAGCGTGGCGTAGCGAATGGGGATGTACCGGCTTGGTGATACCGGCCAGTCGCGCGGCTTTTCGGCATGTGTGGAAAACGGTGTGGGTGGAAATCGGCTGGTCCGGGTTCTCGCCAGGGAAGAGCCATTCGGTGGGTCGTTTCCATCGCCAGTAAGCGGCCAGTACTTCGCGGAGCGGGTCGGCCAGCATGACCTGCCTGTCTTTGTGGCCTTTGCCGCCGCGAACCCAGATGACACGGCGTTCACGATCCAGGTCGGACACCTTCAAGGCCGCCGCCTCCGACACCCGGAGTCCGGCCCCGTACATCGTCGCAAGGATTGCCCGGTGGCCAAGGTTTCTTGGCGCTTCGAGTAGCGCTTTGACCTCGGCCTTGCTCAGAATAACGGGCAACTTCTTCTCGTAGCGGGGCAGCGGAATCCGGTCGATCTCGATCTTCCGGTGCAAGGTGTTGCGGTAGAAAAAGCGCAACCCACAGACGGCCTGAATGTAGGTGGAGAGCTTGACCCGCTTTTCGTTCAGCAGGAACAACTGCCACTTGCGGATCTCTTCCGGGCCGAGCTGATCGGGCGGTTTATCGAAGTGTTTGGCGAACTCGGCGACCGCGCGGACGTAGCATTCCACGGTCGTCGGGGCGTAGTTGCGAATGCGGAGATCTTCCAGCATCCGCTGTCTGAGTGAAGTCATCGGTGAAACCTCCTTCACCGATGAAAACATCGACGCGACCAGCCAGGGGCGATCCGTACCAAGTCGCGAGCATCACAAAACACCGATCCGAAGACCAACCGCGACGCAGACTGCCGCGCAGCGGCTTAGTTCAACATACTTTATCGTCTAATAAAACGGGGAATCGGGCCGAGGCCCGGTTACACATCCGCCCCCATTCCGAAACCAATAGCAACACGCAGCCCGTCTGTGTGCTTTGGCCACGTGTTCAATACACGTCATTGAACTGTCACCATACCCAGGACACATAGGGCGCTGGCTACACCGAAGACTAGGTGCAGGGACGCGTACAGGTTCTTTTTCCATCCGGAGCGTCGGCTACTACTCGTGATAGTGTTGTAACGCGTACCAATTCCTGAAGCGTAATAGTTCTTTTCAGCAAAAAGCATTTCTGGAAACCATAGGGTACCCAGGGCCGCCAGAATCTGAATGCCCACGAGTATTAGTAAAACGTATCCAACCCACGGCCAATCCCACCTAATGGACGGTAAATTGAAGGAAAAGCGTGGGCGTGGCGTTCGATTGAAGAGACCGAATACTATCAGGGCCGATCCCCAAACTTGAATGGTCAAGTAAATCTGGTGCAGGCGCGTCAAGATAAAGAAGATTCCAGTAAAGACGAAGAGGATCTCGCGCGCTCGTTGTTTCAGCATGTTAGCTTAATTGGGGCGTTGAGGAGCTTGTCGCCCCATCCGACTCGTGTCTCCCGATCCCAGCCGCTATTTCTAGCCGCCGAGCTGCCGCAGCATTGCCACGACCGCGCGGTGGCCACCGCCCTCGGCTTTATCCAAGCGGTCTGCCATTCGTTGTCCCTGGCATTTCACCGCGGCTCCATTGTTTGGAAGAAACTGCACCATTTCCCCGTGTCCCTCCTCCGCTGCATAGTGGAGCGGCGTAGACCCGTCGTCTGTCTTGGCATACCACCACCCTACCTCGCCTTGTCGCGGCTCTATTCACGCACAGATTTACGATTCCTGCGAGATGAAGTCCATACGCGCCACTAACGGTCTGCATCATCCCTGCTTCTTAGCCCGAGACCCTAGCGCATTTAAAACGACAGCGATCAAGACCACGATCAAGAGCCCGATGGCTCCTCCCAGCAAAGCGCCCAGCCCAGCCGACTTCCCACTAGGCCCCATGATGATCATCATCGCGACGGCTCCGATGCCCGTGGCGCAACTAACGATCAGGCCCACTGGGTCTTTCTTCTTCATTTGCTAACCTCCCTTAGCGTTGCAGGCACCGCGCCCGCTCATGGCTGTCGCGATCCTGGTTTTCGTAAACATGCTACAAAGTTTATCATGCCCTTTTGCGGCTCGTGTTGACAAGGAGTTCCGGTTCCCATAATCGGCGATTCTGTCAACCCCCTTGGTGATAATATAGTTGACAAAGCAGGCGATTCCGGGTACTATAAACTCATGGAACGCGCCGCCGAACCCCGCACCCTCCACGAAGCAGTTCAGTACTTTGCCGATCCGGTCAACGTCCGCGATTACCTCGTGGTCCGCCGCTGGCCGAACGGCGTCGAATGCCCCCGTTGTGGCTCCAAAGACGTAATCTTCATGGAGAAGTACAACCGCTGGCAGTGCCGGGAGAAGCACGACGCGCGGCAGTTCACTTTGAAGACCGGGACCATTTTCGAGGACTCCCCCATCGGACTGGATAAGTGGATGCTGGCCATGTGGCAGGTTGTAAACTGCAAGAACGGCGTATCCTCTTACGAGATCCACCGCGCCCTAGGCGTCACCCAGAAAACCGCTTGGTTCATGAACCATCGCATCCGCACCGTCATGCAGGACGAAATGCACGGCGGCAAGCTGGGCGGCGAAGTCGAGGTCGATGAAACCTTCATCGGCGGCAAGGCGCGCAATATGCACAAGGACCGCAAACGGCGGGCGCTAGAGGGCAAAGGCGGCGGTCACGTCGGCAAAGTAGGCGTTCAGGGCATGATGGAGCGCGGCGGAAAAGTGCGGGCGGAAGTCATCGAAAACACCAAAGAGATCAGCCTGAAGCCGAACGTCTGGAAGCACGTCGAAGCAGGTTCCACCGTGTACACCGATGAAGCGCACGGCTACAGGGGGTTGCAGGCCGACTACGATCACCAGGTCATTAACCACCTGGAATCCTACGTGAACGGCAACGTCCATACCAACGGGATCGAGAATTTTTGGAGCTTGTTGAAACGCGGATTGAACGGCACTTACGTGAGCGTCGAACCGTTCCATCTTTTCCGGTACGTGGATGAGCAAGCGTTCCGATACAACAACCGCAAGCCGATGGATGATGGCGACCGCTTCAGCTATCTCGTGCGCAAGGTTGTCGGCAAGCGATTGACCTACGATGAATTAACCGGCAAGACGGATCTAGCAGCAGAAACAACAACTCAATCGGTCTAATCTTCCGCGCGGTCGTAGGCGGAAACGGAATGAGGGGCCGTAGCCCCTCGTTATTTTCGTATATACTATGCCATTACCCATGCCAGTGGGTTTTGGTTCGGTTCAACAAATCGCCGCCCGCTTTGACGGTGCCAGCCGCCTCTGCGGAGCGCCTTACCCCAAGTGTACACCAGGAGCATAAGGCAATGGCGAATCTGCGCATCCAGGTCGAAATTCAAAAAGGAACGATAGGCGTACCGCTGGAAAAACTCTCCAAAATCGTCGGGGATGTTCAACGTTTTCTCTCGATGCTGAGCGACGATGTAAGCCTTGAACAGGCTGCGGACTGGATCGGCCTGGATTTCGAGAATGGTTCGTTGACATTCACGGCAGAAAAGGTAGAACCGGCGACGCCTGCGCAGATTCAAGATTTCAATACGGCGTTCATAAGCATCGCCGAAAGACATCCAGTCGCAACTGTGCGGCGTGCGACTATTGTGCAATACGCGAAGATTGCGGACCCCATTGAAGCAGAAGAGGCGGTGTCTTTTTCCCTGTTCGAAGCGGCGCCGGAGTCAGATGTACCGTACGAAGAATGGGACGAGGATTTAGAAGACAGCGAGGCCGAATATAGCGAGGATATTGCCGAACCCCTGCGTCGGCTTGAGCTAACAAGGTCCGAGGCTGTTGCAATCCAAGCCGAAGTTCAGAGTACAGTGAGGGCGTATGGAGCGCTTCAGGGCCGAATTCACTCATTGTTTCTGGCATCGCACCCGGCGCACTTCCAACTGCGCGAGCTATCCACTGGGACACTCGTCAAGTGCGTGTATACGCCAGAAATTTATCCGCAGATCGCCGCTGCTCTTCGGATAAGAAATGCGGTCCTCCATGTTTACGGCTACACCTCAACGGATTTAGTTGAGAGGAAAGTCGAAGAGATGCAAGTGTCAAGGGTGGACCCAGCACCCACGGTAAATGCTGAAGAATTTGAGGCTCTGTTCGGCTCGGCCCCGCACTTCACTGGGCGGCTAACGACGCAGGAATTTATAAACTACGCGAGGGGTCGTGGCCAATAACCGCAAGGTCTACATAGAAACCTCATGCTTTATTGAGATTGCTAAGCACGCTCTCGGAGGAGGCGACCCAAAGCGCAATGACGACATATGGCACCTCAAGGCGCTCTTGGAAGCGGCTCGGGATGGCGAGATTCAGATATTCACCGCTACCCTGACAATCGCCGAATGCCAACACGCGGAAGAGCCGTCGTCTACTGGTGTGCCGAGCGATGCGGTTAAAACGGTGTTTAAGAATTTTCTGATTTCTGGACAATACGTTGTTCTCATCCAGGACACGATATTGGTCGCTGAACGTGCCCGAAACCTTCGGTGGGTGCATGGCATATGCCTCAGGGGTCCGGACTCTTTGCACGCGGCCTCCGCTATGGAATTGTCGTGTGATGAGTTTCTCTCATTCGATGCGAAGTTTCACCGGCACAAAAAGGAACTCGACGATATCGCGGTCCATGTAAGGCTGCCGCGACATACCGCTTGCTTGCCCGATAAATATAGGCAGAGTGGTCTGCTCCCGGACATTCCAGACGCAGTATGATGGAAGCGAGATGAAACCCCTACCGCCGCCTTACGTGCCCGGCAAGACAGAGGCCGAGCGCATGGACAACGCCGTCCGCAAGATGTTCTCGGCATCGAAGGAAGAGATCCTGAAGCGGGAAGCCAATGAAGCGCGTGGGCGAAAAAAGCGAGCGAAAGTGCGACTGGTTACGGACGCTTAGCTTTACGCTTTGTTTTCCGATATGCCTGCCACTCAGGTGGACCCGCGCAACCTTTGTCTGTTACGTGTTCAAAATGCGGGCGTGGCTTGTTGCCTTTGCGCGGTCCGAATGGGCTGACCGGCTCTCCGCATTGTGGACACCGAAAACCTGGGTGATCGTGCAACCCTACGACGGCGTATAAGAACTGGTTTACAGCGTTCGCGATATCGATATCGATCAAACATTCAGGTTTTTTAGCCATTGGTACCAAGCATAGCGCGCGTGGTCTACTTTGGCAACTATATTATCACCACTCCCTTCCAGCCGCCGACCGCGCAGCACGGACGACCCTAGCGTCCAATCCTCGCCGCCTTAGATCTCCGGCCACCACCTTAGCACCGAGCGCCACGGCCCTTGTATAAGGCCCTATGCTTGACGTGGCCGCCACCCCGGTGTAGGGAAGAAGCGGAACACCTTTCCGAACTGGAGGCGCGTCCATGACCATCACGCTCGATATCCGGCCCGAAGTCCAATCCGAACTCGCGCGCCTTGGCGGCCCTTCAGGGCCGCGCGACCGAGTCACTCCCAAGCGCCTTGCTTGAGGCTGCCGTCCACACAGCACGCGCCGAGCCGCCGGCGGCCCCGGCCCTGCCGGAATGCCGCACGGGGCAAGTGCTGATCGACGATTTTGCGGATATTCCGTGGCTTGCTTGGAAACCGGATTCGCAACCATGCGGGACGCGGCGCGAAGGGCGCGTCTGGAGGCATCCCTTGAGCGCTACCTGGCGCTCCTGTTGCCGTCCGCTGGAGCACGACCTCACGATCAGGACCTCGCCGCGCTCGGCGTAACTCTGATCCAACCCATGGCTCGCATAACAGCCGGCAGCCCTTGAGTCAGATCACCAAGCCCGCCAAATAATAACTCCTTGCCCCACAATCCCCGCCCCAATCACGACCGCAAACCCCCGCGCCCCAAATGGTAGGGTCAACGTGGGTAGGCCATCCTACGCGCTCTTTGAAAACCGAATACCACCCCTCGCATGCCGCCAATTACTCCGGCGAACCAAACTCCCGCTCCGGCCGCCCAAAAAAGCCCAAATCCGCCCATTCCGGCCGGAGAAGAAGATTCCATAAGCCATTGAAAGTAAATATCGTGGTAACGAAATGGGTCTGCTTTTCAAATCCACCCGGCCCCCGTCGCCCATCTCCAAGAAATCACCACCATCCTCGAAATCGCGAGCCTTGCCCAAGTCGCCCCCGACCCAAACAAATCCGCTCCTAACCAAACGAACCCAACTTCCATCCACAAGCCCAAAAACGCCCAAAACCGCCCATCCGCCCACCACCCCAAATCCCCGCCTAACCAGCCCAAAATCAATAACCTAACCACTAAAATGGGTCTGCTTTTTCAGCCGCCCCGGAACTCCGGCGCCTCCCCAGACCATCACGCCATCATATCCGCCGTTAGTTCAAGGCAGAAGGTCCGGGCGTCTTAAACGCAAAGGCAAAGAACGCAGCCCCGCCCAGAAAGGCGAACGCCACAAGATAATTCCACGCGAGCTTCTCTTTCAGAAAAGTGATGGCGAAGACCATGAAGACACTGAGCGTGACAACCTCCTGAATGACTTTGAGCTGGAACCCTGAGAACTCGCCATAGCCCAGGCGATTCGCCGGAACCGCCAGGCAGTACTCCAGCAGCGCGATTGCCCACGAGACCAGGATCGCTTTCCAAAGCGGCCATCCGTGGCCGTATTTTAGGTGTCCATACCAGGCGAACGTCATGAAACAATTCGAAAACAACAGCAGAACGATGGTGCTCATACGGCCGGTGCTCCTTGGGCTAGACCCGGAAATCGTTTATCGCGCGTCTCCGGCATGAAGAAGTAAAGGATACCAAATGCGGTCGCCGCCACTGCGGCAAGAAACAGAAAGCCCGCGTTGGAACCAAGGTGATGCACAATCGAACCGGCGATGGCCTGGCGTGAGCGAAGCGCCGATACCGACCGCCATGCTGATGGCTCCGAGGGTGAGATTAAACCGCCCAGATCCCTGCGTGAGGTCGGCGATCACCAGAACCGAGACCACGCCGAATATAGCCGCCGCCACACCATCCAGAATCTGGATCGCGACCAGCGCGCCGGTATTTTCGGTCAGCGTGTAGAGCACCCCGCGCACAGGCAGAACTCCGAATGCGATGAGCAACAGCGGCTTTCGGCCCCACGTTCCCGCCGTCCGTCCTGCCCACGAAGCCAGAAGCGTGACCACCAGCTGCGTGGTCACCACACAGGCCGACATGAACATCATCGAGCTGCGGCCCCGGCCCTTGGCCAGCATCTCGCCCAACAGCGGCAGCATCGCCGCGTTCGCAAAGTGAAACATCACCGCGCAGATGAGGAAAATGAGCAGGGGCAGATCCTTGAGCAGTGCGTGCGCTGCAACGGGTTTGCCGTCTTCGTCGCCTTCTTTTGCGCCCCGCGCCCGCGCGTAATCGATCTCGTCGGGGCGGATGATGAGCAGCGCCAGAAGCGTGGGGAGCGTACACAGCGATACGAAGAAAAAAATGCCCCGATCGGAAATGAAGTAGCCGAGCAGGCCCATCGATACGGCCGCGACCACGTTGCCGGCCGAATTGAAGGTCTGGTTGCGTCCTTGGCGGCGATCGAACAGTTGGCGTCCCACCACTCCGAGTGAGATGGCACAGATCGCCAGACCGAAAATGCTGGATGTCCCGCCGATCAATACCTGCGCCGACATCACCGGCCAAAATGTGGGCGCCAGCGCAATGAGCAATGCCCCTGCCGCCAGTGCCGCGATTCCCGCGGCGATCAACGCGCGTTTTGATCGGAGCCGGTCAACCAACGCGCCGGCCGGCGTTTGAGTCAGTATGCCTGCGATCCCGCCCACCATGAGCGCCAGCCCTACCCGTTCTTCGTTCCACTTGTAGCCCGCAAGGTAAATCGCCAGGAACGGTCCGACGCCCGTCTGGACATCCGCCAGAAAAAATTCAGCCAGTCCAGACCACGGAGCGTTCGGGTGGAAGGCCCTTTTGGACACCGCGCATCCGCCGTGGGAATCGTTCTACTCAAAAACGATGTTTGCATTGGCCCCCACCTGTGCAGATTTGGGACCAAATTAGAATGTGAGTAACATCACGCCGCTGGTGAACACTCCGCCATCATAAAACCGCGGCTAACTTTCCCTCGCCAACGGCAACCGGAAAATTTGCCAGTTACTCGATGATCCTGCCTTAAATTGAAGGCGGGACTTGGCCGATCTCTCGACGTTCTGATGTCGAAAGCACCGCCGGTGCATCCGGCGAACTAATAAGCCTTGGCGATCGCCACCCTGCGGTCCACCGGCGCACCCGTCACAATACACTTGCCCGCACCATCATACTCATCCACCGCCGGTATATTGCGCACCGTAGCCTTAAATTCCTTGACTCGCGCATCGCAAGCCGGATCGTCCGCCAGATGCGCCATCACGAACTTACCGCCGCCTTTTTCCGCGGTAACATCGTTGAGTATCTCGTACACTTCGCCGATGGAATTCGCCAGCACCGTATTGTCTTTGAGCCGCTGCTTGGCCTTGGTGTAAAGGTCCTTCTGCATCGCCTCCAGTGTGGCCGCCAACTTATCGGATGCGGCCGTCTGCGGAATCACTTCCTTAGTTCCGGTATCCCGGCGTTTGATAACCATGTTCCCGCTGGCCACGTCGCGCGGCCCTAACTCGAAGACCACGGGTACGCCGCGCCGCTCCCAATGGAAGAACTTGGCGCCCGGAGTCATACCGTCGCGCGCGTCGATATGCGCGCCCAACTCCGCCGCCAGCTTGCCGGCCACTTCCATAACCTGCGCGCGCTCCTCGTCCTTGCGGTAAATCGGCACCAGCACTGCTTTGCGCGGCGCCACTTTGGGCGGCAGCACCAGCCCTTTGTCGTCGGAGTGAGTCATGATCAGCCCGCCGATCAGCCGCGTGCTGACTCCCCAACTGGTCTGCCACACGTAATCGAGCTTGCCCTCGCTCGTCTGGAACTGCACGTTGAAGGCTTTGCCGAAGTTCTGGCCCAGGTCGTGGCTGGTGCCGGCCTGCAGCGCCAGCCCGTTCTGCATCATGGCCTCGATGGAATACGAGCGCAGCGCGCCGGCGAACTTCTCAGCCTGCGTCTTGGCGCCCTTGATCACCGGCATCGCCATCACATCCTCGGCGACTTCCGCGTAAACATCCAGGATGCGCAGCACCTCGGCCAACGCTTCTTCGTGATTCGCATGCGCCGTGTGGCCCTCCTGCCAGAGGAATTCGGTGGTGCGCAGGAACATGCGCGTGCGCAGCTCCCAGCGGATGATGTTGGCCCACTGGTTCAGCAGCATCGGCAGGTCGCGGTAACTTTGAATCCACTTACTGAAGAAATGGCCGATGATGGTTTCCGACGTGGGCCGTATGACGTACGGTTCTTCCAGCTTCTTGCCGCCGGCGATCGTGACCACCGCCAGCTCCGGCGCGAAGCCTTCCACGTGCTCGGCTTCTTTTTCGAGAAAGCTTTGCGGAATCAGCAGGGGGAAATAAACATTCTGATGGCCGGTGGCCTTGAAGCGCGTATCTAGCTCGCGCTGCAGCACCTCCCATACGGCGTAGCCGTTGGGCTTGATGACCATGCAGCCTTTGACGATTTCGGCCGGCTCGGCCATATCGCCTGCCAGCACCACGTCCTGGTACCAGGCGGCGAAGTCTTTCTCTCGCGAAGTAATCGGGGATTCTGCCATGTGAGTAAACTTCCAGTTTGGCAGATTTACGAAGCAAAGTCGCCGCGTCGCCCGCTCGCCTTAAGCCGCGGCGGCAGTGGCCGGGCCAAGCTGAAACTCCCGGTAACTGGATTCCGTCCGGATGGCGCCGCTGGCCTCCCGGAAGAAGAATCCGGCGCGGATAGGCGCCAGGTTCGCCGGACGCACCACCAGGGCCACCTGCCAGGAAGCCGGGAAGAAACGATTGAAAATCTCCACGTCCGATGGCGTCAGGCAGATCTCGTCGCGCGTGTGCGAGTGATACCAGCCTACCGGTTCCATTTCGGAGAAAGCCGGGTCCGTCTTGGAGGCCAGCAGCAGGTCCGCCAGCGCGATTTCATCCTGCTTGGAGAGCACGAATCGGGGACCGTTGGAGTAGTCGCAGGCGATAGGCCGCACCGCTTGAATGCAAATCATGCCTTTCAAATGCGACCCGAACAGGATGCCGCCCACTTCCACGCCGCCATGGCGGATGCGCTGGTAGCCTTCCGCCGCGCGCATGCGGATTTCGTTCAGCACTTCCGCGGAGTACTCGATGTTCAGGTTCTGTTGCCCTACGGTCCAAGACTCCAGTCCCGCGCCGTCCAGCAGGGGCAGAAGCTCGCTGAAGGGCATCGTCGCGGGTTTGGGCAGAGACGACGACAGATCGGCGAAGCGCCGTTCATAGAGGCTCCGGATGGCGTACCGGCGCGGTAGAGCGTCGAACACCACGGTTTCGGCCTCCGCCGCGGGCGCTGCGTCCGGGTAGCATGCCCGGAAGCCCGGCCGGATCAACTCACTCCCATCGGTGTTGAGCGCCGCCAGCAGCCGTTCGCCGAGCGTCTCCGCATTCGGCGCCTTCACCACGGTGATCGCCCGCCAGGAGGTGGGTTCCTGAGTGTTGAGGAAAGCTTTGGTATGCATCATAAGGCGTTGTTCGGTTTGTTGCTGCCGTACCTTCTCCTTCAGGCGCTTTGCCACCACGTACACCGCGGGCAGCGCGATCGTGCAAAATACCAGTTCCAAGCCGAACAGAAGCTGGTTGTGCGGACGGAACGCCAGCAGCAAACTGGCCGCCACCGCCAGCAACAGCACGGAACCCATCTTCATGAGCTGCGCCGGCTTGAGGGTTTGGCTCTCAAAAGCGTCGTTTATAGTCATCCCGCTTTTTCCTTTAAATGCCATTCTAGGCAGGCCGGAAAGCCGCTGGCGGTTCCAAAGGTACGGGGGAAAGTACCCCGAGTTCAAGCGTGCCTTGCGATGCGTGGAGCAGATGGCGTACCAGTCCACCTAGGCGCACCATGTTATGATGCCCTTCGCAACATTTGCCCGCGCCTATGTTCCGCAATTTCCATGAGTTAGTGGATGCAGCCCGCGCGCGTGGTCCCGCCGCCATCGCCGTGGCGGCCGCGCACGATCCGGATGTGATCGAAGCGCTGGGCCAGGCACGCAAGCTGAACCTCGCCGAAGGCATCCTGGTGGGGAAGGGAAGTGAGATCCGCGCCCTGGCCCACGCTGCCGGATTGGATCTGGCCGAAAACCAGATCGTCAACGAACCGGACCCGGCCGCGGCGTTGCGGCATGCCATCGCCCTGGTGCGCGAAGGCCGCGCCGGACTATTGATGAAGGGCAAGATCGCCACGGCCGCCCTCGTGCGCGGCGTGCTCGATAAGGATACGGGTCTGCGCGGCGGACGCCAGTTAAGCCAGGTGATCGTATTCCGCGCGCCCGGAATCGAGCGCTTCATGCTGCTGACCGATGCGGCCATCAACATCGCGCCCACGCTGATGCAGAAGGCCGAGTTGTGCCGCAACGCCGTGGATGTGGCGCGCGCCATCGGCATCGAGCGGCCCAACGTCGCGGCGCTGTGCGCGCTGGAGATGGTGAATCCCGAGATGCCCGCCACGGTGGATGCGGCCGCGCTCGCCATGATGAGCCGCCGCGGCCAATTGGCGAACTGCTACGTGGAGGGTCCCATCGCGCTCGATGCCGTGCTCAGCAAGTCCGCCGCGGAATCGAAAGGCGTCGATAGCCCGGTGGTCGAGAACACGGATATTCTGCTGGCGCCGGATATCGAGGCAGCCAATATTCTGTACCGCGCGATCGTCTACTTCGCCAAAGCAGAATCCGGCGGGATTGTTTTGGGCGCGCGTGTGCCGCTGGTGCTGCTCTCGCGCGCGGAGACGCCGGAGACCAAGCTGCGCTCCATCGCCATTGGGGTTTTGGTGGCGAAGAGTTAGCAGGCTCCGGGGCTTACTTCAAGTTGGTAGCCGCTTGACGCGGAGCGCCAAGCCCCACCACGCGAAGCTGAGATTCCAGGCTGACCTAGACTTCAACATTGGGCCGGGCGGTTCTATGTTGGTGCCCTTGGTGTACCCTCTTATTCAGCCGTCGGCGGCACAAGGTGTCGGCCAGGAATTTCTCATGCCACCATCAGGATCTCGTCGCGAACTAGCCTGAGGCGGATGCGTTCGTTTCCGCTTCGGTGTAAATGCCTTCGGTCAGGCATTCCGCGCAATTGCCAATGATACGGCATGCCGGCCGCGAGACAGTCTTCCGTGCCCCTCCCCAAACAGCCACCTGAAATCGCCGTTGAACACGCAAAACCGCCCAGTCGCTCCGCACAACGCGGAACTCCTCCAATTTGTGTGATTTAATGGGAATTCGAACGAATGCCGGATGCCGCCAAGACTATGCGCAGAAGATGGAAGGCCGTCCACCGCCGCACGCGCGAATGGCGCATGATCTGCAAGGGCCTGGTTTCCACCGACCATCCCATCTTGGCGCACATCATCCCCATGCGGCGCTGCAATCTGTCCTGCGCCTATTGCAACGAATACGACGATCATTCGAAACCCGTGCCGCTCGAAACCATACAGCAGCGGCTCGACCACCTGGCCGAGCTTGGCACCACCATCATCACCGTCAGCGGCGGCGAACCGCTGCTGCACCCGGACCTGGACGCCATCATCGCCCACATTCGCAAGCACCGCATGATCGCGGGCATGATCACCAACGGCTATCTGCTCACCGCCGATCGCATTAAGCGGTTGAACCGCGCGGGCCTGGAACATTTGCAGATCAGCATCGACAATGTCACGCCGGATGACGTCTCGAAAAAAAGCCTGAAAGTGCTCGACAAGAAGCTGCAACTGCTGGCTGAGCACGCGGACTTTCACGTGAACATCAACTCCGTGGTGGGCGGCGGCATCCGCAATCCGCAGGACGCCCTGACGGTGGGCCAGCGCGCCGTCGAACTGGGATTTACATCCACGGTGGGCATCATCCACGATGGCGAAGGCCAGTTGCAGCCGCTGGCGCCCGCCGAGCGCGAAGTCTATTCGGCCATGCGCGCCATGGAGAAGAGCAGCTACGCGCAGATCAATTATTTCCAGGACAACATCGCGCACGGCAAGGAGAATCACTGGCGCTGCCGGGCCGGCGGCCGCTATTTGTATATCTGCGAAGACGGCCTGGTGCACTATTGTTCGCAGCAGCGCGGCTATCCCGCCAAGCCGCTGGCCGAATACACCGTGGCCGATATCCGGCGCGAATTCCTGACCGAGAAATCCTGCGCGCCACGCTGCACGGTGGCCTGCGTGCACCAGATCTCGTATATGGATTTCTGGCGTGGGCCGCAAACCATCCAGGCGGGAAGCTTGCCGCAGCAGGAAACCGGCGGGCTGGTACAGATCCGTTAACTTCGCTACACTAGCACACTAGTGAGCGGACCCCTTTCCATCCTCGATTACCGCCAGCCGGTGGAATTCCGGATCGGCGATGTCTTCGTCAAGACCTGGGGTGTGTTGACACGCCATTTCGTGACCTTCTTCCTGCTGGTCGGTATCGCCGAGCTGCCCTTTCTGGCAGCCAGCGGATGGTTGCAGGAAGGCGCCCGGCCCGGCACGGCATTCCGCTGGACATTCTTCCTGATATCCGTCGGCGCCTTGTTCGTGCAACTGTTCCTTACATTATTTGCGCAGGCGGTGGTGGTGTTCGCCGCTTTTCAGGACCTGCGCGGCAAAGCCGTCACGGTGGGCGAGTCGCTGATGCAGGCGCTGCGCCGCTTCTTGCCCGTGATCGGACTCGCGTTCATGATGGCGCTGGTTCTGATACTCGGCTTCATGCTCTGTCTGGTGCCGGGGCTGATCGCGCTGGCTGCCTTGCAGGTGGCGCTGCCGGCCTGCGTGGTGGAGCGCTTGGGGCCTATCCGCTCGATGTCGCGCAGCACGGATCTGACCAGCGGTCACTGGTGGCCTATCCTCGGTTTGCTGGTGGCGTTCTATATAGTCAGTCTGCTGGTCAGCACGGGCATCCGCCAGGCGCTGCCGTTCTATCCGGTGTTGCCGTTCATTGTGGCGTCCTGGGTGTGGAGCGTACTGGGCGGCTGCTTCAGTTCCGTGTTCACGGCGATCCTGTACCACGATCTCCGCGCCGTCAAGGAAGGCATCGGCATCGAGCAGATTGCGTCTGTGTTCGATTAGGGCCGCTTAAGGCAGCGTTTCCCGCGCCACCTTGTCAGCCTGCTCCGCCCGGAAATGCTTCAGCTTCTCGCGCAGTTCCGGCCGCGAATTAGCCAGAATCGCGATGGCCAGCAGCGCGGCATTGCGCGCGCCCGGCGTGCCGATGGCCAGCGTCCCCACCGGGATGCCGCCGGGCATCTGCACGGTCGAGAGCAGCGAGTCCATGCCCTTCAGCGCCTGGCTTTCCATGGGCACTCCCAGCACCGGCAGCACCGTGTGCGCCGCCACCACTCCGGCCAGATGCGCCGCGCCGCCCGCCGCCGCGATGATCACTTCCACGCCGCGCGATTCGGCTTCCGTGGCGTACTGCGCGGCAAGCTGCGGCGTGCGATGCGCGGAAAGCACGCGGCATTCGTGCTCCACGCCGAACTTAGTCAGCGTCTCGTCGCAATGCCGCATGGTTTCCCAATCCGACTTACTCCCCATGATGACGGCTACCAATGGCATCTTATTCTCCCTGTGCTAATGTGTAACCCGGACGGCCGTCGTAGTTCCGTAAGTTCTCGGTCTTCACGATTTCCATGCCGGTTCCCGCGATCCGGCCGAGCAGTCCGATGATCTCCGATTGCGTCGCGCCGTTGGCCGCCGCGAATCGGCAGCGATAGTTATCCGTGCAGAACGTCTCCGGGTGCCCGTTCGGCCAAATCTTCACGCCGCGGTTGGACATCATGGTAAGCGCCATAACGTCGCCGGCCGCGCCCTGGAGCACTGCCGCCAGTTTCTCGTTATCCAGCGACGGCCAGTTCACGTACACATCCACGCCCACCAGATCTACCTTCGGATCGGGACGCGCGGCCGCGGCCGCCGTGCTAGCGGCGTGCGGCGGAGCCGCCGCGTACGTCACCGGCTTCAGCGTGTTGGGTTTCTGGCCCAGCCGGCTCACTACGGCCTGCGCGAACTCCTTCGTTCCGACTTTCTCCTTGCTGGAGCCTTCCGTGAAGATGTCGTAAGTGTGGATGCCGTCTTCAATGGTGCGCAGCCAGGCGTTGTGCACCCGCGCGGCGGCTTCCGGCTGATTGATATGCACCAGCATCAGCACGCCGCCCAGCAGCAGTCCGGACGGATTGGCCAGATTCTGATTGGCGCGCCGCGGGGCGGAGCCGTGGATGGCTTCGAACATAGCGCCGTGATCGCCGATGTTGGCCGATCCGGCGATGCCCACCGAACCGGCGATCTGCGCGGCCACGTCGGAGAGAATGTCGCCATAAAGATTCGGCATCACGATGACGTCGAACGCCACCGGTGTATCCGCCATTTTGGCCGCGCCGATGTCCACGATCCAGTGTTCGTTCTGGATGTCCTTATATTCCGCGGCGATTTCGTCAAAGACCTTGTGGAAGAGACCGTCGGTCATCTTCATGATGTTGTCTTTGGTGAAGCAGGTGACCTTCTTGCGGCTGTGCCGGCGCGCGTATTCGAAAGCATAGCGCACGATCTTCTCGCAGCCCGGCCGGGTGATCAGCTTCAGGCACTGCATGGCGCCGGGGCTGAGCTGGTATTCGATTCCCGCGTAGCAGTCTTCTTCGTTTTCGCGCACGATCACCAGGTCCATGCCGGGATGCAGCGTGTGGATGAACGGGTGATACGACACGCACGGGCGCACGTTGGCATATAGGCCCAGCGTCTTGCGCGCGGTCACGTTGAGGCTTTTGAAACCCCCGCCCTGCGGCGTAGTGATGGGCGCCTTCAGGAACACCTTGGTGCGCCGCAGCGACTCCCATGCGCTCGGGTCGATGCCCGCGGTATTGCCGCGCAGGTAGACCTTTTCGCCGATCTCGATGGTCTCGATCTCAAGCGCCGCGCCGGACGCTTCCAGGATATGCAGGGTCGCGGCCATGATCTCCGGGCCGATGCCGTCGCCATGCGCAACGGTGATGGGGGTTTTGCTGGACATAGGGAAGCTTAAACATATCGGGTTGCACCGGCTTTCGCAACCGCAGGGCAGACGTTAGTTCATAGCAGGTCTGACAGGCGGAGTGGTTTCGCGGAATAGCCCTCGCGAAACGCAATGATGTGATCCGGCTCCGCGGCGAACCATGCAAACGAGTTCCATGCCAGCTCCGGCACGGTCTTACGGAACGCCGGTGTGGCGCGATCCAGAAACGCTGTCACAAAGGCGATGTTGTGGTCTTTGAAGCCGGCTGCGCGTGTGATGTCCAGAAATGCCCGCCTGCGGCCGGCTGTAATTGGTCCATCCGTCGCCACCACCTCGACAAAGACGAGGAGAGGATCTGCGGGTCCTAAGTCCACCAACAAAATGTCCGGGAGGTATCGGTCGGCAGGGATTGTCAGTCCAATAGCGTTGGCGAGTTGATCGTCCCGTTCCACCACTTTGTTGCCGCTCTCACTGAGGAAAATGACTCCGGGATTTGCCAGGAATCGCACGGCAAACTCCTCCACGACAGCCTTGGTAATGACTGAACTCGGGCCCGCCGCACGCTTTCGCGTCTCAAGACTTGGAAAGGTCACCAGCACGCCCTCCGTTGTGGCGACAACTCCCCGGCGCACAAATTGAACGCGGGCCAGCGCGCTGGCGGACAGGTTCCGGTTCTGCCAGTTACCTACGGCCTGCAAGAGCGCATCGCCCGACAATTGCGGATCGAAAAGAGCCGCGAAACTCGCGGCAAGAGTGTAGCGCGGAATGCTTGAAGTTGTCGGGACGTTCGCCTTCACCAGTACGGCTCCAGCAGGCACAAGGCCGTCTTTCAAGGTCTCGTCCCGAATCGGTTCGCGCGTATCCACCGCATACCAACGGCCGGGGATTGCTCCCGCCTCCTTCGCCAGCGATGACTGGAGCCACACCAGGCGCGCCTCTTCGCTCGATTTGCGGGCTTGCCGATCCGTCATTCTGGTGACTTGGTTCGGCCTGATGTAGACGCCCCCGTTCTCGATCGCCCCGGCATACAACATCACGAAGACAGTGCGTGCGGCAATTTCGCGGATACAGTACCCGCGATTGGCGGTTCCCTCCGGAAAGATCTCCAGAAGCCGCTTCTGAATTTCGGCAACCGGCAGGAGGGGAGGCAGTGGGGCCTTCATGCGCCCTGGCCGGTTGCGAAGAGCCGGGCGCATGCGCGATCGATGGCGGCTTGGCCGGAGCCCTTCTTGATCAACTCCGCCACTGAATCAAGCGCCTCCGGTGGAGGAAGGGGCAAGGCCTCCAATTCGTAGGCTGAGACAGCCACGCTGCCGCTGAAGCACCGGAAGGCCTTGTCCACGATCTCCGTGTTCAGAAACGCGGCCAGGACCCTGGGTGATACCTGCGGCGCGCCGTTGACGGGGCGGATCATGTTCAGATGGTTCTCAATGACGACGGCGCCGTGCTCGGAGAGAAACTTCTTCGGCAATTCCGCCGCAATCAATCGCCGGTGTTGTTCTTTGGCCGTCGTGCGCTGTAGAAGGATGCACGGGCTGCGCGAGATGAGCCACTCGTCGCCGTCCGCAGGCTTGAAATAGGGCTCGTGGTTCTTCTTGTCCGCACGAAAGACAAACGTGCCCTCAGAGGTAACACACTCCGCCCAGATAAGCGGGAGCCTACCCATACCGGGGCGCCCCTGCAGTTGGCTCTTATGGCGGTTCCAGACCAACGGCCCGGTGCTGACTTCATATCCGTAGTCTTTCAGGCGATGGGGCATGCGACGCATGAATGCGATCAACTGCTCCTGTTCCGCTGTGCGCGGAATCAGCCATGGGCTACCGGGGCGCGAAGGCAGCGCGAAATTGCCACGGCCAGTGACTTCGATCCGCTCGTGGTCTACTGGCGTTATGAAATGCACCGTCGCAGTCGCGGGCCTGTCCCCCCGCTTGTATGTTGCCAGGAGAGTCTCTTGCAGAACGCCGTCGAAGACGCCCTGCCGCACCGAGACGAAGTCGAAATTCGAAGGCGGGGCATCTACCGCCAGCAGTGCCCGCAACGACTTGAAGTACTCCCCCGCCAGAAAACTGGTGGGGGTGACATACGCAATGACGCCGCCTGGCCTAGTCAAACGGATGGCCAGATCGGTGAACAGGCCATAAAGATTCGCGTGGCCGTAAAGGCTCCGCCGGTAGCGCTCCCGCACATCCGCACTGAGTGTGACACGCCCATACGGGGGATTGCCAACGACGAGATCAAAGTCGCTCTCTCCGGCCTCGGCCAGGAGGCTGTTCCGGATGTCAACAACCACCGGCAGCCGCTCGCCAGCTTCGCGGCAGAGATCCATTACGGCCATCTCCAGGAACACCTGTGAAGTCCAGGCAGCAAACGGATCGATTTCCTGGCCTCGAACTCTAGCGCCGATCGATCTTACTATTTCTCGCGCGCTGAATTTCCGGTTTTCCGCGGCAATCCTGGACGCCACTGGGGCCAGAAACGCCCCGCCCCCGCAAGCCGGGTCCATCGCCCGGCATGAGCCCCAGTCGACTCCCGCGGCACTCGCCATATCCAG
This sequence comes from Bryobacteraceae bacterium, assembly GCA_049511415.1. GTDB lineage: Bacteria > Acidobacteriota > Terriglobia > Bryobacterales > Bryobacteraceae > Bog-159. The sequence continues at coordinate 4,868 of JBEKYC010000030.1, read as the reverse complement.
CAATCGCCGGGCTAACCCTGGCGGGGTGTAATAGACCCCGAGGCGCGATCGGGTCTCATCCGGCAGCAAGGCCGTGTAGGTAACACCGATCAAGTAACTTGCGCTGATCGGATGCAATTGGCCAGCGGCTTTTCCCATGGCGCCTGCAAGCGACGCCGCAGGCTCGTCCGGAGCGGCGCCGGAAAAAAGGAAGGTCGCATCGGGCAACGGCCATGCTTGCCGATGTTTCCGTTGGCCCTCAAACCAACACGCCCGAATCAGCGAGACACAGAAGGATCGGGCGAACGCCAGGCGCGGAACGTCGTCCAGGCCGGCGGCCAGTGCGAGCGCCATGTGTTTTCCATCGCGTAGAATTTCCGCCGGGTCGTGGCTGTCTCGGAGGCAGACTGGCTCACCCGGAAGCCATTGCGGCGAGGCTGGCGGGAAGCAGCCTCTTTGTGTCTTGCCGGATCGCCTCTGAACAATACGATGGTCCGCTTCCAGCATCGCGGCGTCGAACCCCACGTCTCCCACTCTATTCCCTTGTACCTTTCCGCGCCCTCGCAATCCCGAATCCCCTCATTCTCATCGGTCGCATTTTCGCATTTCGGCCCACGCTTGGTTTCCTTATCGGGTTCGGGTTTTGGACATAGGGAAATTTAAAGGTATAGGATTACGCCGGGTGGTGCAACCTGCGCGGGACCCAGCATGAAAACAGGAAGCCCGCGTCCGATTCTGTCGCCGAAAAACAAAACTGCCGGCGGACGCGCTTTCGAACGCGGCCGCCGGCAGTGGTTCTTCGTACTCCTCCCAGGTTAGTGCAGGGTCTTTGAAACCTCACCGGTAACCGCTGGTGAAGGTCCATCGATCGCGATCGCCGGGATCGAGGTGAAAGCGTCCAGCGGGCTGAACTCAAGCCCCAGCACGCTGATCTGCCCACCGCTAGGCACCCCGAACTCGATGCTGCCGCGGATGCCGGCGGTCGATGCGTACGTACTCGCCAAGTCGAACGAGGTGTGCCCGTCAGCCGCTACTGGAATGGTCGTGGAGAGCAGGATCGTTCCGGTGTCGTCGCTGATCGTCACCGGAACGGTCGCCGGCTGCGCGGAAGCGTTCGCCAGCGCGATGCCGGTGGCCTGGCCGCCGGTGTTGTCGTACCAGATCGTGAATCCCGCCGGCGTGCGGTTCTCCAGCGGCGCCACTGCCGCTTGTATGCGCGACCCATTCGTTTGCTGGAACACCGCAAAGCCGCTCAGGCTCCCGTTGGCGAGCAACTGCGTCGAACCCACCTGGGTCGTTTGGGTCGCCGATCCCGCCGTCTGAATGACCTGCCCCGCGCCGGGATTCACAGTGAGCGTCGTGGTGGTCACCGGCTGCCCCACCGTCGTGCTCGATTGCGGGAACTCCAGCGGAACGGGGAGCGGATTCCCGTTGTTGTCGAAAAAGTTCAGGGTCGCCTGGACCGGCGCCGTTCCGGTATTCACCAGCGTGAAGAACGTGTTCCAACCTCCGGCGAAGGCCAGTTGCGCCATCGACCCGGCAAAGGAGAAGCCCGAGTTCGCGGCCGCAATGAAGGTCACCGGGATCGTGGAGCTGAACGGGTTGTTGGGGTCGGTCGAGGCGATCGCGATGGCGCCGTTATAAGCGCCCGCCGGCAAGGCCGTCACGGAGACCGTGATCGCCGCCGGGGTCGTGCCGCTGAGGGGCGTGACCGTGAGCCAGCCTGGCGGGCCGGAAGAGACGGTCGCCGTAGCCGTAAAGGGCACTACCGGGGTGCTGGTTAGAGTGAATATTTGGGGAGACGGCGGAGAGGAAGGCGTGGCGGAGAAACTCAAGCCGCCATTGAAATCCCCTAGGAACGGACCGATCGTCGTCAGGCTGTTAGTAAATGTCACTTCCGTGATGCCGGTGCCTAGCGTAGCCACGATGGCGCTGCCGCCCGTCGCACCGGAGGGAGATACCGTGCTGCTCACCGTGTAGAAGGTCGAAATAGGGAGGACCTCCAAAACCTTGACGGTGGCTCCCGATGGGAACGTGGAGTTATCCAGCACGCAATAGCCGCCTCCGGATGCCGGACCTGCGGGCACGGTGTAAGTCTGAGTGACTGCGGAACTAGTCGACGTTGCCGTGAAGTTGAAGTTCGTCCCCACGGTCACACCCGTACCGGCGATCTTACAGATTTTCAACTGCCCGGTGGGCACCGGACCGATGGTAGCCTGATTCGTAAAGGTCGCGACGGTTTCGGACGCTACGCCGCCAGCTACGGCCGTTACGGTAGCGCTTCCCGAGGGCGGCGTGCACGAAAGCAGGCGATCCTCCGGCTGGAGAGTCACCGGATCGTAGCCGGACGCCACGGCGCCGCTGAGGCTGACGCCCGACACGGGCGTTTCGGTGATCGTCACGGTTCCGGGGATCACCGGGATGGGACCTGAGCAGGAACCGACGGGAACGCTAATCGAATTACTGGGGGCACTGGTGAATGCGGGACTGGTAAAGGTGAAATTCCCAGCGACGGGGTTCACGCTGGACGACGATTTGCAAACTTCGAGGAAGGAACACGGTACTGCCTCGGCGACCGCGCTCAATTCCGCTTCGTTCTCCCCGCCGTTGTTCAAAGTAAACGTGCTGGGACGGAATGCGTAGAACTGATAAGCTCCCGAACTGGTGAAGTCGAAATATGCCTCGTAGCCAGTAGTGTGTCCGCACCCCGAGGCGGGCACAACGCAACCGAGCCCCGGTGTCAAGGTGTTGTTCACCAGCGTCGGTCCGGTGCCGATCCAACCCGCGGGGCTCAGCGTGAAATTCGCAGGGCCGCCGGATACTCCGGTCGGGTCGAACAGCGGGACAAAATTGATGCAGTTAGCGCCGCACGACGTGCCGCCCCAAATTTGATACTGAAAAGCGTCCCAATTGGTTCCGTAGTGATCGATGCTATCGAAAACAACGATGCGGGAGACCGGCGTACCGAACTGCACGATGAGCGGGTTGGTGGGTGGGTCGGTACCGAAAATACGAGGATTGAGCGCTGCCTCCATAGTTGCCGTGGTCGGCGTGTAGGTCTGTGTGGGGGATAGGGTGACGAGCGGGCCATAAACATTTTCGAGAGTGCCACCAATGAAAGTGCCATATTGGACGCTTTGTCCGCTGCACGAAGTGAAGTCGCTCAGGTTAGAATCCTGGGTATAGACAGGCTGGCCCGTTTGCACCCGAGAAGGACCCACCGTCGATATTTGCGAGTTGAACTCCACCCGTAGACCCGTGGCAGTGTAGCTCGAATCGACGCCGCCCACTCCCCGGTTCCTGATCTCGAAAACCAGCGTGTTGGCGCCGTTTATAAACCCTGCAGTTACGGCGGTCACGGTGAAGCTTCCGGTGAACGGCAAGCCCGAATCGCCAGGGCCTGGGTAGACCACGCCGAACGGCACCGGATTTCCGTTGACGAATATGGCTATGCTTTCGTTGTCCGATGTAAACACGCCGGAAATCACAGCGGTGGCGGGGTCGTACCCGGTGGGAATCATAAACGTAGTCTGGTAAAAATAGTAACCGCCCGCGTTAGTTTCGGTTTGCGGAGTGATCCACTCGGAGTTAGGCCCGTCCGCCAGCCAGCTTGAATCCGGAGCGTCCACCCAAGCCGAACCCGCGTTAAAGGTTGCAGCAGCCGGGACCGCCGTCGGAGGAGCGCTCGAAGGCGCAGTCGGCGCCGGAAGCGAAAGCTCCCAGTTCAGGTCGGCCTTGTTTAGGACCTGCAGCCCAGTCCCGGTTCACCCGTTGCACGGCCCAACAACTCCCGTGTTACAGAGGCCCGGAATCGGGATAGGGCTTGCCGCTCCTAATGCTGCGGCGGAAGCCCAGGCAGCGAACAGGACGTGCGTAAACACCCTTGAGGATGTTGAAAGGCAAAGATACATTTGCTTCTCCTTGAGGGGCGAGTTACCCCGCTCACTGATCAAATGCGTGAACCGCGGAAAACGGGGTCACATACCAGATAGGCCGAGCGGCGCTGGGGACAACACAAAGGCTCGCCACGCAGGCGGGCCTTGTTTTGACCATCAACTCACTCTATGGCTTGCATTGCCCGGCCGTCCCGGCGCCAAATATGTTCTTGACCTCCGCGGCCGTCAGCACGCGGTTGAAAATCTGTAATTCATCCAGACTGCCGATAAAATTCGAGCCGCCGCCGTTGTCGGCGCCGGCGGCGCCGATGCGCAGGGGCACATTATTCAGGAGGGCGCCGGTCTGCGTAGGAACGGCTGTTCCCACCGCCGCTCCGTCGAGGTAAAAGGTGATGAGCGCGGTTGGGCTGCCTTTCCGCGAGACAGTGACGGCCACATGGTGCCAGGTGTTCAGAGGGCTGGTGAGAGTAGGCAGGCCCGCAGTTCCGTAATTGGTGTAGCCGTGCGCCTTGTCCCCTATCTGGAGACCCATCCAGGGATTGCCGCCGTCGTCCGGGGGATTGCCATACAGGTAGAACTCGTAGCCGATTTCCTGGGAGTTCCTCTTATCGACGATCACGTTCACATTACCGGTGGGCAAGGCGGACAGACTGACCCACGCATCAATGGAAAAGTTGCCCTGGCAGGTCGAGTAATCGCCGCCACTTGGGCATGTCGCGGCGCCTGCGGGTCCGAAATTTACACGATCGAATCGGGCGTATCTATGTAGCCGGCGCTGAAGTCCAAGGCTCCCTTGATTTCTCCCGCTACCGGGGTGAGAGTGCCGCCGTTCCAAGCTACCGTGCCCCCCGTCGCGAGGTCGATAGACGGGCTGGCCGTCTCATCGAACGGATACCAGGCGACCATCGTGCCGCTAGGCGGATAGATCGCGCCGGCAGGAAGTGGCGGGCACGTTTGCGCGCTGGCTATCGCGCAGGCGGCGGCCACTTGCAG
>JBEKYC010000029.1:0-77304 GCA_049511415.1 Bryobacteraceae bacterium | reverse complement strand
CACGGAGCTGAGTCCGCTCGCCGGCCTTTCTGCGTTACAAACCCTTGATGTCTCGAACGCGCCGGTCAATGACTTGGAGGCGCTCGCTGGGTTGTGCGCACTGCAGATGCTAGTCGTGGCAGGCTCACGAGCCGCCGACCTGACGCCGCTGGCTGGCCTTTCTGGGCTGCAAATGCTTGATGTCTCACGCACGCCTGTCGCGGACCTGAGGCCTCTGGCCGGCCTTTCTGCGCTGCAAAGGCTTAATGTCTCCCAAACTGCGGTCACGGACCTGAGGCCGCTCGCCGGCCTTTCTGCGTTACAAACGCTTGATGTCTCGCACACGCCGGTGACCGATCTGGCGCCCCTGGCCGACGTGTCTGCGTTGCAAACGCTTAATCTCTCAGGCTCAACGGTGGCCGACCTGGCGACGTTGGCGGGCCTGTCTGCGCTGCGAACGCTTTATGCCTCGCGCGTGCAGGTTACCGACCTGTCGCCGCTGGCGGGCCTGTCTGCGCTACAAACGCTCAGTGTCTCGCGCACGAAGGTAACCAGCCTGGCTCCTTTAGCAGGCCTTTCCGCGCTGCAGATGCTGACGGCATCGGATATGCCGGTCACCGATTTGGCGCCGCTGGCCGGCCTGGCTGCGCTAAGGATTCTGGATGTCTCTCGCACGCCCGTCGACCAACTTCCGGCTCTCGCGTTCCGCGCGCTGCAAATGCTGAACGTCTCAGGTACGCAGGTTGCTGACCTGTCGCCTCTGGCAGGGCTGTGTGCGCTGTGGGAACTTGATCTCTCCAGCACGCCGGTCATCGACCTGAGGCCGCTCGCTAGCCTGCCTGCGCTGCGAACGCTGAACGTCTCGCGCACACAGGTCAGCGATGTGGGCCCGCTTGCGGGCCTTCCTGTGCTGGACACGCTTGATACATCGCGCACGCAAGTCACGGACCTCTCCGCATTAGTCCCGCTGATCGCCCGTGGTTGCCCGGTGCTATGGAGTTCAGAGTCGTTCAGGGGTCGGGGCATCTACGTTGGAGACTGCCCGCTTATCAATCCTCCTCCAGAAATCGTGAAGCAGGGCAACGACGCCATCCTCAACTGCTTCCGCGAGAAGGCGCTGGGCGAGCTAGACCATTTGTATGAAGCCAAGATGCTGATCCTGGGTGAGGGAGGGGCGGGCAAAACCAGCTTACTACGGCGTCTGTACCAACCCGGCCAGCCGCTGCCCACGGAGAAGGAGAGCACCAAAGGCATTTCGATTCACCAGCACGAATTCAGGCTGGGGAACGGACGGCGCTTCCGCCTGAACGTGTGGGACTTCGGGGGACAGGAAATCTACCACGCCACTCACCAGTTCTTTCTCACCCGCCGCTCGCTCTATTTGCTGGTCGATGACACCCGCAAAGACTACAAGTCGGCATCCGACCCGGGGTTCCGGTATTGGCTGGAGCTGGTCGACGTATTTGGCGGGCGCAGCCCGGTGTTGATCTTTCAGAACGAGAAGGCCGGCCGCAGCAAGGCCATCGACATCGGCGGCATCAAGGGCCGTTACGACAACGTGAAGGACCTCTATGCCGGTAATCTGGAGCAGGGCGACTCAGCCGAAAAACTGCGCGACGGCATTGAGTTTTACGCCGCCCAACTTAGCCACATCGGCGAGCAACTGCCCGCCCGCTGGATCAAGGTCCGGGAAGAGATCGAGGCCCGCGCGCGCGAGGTCCCGCACATCCCGCAACAGGAGTATTTCCAGATCTACGGCCGGCACCTGGAGTTCGATCGATCCAGGGCGTTGCACCTGAGCCGGTACCTGCACGACCTGGGCGTGTTCCTGCACTTTCAGGATGATCCTTTGCTGGCGCGCACGGTCATCCTGCAGAATCAGTGGGCCACGGAAGCCGTGTTCCGGATCCTCGACGACGAAACCGTGAAGGCGCAGCTTGGCCGCTTCAACGCCGCCGATTGTGAACGGCTCTGGCGGGATTCCGTGTACGCCGACATGCATCCCGAGTTGCTGGCGCTGATGCAACGCTTCGAACTCTGCTATGAGCTGCGAGAAAGAAGGCCGCCGGAGTGGCTCGCGCCGCAGTTGTTGCCGCCTGCGAAACCCACTGAGCTGGCTGACTGGGGGCAGCCCGCGGATCTGGTGCTGCGTTATCGTTATGACTTTCTACCCACAGGCATCATCAGCCGCCTGACGGTCAGGCTGCATCGATTTCTCGACCCGAATCTTGCCTGGGTTACCGGCGTGCTGTTTCAAATCGAAAGCAGCGCGGTGCTGGTGGAGCTGTTGGCAAATGGAAGCGAGATCGAACTGCGCGGCCGTGGGCCGGAACGCAAAGCGCTCCTCAGCGTGATTGCCGCGGATCTGGATGCCTTGAATGACTCCATCCCCGGCCTGCGCGCCAAGGTGGATAAGCTCATCCCCTGCAACTGCAAACAGTGCCGCACGGCGCCCGTGCCCGAGTTCTTCTCGCAGAAGATCCTGCTCCGGCGTAAAGAGGATGGACGCTTGAGGGTGGAATGCCCACGAAGTTATGAGGACGTGGACGTGCTGGAGCTGTTGGATGGCATCCGCGTGGAGCAGTTGCCCGACTGGGGAAAGAAGGAGCCGGTCGCGGCGACCCCTCGCACGTACCGGATCTTTCTCGCTTCCTCCGCCGAACTGCGGGAAGACCGGGATGCATTCGACCTGTACTTTCGCCAGCAGAACGACCAGCTCCGCGAAAAAGGGCTGTATCTGGAGATCGTGCGATGGGAAAATTTTCTGGACGCCATGTCCGAAACTCGCTTGCAGGACGAGTACAACAAGGCGGTTCGTAACTGCGATATCTTCGTGTGCCTGTTCTTCACCAAGACCGGGAAGTTCACCGACGAAGAGTTCGAGGTCGCACACCGGCAGTTCCGGGCAAGCGGCAGACCGAGCATTTACACTTTTTTCAAGGATGCCGAGGTCAAGATCGGCAACGCGCGCGAGGAAGATTTCAATTCTCTGTGGGCGTTTCAGAAAAAGCTGGATCAGCTTGGTCACTTCCGCACCAAGTACACCAGTATCGAAGACCTGAAGCTCAAGTTCCGCGACCAGCTTGACAAGCTGGGATGGTAGCGAGCGTCGAGGACAGCCGAAAGTTACGTTGACCGTCAGCGACGGCTGTCACGCCCGAACTCGCGCACCAGGGGGTCGGGAATCGCCGCGGAAACAGGTTCTCGCGGTAGGAATTTTGGTGGTTGTCGAAGTTTCTTAAGTTTATCAAGTATTGATCTTGGCCCAGTCTCGGCGTGTAATGCCTAGGTATGCCCGCCAAGAGAGCCGCCGCCAAGGCTGGCCGCGCCGCGCTGCGGCCGCCCGCCACGGATGAGCCGCAGGAAACGCCGGAGTGGATTGTGCGGCTCCGGCAACGAATCGAGGGCGAAGCTCCCACTAAGCGGGAATGGGCGGAGAAGGCCGTAAATCTGGTTCTGGAGCTGATGGATCTCTCCGAAGCGGCCTTGTCCGACGCCGCGGGGGCTTCGGACAATTGGCACGCCATGTTCCGCGCCATGCGGAGCGCTGAGGTCCTGGAACAGATCCAGAAGTCGGATCCACTGGCGCGCGCTTTTCTGGATGGCTTGGATGCCAAGGCCCGCCTCATCGAACAAAACGGAGGGGTCTTCAAGACCGAGGAAGTAGCCGAGTATCTGGACATCACCCCGCAGGCCGTAAACAAGCGGCGCGCGCGCAGGCAACTGGCCGGGCTTACGTTTCGCAAGCGCGGGTATGTGTTTCCGGCCTGGCAATTCACGGACCGCGGGACTGTACCGGGGCTGGAGCAGGTGCTGCACGCCCTCGACAGCCACGATGAATGGATGCAGAACGTGTTTTTCATCAACCCGAATACGCGGCTGGGCGGCAGGCGGCCGCTTGACCTGCTCCGCGAGGGAGAGATACAGCAAGTGCTCGACGCGGCCAGGGAGTTCGGACAACCCGGGGCCGCATGAGCGCCGACCCGGGTGGCTTTTTGCCCGCAAGGCGGTAACTGCTCTACCGATCTGGCCGCAGGCGCCGCTCCGCCTCCATCAGATTCGTGAGGATGTCGTTTATGCGTGTCAGGTGGCCTTCGCCTTTAGAGCGCAACCATTCAATAACCTGCGCGTCCAGGCGGACGCTCACCGCCACTTTTGGGGGCCGGGCATCGCGGAGCCGGACCATATTTGCCAGTTGTTCATCGGTCAGCCGCGGCATGTCATGCGTGTCGACACGCGAGTCGTCGCCAAGCGCCTGACGCCTGGCCAGACGCCGCAAGACCCGGCGCTCGGCTTCAGTCCATTGCCGGTTCCCAATATCTTCGGATTTCATGATTTTCAGCCGCGCGGGCCGAGATGATACGGATGATTTCTTCGCCACGATAGTCCTCCCTATACACATGAACAACCAGCAGCACAGCTTCCGCGGCGGGATCTATGCGAGCTGCGCCGATGGCATGCCATCGCTGCTCCGCGGTCCTTTCGTCGATGCGCTCCGCGTGGACCAAGCAGCGCTCGTCGTCAAAGACCAGCGCCGCAAGTTCAAACGAGATTCCACCATGTTTTCGTTGGTTACGTAGATTCTTCGTTTCATCCCATTCGTAACGCAACTCGTATATACATATAGTAATACACAGCGCGGGCCGCCGGCTGTGCGCAGGATTCCGGTTCACAGTCGACTGTGCGGCGCGGGGAGGTCCCGATCCATTCTGCCGCGTCCCCGATCCAATCGGGGTAGACCGGGCTTCGTGCGTTAGCCGCCGGCAGGCGATCACGCCGCGAGCCAAGAATCTGGCCCCTGATTTCTCAAGCACCTAAGCCACTTCGAGCGCATGACGAGGCTGCCATGCAGTGCTAGGGTCGAAGCGGGCATCTATGATCAGTGAAAAACAACTAGCGGCCAATCAGTCGAACGCGGAGAAATCGACTGGCCCGACCAGCACGGAGGGAAAGGCGGTTTGCAGCATGAACGGGCTGCGGGACGGGCTGTTCGCCGCGACCCTGATATTGCCGCGAGAAGATCGGGCGGCGTTCGATCGGCTGCGGGATAAGCTACTGGCGGCGTACCTGCCGGAGGGTCCGCGGGAGCAGGATCTGGTGGACCAGCTGGCGGCAGTCAAGTGGAAGATGCTGCGCGCGGAGTTGATCGAAGCGGGCACGTTGATCGAGAACGGGGACAAGCCGGCCAGCGAGTGCGCCGGGCCTTACGACCGCATCACGCGCGTGCAGGGCCGTTTGCGGCGAGACCTTTTCCGGCTTTACAACGATTTGGATCGGATCCGGGCGGAGCGCCGGCAGGGAGGGGCGAAGGCGGTGGAGGCATCCGCAGCGCCCGCTCGCGCGCGCGCGCCGGAACGCGTGGCGCAGAAAGGCGATGAACAGTGGGCCACCGCCGAGGAAATGCTACGGCCGGACCCGAAAAAGGAATTCAAACTTCCCAAGTATTACGAGGTACTCTGGACTCCCGTCCAAGGCGAGCCGCCCAAACCCTTCGCCCGCCTATATAAAGGCCAATCCGTGAAGGAATGGCCCGCCGACGATCCGCCGCCCGCCGAGTGCGTTCACATGCAACCCGGCCAGCCCGCGCGCATCGAGCCGTACTTCGATCCCCTGCGGCCCAAGCCGCCCAAAGAGGACGACAAGTAATCGGAGGGCCTGCCCCACTCGAGTCAGACGGAGATGGGGAGGCGGAGGATGAAGGTAGTGCCTTTGCCGGGATCGCTGGTGAAGTCGATGGTTCCGTCGTGTAACTGGACGATGCGGAAAGTCATGGCCAGGCCGATGCCGGAGCCTTCGGCCTTGGTGGTGAAGTAGAGGCGGAAGATCTTATCGCGTAGTTCGGGCGGGATACCGACGCCGGTGTCGCGGATACGGATTTCGGCCTGTTCTTCGCGGACGGCGCACTCGATGCGCAGATCGCCGCCGTGGGCCATGGCCTGGATGGCGTTGACGATGATGTTGAGGATGGCCTGCTTCATGAGGTCCACATCGACGCGGATGTGGGCGGCGTCGGAATCGTCGTGCATGGTGACGCGGATGCCGGCGGCGGCGGCTTGAGGGGCGGCCAAGTCGACGATTTCGCGGAGGAAGGATTCGAGCGAGACGTCGATGGGGTGGAGTTCGACGGGGCGGGTGAAATCGAGGAAGGTTTTGACGACGCGATCGAGGCGCAGGATTTCGCGGGAGATGATTTCCATCTGGGGGGCGACGTCGGTATCGTTGCGGGCGAGTTTCATGCGGGCGACTTCGACATGCATGAGCATGGCGTTGAGGGGATTTTTGACTTCGTGGGCGACGCCGCTGGTGATGCGGCTGATGGCGGAGTCGCGGTCGGCGGTCTGCAACTGGCGGCCGACCTGGCGGGCGGCTTCGGGATCGCGGAGGCGGACCAGGAGACCGGCGCCGCGGCCGGGGTTGGCGCCGGCGTTGAGGGGTTCGAGGATATCGGCGGAGAGCAGGACCACGAAGGAGGAGCCATCGCCGCGGGAGATGGGGACGCGGCGATTGCCGATGGGGCGGCCGGTCTGGGCGGCCTGCGCGAGCATGAGTCCGAGGGTGGTGTTGGGGGGGAAGATTTCGGGCAAGGCGAGTCCGACGAGATCGGCGCGCATGCGGCCCAGGAATTTTTCGACGGCGCCGGAGGCGACCACGAGGCGGCGGTCGCGGCCGAACATGAGGATGGCATCGTCGAGCTGATCGAGGAGGCGCTCGAAATTGCCGCGGAGGTCGGAGAAATCAAACTGGGCGCCACGGAGTTGCTGGCCGAGCATGCTCACTTTGGAAGCCATGACGCCGAATTCGTCGCCGCCGGTGCGGGAGACGGGGATGAGGTCTTTAAGGTCGTACTCGCCTTTGGCGACCATGTCGAGGAGGTTGCCGAGACGGCCGAGGGGGCGGAAGGCGATGAAGGAAAACAGGAGCGTGATGCAGAGGGCTCCGGCGATGGAGGCGAGGGCGACGCTGGCGCTTTTCTGGAGGGTGGGCACGATATCGAAGGCTTTGATGAAGCCGGGATAGATGACCACGCGCACGTAGATTTCGGCTTTTCCGGGCTGGCCCAGCGCCTGTTCGAGCTGATAGAATTTCGGCTCGTTGAGGATTCTGACTTTTTGGAACCAGTTGGTTTGGGAGACGACGGGCACAAACGGGCTGTAGTGGGGGAAGAGCTTGCCTTCGGACTTGGGATCGCTATCCACGAGCACGCGACCGTCGCTATCGCAGACGGCGATTTCCAGGAGGGCATGGGACGCGCTCATGATTTCGACGAGGCCGCTTTCGACCTTGTCGGAATTGCGGAGGGTTTCGCGCCAGGGGTGCAGACGGTCGCCGTTGAGGGCATCGACGACGATTTTGGAAGCGATGCGGCGGGCCAGTTGGGCGTGATCGAGAGTGGCGTTGAACTGGGCGTCCATCTCGTAGCCGAGGTCGAGCACGGAGATAATGGCGACGATGGCGGTCATCACCAGGACCGAGGAAAGGGTCAACCTGGCTTGCGTGCTCATGCGGGAGTGACTACGGGATGACGAGCAATTTGCCGGCGGTGCGGCGGCTTTCCAGATCGCGGTGGGCCTGAGCGGCTTCGGCGAGGGGATAGGCGCGGTCCACGCGGATGTTGAGATCGCCGGAGGCGACCCAGCCGAGAACGTCGCCGGCGCGCCACAGCAGTTCCTGGCGGGTGAGGCAATGATGCGCGAGGCTGGGGCGGGTGAGGAAGAGAGAACCTTTGGCGTTCAGGATATTGGGATCGAGGGGCGGCACGGGGCCGCTGGATTGTCCGAAGAGGGCCAGCATGCCGCGGGGGCGGAGGCAGTTGAGGCTTTTGTCGAAGGTGGTGGCGCCGACGGAATCGTAGACGACATCGACGCCGCGGCCGGCGGTGAGGCGTTTCACTTCGGTTTCGAAATCCTGCTCCTTATAGAGGATGGTTTCCTCGGCGCCGGCTTCATGGGCGAGGCGGGCCTTGGCTTCGGTGGATACGGTGCCGAAGACGCGGGCGCCGAGGCGGCGGGCCATCTGCACCAGAAGCAGGCCGGCGCCTCCGGCGGCGGCGTGGACGAGACAGATATCGCCGGCCTTGAGGGGGAAAGTGGAATGGGTAAGATAATGCGCGGTCATGCCCTGGAGCATGGCGGCGGCGGCCTGGCGGAAATCCAGACCGTCGGGGATTTTGACTAACTGGGCGGCGGGGACGACGGCATATTCGGCGTACGATCCGCGGGCCATGGCGTAGGCCACGCGGTCGCCGGGGGCGAGGTCCGAGACACCTGGGCCGACGGATTCGACAGTGCCCGCGCCTTCGGCGCCGAGCGTGGCGGGCAGATCCACTTTGTAGACTCCGGCGCGGAAGTAGACATCGATGAAGTTGACGCCGGAGGCGGCGATTTTCACGAGGGCCTGTTGGGGTCCAGGTGAAGGGACCGGCAATTCTACTAAGTCGAGTTTCTCGGGGCCACCAGTCTCTTTAACTTGGATAGCTTTCATGGGTAACCTTTCGCAGCGCGCGGCGGATGTGGACGGTGGAAGCGTAGAGACACAGATACAAGAGCGTAAATGGGAATGCAAGGAGACGGCCGAGGGTCCGGGCGGCGCCGGTTCCGGTGAGTCCGGCGCGGAAGAGCAGGAAGTGGCGGAGGGCGCGCCAGTGACCGCGGTCGAGCCAGAAGTAGTCGGCGTTCTCGTTAATGATGAAGACTTTGACGGGCAGGCGGGCCGCGAGAGCCCATTTCCACTTGGTCATGATGGGCTCGGCGGAACAGACGATGCCCATGATGGAATATCGATCGGCGGCTAGCGCGCGGTATAGCTTGCGACGGCCTTGGGGGCCGCGATAATCGGCGATGTGGTGGGCGGTCCGGATGCCGGCGGGGGAGTTGGGGTAACAGGCGATCAGGTCGATGGGTAAGTCTCCATAGTTGCGGCGGAGGCGGGGAAGGGCCAGTTCGATGAGATGCCGGGAGCCGCTCTCGACCAGCAGAATGCGCGACACCGGCGGCTGGCGGCGGCTAAGAAAGTAACGCACTTTAGTCATGATAGCGTGGTTGGGCGATTTTTATCGGCCACCGATGAACTCCGATAAACACCGATAAGAGGAGCGCGTCAATAGACAGTTCTTTCTTGAGTCTCGTGTTTGGCGGCTAGCGCGTAGCGGGGTTCGGGGGGGCGGTTTTGGAGGAGTGCGGCGGCGGTCGATTCGCCTACGGCGGGGCCGTGTTTGAAGCCGTGGCCGGAGCCTCCGCCGAGCAGCCAGACGTTGGTGAAATCGGGATGGCGGTCGATCAGGAAGTCGCCGTTGGAGGTGTTTTCGTATTGGCAGACGCGGGCTTCGGTGAGGGGCGCATTTTGGAGGGCGGGGAAGCGACGGGCGAGGCAATCGCGCGCGGCGGCCAAGGCTTCGGGGGACGGCAGGCGGTCGAGGGTTTCGGGATCGGCGGGCGGGCCGTGCCGATCGAGCGCGATTTTGACGCCGCGGGATTCGAGATCCGGAAAGCCGTAGGGGCCGCTGGGATCGCTGAAATCGATCCAGACAGGCATGGCAGGCGCGGTGAATCGCGGGTCGCCGGGCGGAGTGGCGAAGAAGAAAGCTTCCTGGCGGGTGGGCAGGATGCGCTGGCCGAGGAGATCGGGGAAAAGGCGCGGCAGCCACGCTCCACAGGCGAAGACGAAGTTGCCGGCATGGATTTCAGTGGCGGGGGTGCGTAGCGCGGTCAGGGCGCCGTAGCCGGTGGGTGCGGCGACGGCATCGTGGAGGAGGGTGACGCCGATGCGGACGGCTTCGGCGGCTACGGCGGCGACGGCGCGGCGGGCCATCAGCGCGCCGCTGTGCGGTTCGAAGATGCCCCAGGCGTCGGGCGGGAAGCACATTTGGGGGAAGCGGGCGGCGAGATCCGGGGTAGTGAGCAGCTCGAACGTGACGCCGCAGCGGGTCAGGGTTTGGCGCGTGGCTTCGGTGTAGGGGTCGCCCTGGATGGCGGTCCAGAGAACGCCGGTGGGATGGAAAATAGGCTGGCCCGTGGCGGCCTGGAACCGACGCCAGAGATCGAGGGAACGCATGGCGGAGCGGGTGTAAATTTCATCGGGGCCGTAGCCCATGCGGATGATACGGGATTCGCCGCCGGAACTGGAGCGGGAGTTGCCGGGGCCGTAGGCGTCCACCAGGAGGACGCTACAGCCGGCCTGGCGGAGATGATAAGCGGCGAAAGCGCCGAAGACACCGGCTCCGATTACGGCTACGTCGTAGGGCATGCCTTAACTATAATCGGCCACGATGAACACAGATGAACACGGATAAAACACGGAGTGTTTTTACTGTGTGGCTCGGGGTCGGGGCAGTATTAGTTTGAAGCACATTAAGACAGATAACATCAGGGCCAGGCAGGCTATTATGCCTGGATTGATGGTTAGGTCGGTTTCTAACTCATGGAGTAAGTTGCCCCAGGAGGGTAGGGGGTCGGCGACACCGAGGCCCAGGAGTCCTAAGTTGGCTTCACTCAGGATGAACAGGGGGATGGAAGTGCAGAATTGGGCGATGAGGATGGGCTTCAGGTTGGGGGCCAGTTGGCGGAGCAGGAGGCGGGGGCCGCGGCATCCGCAGGCGCGGGCCTGCAGGAGGAAATCGGAGTTACGGATGTCGCGCACGCCGGCGCGGATCACGCGGGCGGGGGCGGCCCAGCCGAGAGCGGCCAATAGCGCGAAAGTGATCAGCAGCGAGGTGGCGGGAGAGACATTCAAGGGCAGAATGGCGCGGGCGGCGATGAGCAGGAAGATCCAGGGGAGCGACAGCATCAGGTCGATGGCGCGGCGGGTGATGCGGTCGATCAGGCCGCCGCAGTATCCGGCGATGCCGCCGATGAATGCGGCGAGGAGCGTGGAGACGAGGGCGGCGGCGGGCGCCAGGAGGAGCGAGATGCGCGTGGCTACGAGCAGGCGGACGAGGCGGTCGCGGCCGAGCGCGTCGGTGCCGAGAGGAAAGCGCCTTGAGATGGCGGCAGCGGGAAAGTCGCGAAACTGGTGGGCATAGGAGATGCCGGGGAAGGCGTCAACCAGGAGGGCGGCGGCGAAGAGCAGCGCCAGAAAGATCCAGGCGAGGCGGTGTCTCATGCGCGCACCCCGGTGCGGCGGGGAGTCAGGATATCGCCGAGGGAATTGGCGAGCTGAGTGGCGAGAGTCACCAGCATGGTGAGAGTCACCAGGAGGGGCAGGTCGCGGGCGAGGGCGGCTTTCCAGGCGAGTTGGCCGATGCCTGGAAAATCGCAGATGACTTCGACGGCGACGGCCGCGCCGAAAGCGATACTCACCGAGACACCGGCGAGCGCCAGCAATTGGGGCGCGGCGACGGGAATGACGTGGCAGAGGAGAATGCGCCAGGGCGCGATGCCGCGGGCGCGCGCGGCCAGGACGTGCGGCTGGGCGGCGGCGTGCGACAGCAAGTTCTCCAGATATTGATAGACGCGCGGGAATACGGTGAGTGCCATGACTGCGCGGACCGGGCCGGCATAAACGAAGATGAGCAAGGCTAACGCGGCGGAGGGGATGCAGAGAAGCAAGCCGCTACACGCGGCGGCCATGGTTTTCCAGAGGCGGGCGGGACGGAGCACGCCGGGAAGAGCGAAAGCCAACGCCAGCGCCCAGCCGCCCAGGAATCCGACAGCCATGAGCCGTGCCGTAACCGGCCAGCGGTCGCGCAGCAAGAGGGACACGGGGCGATTCCAGTTACGGGAGACTCCTAAATCGCCGTGAAAGATAGCGGCGGTGTGACGGACGCAGTAGGCGAGGAAGGCAGTCTGCTCGGGCAAGGCTGCCTGGCGGGCGCGGAGAGCGGCGGTATCGCGGGCGGGATCGAGCGAGTGCTCATCCACGCCAAATCCGGGGCTGAAACGCACCAAGGCAGCGGTGAGGATGCCGCCCACGACCACGGTGAGGATCAGGGAAAGCAAGAGACGCGGGAGGTGGCTGAAGCCGCGCATCATCCCGCCTGATTGGCCTGCGCGATTTCGGGTGCGCCGGGAGCAATGAGGTGGATCCCGGCTGCCGCACGTTCGGCTTTGCTCAGATGCTTGGACTTATACATGCGGCGATCGGCTTCGGCGAGCAACTGTTCGGCATCCGAGCCATCGTGGGGATAGAACGCCTCGCCCACGCTGAGGCGGATGACGTCGAGGGCGGTGGCGGAGTCGAGGGCCTCACAGGTGATGGTTTGAAATTCGGCGATGCGACGATAGACATCCTCGCGATCGCTGCCGGCGAGCAGGATGACGAATTCGTCGCCGCCCATGCGCGCCACATAGTCATATTCGCGGCAATTGGCGCGCAGCACATCGGCGACATAGCGGAGGACCTTGTTGCCTTCCAAGTGGCCGAAGCGGTCGTTGATCTGTTTGAATCCGTCTACGTCACAGACGAGCACGGTGAGAGGCTGCGATGTGCGTTTGGAACGCGAGAGCTCGCTATCGAGGCGGAGGAAAAGGGAACGGGCGTTGGGTAGCAGGGTGAGGTAGTCGGTGGTGGCGGAGTCCTCGGCGAGTTGAAAGCGCAGGGCATTTTCGATAGCGATGGAAACCTTGGAACTGATGGCCAGCAGGATGCGGAGGTGATCGCGGGAGAAGGAGTCGCGCTCGGCGCGGTAGAGCGTGAGGACGCCGATGACTCCGGTGACGCCTTCAAGCGGGACGGCGAGGGCGGCGCGGAGGGTGCTGAACCGGCTGGGGTCGTTGGTATAACCGGTTTCGACAGTAGGATTGCCGTTCAGAATGCTCTTACGGTTTTCGGCGACCCAGCCGGAGAGGCCTTCGCCGACGGGTATCTCGAGGGACGAGAAGAGGCGGTAGTTTTCTCCGTTGACGTAGTGCGGCACCAAGGTTTTGTCGCGGCAGATGTACACGGCGATGGCGTCGTAGGGCACCATTTTCTTGAGGCGAATGCTGACGACGGACAAAGTCTCATCGAGGCTGAGCGAATTGCCCAAGTCCTGGGTGAGTTCGAAGAGCAGTTGCACTTCCTGGCGGGCGGCGGCGATGGAAGCCAGGAAGTCGCCATTGGTGCGGGTATCGTCGGAATGGGCGGTTTCGAGGCCGGCGCCGGGTTCGCGGCCGCGGGAGATTTTAAGATCGGTGGACAAGCGCGCGCTGAAAGGCGGCTGATCCTGGGCGAGTTGCTCCAACTCGCGGTAGCGGCGCGACAAGACCTCGACGACGGCCGGATCCAGGCTCTTGCCGGCTAATTCGCACACGCGCGCGATGGCATCGTCGAGCGGCAGGGCGCGGCGATACTGGCGATCGGCGGCGAGCGCGTCCAGGCAATCGACGGCAGCCAGAATGCGCGCACCAAGCGGAATCTCCTCGCCCTTCAATCCCGCCGGATAACCGGAGCCGTCCCATTTTTCGTGATGGGCACGAACCAGCGGCGCCACGGGATAGGGAAATGAGACACGCTCCAGGATCTCGGCGCCCACCACCGGATGGATCTTCATTTTCTCAAACTCTTCGGGCGTCAGACGGCCGGGCTTGGAGATGATGTGCTCGGGAATGGCGAGCTTGCCGATGTCGTGCAGGAGGGCCGCGGCGCGCAGGGCTTCGAGTTCATTTCCCCTAAGACCAAGCTCTTTGCCGATCTCGACGGCGTAGGTGCGCACGCGGCGCAGATGCTCGTGGGTGGTGTGGTCTTTGGCTTCGATGGCCAGGGCCAGGGCCTCGATGGTGCGCAGGTGCAGCCCGGCCATCTCCTCGACGTGGCGCTTTTCGTCGCTCAGGCGGTCCAGATAAGTGCGGTAAGAGCGCTGGATGAAGTAAACGATCGGCAGGAGCAGGACCGATCCCTCCCAGTGGACCTGCCGGCTAAAGAGGTTGATCATCCAGGCCACCGATGATCCTAATATATAGAACGGAAATGTCCAGAAGTAAGTAGCCTTCCAGGTACTACCCAAAGGATTACCACTGGTAAGAGCCACGGCGGCGGCGACGGGCACCGTGCCCAGGATGAAATAGAGGAGGGCGGCCACGGCTATCAGGAACGGGCCGACCTGGGTGAACGGGTGAATGACCGGCCAATGGTAGAAACAGTGCGCCAGATAGATCCCCATGCCCGCATTGGCGGCACTGAAGAGGACCTGGACGGCGCGTGGTTTTTGTTTGGGTTTCCAAAGGCATTGCACCAAAGTTCCAGCCATGCAAATGACCACGGTTTCGCTGCCGGTCATTTCGGCGATACCGATGAGGCTGAACAAGAAGCTGACACTCATGGTTTGCGAAATGCCGGGCAGATTCACCTTGATGCCGGAGGCCAGCGTGGCGAGAACGAGATAGAAGAAGAAGGGCGCGGAGTCGCCACCGTGCCAAGGATATACGGCGTGGGCGATGACGGCGCAGCCCAGGATTATCCAGGATGTAATACAGAGGCTCGCTTTGACAGACATATGATCGGCTCCTCAGAGCCGCTCCGGGGTGTGCCACCGGGCTGCCGCAGAGCCTGGATGTCCCGGAATGTTAGCTTTCGGGGATTGCAATACATGAACGAAAGTCATGAACCGGACACAAGATTGGTATTGCGCGTGGACAGTGGCTGCCATATAGTTATAATGAGTTCCAAATGGTTGTCTTTCAATAGTTATGCACACATTACTCAGTACTCGAAGTACCAACGCACTAAGTTAGCGGCCGAGGAAATGGCTATAGATAGCAGACCGGAGTTATCTAAAGTTAGCAGTACGGTTAGTATCCGGACTACAGGCGTCCGTTAGGGCGCCCTTTTTGCCAAGGAGATCGACGTATGTCGACCGGTTTTGCCGCGGGAGCGGCGGATACACCAGTGATCGGCCACTTCAGTTTACCGTCGGACGAGCAGGCAGCCGCGCAGGAAAAGGAAAAGGTTGCGCGGTTCATGCCCAAGATTCCGGCGACGCAGGAACAGTCGGAACTGTCGGCGGGGCTGATCGAGGACCTGTTCATGCGGCATGTGCACTTGAAGCGCTGCAACACGATTGGGGCGGTCAGCGAATCGATGGCGCTGGCATATCCGATCGTGGAGAAAGTCTTTCGCGATGTGCGCAATCAACGGTTGTTGGAAGTGAGCGGGATGGTGGGGGACGATTACGTTTTTTCGCTTACGGGCGCGGGGCGCGCGCTGGCCGCCGAGCGATGCCGCATGTGCCAGTACGCGGGTCCGGCGCCGGTGAGCCTGCGCGCGTATCAGAAATCGGTGCTGGATCAGCGGCCGCAAGTGACGGTGAACCAGGCATCGTTGCGGCTGGCGTTTGGGGATTTGGTGGTGACGGACCGGTTGCTGGATCAGTTGGGTCCGGCGCTGGTGGCGCAGACCTCGATCTTTCTTTATGGCCCGGCGGGCACCGGGAAGACGAGTCTGGCGGAACGGCTGCTGCGGGTGTACGGAGATCAACTGGTGATGCCGTACGCGGTGGAGGTGGACAGCCAGATTGTGGTGCTGTTCGATCCGGCAGTGCATGAGCGGGTGGACATCGAGATCGAGGAGGCGGACCCGCGGTGGGTGGTGTGTCACCGGCCCTGCGTGATTGTGGGCGGCGAACTGATACCGAGCATGCTGGAACTGCGGCTGGACGAATCATCGGGAACGTACGCGCCGCCGGTGCAGATGAAAGCCAACGGCGGGATGCTGGTGATCGACGATTTCGGGCGGCAGTTGATCTCGCCGCGCGACCTGCTGAACCGCTGGATCGTGCCGCTCGACCGGCGCATCGATTACCTGTCGCTGAATTACGGCGTGCGGTTTCACATCCCGTTCGAAGTGATGATTGTGTTCGCGACGAACCTGGAGCCGAGCGAACTGGCGGACGAAGCATTCCTGCGGCGCATTCCAAACAAGATCCTGGTGGACGCGGTGGCGCCGGATGTATTCGACGAGATTTTCCGGCGGGTAATGGCTAAATATAATATGCCGTGCGATCCGGGCGTGTATGAGCACCTACGCAAATTGTGCATCGCGCGGGGCGGGGACTTACGACCATCTTACCCGCGGGACATGTGCCGTATTATTCAGGCGTTGAAGACCTACGAGGAGCAGCCCTTGCGGGTCGGGCCGGCGGATCTGGAACGGGCCGTGGATCTGTTCTTCGGCACCATGCAGTCGGGACATTCGGGTTAACATTGCGGGACGCGCGAGCCGTGACACACGGCAGGTGAAACCAAATGGGGCTGGGAAACAAGAAAGATATTCGACAAGGGGCGAGACATCCTTTTCAAGGAGCCGTGCAAATTTCGTGGCAGGACCAAGCGGGCGAAAAACGGATGATCCGGGCCAAGTGCCTGGATCTATCGGATACGGGAATATGCATCTTGTGCGAGCAACCAATGAACACGCGCACAAGCGTTTATGTGCAGGCGCCGGCTTACGGGCTGATGGGTAACGCGACGGTGCGATACTGCAGGCGGTCGGGCCTCAAACATACGATCGGGCTGATGTTCAGCTCAGCTACCAGCCAGGCGGAGACCGGAAGAAAGCGGTGCCTGACGATGGATCAGGCGGACGCGGAGAAGCAATAAAATCTATGACTATCGAGCGAAGTATACGGCCGATGACAGTGGAGGAACTCCAGGCCAAGCGCGAGTGGGGAACCGGGGCATGCCAAGCGAAGGGATGCACGACGCGCGCCGCCTTCCTGGTGATGGAAGGCGCGGACTGGTGGCAGTATTGCTGTCCCAAGCACGCCAAGCACTACGGGGACGAGCACGGTCTGGACGTGCCCGCGCGGGCGCCGTCGCCGCCGCGCAGGGTTCTCACGCAATAGGGGCCGCTGGGGAGGGCTAAAGCCTACCCACATACAGTTGTTAAGATTATGGTCATGCACACGAGGTCTTTTCTTGTTCTGTGCGCGGCCGCGACGCTTTATGCAGCGGATGTGAAACTGCCGCCGCCTTACGCCACCCCATCCGTCAACAATGGTCCGCACGTGATTGCGCAACCGGCGGGCGCGCAGTTGCACGTGCCGGCAGGTTTTTCGGTGGACGTCTACGCGGAGGGTTTCGAGCGGCCGCGGTACATGTTGCAGGGACCGGGCGGCGAACTGCTGCTGAGCGATGCGGCCGAAGGCACGGCCGGAGTCGTATACGTCATGCCGCTGAGCCAAGGGAACGGGTACAAGGCGGGTGACCGCAAAAAGCTGATTACCGGTCTGGATCGTCCGTACGGACTGGCGTTGTGGCATGAGTATCTGTACGTGGGCGAGCCGCAGTCGATCAAGCGGTATAAATATGATGCGAAGGCGATGACGGCGGGGCCGGGCGAGGAAGTGATTTCGCTGAAGGGCTTCGGGCAAGGCCATTGGACGCGCAGCCTGCTGTTCGATGGCGCGGGGCAAAAGCTGTATGTCGGGGTGGGATCGGGTTCCAACGTTTCGCCCGGCGAGGATCCGGTGCGCGCGGCCATCAACCGGTACAATCCGGACGGCAGCGGGCACGAGACCTATGCGGCGGGGACGCGAAATCCGATCGGGCTGCACTGGTATCCGGGCACGGACATGCTTTGGGCCGCGGTGCAGGAGCGGGATGCACTGGGCGACGATCTGGTGCCGGACTATTTCACGCACATCCAGCAGGGCGGATTTTATGGCTGGCCCTACGCTTATATCGGGCCGAATGAAGATCCGCGCAATAAGGGGAAAGCGCCGGATTTAGTGCGGAAGACGATTGTGCCGGATGTGCCACTGACTCCGGCGCACCAGGCGGTGCTGGATTTCGAATTCTACACGGCGAAGCAGTTTCCCGCAAAATATCGCGAGGGCGCGTTTCTGGCGATGCACGGGTCGTGGAACCGCGCGCAGCGGGTAGGCTACAAGATCGCGTTTATTCCGTTTCGCGGCGGCAAACCCTCCGGTCCCGAAGAGGATTTTTTGACGGGCTGGATGGTGGCGCCGGACAGCCGGGATGTGTGGGGCCGGCCGGTCGGTCTGCTGGTTTTGCCGGATGGCAGCCTGCTGGTTTCCGACGACGGCGGCAAGAAGCTGTGGCGGATTACCTACAAACACTGATTGCGAATCCTTGTATTGACGCTGGCGATGGCGGCGGGGGCGCACGCCGAGCCGTTTTCGCATCGCGTCCACTTGGCGGCGAAACTCGAGTGCGGCGTATGTCACCGGGCGGCGCTGAGCAGCACACGCGCGGACGATAACCTGCTGCCGAAGCCGGATGTCTGCCTGAAGTGCCACAAGACGGCGGAAGCCGGGACGCCGCCGGTCACGCGCCTGGCGAAGTTCAATCACCAATTGCATCTGAAGATGGGTAACATCGCGCCGGCGATTGCGGCAGCGATCGATCAGAAGACTTATCTGACGATGCCAGCGGCGAATTTGCGGGCGCAATTGAATACGCAGAATGTATGCGAGGCATGCCATCGGGGCTTGGAGACTTCCGATCAGCCGGGGCGCGGCGATTTGCCGCAAATGCCGGATTGCCTGGTGTGCCACAACCAGATCGATCCGCCGTACAGTTGCGAGTTTTGTCATGCCAAGGGCGCGAACTTAAAGCCGGCCAGCCATACGCCGGACTTTCTGGATACGCACACCAGCGGGAAGCTGGGGCTGGACAAGACTACCTGTGCGGTGTGCCACGGGCGGCGGTTCCACTGCCTGGGGTGCCATTAAGGGGGCCGAACTCAGAGGAACTCGATAACGAGCGACACGGGAACGGATCGGCTCACTTCAAAGACGCCAGGCAAGTATCCCCACGCGCTACCTGGCGATAGGCGTATGCCGTCATGGTGCTGACGTCATGAGTGAGCAGGACGCGATGCTCGGGCCGCTGCCCAAGCCAATAGTGACGCATCGTCCATGCCGGAGAGACCGGCTTCCTGCGCAGTAGACCACGCACGATATCCTTGTTCAGATTTTCGCCGGCGAGCCAGCGCACAATAGGCCCATCGTTGCTTCATGCGCCGTTCGAGCGGCGCGCCAGCAAACGCTGGCGAACGCCGTGGGGACTCCAGCGTGTCTCGTTCCGATGCCGAACTTCCTGCGAGTCGCGCTGACGCCTTCGAAGGTATTCTTCCATGTACGCCGCATGGCGCAGGGCATAGCCGATCAGGTGATAAATGTCTGCCAAAGGAACGGGTACTGTTCCGCGATTTCTTCCGGGGTGGCACCGTCGTTGAAGGCCAGTAGGATCGAATCGAGAGTTACGCGCGTCCCGCTTACGCGAATCACGCCATCGTCCCCGGTCACCATGGGAATGGTCTCGATCGTTTCACGCGCGGGCATGTTTCCACTCTCAGAATAACGCATACGCCCTGCGGGTGCTGGATCCCTGCCACCGCATGTTATCCTGAAACTCATACGAGGGCCTCGTCCAAATGCGCCGCCGATTGGTCATCAGCGGTAGTCTTGTGACGGTTTCCGTAACGGCGATGCTCGCTCTGCAGGCTACTTTCCGGCAGTTTCCCGGAATAGAAGACGATCCGTATCCGGTGCCGCCGGATGCCTACGAGAAGACCGAGTGGGCCTTCACGAGGCTGCAATATCCTTCGGGCAAGAATGCCAGCGTGTTCGGCGACATTGGCAGTTGGCCCACGGATTATCCCAAGGCGGACCGGCAATTCGTGCAGGGCGTCAGGCGCCTCACCCGCATCCATACACGTTCGTCTGAACAGGTAGTGGATCTGGACGGCGACGAAGTTTTCAATTGGCCTTGGCTCTATGCGGTCGAAATGGGCCACTCCAGCCTGACAGACGCGGAATGCGCCAAAATGCGCGAATACCTGCTGCGCGGCGGATTTTTCATGTGCGACGATTTCCATGGCAGCGGCGAGTGGAATGTCTTCCTGGAAAGCATCCGGCGCGTATTCCCCGACCGGCCGATTGTGGAAATCGATAACCGGGACGCCATCTTCCACGTCCTTTATGATTTGAGCGAGCGTGTGCAGGTGCCCGGCATTCAGTATTGGTACACGGGAAGGATCTGGGAGAAGGACGGCAAGACGCCGCACTGGCGCGCGATTTACGATGACGACGGGCGGGTGATGGTGGCCATCTGCTTCAACCAGGATAATGGCGACGCCTGGGAGTGGGCCGACCATCCGCGCTACCCGGAGCGTTACACGTCGCAGGCGTACCGTATGGGAATCAACTACATCATTTACGCGATGACGCACTGATCGCGGGGCACCCTCAATGTTCGAGTTTCTGTTCAAGTATCCGGGCGCGGTATTCCAGAAGGGGCAGTTCGTGCTGCTGGCGCCGTGGCCGCTGTGGATGCTGGCGCTGGGAGTGATCGCGGCGGGGGCGTTGCTTTTGTGGCACGTGCGGCGGCATGGGGGGTTGCTCACGGGAGCGCGTGCGCTGGTGATCTGGACGCTGGAAACAGCCATGATCGCGCTGCTGCTGTTCCTGCTGTGGCATCCGGCGATCAGCATCGCCACGTTGCGGCCGCAACAGAACGTGGTGGCGGTGATGGTGGACGATTCGCGCAGCATGGCGATCCGGGAGGGTTCCGAGACGCGCGGTGCGCAGGCCAAGGGACTGCTCGATAACAAGCTGCTGGCGGCGCTAGGGCAGAAGTTCCAGGTGCGGCTATACCGGTTCGGGAAGGAATCCGAACGGATACAGAAGACCGGCCAGTTGACCGCAGGCGAGCCGGCTTCGCGCATCGGCGACAGTCTGCAGCAGGTGCTGGCGGAATCCTCGACACTGCCGTTGGGCGCGGTGGTGGTGCTCTCCGACGGCGCGGATAATTCGGGCGGCATCGATCTGGATACGATTTCGCAGATCCGGCGGCGGCACATTCCGGTGCACACGATCGGGTTCGGGCGGGAGAGGCCTGAAAAAGATATCGAAATTACGGACGCGGTGCTGCCGGCGCGGGCGCTGCCGGATTCGCGATTGAGCGCGCTGGTGACGTTCCGGCAGTATGGCCTGGCGGGCGAGAAGGCGCTGATTTCGGTGCGGGATTCGGGCAAGGTATTGGCATCGCGGCAGGTGCAGTTGAAAGCGGACGGCGCGCCGCAAAGCGAAACGCTCCTGTTCAACGCGGGGTCGGCCGGACCGAAGACGCTGGAGATTGCGATCGAACCGCTGGCGGGCGAAGAAAATCGCGAGAACAACGCGCTGCGGCGGCTGGTGCAGGTGGAGGCGCGCAAGCCGCGCATCCTTTATATGGAAGGCGAGCCGCGCTGGGAGTTCAAATTCATCCGGCGCGCGGCGGACGACGACCGCAGCCTGCAACTGGCGAGCATGCTGCGCACGACACAGAACAAAATTTATTACCAGGGTTTCAGCGATGCGCATTCTTCGGATGAGGGGTTTCCGGCGAAGGCGGAGGATCTGTTCGCCTACGACGGGCTGATTATCGGGAGCGTGGAAGCCAATTACTTCACGCAGGCGCAGCAGGATCTGATACGCGAATTCGCCAACCGGCGGGGTGGCGGCATTCTGTTCCTGGGGGGACGGTTTGCGCTGGCGGAAGGCGGGTACGCGCATTCGTCGCTGGCCGAGCTGCTGCCGGTGGAGTTGCCGGCGAGCAAGGGGACGTTCCATCGCGATTTTTCGGATCAGCAATTGACCGCGCAAGGGCGCGCCAGCCTGATCTGCCGGCTGGTGGAAGATCCGGACCGGAATGCGGAGCGCTGGACCAAGATGCCGCAGCTTGCGAATTATAACGATGTCGGCGATGCCAAGCCGGGCGCGATCGTGCTGATGGACGTGTCGCCGGCGGGACGGCATCGCATGCCGCTGCTGGTGACGGAGAATTACGGCCGTGGGCACACGGCTTTGTTTGCCACGTCGGGGAGTTGGCGCTGGCGCATGTGGCAGGATCACACGGATGTGACGCATGCGACGTTCTGGCAGCAGTTGATGCGGTATCTGGTCTCCGACAGTCCGGGGCAGGTGGTGGCGTCGACGCCGCAGACGGTACTGGCGGATGAGACCAAAGTGACGCTGCGGGCGGAAGTGCGCGACAAAGCTTTCAAGCCGGCGGCCAATGCGGTGGTGGAAGCGCACATTGTGGGTCCGGACGGCGCGACGGCCAGCGTGGAGCTGAATCCGGTGGCGCTGGAGGAAGGCGCGTACACGGCCGAGTGGAACGCGGAAAAGGCGGGATCGTACGTGGCGGAGATCGTGGCGGGCCGCGATAAGGAAGAGCTAGGGCGGGACGTGGCGGTGTTCCGGCGCGAGGACGGCGTGGCGGAGAGCTTCCACACATCGCAGAATCGCGAGCTGTTGCAGAAGCTGGCGGAGGAGACCGGCGGCCGGTATTACAGCGCGTCGAACGCGGGACGGCTGGCGGACGAGATTTCGTATTCGGAGGCGGGGATCACCACGCGGGAAACGAAGGATCTGTGGGACATGCCGGTGGTGTTTCTACTGGCGCTGTTGTTGCGCGGTTCCGAGTGGGTGCTGCGGCGGCGTTGGGGGGTGGTATGAGGACGCTGCCGATTCTGTTACTCACTGCGCTCTGCATGCGCGCGACCACTTACTATGTGACGGTCACCGGACTGGGCGGGGAGCCGGATTATACGCAGCGATTCGGGATGTGGGCCAAGGATATCGAGAAGGCCGTAAAGGCGGCGCCCGATTCGAAGGTGGAAACGCTGGTGAATGGCACGCGGGAGCAGGTGCGCGCGGCGCTCAATGGCATCGCGCAAGAGGCCAAGCCTACCGACACAATGGTGCTCATGTTGATCGGGCATGGCAGCTTCGACGGCGTGGATTATAAGATCAACCTGCCGGGTCCGGACTTGACGGGCGCGGAACTGGCGGCGCTGCTGGACCGGATTCCGGCCACGCGCCAGCTTGTCGTCAACATGACGAGCTGCAGCGGCGGATCGATCGAGTTTCTGCGCAGGGCGAATCGGGTGGTGATCGCGGCAACCAAGGCGGGGACCGAAAAGAATGCCACTGTGTTTGCGCGCTACTGGGCGGAGGCTTTGGGCGATACGGCCACGGACAACGACAAAAACGATGTGATTTCGGCGCTGGAAGCTTTTCGCTACGCGGATAAGAAGACGGTCGACTTCTATGAAGCGCAGAAACGGCTGGCGACGGAGCATGCGGTGCTCGAGGATACGGGAAAGGGTGAGGCGGTGCGGGCGCCATCGCCGGAGAATGGCGAAGGCATGCTGGCGGCACAATTCCCGCTGCTGCGTATCGGGTCGGCCGCGGCGGCCGCGAAGGATCCGGCTAAGTTGCAATTACTCGACAAAAAGGAGCAGTTAGAACAACAGATCGATCAGTTGAAATACGATAAAGCCGCCATCGCGCCGGATGAGTACAAAAAGAAGCTGGAAGCTTTGTTACTGGAACTGGCGCGGACGCAGGAGGCGTTGGATAAATGAGGCTCGTGCTGCTGATATGCGGAACGGCGGCGGCGCTCTACGGGCAGACCCTGGAGCAGGCGGAGTCGCTTTGGGCCCAGCATCAGTATAAGGATGCGAGCAAGACGTTCGATGCCCTGGTGGCGGCACATCCGCGAAATGCGGAGTACCGGGTGCGTTGGGGGCGGCTGTTCCTGGAGCGGTTCAATCCGGACGACGCGGCAAAGTTGTTTCATGAGGCTTTAGATATCGATCCGAAGAACGCCGGGGCAATGTTGGGGCTGGCGCTGGTGGCGGCGGACGATTTCGAGGCTTCGGCTACGGACTTCGCGCGCAAGGCGCTCGAAGCGGATCCGCACCTGTTAGCGGCGCAGGAACTGCTGGCGCGGCTGGCGCTGGAAGACAACGATCCCCGGCGGGCAGCCGAGGAAGCGCACAAGGCATTGCAGATGTCGGCTGATTCCGCGCCGGCGATGGCCATTCTGGCTACCATCGACTGGCTCAATGACAAGCCGGCGAGCGAGTGGGATCCGCATAACGGGCCGGGTTATGAAACTGCGGGAAGGATCTTCGTGCTGAACCGCCGCTACGAAGAAGGTATCCAACTGTTCCGTAAGGCGATCGCCGCGCAGCCGGACTTGTGGAGCGCGCACTCGCAGTTAGGAATCAACCTGATGCGGCTGGGGCAGGAGAAGGAAGCGCGCACCGAGTTGGAGCTGTGTTACTACAACGACTATCGGGATAAGCCGACCACGAACACGCTTACCCTGATGGATAGTTACAAGAACTTCATCACTTACAAGACCGACCGTACGATTTTGCGGCTGCATAAAAAGGAAGCGGAGTTGTTACGCCCGTACTTCGAAGCGGAGATGCTGCGTGTCTTGAATACCTACGATAAGAAGTACGGATTCAAGATAGACCGTCCGGTGCAGGTGGAAGTTTATCCGGATCATGAAGACTTCGCGGTGCGCACCATGGGGATGCCGGGCCTGGGGGCGCTGGGTGTCACGTTTGGCTACGTGGTGGCGATGGACAGCCCGTCGGGGCGGCCGCCGGGGAGCTTTCACTGGGGCACCACGATGTGGCACGAAATGAGCCACGTGTACGTGCTGAGCATGACGCACCACCGGGTGCCGCGCTGGTTCACTGAAGGCCTGGCGGTCCACGAGGAGACCGCGGTATCCCCGGAATGGGGCGACCGGCTGGATCCGCATGTGATCACGGCGATCCGGGATAAGAAACTGCTGCCGGTGGCGGAGCTGGATCGGGGATTCGTGCGGCCCACTTATCCGGCGCAAGTGGTGGTTTCCTACTTCCAGGCGGGGCGGATCTGCGATTACATCAATACCAAATGGGGCTGGCCGAAACTGCTGGCCATGATCCACGATTTCGGGGACGGGGCATCCACGGCGGATGTGATTCAAAAGGAGCTGGGCCTGAAGCCGGAGGAGTTCGACAAAGGATTTCTGGCGGCGCTCACGGCGGAGACCAAGAAGACGGTCGATGGTTTCGAGGATTGGCGCAAGGGATTGAAGAAGGTGGCGACGGAGTATAAATCGCACCAGTACGACGACATGATCCGCGACGCGACGGCCATCCGGGATATTTATCCCGATTTCGTGGAAGACGGCAACGTCTACCAGATTCTGGCGGACGCTTACGTGGAGAAGGGTGATAAGAAAGCCGCGATCGGCGAGCTGGAACGCTACGCCAAAGTGGGCGGCCGCAGCCCTGATACACTGAAGCAATTGGCCACCCTCCTGGAAGAGGCCGGCGACAAAAAGGAAGCCGCCGAGGCGTTGGACCGGCTGAATTACATCCAGCCCATCGATGAGAACTTGCATCGCCGGCTGGGCGATTTGTGGTTCGGGCTGGGGAACACGGCGGGCGCCATTCGCGAGTACCGCGCGGTACTGGCCGAGAAGCCTACCGATCCCGCCGCGTCGCATTTCAATCTGGCAAAAGCGTATCGTTCCGCGAGCCGCATGGACGAAGCCAAAGACGAGTTACTGTTGTCGCTCGAAGCCGCGCCCGGATACCGGCCGGCGCAGAAGATGTTATTGGAGCTATCGAAAGACTGAGTCGAATATGTCCACTACCGTGACACCCCAGTTGGGGCCCGAGGTTTTGCAGAGCCGGATTATCCGGTTCCGGGAGGTACAGGCAGAGATCGTCAAGCAGGTCCGGCGGGTTATCGTCGGACAGGAGGAGGTGCTGGAGCAGGTGATGATCGCTCTGTTCGTGGGCGGGCATTGCCTGATCACGGGTTTGCCCGGCACGGCGAAGACGCTGCTGGTCCGCACCATGGCGCAGACGCTGGGGTTGATATTCAAGCGCATCCAGTTCACGCCGGACCTGATGCCGTCCGACATCACCGGCACCGATATCATTGAAGAAGATCCCACCACGGGACATCGCACCTGGACGTTCGTGCAGGGGCCGATCTTCGCCAACATCTTGTTGGCGGACGAAATCAATCGCACGCCGCCGAAGACACAATCGGCGCTGCTGGAAGCGATGCAGGAGCTGGCATGCACGGTGCGTGGCAATAACTATAAGCTGCCCGCGCCGTTTTTCGTGTTGGCGACGCAGAACCCCATCGAGCTGGAGGGCACTTATCCACTGCCGGAAGCGCAGTTAGACCGGTTCCTGTTCAATACGGTGCTGGGCTATCTGACGGCGAACGAGGAGTTACAAGTGGTGGACCTGACGACTACGACGCACGTGGCGCAGGCGGATCCGGTAACCCACGCGGAGGAGATCCTGGATTTCCAGCAATTGGTGCGCATGGTGCCCATCGGTGAATCGGTGGCGCGCTATGCCATCGATCTGGTGCGGGCCAGCAGAAGTTCGGACGACAGCGCTCCGGACTTCGTGAAGAAATACGTCAATTATGGGGCCAGCGTGCGCGCGGCGCAGTTCCTGGTGCTGGCGGCGAAGGCGCGGGCGTTGATGAAGGGCCGATATCACGTGACTTACGAGGACATCCGGGCTCTTTATATTCCGGTGTTGCGGCACCGCGTGTTGTTGAATTTTCATGCGGAGTCAGACCGGTTGAAGCAGGATGACATTTTGAAACGGTTATTGGAATGGAAAGGAACTCCGAAAGAATAAATGGCCACAGATGAACACAGATAAACACGGATGGGACAGGAGTTTTATCCGTGTTCATCTGTGTTCATCTGTGGCCAATAATCTTTGCCGCCCATGCTACAGCGCTTCCTAGATCCGGCTACTCTGGCCTCCATCTCGGGCCTCGACTTAGTGGCCAAGACGGTGGTGGACGGGTTTATTGCGGGCCTGCACCGCTCACCGGATTACGGCTTCAGCCAGGAGTTTGCGGAGTACCGGGCTTATACGCCGGGCGACGATTTGCGGCATGTGGATTGGAACGTGTTCGCGCGCAGCGAGCGGGTTTATCTGAAGCGCTATCGCGGAGAAACCAACACGCAGTTGCTTATTTTGTTGGATACGTCCGCCTCCATGGGTTTTGGGTCGCACGCCGTCAATAAGCTGGATTACGCGCGTTTTCTGGCGGCGTCGCTTTGTTATCTGGCGCATGCGCAGCGGGACGCGGCGGGGCTGATCGTGTTCGACGAAGACGTGCAAAATTACGTGGTTCCCTCCACGCGGCAGGGGCAGTTGTTCCGCCTGCTGCATGCCATCGAGAAGGCGCAGCCGGGCACGCGCACGGACTTCTTCAAACCGTTTGCGCATCTTCTGGATCTGAACCGGCGGCGAGGACTGGTGGTGGTGATTTCGGATTATTACGAGCGGCCGGAGACCATCGTCAAAACCATCGAGCCGCTGCGATTCCGGGGCAACGAAGTGATCCTGTTTCATGTGCTCGATCCGCAGGAGATTGCGCCCGTGTTTCGCGAGCCGGTGCTGCTGACGGACATGGAGACGAGCGGCACTTTGGAAGTCTCTCCGGAATATGCGCGCAGCGAATACCGGCGCAAGATCGATCAGCACATTGCGGCCTTGCGGGATCAGGCCAAGGGCGCGGGCCTGGACTACTTCCTGATGGACACGGGCCGGCCTCTCGACGAAGGGTTGCGCGAGTATCTGGGCGTGCGCCAAGGGAGGATGTAGATGGGATTCCTGGCGCCATGGGCCTTGCTGGGAGCCGCTGCGGTGGGACTGCCGGTCTGGCTGCACCTGCTGCGGAAGCACAAGACCACGCCGGTGCCGTTCAGCTCGCTGATGTTTTTCGAGCGGCGGACGCAGAGTTCCATTAAGCATCGCCGGTTGCAATATCTTTTGTTACTCGCGCTACGCGCGGCCGTAGTGTTGCTGCTGGCGCTGGCATTTGCGCGGCCTTATCTGGAATCGCACTTTGGCGGATTGACGGGCGGCCCGAAATTGACGGTGCTGGCGATCGATAACTCGTTCAGCATGCGGCAAGGCGATCGCCTGGCGCGGGCCAAGCAGGAAGCCGCGCGGGTAGCCGGAGCGCTGCGGGCCGAGGATAAGCTGCAGGTGCTGGCGTTCGGCTCGCAAGTGCAGGTGATGGGCGACTCGGCGGCGGCGATCCAAACGATCCAGCCGGGCGACACACGCAGTTCGTATGCGGAACTATCGCGCGCGTTGCGGTCGATTGCGCAGTCGGCGCGCGTGCCCGTGGAGGCGCACCTGTTTTCGGACATGCAGAAGTCGTCACTGCCGGCCAATTTCGCGGACTTGCGGCTGGGCGATGGCGAGCGGCTGGTCCCACATCCGGTGGCGGACCGGCGCGATGCGAACTTCGCGGTGGAGAGCGTGAACGCACCGCGGCGCGTGTACGGGGCGGGGAAGGCGCGCGTACAGGCCACCATCGCGGGCTATGGCACGGAAGAAGCTCTGCGGCGGGTGTCGCTGGTGCTGAACGGGCGAGAGATCGAGTCGAAATCCGTCAGCGTGCCTGCCGGCGGGCGGGCCAGCGTGGAGTTTCTGTCGGTGGAGTTGCCATACGGATTGAATCGCGGAGAGGTACGCATGGCGCCGGCGGACAGTCTGCCGGACGACGACCATTTCTATTTCTCAACCGAGCGCGCGGAGGCCCGGCGGGTGCTGTTCGTGCATGAGGCGCGGAATGCGCGCGACGCGCTGTACTTCCACACGGCGCTGGATGCGGCGGCGGAATCGGCCTACGCGCTGGACGTGGCGCCGGTGGAACAGAGCGCGAACCTGGCGCCGCAGAAATACGCGTTCGTGGTGGTTTCGGACGTGCAATCGCTGCCAGAGTCCTTCGAAACGGCGCTGCGGAGTTACGTGCGTACGGGCGGATCGGTGCTGATCGCGCTGGGCCGCGAGTCGGCCTTGCGCGGGCGCGTGCCGGTGTTCGACGAGAGCGTGATCGAGGCACGCTATTTCACGCGCGATGGTGATCGCTTCCAGAGCGCGGCCTGGCTGGACGAAGGGCATCCGTCGATCCAGGGGGCGCAGCATTGGGACGATGTGAAGTTCTACCAGGCGGTGCGCATCAAGCCGGGATCGGCGCGCGTGGTAGCCAAGTTAGGCGATGAAACGCCGCTGCTGCTCGAAAAGCAGATTGGTGAAGGACGCGTGCTGGTGTTTACGTCCACGTTCGACAATATCTCGAACGATTTCCCGCTGCATGCGTCATTTGTGCCGTTCGTCGAGCACACGGCCAATTACCTGGCGCGGCAGGAAGAGGGTCCGGCGAATTACCTGGTGGGATCGTATTTCGAACTGCGGCAGGCCAAGGAGCAAGGGGCGGCGGTCGAGGTGCTGGATCCAAAGGGCGAGCGGGCGTTGACGCTCGAAGAGGCGACGCACGCGCAGAACATGCCGCTGACCAGAATTGGATTTTACGATGTGAAGCGGCCGAACGGGCGGCATGAGCTGGTGGCGGTGAACGCGGACCGCCGGGAATCGGACCTGGATGTGATCGCGCCCGATACGCTGGCGTTGTGGCAGAATACGTCGCAAGGGCAGCGGAACGCGGGTTCGCTGGGAGAGGCGGACAGGCCCAAGCCGGTGGAATTCTGGTGGTACGTGCTGATGGCGGTTCTGGCGCTGGCCGTGGCGGAATCGCTGCTGGGTAACAGGCATTTGACGGTAGATTCGGTGGGGTAGGTGGAGGCCGTGATATGAATCCTCTGACTGGGCTGACTGAATATCTTGCCAAGGTCGAGCGGCGCCTGCGCCTTTTGGCCTTCACGAAGGGCGCCGCGGTTACAGCAGCGGCGGCGCTGATCTTCACGGTGCTGGCGGTGCTGGCGGCCAATGCATTCGCGTTCTCCGATCGGAGTGTGACGGGCGCGCGCGTGCTGTTGTTCGTGGCTCTGGCTTTGGCGCTGGCGATCGGGCTGGTGGTTCCGCTGCTGCGGCTGAACCGGCGCAAGGCCGCGCGAGAGACGGAGCAGAAGTTTCCCGAGTTTGAAGAGCGGCTGCTCACGTTCACGGAGCGGTCGCAGGCGAATCCGCAAGATCCCTTCCTGCCGCTGCTGGCGGCCGACACGCTGCAAGTCGCGCAAAAGGCCGAACCGGAGCGGATGGCGCAGCGCGGCCGCGTGCTGGGCTTCATCTCCGCCGCCGCGGGGTCGCTGGCGGTGCTCATCTGGCTGGGCGTATCGGGTCCGGGATTTCTGGGATATGGGACCGCGCTGCTGTGGGGCCGTTTACCCAAGGGCGAACTGACGCCCTATTACGATGTCGCGGTGCAACCGGGAAACCATACCATCCGGCGCCGCGGCGACCAGCTTATTACGGCGCAATTGAAAGGTTTCCAGGCCGAGCGCGTGCGCATGTTCGCGCGCTACGCCAACTCCGCGAAATGGGAGCAGGCGGATATGCGTCCGCAAGTGAGCGGCACAGGTTACGAATTTCTGATTGCGGGCGTTCCCGAGTCATTGGACTACTATGTGGAAGCGGGCGGGGTGGAGTCCAAGCGATATCATCTCAACGTCATCGACTTACCGGGAATCAAGAAGCTCAAAGTAACTTACCATTTCCCCGGCTGGACGGGGATGAAGGACAAAGTGGAAGATCCCGGCGGCGACTTGCGCGCGGTGGAAGGAACCGATGCGGAATTGACGGTGGAAACGGACCGCCCGCTGCCGAATGGCACGCTGCTGTTTGATGACGGCACGAAAATTCTGTTGCGCGCGGGGGACAATGGAGCGCGCATGGCCACCGTCCCCATTCGCAAAGATGGGATGTATCACATCGCTTCGGTGGAGCAGGGCGAAGACGTGCGGCTCAGTCCGGACTACTTCATCGAAGCCGAGCACGACGAGCCGCCTACGGTGCGTATCACACGGCCGCAGCGCGACGCACGCGTGAACCCGATCGAAGAAGTTACCGTGGCGGTGGAAGGCAGCGACGATTTCGGTCTGGAGGATCTGAGCCTGCATTATTCGGTGAACGGCGATGCCGAGAAGACCGTTTCCATGCTGAAGAATAAAGGCGCGAAGAGCGCTTCCGGCTCCACGCTGATTGCGCTGGAGGATTTCAAGCTGGCGCCGGGCGATCTGGTGAGCTTGTACGCTACTTCGCGCGACTCACACTCCACGGCGCGCACGGATATGTTCTTCGTGCAGGCGGAGCCGTTTGAGCGGCGCTATTCGCAATCGCAGGAATCGCCCGGCGGCGGGGGCGGCGATCAGGACAACAACGATAAGATCTCCGAGCGCGAGAAGGAGATCATCGCCGCCACCTGGAACCAGATCAAGGATACTTCGGGCGATAAGTCAACCGCTTCGGAGAATGCGGGATTTCTGGCAGGAGTGCAATCGAAGCTGCGCGATCAGGCGCATTCGCTGGCGGAGCGCATGAAGGCGCGGCAACTGGCGGAAGCCAGCGAAGAGCTGAAAGCGTTCACGGCGGACATGGAGAAGGCGGTGGAGGCCATGGGTCCGGCGGCGGATAAACTGCGCGGATCGCAATGGCAGAACGCGCTGGCTCCCGAGCAGAAAGCGCTGCAGCACCTGTTGCGGGCGGAGGCCATGATGCGCGATATCAAGGTGGCCTTCGGCAATCGCGGGGGCGGCGGGGGCGGGAGCAATCCGACCGCCGACCGCGACCTGCAGAGTCTTTTCGATCTGGAACTGGACACGGAGAAGAATCAGTACGAGAGCGGGCAGCAGGCGGCGTCGAAGGACCGTCGCCAGAAAGAGATCGACGAGGCGCTGCAGAAGCTGGAGCAGCTGGCGCGCCGGCAGCAGGAACTGGCGGAGCAGCAGCGGCAGAAGCAGCAGGTGTCGCAGCAGCGCTGGCAGCAGGAGATGTTGCGCCGGGAAGCCGAAGAACTGCAGCGCAAGATGGAGCAGCTTTCGCAGAATCAGCAGGGGCAGCCGCAAAACGGGCAGCCCCAGAGTGGACAGCCGCAATCGGGGCAAAGCGGCCAGCAATCGAGTCAGGGTGGGCAGATGTCGTCGCAGCAGTTGCAGCGCGCCATCCAGCAGTTGAAGCAGGCGCAGAACGATATGCGGCAATCCAGCTCGACGCAAAGCGAAGCGGACGCGCGGCGAGCGGCGGAGCGACTGAAGGACGCGCGCGACATGCTGGCGGGGATGCGGCAGCAGCAGACTGCGACCAACCTGGAAGATCTGGCGCATGCGGCGGAAGATCTGGCGCGCCGGCAGCAGGAATCCAACACCAAGCTGCGGCAGACGTTCGGGGCGCCGGGCGAGCAGGGCAAGGGCGCGTCGCCGCAACAGACGCAGGAGCTGGCGCGCGAAAAGGAACAGATTGCCAACGATTACCAGCGGCTGGAGTCCGACATGGGCAAGGCCGTGGGCGCCACGCGGGCGACCAATCGAGAGCTATCCAACAAGCTGCGCGAATCGCTGGGCGAAGTGCAGCAGAACGAATTGAACAATCGATTGAAGTGGGCGGCGGATCATGTGCGTCGCGGCGACGGCGAAGTGGCCACCATGCGCGACGCATTGACCACGCAGCAACTCAATAAGCTGCGCGACCAGTTGCAGGAGATCCAGAAGGCGGCGGGCAACGCGCAGCCGGAGCATGACAAGGACCGGCAGGGGCTGGAGCAGGCTTTGGCGCAAACGGAACATTTGCGGCAGCAGATGGAGCGAGCCATGCAGGCCGGAGAGAAGGGCCAACAACCGGGGCAACAGCAGGGCAAGCAACAAGGCCAGCAGCAAGGCCAGCAGGGCAAACCATCCGCGCAGCCCGGGCAGGCAAGCGAATCGCCGGGAACGCAGCCGGGTGCAATGGGCGAGCCGGGGGAAGCGGGACAAACGGGTCCGCGATCCAACGGACGGCAGGCCGGTTTGCAGCCGGGCGCGGGTCCCACATGGGGCGAGGCGGGCGACATGATCCAAAATTACCGGCACACGCTGCACGAACTTGAGAACAATCCGCAGATCACGCGGGAGATGCGCGATAGCATCCGCGACATGTTCCGGCTGGAATCGCAGATTGCGCCGGGGAATCCGGAGCTGTTGAACCGCATCGAATCGCAGATGCTTTCGGGCGTGGAGCAGATCGAGCTGCAACTGCGCCGCGCGCTCGATCAGCAGGTCGGCACGGTGCGCAGCGATCCGGCCGAGCCGGTGCCGGCCGGGTACGCGGATGCCGTGGCGGAGTATTTCCGGCGGTTGAGCAAGGAGAAGTGAGCGGGTCTAGGCGCTGTAGTTAGCCACGACGCGTGCTATTTTTCCGTCCGCTGACAACTCCACGAATTCCGCGGTGCGTGTGCCTCTTTGATTCGCGTAATAGAGCACTACGCTGTTTATGCCCCAGAGCACGTTTTCCAGACGAAAGTGAAGGTCCGGGTAGGCATCCAACCCACGCTGAAAGTAAACTCTCAGGTTTGCCTTGCCGGCCACCTTGCCATCCGCCGTCCCCAGGAGTCGGGCCGCGACGGGCGAAGTTAGCTCAACTTCGTCTTCGTAGTGCGTCATGATGGAGTCCAGGTCATGCGCGTTCCAGGCCGCAATCCAGTGGTTCGCCAAATCCCAAGCTGCGTCTTTATTCATGGTCTATTAGTTGGTCAGGCCGCGGAAATCGAAGACGTAGTTCCAGGTCAGTTCGCCGCCCATGCCGAGTCCTTGCGCGCTGAACGGGAGCGATGGCGCTTCGGTAGGCGCCTGCGTGAAAATCAGCTCGATGTTCTGGCCGGTGGGAATCGGTCCGATGCAAGGGCCGATGCATCCGGGGCCGCCAAAGCCAGGTTCCTCGGGGCTGATGGAAATCGAGCCGGCTGACGCGGATATCGAGGCCATGAACTGGTAGCTGCCATTCATAATGAACTGCAGCGTGACGATGCTATCATCGCCGCCGCCAGCCCAGGTGAAGTTGTAGGTTCCCAGCTTTGTGCCCGGCGCCAGATTGCTGCTGATGGTAATCGGCGCGGGTATCTGTCCGCTAGCGGTGAATGCGCCTACCTGTGCGCCGCCCGACCCGTTTACCTGATAGGCGCCTCCCTGAATCGCGGCACCTGGCAGAACCGCTTGATAGATCGTGCGCGGGCCATTCGCGGCGGTCAATGGCGCGGAAGTGAAACCCGGCCCGGTCAGCGTGAGATTACCGGCATTCAAAGTAGTGGGCAGCGATACCTCACAAGCCGCCGGAACTGCCTGCAGCGGGCCGGCGGATTCCTGCGACTGGGGCGGACCGGGTGGGGCGAAACCCAGTCCATTCGACTGGATAAACTGCGCCGTGATAGCCGCCGTTGTGGATGTGCCGGCGGTATCGCTGACGGTGTTCTGCTGCCAGGAAACGATGCCCAATGTGCCGTCCGGAGGGTCCGCGCAAGCGCCGCCGCCGGGCTGGATGCTCACGTCCACCAATTGGCTAGCCACAGGTCCCTGGTTGTATTGCAGGAACATGGGGATGTGGCAGCCTTGCGCCGCATAGACCGGGTTGAGACCGTTGATCTGATCGACGCCCGCGGTTCCCGGTGCGGGGCCGATATATTGCGGTGGCAGAAGCCGCTCGTTGGTCAGAAGCGGATAGCCAAGAAGCGGGATGACAGAATAGGCTGCGAGTTCGTTGTCAGCCGGATTGTAAGTCCAGGGCGTGCCATCGACGCGATCCGCAAAATCGCCCAGGCCAGTGAGAAAGAAAGCCAAGCCCAGATCCTTTTGCGAATCGAGGCTGTTCTGCGGCGTATTCAAGGCGATGCTTCCATCCGGGTGGACGTTGAACGCCACTGCCTGGCCGCAGCCGGTGGCGTCCTGCGTAAAGATTCCCAAAGCGGGTGTGTTCACGGGCAGAGCGAGGGGCGC
Source organism: Bryobacteraceae bacterium (assembly GCA_049511415.1). Lineage (GTDB taxonomy): Bacteria > Acidobacteriota > Terriglobia > Bryobacterales > Bryobacteraceae > Bog-159. Next base: position 42,856 of record JBEKYC010000029.1, on the reverse strand, counting down.
GCTAGAGCCCGACGCGGTGGTCACCACTAGAGTAGTCTGCTCTGCAAAAAACCCGTTCTGCACTGCGGAGGGCGCCTGCGCATTGATCTGGGTGGGCGAGGCGTACAGGAGCGGCGCCTCGACTCCGCCCAGGGTAACGGAAGCGCCGCCCAGAGTAAGCGGGAGCGGCCAGCCTGATGCTATTTCCGTGGAAGTCGCCAGATTCTGGCCCTTGATGGCGACTAACATCTGTGGCGCGACATAGGTCAGGGTCATGTTGCTGGCGGCATTCTGCACGCCGCCGCTTTCGATTACCGGGGCTTGTGCAGCGGCTATTGCCGGAAGAAACAGAATCAGTAAAGTCAGTCTGCGCATAGCATGCCGCTAATTGATCAATCCGCGGAAATCCCAAACATACTTCCAGGTGGCCTCGCCGCCGGCTAGGCCTGTCGCGCTGAAGGGCTGCGGCGGCGATTGGGCCGGGGTCTGCGTTACGATTACTTCCACGTTGCCGTAGGGAAGCAGGGTGCACCCGAATCCGACTGGCCCGACACAGTCATATGCATCCGGATATGGAAGATAGGCCGTCTGGATTATGATGGTCCCGGCGCTGGCTGGCGCGGATGCCACCGCCTGGACGACCCCGGGCCCGCCATACGCGGACGATACCGGATTGGTGCTGCTAATAATGAACTGAATCGTGACTATGCTTCGGTCGTCGCCCCCCGTCCAGAAGAAGTTGTAAACGGGCCCCCTACAAACACCATTAGCTAAAGTGGCCACACAAGGCGCGGCGAAAAAGGTGCCCGGCGAAAGTCCCATCATTCCGCCTGTCGTGAGATTGGTTGTGGTGATCGCAGTGATGGGTCCGGGTAGGTTAGCACTGGCCGTGAACACGCCCACCTGGCTCCCGCCCTGGCCGGTGACCTGATAATTGCCTGACTGCAACGTGCCGCCGGGGAGGCTGGCCTGGTACGTGCCGGCAGAGCGCGGCAGAATGGTCGAGCTGATTCCCGGACCAGTGAGTGTCAACGCTCCAGCATCCAGTGACTCCGGCAGCGACGCACTGCAGGCGGCGGGCGGGACAGGCACCGGTCCATAGACGGCATTGATCGGGGAGTTCGAAGTCTGCGGGCTGGGTGGGGGAGAGGCGATGCCGGAGGGAGCGGCCGGCGCAAATCCGAGTCCGTCAGCCTCAATGAACTGAGCGATGACCGCATCGCCGGCAGTCGTGCCGCTGACATCGCTGATGGTGGTCTTCTGAAAAGTGACGATGCCCAGTCCGCTATCCGGCGGGTCGGCGCAAGCGCCGCCACCCGGCTGGATGCTGACGTCCACTAATTGCGACGAGTTGAAGGGCGCACTGGTCGCGGCCCCTTGATAAGTGATGGTTTGCGGCTCAAGCAGGGCGAGTGACAAGGGAACCCGGCAACCCTGCGGCGCGCCTTTCCATTGACCGAGAGCGTTGAGTTGGTCCATGGCAATTCGTTCCGGCGCCGGCCCGAAGTAAGTGGGGGTCAGGGGCGCTGCCGTGGCGGTCAGCCCGGGTGTTCCGAAGATTACGGCTGTGGGGGAGGCGATGTCCGGTTGCAGGAGAAGATTGTCGTTGCTGTTATAGTTCCACGGAACGCCGTCCTGCCGGTCGGGGAAATCCAGGCCTCCCAAACCGGTCAGAAAGATCGTCAGGCCCAAATCTTTCTCCGGATCGAGACTGTTCTGCGGCGTGTTCAAGGCGACGCTGCCATCCGTGTGGACATTGAAGGCGACCGCTTGGCCGCAACCGGTAGTGTCCTGCGAAAAGATGCCGAGCGGCGCAATCTGGTATGGATATTGTCCGTTGACGAGCGCGATGGTGTAGGGCGCGCTGGACCCCGCCGCCGTGGTGACCACCAGGCTCGTGGCGCCTCCCGCCGAAGGGCCCGTATACGCCGGCTGCACGATGCCGTTGGGCACCTGGGCGTTGATCTGCGTGGGCGAGGCGTAGAACAAGGGCGCGCGCAGGGGTCCATTGGGGCCGGCGAATGTTACGGTTGCGCCGCCCAGTGTTTCGGGCAGCGGGAAACCGTAGGCGGCCGCGGTGGAAGTCGAAAGATTCTGGCCTTTGATCGCGATCATCACCTGCGGCGCGATGGAAGCCAGCGGGATGTTGCTGGCGGCATTCTGTACGCCGCCGGTTTGAATCACCGGCGATTGGGCGGACGCCAGCAGGGGAAAGACCACCGAGACGAGGAGAGAATGGCGCATAAGCTTCCTCATGCCAGCATTATAGACCTGCGGCGGCGATTCGCCACATGCGGCAGTACCGGCATGCGCGGAACAAACCGCCGGCCGGTGCCGTATTATCCTGATAATGAACGCCATGAACAACTGGATCGATATTTCGCTCGCGATCATCATCGTCGTGTCGGTGGTCGCCGGACTGCGCAGTGGGTTCGTGCGGTCGGCGGTGGGTTTTTGCGCCTCGATTCTGGGGCTGATCCTGGGGCTGCATTACTTTCGCGCGGTGGCCGTCAGCCTGCGGCCGCATATTGAAAAGCCCGGTCTGGCCAACATCATCGGTTTTGCCCTCATTTTCCTGGGCGTAACCGTACTGGGGGCCGTGGTGGCGGGGATGCTGGCGCGTTTCATCCGCTCGCTGGACCTGGTGTGGCTCGACCGCCTGTTGGGCGCGGGTTTCGGCCTGGTGCAGGGTCTGCTCTATGGCGCGATTCTGATCTGGGGCATGATGGCCTTCCTGCCGGTGCCTCCCAAGGCGGTGATCGGCGAATCGCGACTGGCGCCGTGCGTGATGGATGTGGCGCGCCGGGTGGCGGACGCCTCGCCGGACGAGGTGAAACGGGCGTTCCGGCAGAGTTACCGCGATTTGAATCGGATCTTGCCGGAAAACATCAAGGATAAGCTAGCCACAGCGCCCAGCGGTCAGATTTGATGGGCCGGATCGGCGGTGGTAAGCTATAGCCAAGGTGGTGCCATGAAGCTTTTAGGCGCAGCTTTGGTCGCATTTTTGAGCGTTGGGTGCCTTTGCGCGCAATACCGGCCGGCGGGTGGATTTGGCAGCGTGGTCTTCCCAGGCGGTTTTGGCGTCTCACCCACAGGCAATCCGTGGGGCAATGTGGTGACGCCAGCCACTCCACAGGGGGCGGCGGTAATCGCCTCCGGCAACCGGTACGGCTCTCTAATCGGCGGATTCGGTTCTTATGGCGCGGGCAATCGGGCGTATCACCGGAGCCGGTCGAGCAGTGTCTACGCTTTTCCGGTTTTCGTGGGCGGGTACGGGTATGCGCCGGATCAGGGCGTCCCGCCTCCGCCGGATGCCGGGCCGGGCAACGCGCAGGCCCCGCCGCCGGCGGTAGTGATCAACCAATATTTCGGCACGCCGCCACCGAATGGCGAAGGTCCGGCCGAGGCGCCCACCGATTCGAATTTCCACTACTACCAAACGCCGGTTAACACAAACGCCGGGGAGGGCACGGCTGCTCCGACGCCCGATCCGTCGTATTATTTGATCGCATTCAAGGATCACACCATCTATCCAGCGGTGGCTTATTACACCGATGGCGACACGCTGCACTATTTCACTTCGGGCAACGTGCACAATCAGGTATCGTTATCGCTGGTGGACCGGCAGCTTACCGAGCAGTTGAATCGGCAGCACAACATGGAAGTGCGGCTGCCTAATTGAGCGCGTCAGGCGCCGGCTCTTTGTATACCGGCTAAACGGCGGATGAACTGAAGATCACCTTCCAGAAAGTCGAATTCAGGGAGCGCGGCGATCTCGACCCAGCGGATTTCTTCAAATACACAATTCTGTAAATCGCCTGTGAACTCTTCTACTTCATAAAAAATCAATAAGAGCGGCCTGCCGCCGGTATAGCAATACTCGTAGCGCTCTACTTCGCGGCCGATGACCGCGTCGATCTCCAGTTCTTCCAGTAACTCGCGCGTCAGCGCCTCGGGAGGACTCTCGCCGCGTTCCAACTTACCGCCCGGGAACTCCCACTTAAGGGCATGCAGTTGGTCGGCGCGGCGCCGGCATATGAGAATTCGTCCCTCTTGTTTAATTAATGCAGCAACTACCATGGTCTGGTGCATTACAATTATTGGAACACGAAATGTACTCCGCGCGCTTACTCGACCATTTTAATAATCCGCGTAACATCGGGGAATTACCTGTTCCCGCAGTTACGGTACGGGTAACAAACCCGGCGTGCGGGGATATTTTACAGTTATCGGTGGAATTCCGGGGGGGCCGCGTGGGCCAAGTGCGTTACAAGGTGCGCGGCTGCACGGCCTCTATCGCTGCCGGTTCGGTACTGACGGAATGGCTGGCAGGCAAAACCCCGGGCGAAATGGCCGCTTTGCGCCAGTCCGATATCGAAGACGCTTTGGATGGACTGAATCCGGAATCCAAGCACGCGGCGGCGCTGTGCGTGGATGCCGTGCGCGCGTTGACGGAACGGATAACATAAGCAGATGTTGGTTTTGGCATCCAGTTCCCCCCGCCGGCGCGAGATCCTGCAACAGGCCGGCATTCCTTTCACGATCCGCGCGGGGTCCGTCGACGAGACGCCATTTCCCAGCGAGTTGCCGCGGGATTATGTGAGCCGCATCGCGCGCGCCAAGGTCAGCGCTACGGAGGTGGGACCGGAAGAGATCGTGCTGGGCGCCGATACGACGGTGGTGATCAACGGCGAAATCCTGGCCAAGCCATGCGACACTGCCGATGCGGTCCGTATGTTAACGCTGCTTTCCGGGCAGCGGCATGTGGTACTGACCGGCGTCTGTTTGCGCGGGGCGGGCGGCTGGGTGGAAGACGTAGCCGAAACCAGCGTATGGTTCGTGGCATTGACGTCCGCGCAAATTGAGGAGTATGTGGCAAGCGGTGAACCGATGGACAAGGCCGGTGCTTACGGCATACAGGGGCTGGCATCCAAGTTCGTGGAGCGAATTGACGGCTGTTATTTCAACGTGATGGGTTTGCCGGTAGCGATGGTTTACCGTTACTGGCGCACGCTCCAAGAGGGCGCGGTTTGAACATCTGAAGCGTGGAACAAACCGCGCGCGGCTTGCGTAATTCACGCATGCAGTTCTTCTGGCAAGACCTACGTTACGGCTTCCGGACCTTATTGCGCAGTCCGGGCTTCTGCGCGGTGGCGATTCTGGCGTTAGCGTTGGGCATCGGGCCCAATACCGCCATCTTCACGATGGTGAACGCGGTCTTGCTGAAGCCGCTGCCGGTTCCGGAACCCGATCGCGTGGTAATGATCTGGGGAACCATGCTGAAATCGGGCTTCGACCAATTGCCCGTGAGCGCGGCGGATTACCTGGAATGGAAGCGGCAGGCCCGCTCGTTTGACGAGATGGCGGCGGCTTTCGCCATCCCCGAATATGGGCTGAACGTGAGCGGCGTGGGCGAACCCGAGCGCCTGCCGGCCGCCACGGCGTCCAAAGAGTTTCTGCCGGCCCTGGGCATCAAGCCGATTGTGGGGCGCAATTTCCTGCCCGAGGAAGACCGTCCTGGCGGCGCGCCGGCCGTGCTGATCAGCCACGCCTACTGGCAGCGGCGGTTTCATTCGGATCCATCGGCGGTGGGGCGCACGCTGACGGTGGACGGAGTGGCGCGCACCATTATCGGCGTGGTCCCGCACGAACTGGGCGAACTGGTGGCGGCAGATTTGTGGCTGCCCACGGCCATCGATCCGAATAGCATCGAGCGCCGGAACCACAATTACGGCATCGTGGCGCGGCTGAAGGCGGGAGTCACGGCGGCCGAGGCGCGGGCCGAGATGAAAACAATCGCGGCGCGGCTGGAACAGGCCTATCCGGGGAGTAATGCAGGCTATGGCATCACCCTGTTCCCCCTGGCGGAAATGTTCGCCGGGCGCATCCGTCCGGTGCTGCTGATCCTGCTGGGCGCGGTGGGGCTGCTGCTGTTGATCGCCTGCGCCAACCTGGCCAATCTGCTGCTGGCGCGCGCCTCCACGCGGGAAAAGGAGATCGCGATTCGCGGAGCGCTGGGCGCCGGCCGCCGCCGCATCGTGCGGCAACTGCTCACCGAAAGCCTGGTGCTGGCGCTGGCGGGCGGCGCGCTGGGCCTGCTGCTGGCGGAATGGAGCGTGCGCGCGCTGCGCAACACAGTGCCGGATATGTTTCCCATGCTGCGGCACATGCGCGTGGATCCATCGGTGCTGGCATTTACGCTGGGTCTGTCGATTCTAACCGGGCTGCTGTTCGGGCTGGTTCCCGCGTGGCGGTCGTCGCGCACGGATCTGAATACCACGCTGAAGGAGACGGCCGGCCGCTCGGAGAGCGCCGGCGGATCGCAGCGCATCCGCGGTTTTTTGTTGGGATCGGAAGTAGCTCTGGCGGTGCTACTCTCGGTCAGTGCGGGTTTGCTGCTGCGCAGCTTCGTGCGCGTGATGGAGGTGAATCCGGGCGTCCGCGTGGCCGGCATTCTGACCATGAACCTGAGCCTGCCCGAGATGAAGTATGACACGCCGGTGAAGCGCGCGAACTTCTTCAAGAATTTGACGGAGCATTTGCAGACATTGCCCGGCGTACGCTCCGCGGGCGCGGTGGCCATCCTACCGCTGCGCGTGTCGATTCTCGCTTTTCGCGTGGGCGTGACCAGCATCCAGGTGGAAGGGCATCCCGTTCCGCCGCCGGGCCAGGAGCCGCAGGCGGATTTCCGCACGGTCACACCCGGTTATTTCGACACCATGGGGATTGCGCTGCGGCAGGGCCGGCTCTTCGATCCGCACGACGATCTGGATGCCAAGCGCGTGGCAGTCGTCAACGAAGCCATGGTGCGTAGAGTATTTCCGCGCGAGAACCCCCTGGGGCAGCGCATCCTCTCGGGTGGCGGGCGGGCCATTGAGATCGTGGGCGTGGTGGCGGACGCAAAACTTTATGGACTGGATGCGCCGATTGAGCCAGCCTTCTACGTCCCGCACATGCAACAGCCGGGTGATTCCATGGGGTTGGTATTGCGTACGGATGGCGATCCAGCCGCGGCCGCGGCCGCGGTACGGCACGAGATCCGGAAGCTCGATCCGGAGCAGCCGGTCTCAGACGTCCGTACCATGCAGAAGGTGCTCTCGGATTCCCTGACACTGCGGCGCGTATCCATGCTGATGCTCAGTGTATTCGCCGCGCTCGCCCTGACGCTGGCGACGGTCGGCATCTACGGACTGACGGCTTATTCGGTGAGCCGGCGGACTCACGAGATCGGCCTGCGCGTGGCGCTGGGCGCGAATCAATCGCAGATTCTGCGGCTGGTGGTCGGGCGGGGACTGGTCACTACGCTGATCGGCGCGGGCGTGGGACTTGCGGCGGCGTGGCAGTTGACGCGGGCGTTATCGGGGATGCTTTACGGCGTAACGGCTACCGATCCGCTGGTGTTTGCGGGCGTGCCGCTGCTGTTGATTGCAGTGTCGGTGGTGGCGAGTTATGTGCCGGCGCGGCGGGCTACGCGGATTGATCCTTTGGTGGCGTTGCGATATGAGTAAGGTGTTTCAGTAATGTTGGTTATTCGGCGGTCTTCGGCGAATGATTTGAAAGGCCCACACGGAGAAGTGACCGCGATCAGAAAGCACCATAGCATTGGTCCTGCCGTGCGAAGATTTGGCGACCACCGGCGCACATCGTCGAGAGTGAAGAAGCATTCCAACGTAGCAAAGGGCCAACGCTGCTGTCAGCAACGCGGCGCCTGTCCACCGGGGACGGTTACCGGATCGTGACGGAATCAGTTCCAGATCGATTTTGCGACCGACCCACCACCACCAGATGACTGTCATGGGAAAAAGCAGCGGATAACGTGCCAGCGGTTTGAAGATGGAGCAGAGAGAATAACGGCACCATGAGCGCGCACACTGGTGCGTTGATGCTCAGGAACCCAATCCAGGAAGCCTCATATGGCCAGACAGGCGGACCCATGTCCAAGCCCATTCCCATCGACACGATCACGCGGCAGTTATGCAGGTCTCAAATCATCAGCAATCATCAGCAATCCGTTGACACACCTGACGATTAGCGGCAAAATCACTCGATAGGGTCGGCGCGGCATAGAGGCGTAGACACCGTGATCACGCCGATTGTTTTGACTTCGGCGGTGTTTTTGTAACGGATGCGGAATGGATGTTAGCCTAGCCATATATGCAGTTTTCCGAGTCCTTCTTCCCCCAGCGCTTCGGCATCACCACCCGCGACCTTGAGAATTACCTGGCGGAAGCGCTGTCGCAAGGAGGCAATTACGCCGACTTGTACTTCGAATATCTCTCCACCAGTTCCATCAGCATCGACGAATCCATCGTAAAAAGCGCCTCGCAAGGCGTGTCGCTGGGCGTGGGTGTGCGCGTGATCGCCGGCGAGCGCACCGGATACGCCTATAGTGACAATCTCAGCCCGGAGAAGATCCGCAAGGCGGCGCGCGTGGCGGCGTGCATCGCGGCAGGGCCGGCCACGGTCGAGAAGGTTTCGCTCAACGAAGTCGGACGGCGCAATCTGTATCCGGTGCTGACCGCGCCCACCGAGACCGCTTTCACGGATCGCGTGGAACTGGTCAAACGCGCCGACCGCGCCGCGCGCGCCTATGACCCGCGCATCTTTCAAGTGCAGGCGAGCTACGCCGATAATTTACGTCAGGTGCTGGTCGCCACCAGCGAGGGCGTGCTTTCGTGGGACCGTCAGCCGCTGGCGCGCCTGAATGTCGCGGCGCTGGCGCGAAGCAACGGCGACGCGCCGCAGCGCGGCCACGCGGGCGGCGGCGGACGCGTCAACCTCAACTTTTTCCTCAACGAAAAGACGCCCGAGCATTTCGCCGGCGAAGCCGCGCGCGAGGCGATCGTGATGCTGGGCGCGGTCGATGCACCGGCGGGCGAGATGATCGTGGTGTTGGGTCCCGGCTGGCCTGGCATTCTGCTGCACGAAGCCGTGGGACACGGACTGGAAGCCGATTTCAACCGCAAGGGCGTTTCGGCCTTCAGCGGACGCATCGGCCAGCAGGTGGCCAGCCCGCTTTGCACGGTGATCGACGACGGCACCATCGCCAACCGGCGCGGGTCGCTGAATGTGGATGACGAGGGTCATCCCACTGGTTGCAATGTGCTGATTGAAAACGGCGTGCTGCGCGGCTATCTGCAGGATAAGCTATCCAGCCGCGTGACCGGCGCCGCGCCCACCGGCAGCGGCCGGCGCGAAAGCTACGCGCATATTCCCATGCCGCGCATGACCAACACCTTCATGCTGGCCGGCGAGAGCGATCCAGAAGAGATCATCCGCTCGGTGCCCAAAGGGCTTTACTGCCCCGATTTCGGCGGCGGGCAGGTGGATATCACCAGCGGCAATTTCGTTTTCTCGGCCGCGGAGAGCTACCTCATCGAAGACGGCAAGCTGACGCGTCCAGTGCGCAACGCCACGCTGACGGGCAACGGTCCGGAGGCGCTGAAATACGTCAGCATGGTGGGAAACAACCTGAAGCTCGACGAAGGCATCGGCGTGTGTGGCAAGGAAGGGCAGAGCGTGCCGGTGGGCGTCGGCATCCCGACCATCAAGATCGACCGCATGACCGTGGGAGGCACGGCTTGAACGGCAACGGCAACGGCTACGCCACGATGGCGGTCGAAATCGTGCAGCAGGCGCTCGCTTGCGGGGCTACCGACGCCGAGTGCACCATCAGCGACGGCAACGAGTTTTCCGCCGGCGTGCGCATGCGGGAATTGGAAACGTTGAAGGAAGCCGGATCGCGCGCGGCGGGCTTGCGTATTTTGAAAGGCCGCCACACAGGCTCGGCATATACTTCGGATCTTTCGGCGGACGGCATCCGGCACATGGTGCGTTCGGCCATCGAACTGGCCGAGATCACGACCGAAGATCCACATGCCGGGCTGCCGGACGCATCCGAACTAGGCGCGATTCCGGGCGATCTGGGCCTTTATTGTCCGGATGTCGAAGGCCTCCCGACCGATCTGAAGATCGACATGGCGCGGCGCGCCGAAGACGCCTCGCTATGCGCCGATGCGCGCATCACCAACTCGGAGGGCGCGTCTTTCGATACCCACCTCGGCCGGCATGCCTTCGCGAATTCGCGCGGCTTCGCGGGGGAATATCGGGCCAGCTATTGCTCGCTGAGCACGGTGCCCGTGGCGCGTCAGGGCGACGCCATGGAACGCGACTACTGGTACACCATGGCGCGCAGCTTCGCCGGCCTCGAGAAGCCCGAAGAAGTTGGACGCATCGCCGCGGAGCGTACCGTGCGGCGGCTGGGTGCGGTCAAGGTCGAAACAAAACGGGTTCCGGTGGTTTTCGATCCGCGCACGGCCCGTTCGCTGCTCGATAACATCTTCGACGCCGTCCATGGTGGCGCAATCTATCGAAACGAATCGTTCCTGGCGGGAAAGCTGGGCGAGCGCGTCGCCTCGGAAAAGCTGACCGTAATTGACGACGGCGCCATCCCGGGCCTGTTCGGCACGTCTCCGTTCGATGACGAAGGCGTGCCCACGCGGCGCACGGTCGTGATCGAAAATGGCGTGCTGCGCAGCTACCTGCTGAATACTTACACGGCGCGGAAACTGGGGCTGCGCACCACCGGCAACGCGTCGCGCGGCTTGGCGGGAAATGCCGGCGTGGGCAACGGCAATCTGTATATCGAGAAAGGCGCCGAGCCGCCCGAGCGCCTGATCGCCGGGATCGCCGACGGCTTCTACGTCACCGAGCTGATCGGTTTCGGTGTTAATATCGTGACCGGGGATTATTCCCGCGGCGCAGCCGGTCTTTGGATCCGCAACGGCGAGTTGGCATTCCCGGTTTCCGAGGTGACTATCGCGGGCAAGCTGCAGGATATGCTGCTCAACCTGGAAGCCGTAGGCGCCGACCTGGATTTCCGTGGTTCCATGGCCGCGCCGACTCTGGTGTTGGCGGAGATGACCGTTGGTGGCCGATAAAACAAAAAAAGAACAGAAAGGCATTCCCGTCGCGGTGCTCGTGGTCGGGCTGGTGATCATTTTTGGCGGCGGGTTCTTTTTGTACCTGGACCGCGCGTCGCGCCAGCCGCCGCCCCCGCCCGCGCCGCTCAGCGGCGAAGCCAAAGCTTACGTGCGCAATCTGCAACTGGCGGATGTGGAGATGCAGAAGCACGAGAGCTACATGAAGCAGGCGGTGGTGGAGATCACCGGCAAAATAGGCAATAACGGCGGGCGCACGCTCAACGAGGTGGAAATCAACTGCGTCTTCTACGATCCGTACGGGCAAGTCGTGCTGCGCGAGCGCGTGCCCATCGTAAGCCAGAAGATCGGGGGGCTGGCGCCCGGGGAGATCAAGAATTTCCGGCTCGCGTTCGACAACATTCCGGAGAGCTGGAATCAGGCCATGCCGCAATTGGTGATTGCGCAGATCATCTTCGGCTGACGATGTCCACCGCCGCTGCAATCGGCTTTCGGGCGCATTCCGGATGGTCGGCTGCGGTGGCGGTGACCGGTTCGCCGGACGCGCCGGTTGTGATCATGCGGCGGCGCATCGAGATGGGCGAAGCGCAGCCCTATCACGCCTCCGCCAACCTGGAAATCGACGAGGCCCGGCAGTTGGTGTCGCACTGCGTGGCGCGGGCGGCGGACCTGGCGACGGCCGGGCTGCGCGGCATGATCCAGGATCTGCGTTCGCTTGGCCATGGGGTTAGCGGGTGCGGCCTGCTGCTGGCTTCGGGCCGTCCGCTGCCGGCGCTCGAAGGGATTTTGAAGTCGCACGCACTGATCCACACGGCGGAAGGCGAGCACTTTCGCGAGGCTCTTCGCGCCGCCGTCCGCGCGTGCGGCTTGCGGCTGACTGAGGTGAAAGAGCGCGAGTTGCGAATCGAGCCGTGCATCGCGGAGATGGGAAGGTCGATCGGCCCGCCCTGGCGCCAGGATCAGAAACTGGCAGCCATGGCCGCCTGTCTGGTGCTACGCAGTGGCTAATGCGGCGCGTTTGCCGCGATGGTATTCGGCAAGCTGCGCGTTGGCGGTTGCGATGGTTTGCAGCTCGTCCACAACGCGCGCCAGATCCTTGCCCGCCACGACCGCGTAAAGCTCATCCTCGCCCAAATCCGTATAGACACGGTTGCCGATGCATGCGGAACTGGTCACCATTCCGTGCGCCATAGCCGCGGGCAGCGCCATGCAGGTGGGCCGGGGCATCAAGGGTGCGTTGGCCGCCACGCCGGCACGCAGCGCGGCCTCCGAGAGCAGCATCAGACGTGCGGGACGCCCGGAGAAAACCACCACGTCGGGTTGCACGGGTGTCTGGCCGAGTGGCGCGTACACCACTGCGGCGGGCGGTTCCGGCAAGCGCGGAATGCCGGGGACTTCCTCCATCTTGACGTAGCCGAGCGTGCCCATCAGCGACAGCGTCTGCTCCAGTTCCGGCGCGCGGTCCGGAGGCAGCGCGATGTTGTGCGTGTAACTGCCGATGGGGCAGTTGTAGTGGTCGCCGGGCACGGTGTAGAAAGCGCGGCCTTCGGCGGCCAGCCGCCAGAAGCTGCATCCGGAAGGCATGATGCCTTCAAACTTCGGCACTCCCGCGGGAGGCGCTTGCAAAAACGCCACGGCTACGGGACGGCGCTCCAATCCGGTGGCTTCCGCTATGCGCCGTTCCATCTCTTGGTAATCGATCATCACCCCAGTATAGCGGCTTCACTTTTTCTCTTGACCTGTCTACAACTGTAGGGTTGAAACTAGGATCAGGACCGTGTGGACAGTCACCCAACTCGCCCGGCGCTGCGGCCTCAGCCGCGGCACGCTGCTTTATTACGAATCCATCGGTCTGCTGAAGGCGCCCGCGCGCACCGCCGCCAATTACCGGCGTTACGGCGAGCGGGACCTGCGGCGCTTGCAGCAGATCTGCGCCTATCGCCATGCCGGGCTGACGCTGGAGGATATCCGCGCGATCCTGGATCGCCGCGAATCGGACGCCGTGGCCGTGCTGAAGCGGCGGCTGCTGGCGCTCGATGGCGAGATTGAGACATTGCGCGCCCACCAGCGCGCGATTTTGAAGCTGCTGAAAAACGATTCCATAGGGAGAAAACAGATGATGACGAAAGAGAAGTGGGTATCGATTATGAAAGCCTCGGGGCTGACCGAGCGCGAGATGCACCGCTGGCACGCGGAGTTTGAGAAGGCCGCGCCGGATGACCATCAGGAGTTCTTGGAGTATCTGAAGATCTCCGCGGGCGAGATACAGGATATTCGGCAGCGTTTCCGCGCGGCGGAATAGCCCTACCGAGTGCGCCGGGAGTAAAGTCCGCCGCCCGTGGTATGATGCGGACTGAAGGCGCGCCGGGCGCCTCCTCGTCCGCGGGAAGGGCTGAGCCCACCGATCAGTTTGTTGCTGTGAATTTGCACGACGGATCTTCTTTTGGCCGGTCGCGGACGCCGGAAATGCACAAGAGGAGATCGTCATGGCACGTCCAAATCCAACGCGGCGGCTGCCGCGGAATCCCAACCTCGAACAATTACGCAAACAAGCTAAGGAGCTGCAAGAGGAGCGTTCCGGCGCGCTGACGCTCAGCGGAGCGCAGCGGGAACTGGCGCGCGCTTACGGTTTTGAGAGCTGGCCCAAACTGAAGGCGTTCGTGGACGGCGCGAATGTGTCGCGGCTGGCGGAAGTGGTGCAGGCTGGCGACTTGGCGCAGGCGCGCGCGCTGGTGCGGGCCCGGCCGGAGCTGGTGCACGTGGACATGGCCGAAAACAACGAGCATCGCGCGCTGCATTACGCCGTGCTGCGGCGGGACGCGCCCATGGTGCGCATGCTGATGGAAGCGGGCTCCGATGCACGCAAGGGCATCTATCCGCATCGCGACGCTACCACCGCGTTGGTGATCGCGCGCGACCGCGGCTATGCGGACATCGTCGCGATTATTGAGGAAGAAGAGCAACGGCGGCGTGAGGCGGCAAGCTGCCCGAACGTGACGGTGACGCCGGTGCAGGAACAGATCGCGAGCGCGATTCGCGCGGGCGACAGCGCGGCGGCGAGGCGGTTGCTGGAGGCGGATGAATCGCTGATCCGGGCCTGCGACCGGGATGGGGCCACGCCACTGCACATCGCGGCTGAGGAGGGCGACGAGGAACTGGTGGCGTGGCTGCTGTCGCGGCGCGCGAATCCGCGGAAGCAGGATTTGCGGGGTTTCACGCCGCTGGATCGGGGCGCTTTGGCGGCCGAATCCGGCTTTCCGGCAGTGGCGCGCCGGCTGCTCTATCATGGCGCGGATCTAACGATCCACGCGGCGGTGGCGCTGGGCGATGGCGAGCGCGTGCGGGAGTTGGTGACGGAAAGTCCGCGCCTGCTGAGGGAGATTCATTGGTCACGCGGCGGCCTGCTGTGTCTGGCGGTTAGGCATGCGCAGCGCGACATGGTGAAGCTGCTGCTCGATCTGGGCGCGGATGTGGATGAGCGGACGCTAGTATCGAACGTGGAAGAGCCGGTGACGAGTTGGGGAACGCCGCTGTGGCACGCGGCGCGGGATGGGCAATGCGAAATCGCGGAGCTGCTGCTCGATCGCGGGGCCGATCCGAATGCGAATGTGTATGCGTCGGGTTGGCCGCTGCGGAATGCCTGGCACAACGAACCACTGCGGCGGCTGTTGATGGAGCGCGGCGCGAAGGCGCAACCTTATATGGTCGCGGAGGCCAACGATGCGGCGGAGGCAGCGCGGCTGCTGGAGGCGGATACGAGCGAGGAGATCGCGCGCGAGTTATGCTGGGCGGCCGCTAATCACGGATCGACGGCGGTAATCGGGTTGGCCCTGCCGCGCCTCGATTGGCCTGCGGATGATCCGCGATGGCACTGGGTGTTAATTCAGCCGATTCGCGGGGTCGGTCCGGACGGGCGCGATCACGAGGGATTCTTCGAGTGCATGGCACTGTTGCTGGAACGTGTGGATGCGAACGTGCACAGCCGGTTTGGGCAGAGGGTTCTGCATTTCGCGGCGGCCGACCGTGGAGTGAGCGAACCGGAACGGGCGCGATTTGCGGCCATGCTGCTGGACTGCGGCGCGCGTATGGATGTGCGGGATGAGCTACTGCGGTCGACGCCGCTGGGTTGGGCCTGCCGGTGGGGACGGCGGCCGATGGTGGAACTGCTGATCGCGCGCGGGGCGCCGGTGGTGGAGGCGGATGCGGAAGCTTGGGCGACACCGCTGGCTTGGGCGGAGAAGATGGGGCATGCGGAGATCGGGGCGATTCTGAGGACGGCCGCCGGTCAGGTGTAAGTTTCGACCGGGAACGATTCGCGCACCAGGGCACGGGCTTCGGCGAGGCCGCAGAGTTCGCCGGCGCCGATGGCCTGGATCAGCACGTTTCCAATGGCCGTAGCTTCGCTGGGTCCGGCGATCACGGTGCGGCCGGTGGCGTCGGCGACGAACTGGTTCAACAAGGCGTTGCGCGAGCCGCCGCCCACGATGTGGATGACGTCGAAGCGGCGGCCGCAAAGCGATTCCAGGCTGGCGAGCACTTCGGCGTAACGGCGGGCAAGCGATTCGAGAATGGTGCGCGTGAATTCGGCGGGTGTTTCCGGCGGCGTCTGGCCGGCGGCGCGGCAGTGTGCGGCGATTTTGCGGGGCATGTCGCCGGGTTCTAGGAAGGCGTCGGGGTCGATAGAGGCGCGGTGGGATGGAGCGCCGGCGGCTAGGCGCACCAGGTCGTCATAGGTGTAATCACGGCCTTCGAGGGCCCACGCGCGCCGGCATTCCTGTAACAGCCAGAGTCCGGCGATGTTTTTCAGGAAGCGGATCTTGCCGGCCGCTCCGATTTCGTTGGTTAGGTTTTGAGCCAGGCTTTGCTCGTTGATGATGGGCGCGTCGAGTTCGGCGCCCATCAGCGACCAGGTGCCGGAGCTGATGTAGCACCAGTTGGAGCCGGTAGCGGGGACGGCGGCAACGGCGGAAGCGGTATCGTGGCAGCCGGTGGTGTAGACGGGCACGGGTCCGAGGGCAGCGGCATCGGCAACGGCTGGGAGCAGCGGGGCAAGCCGTGTGCCGGGCGCGATGATTTCGGGAAGGATGTGGGTTGGAAGTCCCAGGCGCTGGAGCAGATCGACGGCCCAGGTTTTCTTGCGTGGGTCGTAGAACTGCGAGGTGCTGGCGATGGTGAGTTCGGCGCGCGCGATGCCGGTGAGCCAGTAGTTCAGCAGGTCCGGCATGAAGAGCAGCTTTTGCGCGCGGGCCAGGGCGGGGGAATCGGCAAGCTTCAGCGCGTAGAACTGATAGAGCGAGTTGAGCTGCATGAACTGGATGCCGGTTTGGGCAAAGACCTCCGCGCGTGGGACGACGGCGAAGAGTTTTTCCATGACGCCGTTGGTGCGCGGGTCGCGATAGTGGCGCGGATTATCGGCGAGCGCGCCGTCGGAGCCGAGCAGCGCGAAGTCCACGCCCCAGGTGTCGATGCCGATGCCGTCGAGGGCGAGCTTGCGTTCGCGTCCGGCGATGGCCAAGCCGCGCTGGATTTCGTTCCAGAGGCGGAGCGTGTCCCAGTAGAGGGCGTCGAAAACGCGCACGGGCGTGTTTGGGAAGCGATGCAGTTCTTCGACTGCGAGGCGCCCGGCGGCGAGAGTGCCGAGCATGGCGCGTCCGCTCTCTGCGCCGAGGTCGAAGGCCAGGTAGTGAGACATGGCAGGATCAGCCGGCCCTTCGCCTCCGGGGCTTACTCGGGGGGGCGTCGGCCACGGCGCGCGCCAGCACTGGTTTCATACCGGCTACCGGCCGCGCGACGAGGAATTTATTCGTCAAATATCGGGGGACATCTGCACCGCGCGTGGCCACGTCCGCGATCTCATCCGCCGTGGGAGGTCTTTTGCCGCTGTCGGGTTGAAGGGGCATCCGATTAAATAACCGTTATACCTCGGGACTGAAGTCCTGCGGGCGCTCCTGCGTTTTCAGCCTTGTCAATGGTCGGTGACAAATCTGCCCGCTAAATATCATCCTGTCCCACATCAACATTCACCAATCGTCCCCATGCCACCGCCACGCGCCATGCTTCCCTGGGAACGAGACGATCCATGCGGAAAATACTCGAATTCCAACCGCCGGCTGCCCCCGAAAAATTACGAAGTCCCGCAGGGAAATATAGCATTGCTGATTCTAAAGCACATGTGGGTTCGTATTTACAAAAACCCACATCCGCCCTGCGCCCAAAAAGTGCCCAAAAGTGCACAAAAACGCACAAAAACGCACAACGGCAAGTGTCCAAACTTCGGGCACGGGACTGAAGTCCCGGGCGGGCTGAAGCCCGCCCTCCAGCAAACCAGTACAGTATAATGCGGTAACAGTGAAGCTGGATTCCAAGTACGAGCGGGAGGGGGGCGCGGTCTATCTGACCGGCATACAGGCGCTGGTGCGGCTGCCGATGGATCAGATGCGGCGCGACCGGCGGGCGGGGCTGAATACGGCCACGTTCATCTCCGGGTACGAAGGCTCGCCGCTCGGCGGATACGATCTGGCGCTGGCGCGCGTGCGGCCCCTGCTGGACGAGCATCGCATCCACTTCGTGCCAGGAGTGAACGAGGATCTCGCAGCCACGTCGATCTTCGGCAGCCAGATTCATCATGTGCTAGGGCAATCGAAATACGACGGCGTGTTGGGGATCTGGTATGGCAAGGGGCCGGGGGTGGACCGCTCTGGCGATATTTTGCGGCACGCCAACATCGCCGGCACGGGCCGGAATTGCGCGGCGCTGGTGCTGGGCGGCGACGATCACGTTTCGAAAAGCTCCACCATTCCGCATCAGAGCGATCTGAGTTTTTATAACCTGGCGATGCCGGTTTTCTATCCGGGCAATACGCAGGAGACGCTCGATTACGGTCTTTATGCCATCGCGCTGTCGCGGTTTTCGGGCGCGTGGGTAGCCATGAAGATGGTCACCAACGTCTGCGATGCGGGCGGCACGGTGGAGACGGATCCCGAGCGCATCGCGATCCGGATTCCGGAGGGATACGAAAAGAAGATCGATGCGCGGCTGCTGATTCCGATGACGCTGATCCTGGAGCCGGAGGTGCTGTACCGGCGGCTGGACGCGGCGCGGGAGTTTGCGCGGATCAACCAGGTGAATCGCAGCTTCGGCGCCGGCGATGGGGCGTGGCTGGGGATCGCCAGCGCGGGCAAGGCTTATTACGATCTGATGCAAGCGCTGGCGGATCTGGGAATCGCGCGCGACGATCTGGCCCGGCTGGGCGTGCGCATCGCGAAGTTCGGGATGACGTATCCGCTGGAGCCGCGATTTGTGGCGGAGTTTGCGCGCGGATTGCAGACGGTGCTGGTGGTGGAAGAAAAGCGCAGCTTCCTGGAATTGCAATTACGCGAGGCGCTGTATAACGCGCCGAATCACCCTGCGATTTTGGGCAAGGGCGATGCGGATGCGGCGCCGCTGTTTTCGGCAGCCGGCGAACTGGATCCGGAGATGATCACGCGGGTGCTGGCGCAGCTTATCACACCAGAGGTCACGACGCGCTTGGCGTTACTCGATGAGATCGACGCTCGCGAACGCCGGTTGATCCCGGGGCGGTTTCCGAATTTCTGTTCGGGTTGCCCGCACAATCGCTCGACGCTGCTGCTGGAAGGGCAGGCGGCGGGTGGCGGCATCGGCTGTCACGCCATGGCGGCACAGCTCTCGCACTCGGGCCACGCGTACTCGTTCCTGACGCACATGGGCGGCGAGGGCGCGCCGTGGATCGGGATGGCGCCGTTCGTGGAGCGGAAGCACATCTTTCAGAACGTGGGCGACGGCACGTATTTCCATTCGGCGTCGCTGGCGCTGGAAGCGTGCATCGCGGCCGGCGTCAACATCACATACAAGATTCTGTACAACAGCGCGGTGGCCATGACCGGCGGTCAGCAGGCGGCCGGAGCGGTGCCTGTGCCGGAGTTAACGCGCAAGCTGCAGTCGGACGGTGTGCGCAAGATCGCGGTGCTGGCCGAGGATCTGGAGAAATACCGGGGCGCGAAGCTGGCGTCGAACGCCACGCTGCGGGATCGCGACGAATTGCCGAATGTGCTGCGCGAGTTCGAGCGGGAGCCGGGCGTCACGGCCATCATTTACGATCAGCAGTGCGCGGCTGAGAAGCGCCGGCTGCGGTCGCGCGGCAAACTGGCGGAGCCGACCCTGCGGCTGGTGATCCACGAAGAAGTCTGCGAGGGTTGCGGCGATTGCGTCACGCAGTCGAATTGCCTGAGCCTGCATCCGGTGGAGACGGAGTATGGGCGGAAGACGCGCATCCACCAATCATCGTGCAATAAGGACTATTCGTGCGCCATGGGCGACTGTCCGTCGTTCGTGACGGTGAATCTGAAACCAGGCACGGGCCAACGGCGCGCGACGGTCCCGAAGCTACCGGAGACGGACGTGCCGCCACCACGGGAACGTGTGGAGATCGGCGAGCGCTACTCGATTCTGGGACCGGGGATCGGCGGCACGGGCGTGGTAACCGTGAACGCTCTGCTGGCTACGGCCGCTTGGATCGACGGGTTGTCGGTGATCACGCTGGATCAGACGGGCCTCGCGCAGAAGGGCGGGGCGGTGGTGTCGAGCGTGATCCTGAGCCGCCAGCCGATCGAGGCATCGGCAAAGATCGGGTACGGCAACGCGGATCTGATCCTGGGATTCGATCTGCTGGGGGCAGGAAGCGCGGAGAATCTGAAGCGGGCGCATCCCTCGCGGACCGCGGCCGTGGTGAATACGGCCGAAGTACCCACCGGCGATTCGATTCGCGGCGGCGCGCGTCTGGCAGGTCCGGGCGCAGTGGTAGATGCGATCAACGAATGCACCCGCCAGGACCGCAACGTGTTTTTGGATGCTACGCGGCTGGCGGAGGGGCTGTTCGCGAGCCACATGGCGGTGAACATCTTTCTGATGGGCGCGGCCTATCAGGGCGGCCTGATTCCGATCTCGGAGGCGGCCATCGAGGAGGCCATCCGGCTGAACAGAGTAGACGCCGAGCGCAATGTACAGGCGTTCTTGTGGGGACGGAAGTATTATCATGACGCGGCGGCGGTCGAGGCGATGCTCGCGCCAGCCAAGGCAGAAGCTCCCGCCGGCAGCCTGGTGGAACGGCGGATCGCGGATTTGGAGCGTTATCAGGACCGGGCCTATGCGGATCGATACGCCGCATTCATCCGCGAAGTGGCGGCGCGGCGGCCGGCGCTGGCGGAGGCCGTGGCGCGCAACTTGTACAAGCTGATGGCGTACAAAGACGAGTACGAGGTGGCGCGTCTGCTCACCGATCCGGCGCGGGAGGCGCAGATCCGGAGCATGTGGGAGCAGGTGCAATCGATTGGCTATAACCTGCATCCACCGTTACTTCGTGCGCTTGGATTGAAGAAAAAGTTGAAATTAGGCGGTTGGTTTCGGGGTCCGCTGCGGATGCTGGCAGCGATGAAGATGCTGCGCGGGACGGTGTTCGATCCGTTCGGCCGGGCAACGGTACGGCGAGAGGAGCGCGCGCTGGCCGGATGGTACGAGCAGTTGGTGCGCGATTGTTTGGATTCAGGCGTGACGGACGCGCGGGCGCAGGAGATCGTCGCGCTGCCGGATCAGATCCGCGGCTACGAACAGATCAAGCTCGCCAATATGCGCCAAGTGAAAGAGCTGGCGGCCGTGAAAATGGCGGCGATGAAGAACGAAGGCGCGGAACGTACGTTTGCGTACGAACGCGGCTGATGTCTAGTGTATACTACTGTCGAATGTCTCTAAAACAGTTGAATCTGGCATTAGCAGCCATATGTGTAGGCGTAGCCGCGCATCAACCGGCGCCTGCGCAAACGGCACCGACGGGCTGCACCAAGTTTCACAAGTCCGTGACGGTGACGATCACCTCAACCGGGACCGTGGCGAAGGTCAAGCCCGACCCATCTTGCGTGGCCATCGGCGGCAAGATGAACTGGAAGATCAGCGGAGGCGAAAAGTGGGCCACGGACTTCGACGCGGATGACCACTCTCCGTTTCCCCCCGGCAAAAGGCACCACGAAGGCGTAGCCGGCCAGTCCGTAGGCGATACCGTGCGGGCCTGCTCCAACAATGACCCGAGCTACGACCACGCGGCGGGCGGCTGCGTATTCAAATACAAGGCCTCGCACGTCAAAGGCGGCACAACGTCCGTACTCGATCCGCAGGTGGTAGTGCAGCCGGGCACCTGACGGAATGATCGGCCAGACGCTGGGCCATTACCGCATTGAGGCCAAACTCGGCGAGGGCGGCATGGGTGTGGTCTACAAAGCCCATGATATGCACCTCGACCGTGCCGTGGCGATCAAGGTCTTGAGCGCGGAGGCTGTGTCGGATCCCGAGCGCAAGCGGCGCTTCGTGCAGGAGGCGCGCACCGCATCGGCGCTGAATCATCCCAACATCCTGCACATTTACGATATCGATCAGTCCGACGGCATCGATTTCATGGTGATGGAGTTCGTGTCCGGCAAGACTATCTATCAGATTGCCGGGCATGCGGGCCTACGCATCGACGAATCCCTGGATTACGCGGGCCAGATCGCGGGGGCTCTGGCGCGGGCGCATGAGGCGGGCATCGTCCATCGGGACATCAAGCCCGGAAACATCATGGTCACCGAGGAAGGCCTCGTGAAGGTGTTGGATTTCGGGCTGGCGAAGCTGAACGCGCCGGCGACGGAGGTTGGGGACGCCATCTTGACCCGGACTGTGGCGCCCCAAACCGACGCGGGCGTCATCATGGGCACGGTGGAGTACATGGCGCCGGAGCAGGCCGAGGGCACAGGGGTGGACGCGCGGTCCGATATCTTTTCTTTCGGCACGGTACTGTACGAAATGGTGACGGGCCGGAGACCGTTCCAGGGCAGTTCGAAAATGGCGATTCTGGCGGCGGTTCTGGGGAAAGAGCCACCGCCACTGAGCCAAGTCCGAAAGAATTTGCCCGCCGGGCTGGAGAGCGTCGTCAGCCGGTGTCTGCGGAAAGATCCGGAGCAGCGGTTCCAGACCATGCGGGAAGTCGCGGCCGCATTGGAGCAAATAAAGGAGACGCAACGGCGGCCGGCTTCCGCCAGCCGGTGGTGGCAATGGGCGGCGATCGCGGCGTTGGCGGCCATCGTGCTCCTGGTTGCGGCGTTGGTTTCGCGGCGGCTGTCCCATGGCGAGCCGCAGCAGGCGCTCATCGCGGTATTGCCGTTTCAGACCGCGGCTGCGGATCCGGCGGGTCAGGCCTCCGTCGACGGGCTGCGTGAGACACTCAGCCGGGAACTAGTCTGGTTGAACCAGTTTCAGCCGGACAAGCGCGTCGTGCCGCCGGGAGACGTGCGCGGCGAGGCGGCCCTCGGAGCGCGCGAGGCGCATAAGCGATTGGGGGCGAACCTGGCTCTGACCGGGACCATGGAACGCACCCAGTCGGATGTGCGATGGAGCTTGCGATTGCTGCAGATGAGTCCGCTGCATGACGCGATCCGCGAGGTGAAACGCGTAGAGTGGGTCACGCCGCTGGCGGATACGGCTGCCCGGCAGCAGGGCTTGGTCTCGAAAGCGGCCCAGTTTCTGGATTTGCGCTTGCCGCCGCAGGCGGAGCGGCTACCTGCCATCGGAACAACCCAGGTTGCCGATGCTTATGATGCGTATTTGCAAGGGTACGGGCGCCTAGCGCACGCGGACCGGGCCGAAGATCTGGAGCTAGCGATCGCTTCGTTTCAGGCGGCGCTTGCCAAAGATCCGTCGTATGGAGCGGCGGAGGCCGGGTTGGGCGAAGCGTACTGGGCGAAAAGTTCACTGACTCAAGACAAGGAATTGGCGGACAAAGCCCGGGAAAGCTGCCAGCGGGCGATTGGCGATAAGGCTGACTTACCGGCAGTGCATTTGATCTTGGGGAGGATTGACAGCGGCGCCGGACGATCGCAGGATGCCGTGGACGAATTTCGGAAGGCCCTGCAGCTTGACCCGCTGAGCATCGCGGCGCATACGGCTCTGGGCGGGGCCTATGAGTCCCTGGGCCAGTTAAACGATTCGGAAAACACTTATAAAGCCCTGATTGCCAAGTGGCCGGGTTACATCGTCCCATATAGCTTTCTAGGCTCGTTTTATGTGCAACAGGGACGCTATCGGGATGCGGAGCCGGTCTTTCGGAAGTTCGCGGACCTGGCGCCGGAGAGTCCATCCGGTTACCAGAATCTGGGCGCCGTGTATCACCTGATGGGCCGCACGGACGACGCTGCCGCGATGATGAAGAAGTCGCTCGCCATCCAACCCACGGCTCGTGGTTACACGAATCTGGGGACGCTGTATTTCTTTGAAGGGCGTTATTCCGACGCCGTCCCTTTGATGGAAAAAGCCACCGAGATGGAGGCCGGCAACTACGTCTATTGGGGCAATTTGGGTGACGCCTACCGGTGGGCGCCGGACGAGAAACAGCGGGCTGCGGAAGCCTATCGCCAAGCCATCAAGCTGGCCGAGCAGCAGGCCGAGGCGCGGCCGCGCGACCCTGAGGTACGCAGCGATTTGGCAAGTTATCAAGCCAAGCTGCCCGACGCCCCGATAGCGCTGTCACAGATCGCGCAGGCCCGGCGGCTGGCGCCTATGAATCCGCAGGTGCTGTTCAAAGCCGCGCTGGTTTACGAAATCAGCGGCCGGCGGGACCAGGCAATCGGCGCACTGGACCTGGCCTTGCAGAGCGGCTATTCGATCGACGAGGTGCGGCGGGAACCGGATCTGGCGGAGTTGCGCAAGGATTCGCGGTACGCACAGCTAGACGCTAGGGCCGCCGCCGCCGGGAAGCGGACGCGGTAGCTGGAACCAATTGGAATACGATGCCGCAACCGGTCCCGCCGAATCCTAACTGGCAGCCATTATTACCGCCAATCTGGGTCGTGCCGTATACTACGCCGCCCGGTTTCGGTTTGGCTGAACGCCAGGGCGCCGCCGGCGAGCCACACAGCGCACGCCAGAAACGATCGCCAGCCGAACCTTGCGATTGGTAACAATACGAGGTCCACGGAGCATGCCTCCTGGTCTGTAACTTAGCAACGGGGATTGGCGGCGGCGAGGTAGTACGGTAAGAAGTGCGGAGCGACGTCCGCAACCGATCGGCGCCTCGCGCCGGTTATCGGATCGCTGGTGCGGTGCGCCTCCATCCGCAATTTCCGCACCTTCTCCGACATTCGATCAGCGATTCCCTGGATGGCTTAAGGGACGCGCCCCATCTCTTTTTGGCGTTTTGTCTGGAATATCCGAGCCGCCGGGCCTGCCGGATTGGCGTCCGGTTTTCCGGCCTAAAGTTTTTTTTGCTTTTTCTGTAATGTTTCGCCATCTCACGTCACACTTTTGACAGAACCCGTAAAGATTCCGCGCCTGGGTGGCGGATCGGCAGTTTTGGATCTCATGACCTTCGATCACGATTTTCTCGACGGTTTGAAGCGGCGCGATCCAGCCACATGCAATCGGTTTGTCTACCATTTCACGCCCATCCTGGAGGCCAAGCTGCGCTATGATTTCCGGGACCATGCTCTGGCCGAAGACCTGCGAAATGAGACCATGCTGCGCGTATTCATCCAGGTGGATAAAGATGGTGTGCGCGAGCCGGAACGGTTTGGCGCGTTTGTGCGCGGCGTCTGCGACAGAGTGGTGCTTGAGTATCTCCGCAAACAAAATACAACCTGCGACTGGCCCGAGGGTTTCGAGCCGCCGGCCGACATCGTGCCGATCGACAAGTGGCTGATCGATGAGCAAATCAGGGAGCTTCTGTTGAGCGATCTCAGGAAAATTTCGGAGGAAGACAGAAACCTCATTACCGAGATTTACTGGCGAAAGCGGGACCGGGAAAGCATGGCTCGGGAACTGGGGATCACTCCCGTGGGGTTGAACGTCAGGCTTTGCCGAGCCATCAAGCGTTTGCGGTCCGTGGTTTTTGCCCGCATCAAAACAGACGCGGCTGGTGAAACGAGGATCTAGTACGGAACACAGGGTAATCGGAGACTTTCGCAATGTCATGTCACGACGAAGCAATGGAACGAAATTGGACAACGCTTTACGCTCTGGGAGAGCTTCCGGAGGCGGAGCGCAGCCGGTTTGAAGAACATTTCTTCGATTGTCCGACTTGCTCGGAGGCCGTGCGAAGGGCCTACTTGCTGGTGCGGGGCGCGGAAGCGACCTTGCACCGCCCCATCTTCCGGACCGAGCAGCCCGTTGCGGCCCAGGTCCGGCAGTTGAAAACCGCGCGGCGCGTATGGCCGATGGCCCTTCACGCGCTGCCCTACGCCGCCCTGCTCCTTTTATCGGTGGGAAGCGGTTACGAATATCTGGCCCTGCAGAGGGCGCGCGCTCCGCAAACCGTGGTGGCCTTCGCAATAGAGCCACAGGCCAAGGGCGAGCCGGCCCGCATCGTTCTGCCGGCCGCGGGCGAGTTCGTGGAATTGGATTTCGATATTATGGATCCGGCATCGCAGTACCATTGGGAGATTCAGCCGCTAGGGGCGGATGGAGCACGCCTGCACGGCGAGGCGCAAGCGCAAGCTAAAGCGCTGGTTCTTAAGCTGCTGATTCCCACCGCTACGCTGCACCCCGGGCGGTACAAAGCGACCATAACCTGTCCTCCGGATCATAGAGACGAGTACCCATTTGAAGTCACCGGCGGGTCTGGACCCAAGGGAAATCCGTAACAGGCCTCTATCCAGTTCACGCTGGAAATTCCGAGAAGGAGAGTTGAAAAAGAATGGTTCACGACACACTAAGCGCATTTCCACGACGCTTCGTATTTCATGGCAACGCGGTCGCCGCGTCGGTATTCCTGACCAAGATCGGCAACGTGGCCAAAACCGTGATCAACCCAGTCACCGGGCAAAGCAGTCTGCCGGTGATCGGTGGGGAGTCGGTGTCCGAGATCCCCCAGCCCCAAATCCTGGCGGAACTGGCGGACGTATTCTCCTATGGCGCGTCGCGCACGCATGCCAGGGGAGCCTTCGAGGGGGACTTCGCGGTTACGACCGTGGATGCCTCCGTCAGTGATGTGCGGGTCACGAACCGGCCGGGACCGGAGCAGCCGGGCGATCGTAGGCCGGTCGAATTCCGGGCGCGGGAGCTGTCGCTGAGCATGCGCTCCAGGCACCCTTCCGAAGGGCAACCGGCGGTGGAGTTCGCGCAGCGGCCGCAATTCGTGGGCCTGTCGCTCGACGGGCAGTCCATCGAACCGCAACTCAATGACGACCTGATGCGGCTGACGCGCTGGCAGGACCTGGAAAACGAATACCGCACGAATCGAAAATTCTTCGAAAGTTGCTCGTTCGCACAGGACAGCGCCAAGGCGCCAGTGGCCTTCGGTCAGCCGGTTCCTTATACGGCCGGCTCGTACGCGCTGGCATCGTTCGTGCGAAGCATCCGGTTGGGCAATGTGGAAATCCCCGGCCATCAATTGGCAGTGCGCGGCTTCGGCGTCATCTATTTCGGAGAAATTCTGCTGAACGACCGGGAACGCAGGGTTACCATGGTGCGAGTGCAGCTTGGCTGCGATAACGAAGGCCAGGGAGTATTCGGGGAGACCGACCCTAACGGCACGTACATACCACCGCGCACCTGATTGGCGGCGCCTCACCGTCGTTTTATTATTCTGCGCCTGCGGTCATCGAAACCGCGAGGCGCCGGCGGCGACCTATGGGTCCGCGCTTTCGGCGTTCCGCAACGGCGACTACAAGGAAGCGTCCGCACGGGCCGCGCAGGCTGCCGGGCTTTGCGGGGCGGATGCGCCATGCCGCGCAAAATGCCGCCTCCAGGAAGCCGAAAGCCTGATTCAGTTAGCCGAGGACAGCAAGGCGGCCGCGCTGCTATCGCAGAACTTTCCCAACCGTCCTGACTTTTCCGCCCTCGAACTGCGACGCCGTATGTTGCAGGGTTTTCTTTTCAACTTTTCCGACGACAAAATCAAGGCCCTGGCCGGCCGCAACCTATTGGACGGCGCTTACCAGGAAGCCGTGCGGACCGGCCAGCGCGATTTGCTGCCGGAAATGGAGAATTATGAAGGGTCGGTCCAACACCGGATTGGGAATACGGTGAAGGAGCGCGAATACTTCATCGCGGCCAAACAGCACGCGCTGGAGCAGCAGGATCTCTACAACCTGTCCGCGGCCTGTAACAATTTGGCCTTGAACTCCCTCAAGCGCGAGCGTTACGACGAGGCCATGGCGCTCTTTGAACAGGCGCTGGAGTCGGGCAAACGCGTGCCCGCGCCTCAGACCGTCGGCATCGCGTACAGCAATCAGGCCGTCTGCTACACCAACCTGGGCGACTACGATCGGGCTATCCAGGCGCGCCAGGAGGCGCTGACCTGGCTGGTGGGCAACCAGTCCCCCGTATTGCGTTCCAATCTTTACGGCGAGATGGGCCGTACGCTGGAACTGCAAGGCGATCCGGGCAAAGCGATCGAGTACTACCGCAAGGCCCTGGAGCCGAAAGGTCTCTCGAAAGACGACATCCGCAGATGGACCGGCAGTCTGGCCAGCGCTTTGGCTGGAATCGGGAACTGGGATGCGGCCGAAAAGGCCAATCGCGATGAGTCCGCATACTCGGAAAGCCAGGCCACAAAGGCGTACGCAAACCTGAATGCCGCCACCATCGCCGCCGGGCGCAAACAGTTCGAT
Source organism: Bryobacteraceae bacterium (assembly GCA_049511415.1). Classification (GTDB taxonomy): domain Bacteria; phylum Acidobacteriota; class Terriglobia; order Bryobacterales; family Bryobacteraceae; genus Bog-159. The sequence goes on along the minus strand of JBEKYC010000029.1, from coordinate 15,291 downwards.
CAGGCAGCGCGGCTGTACCGGCAGGCGCTGGATAGCAAAGTCGGCGAGGCGGCCGTGCTTTGGGAGGCTAACGCCGGATTAGCCAGGATCTATGCGAAGCTCGGCAACCCGCGGTTGGCCCGTACTTACTTTGAGAAGACGATTCAGATTATCGACAAGAATCAGGAAGGGCTGGCCCGGGATGAGTACGAGCTGACCTTCCTGGCGTCCCTGATACGGTTCTACCAAGACTATGTGGAATATCTGATGCGGAGCGGCGATCCGGATCGGGCTCTGGAAGTGGTGGAGTCCAGCCGCGCCCGCATACTGACTGAAACCACGCACCTGAACGGGGCGGCGGCGCCCAAGCCGGCTAACCTGCCAAACGCTCGCGCGCTGCGGGATGCGGCGCGCCGCTCGGGTCGAATCTACCTATCGTACTGGCTGGCGCCGGCTGAATCGTACGTTTGGGTGGTCACGCCGGCGGGTATCCAGCACTTTCCGCTGGGCCCTGCCCAGAGCATCGAGTCACTGGTGGATGCCTTTCAGCAGGGTATCAAAAGCTGGGATTTAATGGCCGCCCAGAGCGCCGCTGCGAACCGTCTTTCCGCGGCTCTGATTGGTCCCGTAGCAGCGCTCATCCCGGCACAGGCGCACGTGGTCATTGTCCCGGATGGCGCGTGTCACTTTGCAAATTAAATGGCGTAGAACTTTGCACGCTATTTGGCGTAAGCCTGCGCCAGCAGCCGCGAGACGGTAGCGGGGTGGACCTTGAATAAGCGGGCGGCGTCGGCTGCCGACTTGCTGCCTTTTGAAACCATCTTCCGGATCTCCGACTGTTGTTGAGGCGTCAGCTTAGGGCGGCGTCCGCCAATGCGTCCTTCCCGGCGCGCAGAATCCAGACCCGCCTTCGTGCGCTCCCGCAGCATGGCCCTTTCGAATTCAGCGAATGCCCCGACCATCTGCATCATCATTCTTCCCGCCGGCGTGGTCGTGTCGATCGCTTCGGTCAGGCTGCGGAATCCCGCACCGGAATCGCCGAGCCGCTCCATGATGGTGAGCACGTCGCGGAGGGAGCGAGACAATCGGTCGAGTTTCCATACTACGAGCACGTCCCCTTTGCGGAGTTGATCGAGGAGCCGGTGGAGTTCTGGCCGGTCCCATCGGCCGCCGGAGGCCTTCTCACGATAAATGCGCTCGCATCCGGCCGCCTTCAAAGCCGCCACTTGCGTGGCGGTCTCCTGATCGTTGGTTGAGACTCGGGCATAGCCTATGAGCATTGCAATAATCTATTGCCATTAGTTTATATTAAGCAATACCTTTTTGCAATGCTGTAATCCACAGAAAACGGGTTTGTGGGATTCGTTGCAAAAACGTTCGTTTTCGCATCGCCAGCACCCGACCACACGTCGTCGGCCCGCCAGCGGGCGGGGCTCTTATCACGGCACCCTGAAAGTCACGTTGCTTGAAAGCGTGCCGCCGGGAGTTACAACCTGGACCGGGCCAGTGGTCGCGCCGGCAGGTACGGTGGTCGAGATAGATGTGCCCGTAGCGTTGACCGTGAACGACGACGCGGTTCCGTGGAATGTAACCGAGGTGGCACCGCTCAGGCCAGTTCCCAGGATCGTGACGTCCGCACCCACTTTACCGGACGTGGGAAGCGTTTTAACGAACGGGCCCAAGCCCACAGACATGCTGAAGATCGTGCCGCATCCTTCGGCGCCGGCACCGGTGCAGGTCCCAGCGATTCCACCTCCATAAGTCGCCCCATACAGCGTGCCGTTCGTGTGCTGGACCAGGGCGCCGTCGGTGTAGGCACCGCCGGGGCAATAAGAGGGGCCTCCAGGTGGGCAGAAGTCGTATAGAGTGGTCAGTCCTCCACCTAGGGTCATTTTAAAGATGACGCCATACCCATTGGCGCCGCCGTAGTAATCCGTGCCATACAGGTACCCATCGGTGGCCTGCACTAGCCCATCCGGGTAAGCCCCGGTGTCCCCCGAGGTGATCCCAAAGCTTAGAACCGTTGTCAAAGCACCCTTAGGGGCCATCTCGAAAACCGTTCCACACCGCAAAGGACAGGCACCCGACCCGCCATCATTCGTTGTTCCGTACAACTGACCATTAGTGGCCTGTATTAGCGGAAACTCAGGGTTTGCGCCATAACTGAAGATGTAAAGCGGCGCCGTCATTGTGCCCCCAAGGGTCATTTTATAAACCGTGCCAGCTCCGTCCCCGCCGTAGAGCGTTGTCCCATAAAGGTCACCGTTGGTCGCCTGGACTAGCGAAGCGTACGGGTTTGACCCGTCCGGGCATCCGCTTTGAGCGCAAAAGCTATATAGTGTTGTCAGCTTGCCGCTTGGGGTGATGCGGAATACCGCGCCGTAACCGTAGGCTCCGCCGGAGTATGTTGTGCCGTAGAAGTCCCCATTTGTTGCCTGGATCAGCCCAGCATACGGGTTTGACCCGTCCGGGCATCCGCTTTGAGCGCAAAAGCTATATAGCGTTGTGAGCCTGCCGCCTGGCGTTATCCGGAACACTGTTCCAAAGTTGCTGGCCCCCCCCGAATATGTCGTGCCATAAAAGTCACCGTTCGTGGCTAGAACCAAACCCGCGTAGGGGTTTGTGCCGTCGGTACAATTAGCCTTCGCACAAAAACTGTACAGCGTTGTTAACGCGCCGCTCGTCGTAATTTTGAAGACTGTGCCCCAAGGGCCATTGAATCCCCCGGAGCCAGTCGTCCCGTAAAGATTGCCGTCGAAACCCTGGACTAGGGCGGTCTGCGGCTGGTCGCCGTCTGGGCACCCACTTTGAGCGCAGAAATTGTACACCGGGGCAAATGTTTGGCCTGAAAGAACGGCCGTTGTAGTGGCCAACAGGACAAGGGCAGCGCACGCTCGCTTCTCCCGCTCCAGTTTGCCCAACTCGTCCAAAATTCGATTCATCGATACGCTCCCTTCCTATGCATGGGCGGTCTTCGCGCCGCGTCACCGTGAATTATCTCACACTCGAACGGATTGTGGGCTCGGGTCGCAGCCTGGAAATGCACAGCTCTAGACCTGCCCAATGACCAAGCTCTCCCGAGCGGCCTCCACGACTGCTTTGGTCACTTCTTGCAGCGCGTTGATTTCGAGAATGCGCTCCATCTGGGTGAGGAGACGGTTCAACAAGCGGAAGTTGCCGCCCGTCATCCGGATGATCGTTGCGACCGTTTCTGGGTCCAAGGGCTGCTGAGGAAGGCGCACGCCGGGGGGCGTCCAGCGCCGATCCAGCAGCAGTTGACGAATCTCTGTTGTAGCCAGCGGCCGAAACTCGTGGACGAAGCCGATGCGGGAATAGAACTGCGGGTAACGAGCCAGGCGCTTTTCGATGCCTGGCATCCCGATTAGAACCAAACCGATGCCCCCGTGGTCGAACATATTTCGCACTTGTTCCAGGCCGGCCATTCTGAGCCGGTCGGCTTCGTCGATTACGAGCAGACCAGTGGGGTCAGGCGAATTGCTCGACGCTCGTATCGCGCGATTCCGTTGCTCGTAGAAAGCATCCTCCACCTGAAACGCTTCCGCACTTCGATAACCCTCGGGGTTCCTCTTGGGGTCGCGCAGTTTTTCAGCGCGATGCAGGAGCCGCATCATTCGCGCCTCTTCGTACCTCCGTGCTCGTTCGATCACGGCATTGTGCAACAGGCCGCGCGTTCTCGTGATCTCACGCTCAAGATGGCCGGGCGAGCTAATCACCGGGGAAGTGTAGAAGACCACAGTGCCCTTGCTTACCTTCTTAAGGAGCGCCCTAGCCTGACACGGGTGTCTCCAATACGCCTGTACGTTGTCCCAATTCGCATAATGGCGAGCCGAGAGCGTCTTGCCGACGCCCGGAGAACCGTAACATAGGCCTATGTAGCGATACCGCTTGCAAGCATCGCAGAACTCGGCGAACCGCCGGTGTTCAAGGGTTTCCACCATGTCCGGTTGGTGGTTGCTACTCGTTTCGGTAGCGCTTGAGAGCGGGCTGAGGTTGTTTTGTTGCTGGTTTGTCTGCTGGTGGCCCATCGTTCTTCTCCGTGATTTCTCCACGCTTCAGGTCAAGCAGCGTGTTTACGGCGGCTTGACGATCTCGAAGGACGCCGCGCAGTTCCCGCCGTTGCCGGTTTCGGGCGCGGAGAATTTCCCGGAGCGGGACGGTCTCACCCGCGATTTCAGCACAGACGGCGCGGCACAAAAACTTGTGTTCGTGGAAGACGCGGATTTCCGCCATGTCCCTCGGGTCAATCCGTAGGGTGACCGTTTCTCCGACGTATGCCGCCAACGTTGTTGAGATGTAGCGGAGGCTTTGGAAGTGAATCCCATCGGCCCGGACCTGGCGTGCCTTGGCCACCTGGATCAGCAGTAGGTCCAGTTGCTCCAGCGAGTCCGGCATCCGCGGCAGGAAAGCATTGGCCTCCCAGCGTTCTACGGGCGGCGTCTTCGTTTCCGCATTTTCGCGGCGGTGGTATACGTCCAGCAGGAAGGCGCGGAACCTCGTGTCGAACTCTGCCAGCGTCAGCGTTGCCTTTCCGCGCACAACGCCGCCAGCCGGAGCGTAGCCGTCCAACTCGCATAGGAACATCTCGTTCACGGTCGAGAAGAAGCGTTCGATGCGGCCTCGGCCCCTGGGCTTGCCGGGAATGGAGAATACCAGCCGGATCTTCAAGTCCGCGCCCACCTGTTCCAGATGTTGGGACGTGAAGTCGCTTCCGTTATCGGTGTAGAGAACGTCGGGGATGCCGCACACGATCCAGCGTGAGTCCTCTTTGGGCCAGATCGCCTGACGCAGCGCCAGAGATGTGTTCAGCGCGGATGGGTCTTCGAACGAGAGGAAGTACCCAGCCACGGCGCGGCTGTAATCGTCCATCACGGTGGTGAGCCAAGGCTTGGCAACCTCGCCGTCCGGACGGATCAGCAGAATGTCGAGTGGGGTGTGGTCGGCTTGCCAGATCGCGTTCGGCCCATCCGCCTCTCGCCGGTGCACCAGCTCGAATGCGTTGCTGTACGCCTTCGTCCCGTCATGGGCGAGCGTGACCAGGTCGGCGGGCAACGCGGCAACGATGCGATACACGAGCCAGTAGGTCGGCGGCTCCTCTCCCAAATCTTTTGCCAGCCGCCTGACTTGACGGCAGATCGCTGCAACTGGAATCGGCGGCTTTTGTAGGGCGAGGCCTTCGATGGCCTCCTTGAGCTTGGCCGACATCTCGCGGTGCCCGCCGTTGTCTGTTCGCCTCTTTCGCGCGAGGGCGGTCAGGCCAAACTGCCGATACAACGACACCCAGCGTTGAGCGGTTCGGAACGGGATTCCTGCCGCCGCCGCGACCGCCTTCAATGGGCGGTCATCCTCCAAATGAGGTTGAAGCAGGCGGAACCGGTCAAGGGCGAGCTTTCGAGCCTCTTCCGTGAACCCCGCCAGTTGGTCCATACTCGAAGAGTACGCCAAATAGCGCGCAAAGTTTTACACCAGATAATTTGCAAAGTGACAGGCGCGTTGCATTACGTCAATTTCGAGACGCTGCCGGTTGCGGGCGCCGCACCGCGTTACTGGATCGAAGACGCGACGCTGGCCGTAGCGCCATCGCTGGCGATCGCCACAGCCGCTCCGCCGCCCAAAGCCAAGCGCCACGATTCCGCCCTTGTCATCGGTGACGCCCTCGCGGCGGGCGTCGACTACCCCCGTCTCACTTATGCTCCGCTGGAAATCGCCCGGGTTGAGGCGAATCTGGCATCGTGCAAGATAACGCCCGCGACGGAAGCCAGGGCCACACCGTCCTTCTATCGCCACGCCAATCCGCGCCAGTTTTCGATCATTCATTTCAGCGCGCACGGCGAAGCCAACCCAAAGAGTCCGCTGGACTCCGCCATCATTCTCTCCCCGCAAGACGGAGCCTTCAAACTCTACGCGCGCGACGTGATCGATATTCCTCTCAGCGCCGATCTGGTGACCATCTCGGCTTGCCGCGGCGCCGGGTCGCGGGTTTACTCGGGCGAAGGCCTGGTGGGTTTCGCCTGGGCATTCCTGAAAGCCGGCGCGCACCACGTGGTAGCCGGTCTTTGGGACGTGACGGACCGTTCCACGCCGGATATGATGGATCGATTTTACCGTGCCATGCAAGCCGGCCAAACCCCGGTGGATGCCCTGCGCGTCGCCAAGCTGGCAATGGTTCGCGCGGAGAATGCTTTCCGGAAGCCTTATTATTGGGGGCCGCTCCAGATCTACATTCGCTAGATGGCAAGTTGGAGGAGGACGCAGGCAACCTGGCCCTCCCCCCTTATGGCATGCCTCAGTCTTGAGAAGCGCCGAACTGAGCTACGAGCTTGCCGATCAAGTCATTGATGGCCGCATCGCCGGGTAGTGTCTCGCCGGTCTGGAGAGCTTTAGTCAGCGCACTGACGGCGCTCTTCCCGACATCGGGTGCGATCTGGCGCTGTGCCGCCAGAATGGTCAGCCAGTACACGATGACCCGGATGCAATAGTGCCATCCGGAGTTGTACAGCTTCACGCAGTAATCGTGGCATCCGCAGCACACGTCGACAATCGCGAAGTGACTGACGAAGTTGGATTGAAAGAGGATCTCACCGCCTGGGACAGGCACCCCGACTGCGACCGGGTTGACGATCGCAAACACGAGATACCGTCCCGGCGGCACATCGGGGATTTCGACGTAGCCGTGGTCGACAGGGAAAGGGCCGTATTCCTTGCCGGCCCGTACGATGGGGTTGCCGTGACAGTCCGCGAGAAACACATACCATCCAGGACCTGGGAAATGACCTGCTGGAGTGGGATCCTGGTCGCAGGCGTTGCCAACGGCCGAAAGATTGACTTTTAACGTCGCCATTGAATTGTTCTCCTCGCGCGCCGCGGGATTGGTTTGATGAACGGCGCGACCTGGAGACACAGTGACGGCGCGGGCGGATGCATTTCACGCCGCGGAATGCTGGGGAAACGCTACCCGCGCAAGAGCCGAAAAGCCAGCACGGCCCAAGCCACGATAAAAGACAGCCCGCCGATCGGCGTGATGGCGCCCAGCGCGCGTACTCCGGTTACCGCCAGCAGATACAGGCTGCCGCTGAAGATCACGATCCCCGCAAACAGCAGCCAGCAGACCAGTTCGCCCGACGATTCCACCAGCACTCCCGCGCGCACAAATAGCGGCACGATCAGAATGCCGAGCGCGTGCACGAACTGGTAGAAGACGGCCTTCTGGTAGACTTCCATGGAATAGGCATCCAGCCGCTCGCGCAGACCGTGCGCGCCGAAAGCGCCCAGTATCACCGCCAGTCCCAGCAGGACCGCGCCAACCCCGCTCCATCGCATGCAGACTATTGTAAGCCTGCCAGCAGTTCCTGCACTTTGCCCAGCAGAGCCTGCAGGTCGAACGGTTTGGCCAGGGTCGAGATGCCCTCCGCCGGGACGGTGCGGGAGTGGCCGTTCAGAAACAGCATCCGCAAGCGCGGTTGCAAAGCGGCCAAGCGCCGGGCGAGGTCCGCTTCCGGTTCGCTGATGAGCAGGTCCGGAGCGCCCTCCGCCTTGGCCATGGCCAGCGCTTCCTGTGCTCCGCGCGCGGCCAGCACGCGATAGCCCCGCTTTTTCAGGATGCTCGTCACCACGCCGCGCAGACCGTCGTTGGGCTCCATCAGCAGGATCGTGCGCACATGCCCGCGTGCGGTCCGCGCGATGGGATTCGCAGGTTGAACGGCCGCACGGGCTATCGCGCCATGTTTCGACGGCATGTGCGGCAGATAGATCCGGAACGAAGTCCCCTGGCCCGGCTCGCTTTGCGCCCAAATATGCCCGCGGTTCTGCCGCACCATGCCGTGCACGGCCGCCAATCCCAGGCCCCGCTTTCCGTTGCGCCTGGTGGTGAAGAACGGCTCGTAAAGATGCTCCCAACTCTGATCGTCGAGTCCGGGGCCGTTGTCGCTCACAGCCAGCACGGTGTAGGCGCCGGCCCCCGGTCCGAGCGCGGGATCGCCTGCCCCGGCGTTCAGTGTCTCGATGCGAAAGGCGCCGCCATGTTCCATGGCCTCACGGGAGTTGGCCGCCAGTTTCAAGATCATCTGGCGTACCTGCGCCAGATCCGCCATCACCGGCGCCACCTCCTCGCCCAAGTCCAGAATCACTTCGATGTCCGGCCCCAGACGCCGCTGCAGCGTCAAGTGCATGGCCTCGATCAATTCGTTCAGAAGCACGCGTTCGGGCTTGTAGGGCAATTCGCCGCCACAGGCGCGCAACTCCCGCGCGATCACATCCGCGCGTTCCGCCGCCTTCTGCAGCAGGTCGCACTGCTCGAAGGTCGATTCGCCGCGGCGGGCACATTCGGTCAGGGTAACGGCGGCCGATTGCAAGGCCTTTTGAATGTCGGCGAACTCGGAAGCCGCGCGCGAGGCGATCAGACGTTGCGCGGCCATGCGATCGGCTACCCGGGCGCTATCCCGCGCGGTAATGTCGCGCAACTCCAATTGGACCTTCCCGGCGCCAATCTCCCGTCCGCTCACTTCCACCAGCAGCAGAGATCCGTCGCCGGTTTCGAGGGGCAGTTCCGTGGCTTCCAGCCGTCCGCGCGACCGAAGCTCAGCCCGGGCATCCGCGGCTGCCTCCGCGTCCGCCAGTATGGGTGGCTGCCAGAAAGTCCCGCCGACTACCTGCGCCCGGCTTCGCGCGCACATTTCGAGAAATGCGCGATTGGCTTCCTCGATCCGCCCGGATTCTTTCTCCAGCAGCAACAGCCCGCTACTGGCGGTTTCAAATGCAGTGGCGAAGATATCACTGGGACTCATAGGCCCTCTACATACAGTGTTCCACAGCCATGGAATTTCGCTGGTAATTCGAGTACAGGGGATAGTTTGGCGGGTACCGGTAGCCCGCGGGGACTAACTTCGGCGCTAGTTCTGCCGCGCGCCGCCTGACGTCTCGGTGCTGAGCCGCGCCAGTTCCTTACGGAACAGCGGATTCGACGGATAGCTGTGGGCGAGTTCCGCCAACAGCTTTTCGGTTTCGTGAGGGCGCTTCTCCCGCAGATCGATGATTCCCAACAGAATCTTGGCAAAAGGCTTGAAATAGTGGCCCTCGCGCACCACCAATTCCAGGTTCTTCACGCCCTGCTCCTTGCTGCCCTGGACGTTGTCGAACCGCACGAACCAGCGGATAAAGAACGGCAGGCTGCCGATCATGTATTCCGAGATGCCGGCTGTAATATAGGCATCCACGCACGGCGGATTCAGCTTCAAGAGCTGCTGCGCGTAGCTATTGGACCGCTTGGCCGGGGACAAACTGGCAAACTGGTGCTTCTCTACGAACGCCATGTAATCGGTGGTCACGCCTTCCACGATGGACATGGCAAACAGCGCCTGGCGATCCTGCGGGTTTACCGCCAGAATTTTGATGGCGCGCGATTGCGCATCATCCACCGACTTCAGAAACCGGGCGCGCACCGCAGGGTCGGGCTTCACCGCGCTTTTGTCGGCAATGTGCTTGTCGCTGATCAGGAACTCGCTTTCCAGGATGCCCAGCCGGTCGAGTTCATAGAACAGGTCCGCCGAAGCCCGGATGGCATAGCCTAGAGGCTCTTGCGGGTGGGCCGCGATGTAGCGGTCGAGCCCCGCGGAGGTGGTCGCGAAGTCAAAGTTATACAGATGATCGAATATTTCGTCCAATTCCGGGGAACCGGCGCCACAGGCGCCACCCGTTTCGGCCGCCAGAGGCAGGCAGAGCAGACATCCCAAAACCCAAAAACGCCGCATCGTAGGTTTATCCTAGCAGGCGAGAGCGCACCGTGTGAATCACCACATAAAAAGCAGGGCTACACAGCGCCACGTGATGTACGCCAGTGGCGCCAATTCCAAAAAACGCACGTAGCGGGCAGCCAGGCCGCAGCGGATCGCCAAGCCGCACGCCACGCCGGCCGCCACCCAATACGGGTTCATGCCTCCCGAAAAACCGATCGTGTAGGTCACCACCGCCACGTAATAGATCAAGGGCCAGTTCGATGCCAGAGCGCCGCGCCACCGCGCCGCAACGAGCCAGATGGTGAGGAACATGACGAGCGTGGTGGCGGCATTGAACAAGGTGAACGGGTAGTGTCCCATGCGCCCAGGTTAGCCCAACCCGCGGATGCCCCCGGTTGCTACAATGTCATGTTCTTCAGAAGCGGAGGTTTCCTGGTGTCGGCGCTGAGGGCCCTTATGCGAGTGTTCAGCTATCTATTTCACGGCCTGTTGACGCTTTTCCTACTGGCCCTTTCGTGCATGGCGTTGACCAGCGGCCAGACGCTACAACTCGGCATGCTGCCGTGGCAGGGACCGAATCTCGCGTATTGGCTGCTAGGCGGAGCCTTGCTGGGTCTGGTTTCCGTTATCCTCGCCATCGGCGGAAAATGGCGGGCTCTCTTTTTTCTTTGGAGCCTCGCGGTTTTGGCGATCCTGTTCCGCGGCTATTTTTTCAGCCATTATCACTTCGCGGGTCCGCCGGCTTTCCACCGGGCGCTATATCTTACCGCGGGAGCGATTCTGGCGGCCTTCGGCGCCTGGTTTCAATTGCGCCGCGAGCCTTTGCGGTAACGGGTGCCATCGCGTCGCTTACCGGCTCCGGCGGAACACCCTATAACCCCAGGCGTCCAGTGCCAAGGCCGGGAGCGCCATGGTTCCAGGCTGGCCCACGCCCGGCGTTATGTCGACGAAACCCGTTCCGGCCGTATCCACCAAGCCTAGAAACGGTCGATTCGAAAAGTTGATCGCCACCAGAAACTCTTCGCCGCCGCCTTTGCGTTCAAACGTGACGATGCGCGCTTCGTCGGCATTGCGCAGCCACTCCGTTTCTCCTTGCAAGAGTGCCGGATGCGCGCGCCGCAGCGCGATCATGCCCGCATAGAACCGCCCGAACTCCGGCCGCCTTTCGGCGATCTGCCAGAATACGGGCAACTTTTCAAACAGCGCCGGCGCGCCCGATTCAGCCGTATCGCCCGCTTCCATGCCTTCATAGAGCAGCGGCACGCCATCCAGCGTGAACATCAACGCGGATGCCGCCAAAGCGCCCCCCTTGCCGAAGCGGACGATGGCGCGTTCTTCGTCGTGATCGTCGGAGATGCGCAGATGCAGCGCGCCTTTGGGGAACTGCGCGCGCTCCGCCTCCCACTCCGCGCGCAGATCTCGCGCGGGCCGGCCGTGACTAAAGACTTCCGCCAAGGCGCTGTGCAGCGGCCAGGCGTAATCCAGATCGAAGGCGCTTTTCATGAGCGGCGGATCGTGCGCCTCGGCCAGCATCAACAGGCCCGGCTTGGTCTTGTCCAACTCCGCGCGGGCGCTCTCCCAGAAGCTGACTGGCACCATGCTGGCGGCGTCACAGCGAAATCCGTCCAGATCGAAATCGCGAATCCAATAGCGCAGCATGTCGATCATGTAGGCGCGCAGTTGCGGATTCGAGTAATCGAGCGCCGCCACGTCCTCCCAATCGGGCACCGGCGGAATGATCTGGCCGGCGGCGTTGTGTTTGTAAAATGCGGGCGTGCGCATCATGACGCTGTCCCAGGAAGTGTGGTTGGCCACGATATCGATGATTACCTTCATGCCGCGGCGATGGGCTTCCGTCACCAGCCGCTTCAGATCGTCCTTTGTGCCGTAGTCGGGATTGACGGCGTAGTAGTCGCGGACCGAGTACGGGCTGCCCAACGTGCCCTTGCGCTTCACCTGGCCGATCGGATGGATGGGCATCAGCCAGACCACATCGACGCCCAGTTGATGCAAACGGTCGAGCCCCGCCGTGACGCCGTTCAAATCGCCCGCCGGCGAGAAATCGCGCGGGAAGACTTCGTAGATGACCGCGCTCGAAAGCCACGCTGGCGGCGCCGCGAAAGCCGGAAAAGCGAGGGCGGCCACGAGCGCCCAGGATGCCGTTCTCATGGCCAATATAGTAGCGCCGGGCTACGGTGCGCCGCTCAGTTCCAATCCCGCAATCGGCACGCGGATGAAGCTCGGCTTATAATCGTTCGCGCAAATCAGATCGCTCGAATCGTTGGCGTTCACGTTGTACGAAATCAGGATCCCGGCGCTCGAAGGAAACTCCGGGTGCGCCTTGGGATCGTAAGTGTACAGCGTGCCCACCGAGCATCCCGGCGCGCCGCTTTCCGGCGTGGTGTACACGACGGTCCGGGTTTGCCACGGCCCTTGCGGATTGCACGAATAATAAGTCGTCACGTATTCCCAACCTGGGTACGGCGGATTCTGCGTGTCCATGCCGGTCATCAGGTAGAACGGGCCGGTGGAGGCGGTGAGCCGGTCCACGCTGTACTCGTTGGTGATGGCCGGCACGCCCGCCATGGCGGTGGCGTTGGACTGTCCAGTCACCCACGCCTCGCTGGTCGCGCTCCAATACTGCCAGGTAGTTGGGTTGGTCAGATCGCTCAAGCTGGTGAATCGGGCGACGTACGGTAACTTGAGGGCTGTGCCGGGGTCCATGATGCCGTAGAGATAATAATACGATCCCTGCTTGAAGAGCCGCGTGCCCCACTCGATGGTCAGATCCGGCAGGGCGATCGGTTGGATGGAGATCAGCTTCATGCTCGGATACGACACGGTCGCTACGGACGTTCCGACATACTCGAACACGCCGGTCCATTCGAGCAGCATGGTCTTAATCACGTACACGCCCGGAGAAGTCTGGACGACCATGCTATCGCCGGGCCAGAACCAGTCGGCCGTGTCGGTGGGCGCGAAGAACGATGATGTTTTCGGCGGATATCCGACGGTCGTCAGCGCGCCCGTGCCCTGGTCCAGAATGGTCAGCGAGTTGTGCGCCTGAAAAATGGAACTGGAGCGCAGCCGCGTGGTGGGATCCACCGTGCCGATGTAGGAATCGGACCATACCCACAGGTTCATGCCATCGGGCAAAGCCACGGAATAGGTGCCGTCAGCGCCCGTCCAGCCGGGACCGTTCTGCACAAAGTAGTTGTCGAAGGTGGTGTCGGGCGTGCCGGCGCCGGGAGCCGGCGGCAGCGTACATTGCGCGTTAAGCGCGAGGCATATGAAAGCGGTTAGAACAGCCAGGTGCAGCAGTCGCATATACGCTTTAGAGTGCCACAGTTTTGCTAAACTGCGGGGGATGTCATCAGGGGGCCTTACGTGAAGGTCCGCGCCGTGCTGAAGACCCTGCGGCTGGACGGATGGATGCTGAAAAATCAGGAGGTCAGCCATCGCCAGTTTGTGCATCGGCTGAAACCTGGGAAGGTAACGGTGGCAGGGCACGATGCGGATGAAGTGCCACCGAAAACTCTGAAGTCTATAATGAAACAGGCTGGTTTAACATGAGTAAGTACCTCGTTTTGTTTGAAAAGTCTACGACTGGCTTCGGAGCGTACGCGCCAGATTTGCCTGGCTGCGTGGCCACCGGTCGCACGTTGCAGGAAACCAAAGAGCGCATGACGAAGGCCATCCAGATGCATCTTTCCGCCATGCGGGAGGATGGCGACGAGATCCCCCCGCCGTCGCACTTCGAACTGGTGGACGTGGCCTGACAAATGGAATTCCAGATTAGAACCGACTGGACGGTTGCAGACCGCACCAGGAGTTGGATCGCCGGAGAAATGCGCACCAATCCGGAGTATCGGCGCGGAGCCACGTGGAGCCTTCCCCAAAGACAGGCATTGATCGATTCGGTGTTCCGCAAATACCCAATTCCACCGATATTTCTACAAGAAATTACAACGCTTGGACTAAGGGGCAATTCGTCCGTTTATGAGATCGTTGACGCCAGCAGCGGATTGTCTCACTAACCCAATATATAAAAGGCTCCTTCGAAGCCCTCAAGGCCAACGATCGGAAGTTAAGGTTGCCGAATTCTCTTCGAACGGGGCACGCATCTTGGGGAGGTCACCGGTTTTCCAGCCTAAGCGAGGAACTTCAGCACGCCTTCCAGAAAACGCAGCTTACGGTCATCCTGATACAGACGGATCAGGCCGACGAAGTGCGCGATTTGTTTGTCAGGCTCCAAGCAGGCACCGCGCTCACGCGCCAAGAGGTGCGTGATGCCTGGCCGGGTAATCTTGGCCCCTTCGTGGTCCGTTTGGCAGGCAGGAAGGAAAGCGAACCCGAATTCAAGCTCCCGTTTAGATTGGATTCAAGCGACGAGGACGAGGATCCGTTCGGCCCGAACCGCCAGTTCGTAGCACAACTGCTACTACTTTACCTCACCCGTGAGAAGGACTCGCTGAACTTTCCCAGCCTTGGTGCCTCAGAGTTGGACGAGCTATATCACGAGCGGCCAGATTTTGACGCAGACGGGCCCGGCGCCCGGCGCTTTATCGAGCTACTCCAGAAGACACACGAGGTATGCGGGTTCGGAAAATCCGCTAGGGACGAAACCGGTAAAAAGCGCAACAAAACGAAGTTTTCAAAAATGCAGATCTTCTCTGTCTTCTGCCTGCTCCAGGACTTGAGCAGATCGCCCAACTTCAAACTTGATTTAGCACCCGCCGGGCCGCTGGGGCACTACCTACGCAACGCGGAACACAAGCTGTTGCCGGGCAGGTCCACCTCTGGCAAGAAAATACAAGACTACTACCGGAAATGGCGCGACGGTCTGCCTGCTGAGATCGGAGTTCGACTGGACTCACGCCGCGTCTTCAGCGAAGAGCAAAAAGCGGAGATGCTGGAACGCGGTGGCGGTAGGTGCGGAATGTGCGCCAAGGAGATCGTCCTTTCGGAGGCCGAGGGTGATCATTATCCGCTAGCTTGGCGGCATGGCGGCCCAACGGAGATCGAAAACGGTCGGTTGGTTCACAAGACCTGCCACATACGAGGACGGCCAGCCGCATCCGAAGATGTTGATCCCATCGACATATGAACCCGACGTCCGGCAGCACAGACGGCAGCACTGACGCCCGACGCGCCGCGCCAGACTTTGGTACACTGTAGGTTTCAGCGGCGAAGTGCGATAGTGGAGGTGCGTCGCCGCGAGTTGGACGGGTGGCCGAGCGGCTAATGGCAACAGGCTGTAAACCTGTCGCCCCTTGCGGGCTACGGAGGTTCGAATCCTCCCCCGTCCACCAGTAACTTTGAAGGGCCGTTGTAGCTCAGTTGGTAGAGCGCGTCCTTGGTAAGGACGAGGTCACCAGTTCAATCCTGGTCAACGGCTCCAGCAATTCTCTGTTGGAAATCCTCTTAAAAACGAGAGAGTCATGGCTAAAGAGAAATTTGATCGCAGCAAACCGCACGTGAATATCGGCACGATCGGGCATATCGATCACGGCAAGACCACGCTGACGGCGGCCATCACCAAGGTGCTGGCCAAGAACAATCC
>JBEKYC010000028.1:0-78448 GCA_049511415.1 Bryobacteraceae bacterium | reverse complement strand
AGATTTCGGCAAAAGGCGTGTTCCGCGCATTTCGCCGCTTTGCGCTGTTTCCTCATAACTCTGTGCCGTCATTGAACTTCGCTTCTGACGAAGAAGCGATCCTAAACGATTGGGCGGTAGTTGGTGCAGATCTGTTCGACTCCATGCAAAAATATAAGAGCATCGATCATGATGTCACCGCCGCCGATTCCGCCGAATTTCCCGTCCTCGCCAGGTAAAGCGTCGGCAGGGAAAGTCGTTGTCGGTGTATCCCAGTCCTTCTCTGGTCCTCTTCCTCCGCCCCAACTTCTTGATGGCTATGAAGCAGCATGTCCAGGCGCTGCGGACCGCATAATAAGAATGGCCGAAACTCAAGAACAGCACCGCCACCAGCTCGAATCCCGCTCGTTGGAGATTCAGGCGGATGCGATGCGCCGTATGTTCGACGAGTCTAGAATCGGTCAGTTTTTAGCAGCCTTTGTGTCTGCCTGTTTTCTAATAAGCGGAACTTGGGTGACTCTTAGAGGCCAACAATGGGCCGGCGGATTCCTGGGGGCCTTGGGGCTCGGTGGCATCGTCACCTCGTTTATCAACGGAAGGCCACAAACTGAAAACAAAGCGCCCGAGGGCACCGAAACTTCCAGCACTAAGCGCAAGCCCAAGGGTAAGCCACGCCCCCGCTTTGTTGTACACTAAAAACTTAGTCCAAGAGCTCCGACCCACTTCGTGTGTCCCGGCGCAATTTCAGAGGTTATTCCATGCATGCAATCGTTGAAACCGGCGGAAAACAGTATGTCGTGGCCGCAGGCGACGTAGTCCGCGTCGATAAGTTGGAAGGCGAAGTCGGCTCCGAAGTCGCTCTCCCGCTGCGCGCCGTCTTCAAAGACGAAGGCCAACTGCTGGCCGGCGCCGACCTGGCCGACGCCACCGTCAAGGGCACCATCGTCGGCAATGGCCGCGGCAAAAAAGTGCTGGTCTTCAAATTCAAGCGCAAGAAGCAGTACAAGCGCACAATCGGTCATCGCCAGGACTTCACGGAAGTGAAGGTCGGCGACATTCTGGTCTAGGTAAAGTATGGCGCATAAAAAAGGTTTAGGCAGTTCCAAAAACGGGCGCGACTCCAATGCACAGCGCCTCGGCGTAAAAGTCTTCGGCGGACAACTGGTGCCCGGCGGGTCCATCATCGTCCGCCAGCGCGGCACCAAACTCAAGCCCGGCGACAATGTCGGCTGGGGCAAGGACGACACCCTGTTCGCCAAGGTCACCGGCGTCATCGAGTTCCGTGACCGCGGCCGCCTGGGCCGTTTCGTCAGCGTCAAGGAAGTCGCCTAACTGTTCATCGACGAAGCGCGCATTCTGGTGAAGGCCGGCGACGGCGGTAACGGTTGCCTGGCTTTTCGCCGCGAGAAATACGTTCCGCGCGGCGGACCCAGCGGCGGTGATGGCGGCCGCGGCGGCGATATTTTCCTCATCTCCACCGAGCACCAGAACACCCTCATCCAGTTCCGTTTTAATCCCGAACATAAAGCCCAGCGCGGCCGGCACGGCGAAGGCAGCAACCGCACCGGCGCCGAAGGCTACTCCATTGAACTAAAGGTGCCCGTCGGTACCGTGGTCTACGACGAAGCCACCGGCGAACGCCTGCACGATTTCACCGCGTCGGGTGACCGCTTCCTGGTAGCCCGCGGCGGCCGCGGCGGCAAGGGCAATGCCCGCTTCGCCACCTCCACCCACCAGGCTCCCACCGAGCACGAACCCGGCAAGCCCGGCGAAGAGCGCCGCCTGCGCCTCGAACTGAAGCTTCTGGCCGACGTCGGCCTGGTCGGATTCCCCAATGCGGGCAAGTCCACCCTCATCTCCCGCATCTCCGCCGCCCGCCCCAAGATCGCCGATTACCCCTTCACCACCCTGGAACCCCAACTAGGCGTCGTCTCCCTGGACGATTACCGCAGTTTCGTCGTCGCCGACATCCCCGGCCTCATCGAAGGCGCGCACCTGGGCCACGGCCTCGGCACCCAGTTTCTCCGCCACATCGAGCGCACCCGCCTCCTCGCGCACCTGGTGGATGTCTCCGAATCGAGCGGACGCGATCCGGCCCAGGACTTCGAAACCGTCATGGCCGAGCTCGCCTCCTTCAGCGCGGAACTCGCCGCCAAGCCCATGCTCGTGGTGGCCACCAAAATGGACGCTGCCCAGGACCCCGCCCGCGTCGAGTCCCTCCGCCAGATCGCCGCCCAGCGCGGCCTGCCTTTCTTCCAGATCTCCAGCATCACCGGCGAAGGCCTCGATCAACTCCGCTATGCCATGGCCGAACGGGTCCTGTCCCCGGTCCCGCCCACGGCGCCCGGCTAACCCCAACTGGTCCAACATCCGGCCCAAACGAAGGCTCCTGCCGGCGGCAATACCGTGGTAGCCTCACCCTGGGATCGGACACCCGCGCCCGCCGGTCTTTGACAATTGAACGTCCCCGTGCAGATTGGTTCTGCCCTTTTTGCAAGTATCACAAAACAAGCCATCAATTGGCTTCGTTCGTAATTTTTGCCATCCTCAGGGCCCCCTTAACCACCCGCACCTCCGGAATCTCGCCGCTGCACGCCATCGGCCTCCAAGTGAAGTGCAAAGAGTCGCCGCCGGCTAAGCTGGGTGTTAGCGCGTTTGCGGATGCCGCGTGCGCAGTGTCACCAAGCCATCCAATCTCTCGAAGTACAGCCAGACTACGGTCGAGAGCGCACTGTAGGAGAAAGTGCGGCCCAGCGACCTTTACGGCTTCCATGCCCGGTTTTGCCGCAAGGAACCCGCGATGGCCCCGAGTTCCAAGGAGACGGTCGGAACCCGCGGACAAAACACACCATTCGCGCAGTGCGATGTTGGAGTGTTCCGGAAAGAATCCAGGCCGGCAATCGCAAGCGAAGAAGGGCCGCCGGTACTGCCGTCGCAATCCATGGGCCTATCCGACCGTAAAGCAAAGCCACAAAGCTCGACACAAATACAACGGCTCCAAGATTTCCGGCGCTGCGTGCGGCCAATAAAGTGGCAACGGGTCCCGAGTAAGACCCGGCGATGATGATGTATGGTGTCGTGCTGGCAACAGTTGGACGAATGCCTTGAACACAATTCCGGTGCCGTCCATCCCTGGAACCGCATGATGACCACCCTCTCATTGTCAACAAATCGTGCCGGCGTTTGTTGAACGCCGCAGGGCGCTACGCCGGGAAGTAAGCCAGCCTTCCTCAATGCGGCTCGGGAGCGAGTTTTGTCAGTATCCGATCGTGAATCCAGTGGGCGTCGAACCACTCCACCGGGTTGACCTGCACGCCATCCACCTGCATGCTGAAGTGCAGGTGATCGCCGCCGGCCAGACCGGTCGAGCCGCTGTGGCCCATGGCTTGGCCTTTCTTCACCAGATCGCCAACCTTCACGTCGATCCTGCTGAGATGGCCATAGATGGATTGCAATCCATACCCGTGGTCGACGACGATGCAGTTGCCATAGATGCCCAGATCCGAGGCCCAAACCACCCGTCCATCGTTGGCCGCTACGACAGCCACGTGCTGGGTCACCGCCAAATCGTAGCCGAGATGCACTTGCTGGTCCACCTTCTTGCCCTTGTAAATATAGCTGCGCACGTCCGCGAAGTGGGCTTCCACCTGCGAGTTGGCAAGCTGCGAGAATGGACCGTTCCACAAAACCCGCTCTTCGGTCTTCAGACGTAAATCGGCGAGTGTCTGATTATTCTGCTTTCGCAACACCGTGTTGATACGCAAAAAACGCTGCAACAAGTCACCTGCACCGGCGGGATCGATCTGGTTCACAACCTTATCCAGAAAGGCATCCGTGATTTCCAGATCGCGCGTGCGGAACGGTTTGGGGAAGATCTTGAACCAAAAGCGGCCAGTCACTTCCGTGCCCGCAGCATTGCGCGCGTAAACATGCGGTACCGTATCCACGGGCAGATCCCAAGCAAAAGCAAAGAGCGAGAAGCGCTCGTTGGCGGGGCGGCCGGGCAGGGGAAAGCTGCGAAAGGTGTACGGCCCTACCTTGACGCCGGCCTCCGACCAATCACCGGAAACCGCGAAGGTTGCCAATTCACTGCCCCCCTGGTTGATGTAGTGTTGGGCTTCGTCCACCGTCAGGCGCGGGGGTTCCAGTATGACGGTGACCTCGTTTGAGGCGCTCACCGTGCGTCCCACAAAATCGTTGGACTGGGCTTCCACGATGAGCGTGGCCTTCCCGTCACCAAGGGCGGGAGCCTGTTGCTTGCCCACGGGGAAGTTGAATCTGTGGGTGTTTTCGCGATGCCGCATAAACGACCAACGCCGCGCCGGCGTGCGCTGCTCGAATACCGTATAGCGGGCGCCATTCTGCTCCAGGATGGCGCTGAAATGCCGGAATCCGTATGCGCCGGCCACCTCGACCTTCACGGGCGTGCTGGCGCCGATGTTTTTCACCGGCGGGTCCATAGTGATGACCGGCGTTGCTGACAGCACGGCCAATACGGCCAGCGCCGCAATGACAAGGGCGACTACGGCTGCGAGGATGATTTTCACTTTTTTGTCCAGGTGTCCAGCCAATCGATCACTGTTTGATACCAAAGCAGGCTATTTTGCGGCTTCAACACCCAATGGCCTTCATCGGGAAATAACAGCAGCTTGGAAGGCGCCTTCTGCATTTGCAGTGCGGTGTAGAGTTGCAGCCCTTGGCTCAAGGGGACCCGGTAATCCAGTTCGCCGTGGACTACCAGCGTGGGCGTGTGGAACTCTTTCACGAACATGC
The DNA here is from genome assembly GCA_049511415.1 of Bryobacteraceae bacterium. Lineage (GTDB taxonomy): Bacteria > Acidobacteriota > Terriglobia > Bryobacterales > Bryobacteraceae > Bog-159. The sequence continues at coordinate 73,696 of JBEKYC010000028.1, read as the reverse complement.
TGGGCGACCATTTTGCGTAGGTATCCGGATTGTCCCACGGCGTCCCGCCGAACTCCCACAGCGGGAACCACAGCTCTTCGGTAGAGCCGAATTCACTGCGCAAATCGTACACGCCGTCATGCGTTACCAGGGCCTTGAAACGCTGCGTATGGCCCAGGATCCAGTCGATCATGTAGCCGCCGTAGGAGGCGCCGGCCGCCGCCATGCGGCTGCCATCGGCATACGGGATGCTGGTGACCACGTGATCGGCCACCGCCATGATATCGTCGAAGGCGCGGCCGCCCCAATCTCCGTTGATCTCGTCGATGAATTTCTGTCCATAGCCGGTGGAACCGCGCGGGTTCGGCATGACGACTACATAACCGGCCGCGGCGAATACCTGGGCATTCCAGCGAAAGCTCCACTCATGCCCCCAGGCGCCCTGCGGACCGCCATGGATGAGCAGCAGCGTCGGATACTTGCGGTCCTCCCGGAAGCCCGGCGGTTTCAGCACGAAGCTCTGCACCCGCGAGCCATCGGCGCTATCCACCCAAAACTCTTCGAGCGGCGGCATTTCATGGGAACTCAGCAGCGCGTCGTTAATATGCGTGAGCGCGAGCGGTGCGCCGCCCGTGGAAGAAGCGCGGTAAATTCCGGCCGGCTGCGTTCCGCTCTGCTGCGTATAAACGAGCGTCTTGCCATCGGGGGTGAATTGCATGTCATCCAGGTGACTGTCGCCGCTGAGGGCCACGCGCGCTTCGCCGCCCCTCACCGACTTGAACTGAATCGACTGGCGCCCGCGATCCTCCACAGTGAAAAAGAGATTACTGGAATCCGGGGACCAGACGAAGCTGTTCACCCAGCGGTCGACGTTGTCGGTCAAATCCGTGACGTGGCCGGTAGCGCGGTCCATCACCCACAAGCGCCATCGATCGCTCTCATATCCGGCGCGGATTTGCGCCCGCCAGGCGAGGTATTTGCCGTCCGGCGAATAGAGCGGCGTGTTATCCGCGCCCGGATTGTTGCTGATTTTGCGCGCCGGTCCGCCGTTGAGGGGAACCGCGTAGAGATCCGTGTTGGTGCTGATCGCGCTCACCGGATCCATGTTCACCGCGTAACAAACCTCCGCACTGTCGGGCGATATGGCGTAATCGTCGCCGCCGCCAAGCGAAAATGGCGGGACATCGCGATCCCCAGGTGTGAGGTCTTTGGCCGCGCCGCCAGAAACCGGAATCACCAGCAGATGGCTGCGCCGCAAGCTCTGCCAATGATTCCAGTGGCGATACAGCAGGGTGGTATAAATACGCGCCTTCACCTTGCTGTTACGCTCCACGTCCAGATCGCGGCGATTGCACCCGTCGTCAGCGCCGCAATCCGGAAACACGTCGCTCGCAAAGACCAGGCTCTTGCCATCGGGCGCGAATAACTCGCCGCCCGCTTCGGTGGAGACGTTGGTGATCTGCCTGGCGTTCGCTCCATCCGCGTCCATGAGCCAGACCTGGGAAGAACCGCCGCGATCGGAGATGAAGGCAATCCGCCGCGAATCGGGCGACCAGCGCGGCCGCTCATTGTCCTGCCCTACTTGCGTGATCTGTTTTCCAGCGGCTCCGGACAGTGGCGTCACCCAGATGTGCGTGGTCTTTTTGTTATTGGGAACGTCGATGGTCTGCACGGTGTAGGCGACCAGGCGGCCATCCGGCGAGACTTGCGGGTCGCCGATGCGCGCCAGATCGAGCAGAGCGTGGGCGTCAAAGGGTGGCTTCTGCGCGAACAGGGCGGCGCTCGAGAGAAGCACGAGTAGGGCTCGATGCATAACCGAATTGTAGCGCCCCGTGTTAGCATGAGCTTTATCCCACCGGCGAGCGTTGTCGTCAATGACGACGCGCCACGCACGGGCCCAAGCGGCACTCCGTGCGCCACGGCATTCGATATGGAAACAGAACTCGATTTTCTTGGCGGCTTGAGGCGAACCCATACCTGCGGGCAGTTGCGCGCCGCGGATGCTGGAACGCGAGCCCTGTTAATGGGCTGGGTCCACCGCCACCGCGACCTGGGCGGCGTGATCTTCATCCACCTTCGCGACCGCGACGGTGTCACCCAGGTAACCATTCACGCGGATGCCGACGAGGCCGCCCACCGGCGCGCGGAACGTGTGCGGCCGGAGTATGTGATTGCCGTCGAAGGCACGGTCGCGCTACGTAGCGCGGACACGGTCAATCCGAACCTGGAGACCGGCACGGTGGAGATTGCGGCCGAGAAAATCTGGATCTTGAACGAGTCCCGCACGCCGCCCTTCCCCATGGAAGGAGCGGTCGACGTGGCGGAAGACGTGCGGCTCAAGTACCGCTATGTGGATCTGCGCCGGCCGCACATGCAGCGCAATATCATTCTGCGCTCCAAGATCACGTTCGCCGTGCGCGAGTGTCTCTATCGGCAGGGCTTTTTGGAAATCGAGACGCCCTTTCTGACGCGCTCCACGCCCGAAGGCGCGCGCGATTACCTGGTGCCCAGCCGCGTGCAGCCCGGAACGTTCTATGCGTTGCCGCAATCGCCGCAGATCTTTAAGCAACTGCTGATGGTGTCGGGGTTCGACAAATATTTCCAGATCGTGCGCTGTTTCCGCGACGAAGATTTGCGCGCCGACCGGCAGCCGGAGTTTACCCAGATCGACCTGGAGATGTCGTTTCCGCAGGAGGAGCGCATCTTCGAAGTGATCGAACCGCTGGTTCAGCGCATCTGTCAGGTGGCGGGCTACGATGTCTCGATTCCATTTCCGCGGCTGACTTACGCGGAAGCCATGCGCAGTTACGGCAGCGACAAGCCCGACCGGCGCGTGCCGCCCATGCATCCGGTGGAGCAACTGTTCCCGGAAGGCAGTTTGAGCGCGCACGGGCTGCCGCTGGTGGCGATTCATATCCCCAAAACCGGCGCGCTCAGCCGCCGCGAACGCGACGAATTGAAGGCCTATGGCGCCGAGCGCGGATTGCGCGTCTATGACGATCCAAAGCGCGTGGAGCGGGATCATCCCGAGCCGATGGCGCGCGTTCGTGAACTGACCGGCGCCGCCGAAGACGATTTGCTGATGTTGGCTGCGTGGGCTGGCGAGCCCAAGGGCCAACGTCCCGAAGAGACGGTGTTCCAGGCTTGTGGCCAATTGCGCCTGTTCGCGGCGCAGAAATACAACGACCGGCACAAGCTGCTCGACCCGCGCAGTTTCCAGTTTCTTTGGGTGATCGATTTCCCCATGTTCGAATGGGATGGCGAAGAAGGCCGCTGGAATGCTGCGCATCACCCATTCACTTCGGTCCATGACGAGGATCTGGAAAAGCTCACCAGCGATCCGGCGCGTTGCCGGGCCAAGTCGTACGACCTGGTGCTGAACGGCACGGAGCTCGGGTCGGGATCGATTCGTATTCATCGCCGCGACGTGCAGTCGAAGGTCTTCGCCGCGCTGGGATTCGACGAAGAGGAAGCCCGCCGGCGGTTCGGTTTTCTGCTGGACGCCCTGGAATACGGCGCGCCGCCGCATGGCGGGATCGCCTTGGGCCTGGACCGGCTCGTGATGATCCTGGCGGGTGAAACATCAATCCGCGAAGTGATCCCGTTCCCCAAGACGGCCCGCGCCACCGACCTCATGTCCGAAGCTCCAGCCACGGTGCCGGAGCGCGCTTTGAAGGATCTGGGCATCGCGATTCGCCGCTCCTCATGACCTTACGCGAACAAGCCGAGATACGCCGGCGACAGTGGGCGACCTTTAACAACTGGGCGCCATTTTGAGTTGGATCCCCGCAGAGGAGCGGCGTCGTGATTCCGATCCCGAGAAGCGCGGGGTCCAAGTTCTGCGTAGGGCCTTTGCGGTCTTGAATCGACGGCCATGACCGATCTGGAAGGTTCGCTCGCCGAAGCCGCGGACATTCTCGATCGGCTGGCCCTCGCTTACATGCTGATTGGAGGGCTGGCGGTTGCGGCTTGGGGTGAGCCGCGCGCAATCCTGGATGTGGACCTCAGCGTTTGGGTGTAACCCGACCCGCGGATCAGCTACAGTTTGCGAAAGATACCAGGGTTTTTGCCTTTATGGTCATCGGTTGGAATCAAACTGGACATCGTCTTCGCAGCGCTCCCAGCCGAGCGGGATGTAATTGGCAGATGCCGGCCGCTCGAACTCGGCGGGAGATCCGTAAATGTCGTCAGCACCGAAGACCTGATCTGGATGAAGTTGATTTTCGAACGGCCGAAGGATCTGGACGACGCCCGACGCCTCATTCGCCGGTTTCGGCGTACGCTCGACCGCGCCTATTTGGACCCGCGTCTGCTTGAATTGGCGGAGGCATTTGCCAACCCGGACATTCTCGATATCTTCCGGCGCGAGCTGCAATCGCCTTGAAAACCAGCCGGCGCCCCGCCCGCCAGGCTTCAAAAGAGATAGAATCGTCCTATGCATAAGGTTGGCGCTCTTTCCTTGATTTGTCTTCTTGGCGCGGCTTGGCCGGCCCGGTCCCAAAACGAGCCGCCGCCTGCCGGCGCTACTCCTGGCTCCACGATTCGCGTCACCACCACGGAGGTGGCGCTCGACATGGTGGTGCGCGACAAAAAAGGTAAAGTGGTCAAGAACGTGAAGCCGGGCGACGTGGAGATCTTCGAAGATGGCGTGCGGCAGGACGTGCGCAGCTTCAAGATGGTTGCCGGACGCGAAGAGCATCGCAACATAGAGAAAGAACAGGCGAAGGCCGAGGCCGCCAGTCCGGGCGCCCTGCCGTTGCGCGAGGTAAACGCGGTGTGCATCGTCTTTCACAACATCGATCCGGTCACCCGCCCGCATGCCATCGAAATCGTCAAGGAATTCCTGAAGAGCGATCTGCCGCCGGAAACCTACATCGCCCTGTTCACTCTCAATGAGCGCGTGCTTCCCATGCATGCGTTTACCAAGGATCGGGACGAGTTGTTGCGGACCATCGACGCCTCGTTCACGGGAAAGGGGCTGGATTTCGGTCAAGCTTCGGAGGCACTGTTGACGGCGAGCCCAAACATCGTGACGATCAATGCCGCGGTTAACAATGCCACACATAGCGCCTCCGTGTCCGTGGATATAACCGGCGGTGAGATCAGCAATGCCGTCATCACGGGCGCGGACGTGGATACGGGGCTCGGCGCGAACCGCGTGCGCGGCGAGCAGGTGATGGAGCGCAGCGAATTCGCCAATATCACGGGCATGCACGAAACCGACCGCATCATGACCCTGATTGATGATATTGGTAAGTTGCCTGGGCGGAAGACGGTTCTGCTGGTCACCACGGGTCTGGTCACGACCGGGGATCCCGACCGTTTCCAGAAGATTCTCACCAAGGCTAATCAGCATGGCGTCACGTTCTATGCCCTCGACAGCACCGAAATGAGCGCCACTAACGATACGGCGCAGGCCGGAAAACTGGCCGTCGGCCAAATGGCCTCGGTGAGCGCCCAAAACACCAACATCCACAACAGCGCCTCCCAAATGAAGCTGAGCAGCCGGCAGGGCGACGACACCATCGCGGCAGTGCGCACATCCGATACGCAGGCCAGCCTGCGCGCTCTGGCCGAAGGCACGGGCGGATTTCTGATTGCCAATACGAACGACTTCCGCAAGTCGTTCCAGCAAGTGGCCGATAGTCTGGACGCGCACTACGAACTGGTGTACCACCCCACGATCATGAAATTTGACGGGCGCTTGCGGAAGATCGAAGTGAAGCTTACGAAACCCGATTGGCAGGTGGAAAGCCGGACCGGATACTTCGCTATGCCCGATCTCAACGGGACGGCATTGAAGCCCGAAGAACTGACCGGTCTGGCCGTCTTGAACGCGCAGCCGGCGCCGCATGCCTTCGATTTCCAGGTGGCGTCATTCAACTTCCGCGGCGATGGTCCGGGGACGCGCAGTGCATTAGCGTTTCAGTTGCCGGGATCGAAATTAGGGGCTACCGCGGAGCCTGAGCGCCACGCCCACAAAGTAGAAGTTTCGCTATTCGCGCTGCTGCGCGACGCTAATGGCCAGGTGGTGGATAAATACAGCGTCGATACGCCGTATACCATCCCGGACGCGAGCCTGGCGGCCGTGCGCGCCTCGGCTTTAACGTACACGCATCCGCTGGACCTACCACCCGGTCATTACACAGTGGAGACGGCCCTGGTGGATCGCGAAGGCGGCAAGGCTACTACGAACGTCACGCCTATTGACATTATGCCGCCAGCCAAGGGTGTAGATATCAGCAGTCTGGTGGCAGTGCAGGAAGTCGAGACTGCCGGACAGAAGACGGAAGCCACCGATCCCCTGACGTTCAAGGGTAAACACGTTGTTCCAATGTTGGCGCCCGTGGTCAGTACCGCGACCAAGCGTTACATCTACTTCGTGGTTTACCCGGACAAATCCAACGCCGAAAAGCCTAAGATCCACATCGAATTCAAGAACGGCGGGCAGGTCTTCGCGGAGTCCACCGCCAACCTTCCCGCGCCGGATGCTTCCGGGACCATTCCTATGTTTGTAGCCGCGGCCACCCGGCCCGGCGATTGCGAATTGCTGATCACCGCGCAGCAGGGCAGCGAATCGGCGACGTCGCGCCTGCAGTACGCCGTAGCAGCGAAGTAACCCGCGGACGAACACCATCACCCACCGCCTGGAACCCACGCAATATATCCGTGTCGTCGAGGATCCCAGTACGGCGTTCGATGGGGCGACATTCGGAAACGCCGCCTTCTATTGATTAAGTCCCAACACCGCCTACGGCATCAGCACGGCGCCAGGCGGAAGCGGCACAGGCGTCACCATCGGCGCTGATGGAACCAGCGCGACGTCAGACAGCGCCGGGCTTCTGGTGCTGAGCTTTTGAGTTTTATAACCCGACGCGCGGCCGGCGCGCCTACGCGCCGGAGAAGTGCCGCGCGACTTCGTCCGCGACATCCGCGGCGGCGCGCATTTCGGCTACATCGTGTACCCTTACCAGGTGCGCGCCGCCCAGAATCGCCGCTGTAACGGCCGCGGAGGTTGCGAACAGCGTCTCCCGCTCCGTGGGATGCTCCAGAAAGGATTTGCGCGATGGTCCCGCGAGAATCGGAAAGTCCAGGGCTGCCAGTTCCGGGAGGCGCGCCAGAATCGCCGAGTTCTGTTCTTTGCGCTTGCCGAACCCCAGGCCCGGATCTACCACGATCCGCGCGCGTTCGATGCCTTCGTGACGCGCACGGCTGACGGTGGCTTCCAGGTCGCGCACGATCGTTCCCATCACGTCCGGCAGCGGTGGCAGCTTCGCCCAGGTCTCTGGCCGCCCGCGCATGTGATTCAGAATCAGGCCCGCATCGTGGTTGGCCACCGTGCGCGCCAAATGCGGTTCAAACGTCAGGCCGGTGGGGTCGTTGATAATCTCCGCGCCGTGCTCCAGCGCGCGCTCAGCCACCTCGGCCTTGTACGTATCCACCGAAATCGGGACGGTCAGGCGCCCCTTCAGCCTTTTCAATACCTGGATCAGACGCCGCAACTCTTCGGCTGCCGAAATGGGCGCCGCGCCTGGCCGGGTGGACTCGGCGCCCACATCGATAATGTCGGCGCCCTGCTCTTCCATTTCCACGGCGTGCGCGAAGGCGCGGTCGGGGTCCTGATATTTGCCGCCGTCGGAGAATGAGTCCGGAGTGATGTTCAGAACCCCTAAGATGACCGTACGGTCGCCCAGCGTGATTTCGCGGTCTTTCAGTTTCCAGTAGAATCGCTTTCGCATGCAGATGCTCTAATGTCGCACGTTTGCGCTAACCGTATTCGAAGCCGGCGATGGCGAAGATTTGCGAAGTGTCGCGTCCAACTGGCGCGGCCCCAGGCTTTCCCGGCCGGATCATGCGCACCAATCGCCGGACAGGTTGAAATCCGGCGAAGCTTGCCAACTCCACGGCGGCGTCGTTCTCGGGCAATAGATCCCAGAAGACCGGCTGAGCCGAATGGCGGCCCAGACAACCGGCGACTAAATCGCGCGCGGCCTCGAACGTGCCGCACACACACGGCCCAAAATACGCCGCCTCCGCTCCGGGACGCAGCATGGCATAGCTTTCGCCCAGCCGGACGATGCCGCCCATGGGCGCCAGCGCGGCAACCAGTCGCGACCGGTCGACGCCGAAAGCCTCGCGATCCAGCTTCGCGCAACGATCGTCCCAAGCCGCCGGCCCCGGCAGCGTGATCGATGCAAAGCCGCGCCGGCGCTCCACCGGCGCTTCGGCCTCAAATCCGAACTGGCGGTAGAGCGGCGCCCCCATCTCCGTGGCGTCCAGTTGTATCCATTCCATGCCCCGCGCGGCGAGCGCTTCCAGCGTATGTTCCATCAAACGGCGGGCAAACCCCCGCCGGCGATGCGCCGGATCGGTTATCACCATACCGATCCAGGCCAGCCGCCGCTGGTAACAAATAGCCGTTGTGGTAGCGGCCAGCGATCCGTCGCCGTCCAAACCGAAACAGGTATCCGGAGCCAGGCGCAGCAAATTGCGCCAATCGTTGGCAGTCTGGTTCCAACCCGCGGCGGCGCTCAAATGCGCGGCCGCGGGAATATCCAGCGGCGTCAGGGCACGTATCCGCAAGCACCGCTCTACTACGCCGCCACCTCCGCGCTCTCCGCCCGCGCGATTTCGGCGGCATACTCCGCCAGTTCCGCCGGCCGCACCGTCACCAGATCTTTATCCAGATCCTCTCCGGTCTCCACCATGCGCTTCAGATGGAGGGCGGCCAGACGCGCGCACCAAGCGTCGGTGATCTCGTGATTCGTGCGGCGGCTCAATTCCAATACGTCCGCGTGCGGCAGCGCGATCTGCTTTTGGACCTTCCCGCCGTCGCTCTCCAGAATGAATTTCACATCCACCGTGTCGCTGTGGCGGAGCGAAATGGCGGTCTGCAGCCATTTGAAAAGCACATTCCACTTGCGCCCGAACGGATCCGGTCCGACTTCAAACTGGCGAAAATTCAGCATCAACGTTATCTTACTTCATTGAGGCCCATGCATAACTTTACAAAAGAACTCGAGACCGGCCGGACTATCGCGCAGCAGGCCGGCCAAATCGCCATGCGCTATTACCGGACGGGCATCGCTTTCGAGGCCAAGCCTGACGATTCGCCCGTCACGCGCGCCGATCGGGAGTGCGAGCAGTTTATTGCTCGCGAGTTGGAACAGGCGTTCCCGGACGATGGTCTCCTCGGTGAGGAAGGCTCTGAGAAGGCGTCGCGCAGCGGCCGCCGCTGGATCATCGACCCCATCGACGGCACGCGCGATTTCGTGCGCGGCAATCCGGCCTGGTCCGTGCTGATCGGCCTGGAGGACGAAGGCCAGGTAGTGGCGGGATTCGCCGCCATGCCGGCGCTGGGCGAGTTGTATAGCGCGGCGCGGGGCAGCGGCGCATTCGTCAATGGCCAGCCGATCCACGCCTCGTCGATTAGCACCGTCAGCCAGGCGGTGGCATGCATCGATAGTCTGACTTCGGCGATGCGGCAGCCGTTCGCGGCGCGATTGCTCGCCTGGATGGAGCCGTTCTGGGCCGTGCGCAGCATGGGCGGCTGCATGGATGCGCTGATGGTCGCCCGCGGCCAGGCGGAAATTTGGATTGAAACCGCCGGCAAGCCCTGGGACTTTGCCCCCCTCAAGATCATCGCCGAAGAGGCCGGCGCCCGCTTTTTCGATTACCGGGGCGATGCCACGATCTACGGCGGTAACTGCGTGATCTGCGCGCCAGGGATTGAGGAGGCGGTATGGCGGCTGCTCGCAAGTGCCTGACGCCTGGCCTGGCCATGGCAGTGGTCTGGCTGGCCGCCTTGAAGTTGGCGCTGCACCTTTACGCCGGCCACAATTACGGCTACTTCGTGGATGAGCTCTATTACCTGGCGTGCGGGCGCCATCTGGACTGGGGCTACGTGGATCAGCCGCCGCTCATCGCGCTGGCGGCCGCCATCACCCGCGTCACGCTTGGGGAAAGCTTGCGGGCCATCCGCATCCTGCCGGCGCTGGCGGGATCAGGCGTGGTGTTGCTCACCGGGTTGATCGCGCGCGAACTCGGCGGCCGCCGGTTTGCGCAAGGTTTGGCGTCTCTCGGTGTATTGGTTGCGCCCGGCTTTTTGGCTATCGATAGCTTTTTCTCGATGAATGCCTTCGAACCGCTGTTCTGGATGGGCTGCGCTTTGGTAGTCATCCGCATCATTCGCACCGGCAATCAACGCCTATGGCTGTGGTTCGGCGTGCTGGCAGGCCTCGGTCTAGAGAACAAGCATTCGATGCTGATTTTCGGCTTCGGCCTCATTGCAGGGCTTCTCGTCACGACGGAAAGACGCCAATTGCGCTCTCCATGGTTTTGTCTGGCCGGACTGCTGGCGCTGCTGATCTTCCTGCCGAATCTGTGGTGGAACTGGCTGCATCATTTTCCGTTCCTGGAATTGCAGGCGAACATCAAACGCGCGCACCGCGATATAGCTCTGTCGCCGTTGGGATTCCTCGGGCAGGAGGTTCTGACGATGCTACCGCTTTCGCTGCCCATCTGGTTGGCCGGCATCTGGTTTTACTTATTCAGCGCTGCCGGTAAGCCATTTCGCGTTCTGGGCTGGGCCTGGCTGCTGACGATGGCCGTCATCATGGCGATGAGTCCGCGCGTGTACTACCCCTGGCCGGCCTTTCCACTGCTCTTTGCGGCGGGTGGGGTGGCGTGGGAGGCCTGGCTGGCGGCGCCCAGGTTGCAATGGCTCAAGCCGGCTTGGGTGAGCGCTCTGGTCCTGCTCGGAGCGTTCTTTGCGCCCTTCGTGATTCCCGTGCTGCCGGTCGAGACCTACATCCGCTACGCGCATGCCACCGGTTTTCAGCAGCCGAAAATCGAGACCCACGAACTGGGCCCGTTGCCGCAGATTTACGCCGATCAATTCGGTTGGGAGGATATGGTGCGCAAATTGGCCGAAGTTTATAACGGTCTGCCGCCCGGCGTACGCTTCCAGACCGCGATTTTCGCGCAGAACTACGGGCAGGCCGGCGCCGTGGATCTGTTCGGCCCAAAATACGGGCTGCCAAGCGCCATCAGCGGTCACCAGACGTACTTTCTATGGGGACCGCGTGGCTACACCGGCGCCAGTATGATCGTCATGGCCGGCCGGCAAGCGGACCTGGAAAGCAAGTTCGCGAGCGTTGAGAAGGTTGCGCACGTCAACCATCCTTACTCCATGCCGTACGAGCATTTCGACATTTTCTATTGCCGCGGGCTGAAATGGCCCCTTAGCGAGTTTTGGCCGAAATTGAAGAACTGGGACTAGGGGCGGGCGAGAGCATTCGTAAGTTCTCCGCTTGTGGTGGTAGGGCACCAGTATTTTTCGATGTGTTCGACCACCAATTCGGTGCCCCGATCATGGCTCACATAAGGGCGATCCTTTGGGTCGTACATGCTGTCCGTCAAATCTCTGACCAGCAGGCAGCGGATGCCCCAGTTGGTCATTTTCTTGATCGCGAATGTCCGGTTCAGGACGCACATGTTCACGTGCACGCCCATGATGAGCAGGTTCCGAATACCGCGTTCATGCAAGAAACTGTAAATCTGGTTCCCATCGTCGGAGATGACGTCGGAATCACTCATGGAAAGCGTTGCGATCTCGCGCGTCCAGGCTTTGTACTGTGCGTCGCCCGTATCGCACCCGCCGCTCCGGTCGTCGACAGGCAACGGCGGATCGGAAAGGCCGAGAGGGGCGGGCGGCTCGACCGGCGTGACGCGCAAGATGCGCAGGCGCTGCGGCCAATCCTTATAGAAATCCATGGTCTCCGACGGAGCATGGATGATTTGCACTCCGTGCGCGCGTGCCATGGCGATCACCGGCGCCATCCGCTCCGCGAGAGCTGCCACACGCCGTGATGCGCCCGCGCACCAGTGTTTGTCCCACATGTCACAGATCAGGATCGCGGTCTGAGCAGGAGAAAGCCGTACATCGATACGCACCGGTTCCCACTGCCCGCTGCCCCGGAAGGCTTCCACGCGGGAACGAGCCGGAACCTCCAGATCGCCCGCCCAAGCCGTTCCCGTCAGAATCAATACGAGCGCCATCCGTGTGCGCATCCGGTCATGATAGCGCACAGAGCCGCAACGGATCGCAGTTACGGCAAGTCTCGACGATCTACCTGCTCCACCACCACCGGCGTATCCCCGCAGGGTGGATCGCCGATGGCTCTGCGTGTGCGCTGCATCGGTTTGTCGCTAACGGAGAAATCCGCCCCGGCTTCGCTCGCAACCGCTACGTCCTCGGCGCCCGTTTGACGCAGGATATCCTTGGCGCGTTTGGCCCAGTCGTGATTGTCGCAATGCACGGACATCAAAGCGCCACCGTGCCGCCGCCGGCCCTGGAAGCGCTTGGCTTCAAACTCCGGCAGCCCCAAGCCGATCGAAGCACCGATTATGCCTCCCAGGATTCCAAACGAACCCAATCCGGCTAACGCCGCCACCCAAGGGGTAGTGGTCCTCAGAACGTCGAGCCCCGATACCGTCAAATTCCCGGTGCTTACGAGCCACGCGAACACGGCGCCGATGATCGCCCCCAAAACTGCGCCTGCAACCGCGCCCTCAGGCGCTTTCGTACTCTTAACATGAGCAAAATCCTTAGTACCTTGGTTCTCCTGGAATAGAACGGAGATGTCCGCGCCCCGAAATCCGCCGGCGCACAGCACATTCACCGCTTCCTCAACGCCAGGCCTGTCATGATAAACGCCGAACACCGATGTATTCTTGCCGGCCATAAATTCTGCCTCCCAATAGGCCGTAGAAGCAACGAGAACGCCAATGAGGAAGATCGCACAGAATTAATTAAGAAAAAAACCAAGAAACTCAGTTGACACGATGCACATAAGAGTACATGATCGAATTGTATACAGCCAGAGGCCAGTGAAGTCCTCCACGAACGGCGAGCGAATTGCTCGAAGGATGTGACGACGAGCTAAATATATGCACAAGAGTTATTGTTTTGCAGGCCAACCGGCCCCATGTCAGGGCTACTTCGCAAACGATGTTCTCCCATGCGTTTGTAACAGCAGTGAAAACCTGTTGTTAGCGTTATCGCAAGCATCCCTTCCGATGGTTCCGGTCGACTATACCGCACAGCCTGTGGCGCATCCCCTTCCGTTGAGTGCCTAGCCTTCCAGGCCAAGCCCTCAAAGGTGTGGGTCACAGTGGGTCATCTCACGCATTCGCGTGGATGGTTGTCCTCAATTTATCCTCTTTGCCTTCTGGTCGGCGCCGTTCTGGTGCAGAACCAAACCGTCCTTCCCGAAAGTAATCTGCGCATCCACCACTTTCAGAAAGAATTCCGTGTCCGATTTAGCGAAGATTTCGAAGCGCGGCTGACCGGTTGCCTGTAGAAAGAGCCGGGAGCCCTCCCGCGTGACCGATATCCGGAAAGCCGGTATGATTTCGTATTCCCCTACGTAGCGCTCCAAAATCCCCGCATCCAACTGAACCTCTTTCTGCATGGATACAACCGGATACCGGCTCTCTAGAATGTGCCGCCCCAGATCGTCGTTGTCCACGAAAGTATTGCACAGGATTACGACGCCTTCCTTCGTGGACGGGTTAAACCCGACAAACGACCGGTAACCGTAGGTGCCGCCGTTGTGCCAGTAGATTTGCTCGTCGAACTTCGTGAAAATATGCCATGCCATGGCGATCTTTAAATCCGGTTCGCCGGTATCCTTGTCGACGGAGCGCATGCGCCGCATGGCGTTCCGCAGGGGCGAATCGGTCAATTCCAGATTGGCAGCCAGGAACTTCAACATGTCGTTGACCGTCGAGCGTATGCCGCCGCAACCGGCCAGGACGTCGAAATCCCAGTTTTTTACGGGTTGCAACGAAGCGCTATATCCGGGCGCCAGGCGCTTCTTCATCTCATTGGAAAGCGTCAGCGAAGTGCTGGTCATCCCCAACGGCGCGAAGATCCGTTTCCGCAGCAGTTCCTCGTAACTCATACCGGCCTTCAACGCCAGCGCGTGGCCCAAAAGACCCACGGCCAGGTTGGAATACTCGTACTTCTCGCCGGGATCCCGCTTGAGTTGATAGCCGGAGAGGAAATCGTAAAGTTTGGCCGCGTCATAATCCACGTACGGGTTTCCGGGATCGGCGGGCTTCAAATTATCCGGTAGCCGCGGGAGTCCGGAGATCTGCATGGAAAGATCCAGCAGCGTAATCTGGCGCCCGTTGCGGCTGGGCACTTTCACCGTGGCCGGCAGGAACTTCGAGACTGGATCGTCCGGCTTGGCCTCGCCCTTCTCGATCATGTCGGCCAGGATCAGCGACGTGAACACCTTGGTAACGGAGCCGATTTCAAAAACTGTGTCTCCGTCCGGCGCCTGCGACCCATCCCGCGACACCTTGCCGGCCGCGACGATCTGACGGCCCTTGGCATCGATGGTGCCGGTGACTATACCTATCGCCCGGCCCGTTTCCACGCGGCCTTCCATGATCGCTCGGATTTCGCCGATTTGCGCCGCGCGCAGAACAAGAGTGGACATAATGGTCACCAGCATCCAGCCGAATTTCATCTCCCCACCCTAACACCAAAAACGATGCGCGTCCTCAGAAGCTATACCGCAGCGCCAGCAGGGCGTGCGAGTTGCGGCGGTACTGGCCCAAAAAATCCGACGCATCGCCGCGAATCAACGTGAATCCGGCGGTGGCGCGCCAATGCGCCCCGATCGCCTGCGAGTATTCGAGCTTCACCCACATGCCGGCGCCGTTCTGCCGGATGGCGGTCTCAAGCGCCACATTGCGATTGGTGTCGATGGTATAACCGGCGCGGCCCAGGAAGGCGCTCGTCAGGCCGCGGTCCGGAGCGAAGTCGAATACCGAACGATGCAGCGTCACCACCTGCCCGGCATATCCGCCGATGAAAAACCATTCGCCGGCCTGCCGTTCGGCTTGCACCACGTACAAGACATATTCATCTTCCGTGTGCGTGGTGGATGTGAAATACGCCGCCTCCGTCTTGATGGTTAGGCCCTTCAGCGGAATCGCGGCGTCGCCGCCGTACATGCGCATCTGCGGATAATATCGCGCCACATCCACCGTCAAAGTCTGCGGCTCGGAAAAGTTAAACAGCGGCAGATTGTTGAAGCCGTCGTAGAACGACAGCGAATACTCCGCCACCCGCCCGATGTGGTTCCAGCGCGCGCCCAGTTGCGACCCGCCCGGAAACGACGGCTGCAGTTCCTGAACCGCGTAACCCGGCGGCAGGTTGCTCCAACGCTGGTCGAGCAGCGGGATACGGCTGGGCGTGAACAGGGGCGACCATACCACATCGATCGTGTCCGCTTGCCCGCCATAGGTTAAGCGTGCCGCGGTGATGCCCAAGAAGTCGGTATCCACAACGGTCAGGTAGTCCTGCGGGGCGAAGCGGTCGGTAGGATTCAGGATATCGGCCTTGCCCCAGCGGATGAACTGCTTTCCCAATACTACGGTCAGCTTTTTCTTGGAGTACGTGGCATTGAGTTGCCGCACTTCGAACGATGGGCGCCGCTGCTGGCGATCGTCCCAGGAAAGCTCCCAGGCGCGATCTACCTGCTCGTGCGTGTCCGTGCGCGCGTCGATGCCGCCGGCAAATTGCCAGTCTGAATTCAGTTTGTAAAAAGCTTCATAACGAAACAGCGCCTCGCCGATCTCCTGCCCGCTGTCGTCAGGCGCGGTTTGCGGAAAGCCGATGAAGTCGGCTTCCAGGAAGCCGCGTTGCGTAAAATTCTGTCCGCACGCCGCGGCCGTGAGCAGGGCGAGCCACAGCCCGCAGACCCAAGCCCGCGCGATCACATCTGCCGCCGTAGCGCCTGCACCGTAAAATCGTCGTCCTTCATGGGCACGTTGTAGTGCACATTCTCCAGTTTCAGGATGGTGCGGCTATTGCGCCCCAAGTCCGTCATTTCCAGCAGCCGCGCGGTCCAGATCCCCTGAATATTCTGGATATCCCGCTCCACCAGGCGGCGCACCAATTTATCCTTGGTGTAGTTTTCATACTGCACCGGAACATAATTGTCTTTGCGAATCCACACGCGCGCGGACGTGTATTGGGAACTCTTGCCCTGCTTGGGCTTCGATTCGATGCGCCAGCATACGGCGCCATCGATCGCCTCCTCGCCATCCAGCTTGTATTCGAACTGCTCGACGTCGCGCTCCTCCAGGTCTTCGAAACTGAAGTCCGTGCCGAAGAACCGCGTGGATCGGTCCTGCTGCGCGATGCGGCGGTCGCGGCCGATGGCCGGTGTCCACATCCATTGATCCGACGAACGGTCCGGATGGTTCACCACCAGCAGCGCCACGCCTTTGACCTCGGGAGGCTCGGTAAAGCGGATGACCGCCTTGCTGTTACCGTACGAACCCAGCCGGTCCGATTGCCAGCGCTTCTTGGTGACCTTGTTATTAGCGCTGATTACTTCGAGCGAACCCTCGTAGCGTTGCGAATCGGCGCGCCCGCGGCGCTGCGACTCGGCCACGATCTGCCGCGCGTCCTCGGCCGCGCCTGCGGCAGTCGCCATGAGCAACGCAAGAATCATGGACTTATTCATATTCGAGAGCCTCCACCAGCGAACTGCGGACCGCGGCCTCCGCAGGGAGCAGCGCCGAGCCAAACGCAGCGCCCAGAATCACGGGCACCAGCACGGCCACGATGCCGTACGGAAAAGTGTAATCGAGTGCGATCCCCGCGAAACTCTCCCGTGAGACGGTCAGTTGGTAATACAGGTTGACCGCGCCTGCCGCCACGCCCAGGGTCAGCCCGATCACGCCGATCGCCAGCGCTTCCATCCAAATCGTATGGCGAATCTGATTGCGCAGCCCGCCCACCGCGCGCAGCACGCCCAACTCGCGCCGCCGGTCGGCAATGGACACCGTCAGTGTGTTGACAATGCCCAGAATCGCCACCAGCACGGCCACGAAGAGCTGCAAATACGTCATCGCGAACCACTGGTCGGTTACCTTCAAGACGTAACTGCGCACATCTTTATTCGTCAGCACAAAAAGGCGGCGTTCCCGTGAGAACCGGTCGAGAATCCGCGATTTGACGTCCGCCACCGAAACCGCGGGCGCTAAATAGACCCGGAAGACATCCACGGCATCGTCTTTCCAATATCGCCGGTATAAAACACGGTCGATGAAAATTGTGCCCAACTGGTTTGAGTAGTCTTTCAGTATGCCCACCACTGGCAACCGCGCCACGCCCGATGGCGTGCGGATTTCGAGCATCTGCCCCAGCTTTACTTTCTGCAATTGCGCCAGGTTATCGGCGATGATGGCGCCTTTCTGCTCCGCGGCCAGGCGATACATTTCGTCGAAGTCGCCGGCCGTCACTTTGCGGCCGCGTGTGCGCCGCGCAATGCTCGCCGAATCGGTCGCCACCAGCATCACCGGACTGCCCCCGAAATCGATGCGCACAATGCGCACCGGCTGCACTTCGCCGATTCCCGGCAATTGCCGCAAACCGTCCGTCATGCTGTCCGGAAAATGAAAGGTACGCGCGGAGATCACTTCCGAAGTGGTGACGAACAAATCCGGATTCATGGTGGTGTCCATCCAATCCTTGATCTCCGTATAACTCGCGCGCGCCAAGCCGCCCAGCGCAATCACCAAGGCCAGCGAAAGCATCAGCGCCGCCACCGTGGCCGACGTCCGCCGCGGCGCTTGAATCAGGCTGTCCGCGGCCAGCGATCCTTCGACCGGTCGCAGCCAGCGCAAGGGCCACCGCAGCAGCTTCGAAAGATACAGCGACAACGATGGAGTCAGCAGTAGCATGGCCACCACCGCCAGCGCGTATCCCAGGTAAAAGACAGCGCCGGAGCCGCCAAACACGATGCATGCCGCCGCGATGGTGATCGCGATCAGCGCGGCGATGCGACGCCGCCGGTTCTCGCCCGCCGAGAGCACCTGGTATTGGCCCTTCTGCAGGGCCTTCACGGGATCGACGCGCGCCGCATTGCGCGCCGGCAGCACGGCCGCGATCATGCTGGTGAGGACGCCAACCGCCGCCGCCGTGACCAACAGCCAGGGCCGCACCAGCACATGATCCGCATTCGCCGAAACACCCATCACGCCTTCCATGAACGCGTCGGTGCTGGCCGTGAGTCCCTGCGCCATCAGGAGGCCGAATCCAATGCCGATCGCCGATCCGGCCAATCCGGCAATCGCGCTTTCGCCCAGAAACAAGGTGCGGATCTGTCCGCGGGTAGCTCCCAACGCGCGCAGAATGCCGATCTCCGCGCGCCGTTGCGTCACCGCGATGGCGAACGAGTTATAAATGATGAACATCCCAATGAACAACGCGAATACGCTGGCGACGTTCATGGTCATGGTATAGACCCCCATGAGCGATTCGAAGGTCTGGCCGCGGGCGGCCGGCGGATCGACATCGAAGCCCGGACCCACCGCGCGCCGCAGCGCCGCCTGGCCCTGCTCCAGCGTCACACCATCTTTCAGCCCGATATCGATGCGGTCGAAGCGCCGCCCCATGCCGAAGAATTTCTCCGCCGCATAGATATCCATGATGGCCAGGTTGCCACCGAAGGCGGAAGTCATGCCGCCCGAGCGCAGGATGCCGCGCACGGTGAACTGCTTGTCGCCTTCCATGGTATTCATGGCCAGTTTGCTGCCGCTGGCGATGTGATTGCGGCCCGCGAATTCGCTGGTCAGAATGATGGAATCCGGCTGTGCCAGGAAAACCAGCGGATCGTCCATTACATCCTGATCGCCGCCTTCCAGATCGTAATCGCGCAGGCTGCGGTCGCCGGTCATGTCGACGCCTAAGATCAGCAGCTTGCCCTGGCCCTGGATTCCGCTGTCCACCACCTGCTCGATCACCGGCGCGGCGGCGCGGACTTCCGGCACGTTCTGCACGCGTTCCAGCACTTCCTCGGCGAAGCCGCCATCGCCCGCCGAGATCTGAAGCTGTGTCTTGCCGGCGATATGTTCCACCGTGCGATTGAAGGCTTCCAGAACGCTCTGATTGGCGGTATACATGCCCACCAGCAGCGCTACGCCCAGCACGATGCCGCCGACCGTGAGCAGCCAGCGCAGCAGGTGTTTGCGGGCGTACGGCCAACTGATCAGGCGCAGCAGAATCACCGGCGCACGTCTCCCACAATGCGGCCGTCTTGCAGGGTAACCATGCGCGGGCAACTCTCCGCCACGCCCGCATCGTGAGTCACGATCAGGATGGTGGCGCCCAGGCGCTCGTGCAGATCGCGAATGAGCCGCAGGATTTCGGCGCCCGTGTGGCTATCCAGATTTCCGGTCGGTTCGTCGGCCAGCAGAATCGGCGGATGAAACGCCAGCGCGCGGGCGATCGCCACCCGCTGCCGCTCGCCGCCGGAGAGTTCGTCCGGCAGATGTTCCAGGCGGTGCCCGAGTTGCACCAGTTCCAGCAGCTCAAGCGCGCGGGCTTTGGTCTGCTGGCGCGGAAGCCCCTTCAAATGCAGGGGCAGCGCGACGTTCTCCATGCAGCTCAAACTGGGCAGCAGATTGAAAAACTGAAAGATGAACCCGATCTTGTCGCGCCGCAAACGGGTTAGATCGTCGTCCGAGAGACGCGCGATATCCTGGCCATCGATGCGGATCTCACCCGTGCTGGGGCGATCCAGTCCGCCAATCAGGTTCAATAGCGTCGACTTGCCGGAGCCAGAAGCGCCCACAATAGAAAGCATCTCACCCCGCGCGACTTGTAAATCGACTTGCTCAAGGGCCGTGACTTGACGCTTGCCGTCAAAGCTCTTCCGTATGCCGCGGAGTGAGATCATGGGGAGCCGCCGAAAACTTCTCTAGCCTTGGGCGCGGAGCAGTCTGGCGGCAGGCTTGGCGAAATAAGTCAAAATAATCTGCGCACCCGCCCGCCTGATACAAGTCAAACTCTCGATCATGGCGCGGTCATGATCGATCCAACCATTACGCGCCGCGGCTTCGATCATGGAAAATTCGCCGCTCACCTGGTAGGCGGCGACGGGCACATCGTAGCGGCGGCGGGCTTCGTGAATCAGATCGAGATAGGGCATGGCCGGCTTGACCATGATCATGTCGGCGCCCTCCTCCAGGTCCAATTCGATTTCCCGCATGGCTTCGCGGCCGTTAGCCGGATCCATCTGGTAGCTGCGACGGTCGCCGAATTGCGGCGCGGATTCGGCCGCCTCCCGGAATGGGCCATAAAAAACCGAAGCGAACTTGGCGGCATAGGCCAGTATCGGGATGCGCGAAAAGCCAGCCGCGTCCAACTCCCGGCGGATAGCTCCCACCCTGCCATCCATCATGTCCGAAGGCGCCACAATGTCTGCGCCGGCGCGCGCATGCGACACCGCCGCGGCCGCCAGCCACTCCAGTGTCTGGTCGTTATCCACTTCGCCGTTCACAATTTTGCCGCAATGTCCGTGGCTGGTGTACTCGCAGTTACAAACGTCGGTAATAATCAGCAGGCTCGGAAGTTGGGCCCGTAATGCCCGAATAGCTCGCTGTACAATGCCGTCCTCGGCGTAGGCGCCGGATGCCGCCTCGTCCTTGGTTTCCGGCAAGCCGAATAAAATGATACCGCCGACCCCTAACGCCTGTACCTCGTGGCACTCCCGTACTAACTCATCCACGGACATCTGGAAGTTGCCCGGCATGGCGCCAATTTCCCGCCGGATTCGTTCGCCGGGACACACGAAAAGCGGCAGAATGAACTCCGCCGGATCGAGGCGGGTTTCACGCACCAGATTGCGTATCGGCTCGCTGGCACGCAGCCGGCGCAATCGTTGAATAGGGAACGGCATCGCTTAAATTGTAGCGTAGTGCTCCAAAAACGCGGTCGGCAGCCGGCCTCCAGGTTGCAATCGGTTAAGATTCTGAAAAAAATTGAGGCCAGCCCCTTGACAAGGCGTCGCGGTTCAGTAGAATAAGCCTAAGTCTTGCTTTATGCAGCACGCTTGCCAGCACACCCGTACCGAAATGATTGCGCGGCGAGACGGCGTGGAATACGTTGAATGTCTCGACTGCCGCCAGATTTTCGAAGCCGAGGACCTCGAACCCGTTACAGTTGAAGAAGAGGACGACTAGCTTCTCGCCCTCGCGCACGGCGGCCGCGCGTGTGCTGGTGGTGTCTCCAACCATCCGGTGTCCCTTGATAGCATAAATAGATGTACGATCTAACATGGTTCCGGGCGAACTTCGACCGTATTGCCGAGCGTTTGCAAACGCGTAGCAACGTCCCGAATCTGGACACGTTCCGCGAACTGGACCAACGCCGCCGGGCGGCCATCGCCGAATCCGAACAGTTAAAAGCGCGCCGCAACGCGGAAAGTGCGGAGATTCAAAAGCTGCGCCAGTCGGGCGCCGATACCACGGAACGGCAGCAGCAGATGCGCGCCATCGGCAGCCGGATCGCCGAACTCGACGGAGAAGTGAAAGCCGCGGAGGAGTCCTTTCGGGAACTGCTCACCGGGATCCCAAACCTGCCCCACGAGTCGGTGCCCGTGGGGCGCAGCGAAGCCGACAACGTGGAAGTGCGGCGGGTCGGCGAGCCGCCCAAGTTCGATTTTGAACCCAAAGCCCATTGGGACCTGGGACCCGAGTTGGGAATCTTGGACCTGCAACGCGCGGCCAAGGTAACTGGCGCACGTTTCGCGGTCTATTGGGGTTTGGGGGCCCGTCTGGAGCGCGCGCTGATCAATTTCATGCTCGACGTGCACACCCGGGAACACGGCTACACCGAGGTTCTGCCGCCGTTTATGGTCAACTCCGCCAGCATGTTCGGCACCGGCCAGTTGCCTAAGTTTGCACAGGATTCGTTTAAGTGCGAGAACACCGATTTCTGGCTGATTCCGACCGCCGAAGTTCCGGTGACGAATCTTTACCGCGACGAGACGCTCGATCTGGACCGCCTGCCGGTCAAGCTCTGCGCCTACACCGCCTGTTTCCGCAGTGAAGCCGGCTCCTATGGGCGCGACGTACGCGGTATCATCCGCCAGCACCAGTTCCAGAAAGTGGAGTTAGTCAAGTTCGCACACCCGGACCACAGTTACGACGAGTTAGAGAAGCTGACCGCCGACGCGGAAGATATTCTCCGGCGGCTGGGCTTGCCGTTCCGGACTGTCGTCCTATGCACAGGTGACGTAGGCTTTTCATCCGCCAAAACCTACGATATCGAGGTGTGGCTGCCGGGTCAGAATGGCTTCAAGGAGATCTCTTCGTGCTCCAACTTCGAAGGGTTCCAGGCCCGCCGGGCGTCCATCCGCTATAAGTCCGCCAAGGGGAAGAACGAATTCCTGCATACGCTGAATGGCAGCGGCCTGGCCGTGGGCCGTACCTGGGTGGCCATCGTCGAAAATTACCAGCAGAAGGATGGCAGCGTGGTGGTGCCTGAGGCCCTGCGTCCCTATCTGGGCGTCGAAGTGATCGGGGCTTAGCTGCGCTTAGGGGAGGACCTCGAAGAGGCCATTGCTCGATAGCGTGCCGCTGGGCAGCGTTACGGCAACCTTGCCGTTGGTAGCTCCGGCGGGTACCGTCGTGATGATTTGGGAGGGCGATACGAATGTGACGATAGCTGGCGTGCCGTTGAAGGTAACGCTTGCCGGGGCTGCCAGATTCGTGCCAAGAATGTGGACCGTAGATCCCACCGTGCCGGCGATGGGCAGGGTCTTGACGAAGGGGCCGAGACCCACTGACAGCCGGAATACCGTGCCATCATTCGATGGCCCGCCGCTGGCGGTTGTGCCGTAGAAGTTGCCGTCGGTAGCCTGCATCAACCCGCCGAAGGATGTGCCGGTAATAGAGTCGAAACTGAACAGCGTGGTCAGGTCGCCCGTTGGAGTGATTCTGAAGATGGTGCCACAGCCAGGGATGCAGGCATGTGAAGTTCCACCCTGGACGGTAGTCCCATAGAAGTTCCCGTCGGAGCCTTCGACGAGCGTCCCGTTTGCCAGATTGCCGCCGGTCGAGTCGAAGAAGTAGAGCGTGGTCAGGTCGCCGGCTGGGGTGATTCTGAAGACGGTTCCACAACCGGACCCGCCACAAGCAATGCCCGGGCCGGCGGTTGTCCCATAGAGGTTGCCATCGGTAGCTTCCACAAGCCCGTAGCCGGGGTACTCGCCGTCAGATTCGTTGAAGCTGTGCAGGGTGGTCAGCGCGCCGCCCGCGGCGAGTTGGAAAACAGTGCCATAGTTGCCGGCGCCGCCGAGGATGGTTATCCCATACGCACGCCCGTTATAGGCTTGGATGAGGGTCGAGGAAGGGTTGGCTCCGTCGCTCGAATCGAACGCGTGCAGGATGGTCAGCTTGCCGCCGGCGTCGATCATGAAGATCGTGCCACAGCCCCCCGGGCAATAATAATAGATGTCCTGGCCTCCGGCTTCGGCCACGCCGTAGAAATCTCCATTGGTGGCTCGGACCAAACCGTAGGGGTAGCGGCCATCGGCGCCGGAGAAGCCAGCGAGCGTGGTGAGCGCACCCTCCGGGGTGATGGTGAAGACTGTGCCACAGCCGAAACCGTCGCAACCCACGCCCCCGCCCTGGGTTGTGCCGTAGAAGCTTCCGTTCGGAGCTTGGACGAGGGGATCGTCCGGGCCGCCGCCGTATGGGACGGCGAAGCTGTAGAGCGATGTCAGCCCGCCGCGCGGCGTGATCTTGAAGACCGTCCCGCCGTTGTTGGACCCGCCAACATACGTGGTCCCGTAGAGGTTTCCGTCGAGGCCCTGCACAAGGCTGGCGAGGGGATCCGAGCCGTTCGAGCCGTTGAAACTGGCCAGGGTGGTGAGAGTTTGGCCGAGCGAGGCGGTTACGGCTGCCACCCCGATCAGGCAGAGGGTGAGAATACGTCGCATCCGGTACCTCTTAGTCCTCCCGATTATGGCACAGAACTGCGAACCCGTAGCCTCCGCGGCCGGCCTGCACCCGGGTTCCCAGCTTAGAACATAAACTTGAGGGCTGTCTGTACCAGGCGGGGCGCGGCCGCACTTACCACTTGGCCGAACGTGCCGCTGCTGATGTTGCCGTCCACCGCCTGGGGTCCGAAGAATTGCGCGTGATTGAAAACATTGAATGCTTCCAGGCGGAATTGCAGCGATTTGGATTCGGTAAATCGTAGATTCTTCAGCAGCGCCATGTCGAAGTTCTGCATCCCCGGACCGTCGAAGAATCGCCGCGACGCGTTGCCCGGCGTGCCCAGGGCATTCATGCTGAATAAGGCGCTATCGAAATACGGCTGCCCGTTCCGCGGGTTGTGATTCAGGTTCAGGGAACCGGGCGTCACATCTGGTTCGTCGATCCCATAGTTATTAATCCCGTTGGGCTCGGCTCCCAGCAGGGAATTGTCTCCGTAATTGATGAGGGTAACCGGGAAGCCGCTCGCGAAGCGGGTGATGCCCGACAGTTCCCACCCTTGCGTCCAACGGTTTGCCGCGTGCAGAAGACGGGCAACGGGTAACTGGTAGTCGTAGCTTACAACGAAGTTCTGCCGTAGGTCGAAGGCCGATAATGCCCGGCTGAGCGAAGCATTGAGCGGGTTGACCTCTTCCCCCAGGTTGGAGGATTGGTCGATCGACTTACTGTAGGTGTAGGCACCCAGGAGTTGCAGCGGGCCGCTGGTATGGCGGAAGACGGCCTGCAGAGAATTATAGTTCGCGTTGCCGATGGTGGTCTCCAGCGTATCGCTCCCAAAATTCGGGCCAAGCGGACCTCGGGTGCCTTTGATCGTGTGCCCGGATGCGGTGATGAACACGTTACCCTCGCCAAACGGGCCGCAAGGCGTTTGGCCCGGCGCCAGGTTCGCCGGGTTGCTGAGTTGCAGGCATAGCGCCGGGTTGCCGGCATTCGCTTCTTCGAGCACCAGCAGGTGATGGGACTGCGATCCCAGATAGCTCAGGCTGAGGAGTGAGTGATTTCCGAACCCGCGCTCCACGGAGAGCGTGTATTCCCCCGCATAGGGTGTGCGATTCGTGGTGGCGTAATTCGGCATGCCGCTGATCGGTTCAAATCGCGACCAGTCCATGGTGGTATCCGGATGGCTGGCACTGGTGTTGAGCGGCGCCAGCTGAACCGGAAAATACTGCCCGGCATTTTGACCGGTAGCCGCCGCGATGAATGGCGTGGCGAATAGCGGCGGAGCCGGGCTGGTGTAGGTGGTCCCATAGGGCGCATTGGCGCTCATGATGCCGATGCTCAAAGCCTCGATGGCGGTGTAGAACAAGCCGTAACTGGCGCGCACGCTGGTCGTGCCTGGGCCGCCCAGGACCTTGCCCAACAGACTGCCATTGTCCGCACTCGGGGCGTATGCCAGGCCGATCCGGGGCGCGAAGTCGAGATTTCCGGCGGGCGCCAGCGTCCGCGGGACGCCCGGATCGGTGGGAAACAGGATGCCGGCGGGAGCGCCGGGGAACACAATCGACTGCCGGCCCGGCGCGAAGGTGGCAATCTGGTTGTATTTTTCGTACCACGGCTCGATGCGATCCCAGCGCACGCCATAGTTCAGGGTCAGACTCCTCCGCATGCGCCAACTGTCCTGCCCATAGGCGCCGGCGTACTTGTTGCGGCCATAAAAAGCCTGAAGCTGGCTCTGATTGTATTGGCTGGCGATGCCCAGCAGGAAGTCGGCAAAATCCACCCCTGTCTCACTCCCAAAGAACACGAAGTTACCGTTCAACTGAGCGATCGGATTGGTGTTGACCTGATCGTAGTGGAACTCCGCGCCCACGCCGATCGTGTGCCTCCCGGCAACCTTCGAGAAGCCCTCGCGCCATTGGAACGTGTTGTTGGCCTGTTTGAGTTCATTGGTGTTGGCGCCTATGGAAAAATTGTTGAAATTGACGCTCTCGACGCCCTCCGTTTGCACGGACAAGGGCACGATGCCCGGTGTCCCCTGTCCCACGACGAAGCCCTGCGATGCCAGGCTGGTGCCCACGCCGCCCACCGGACGGCCCACATCGGTGTTGTCGCGCATGAAGCTGAGGTGAAATTCGTTGACGGCCGCCGCACCGAACGTCTTGGTATCGCTCAGGGCGAGAAGTTGCGCGCGTCCAAAATTCATGGCGTTGAATCCTGGAACATTCGCGCCGCCTTGCGCTACCGGATACGGGTTGTTCTGCGACCAGCCGTCCAGAAAATAGTAAGCCGATAACATGCCCCACCGGGTCGTGCCGTCCAGGCGGTAGGCGCCTTTGTTATCGCCCAAGGTCTCGTCGTATGACGAAGTCGAGAAGGTGTTGCCCGGGTTGTCCGGCGCCGGAATATATTTCAGAAGGCTGGCGGCAGGCGCGGACCACGCGCTTCGCGGGACCACGGCGTTCGGGAGCACGCATTGCGCCGGATTGGTGCAGCCCGGAAAATAGTACGGCTCTCCCGCCGTGACGCCGTATCCCAGTTTCCGCGAAAGCTGCGCCGCCCAAAAAGGGCCGCTGACCGTCGTCGGAACCGCGGTCCCGCTACTGTTGACAGTCGTGAAGGATCCGGCCAGATCCGAAAGATTCCCCGCGCGGTCCTGCAGCGAGGGCACGGGAATGTCGCCGGTATCGATTCCCTGGTTCAGGTGCGTGCCCTGATAATCGGCGAAAAAGAAAATCCTGTTCTTGCGGATCGGACCGCCCAGCGTGCCTCCCCATTGGTCTTGGTCGAAAGCGCCGCGGGTGGGAGAGAAGTAGTTGCGGGCGTCCAGATCCGTGTTGCGCAGGAACTCGAAGGCATCGCCGTGAATTGAATTCGTGCCGGATTTGGTGACCACATTAATCTGTCCGCCGCTGAATTCGCCGGCTTCCGCGTCGAAATTGCCGGTGAGAATCCGGAACTCGGCTATCGAGTCCAGGTTCGGCACGATCGCCGCCCCCATGTTGACGTCTTCTTCGACGTCGCTTCCATTCAGCACGAAGCTGTTGGCGAACTCCCGTTGGCCGTTGATGGAAATCGTGCCGGGGTTCAGATCGCCCGACGGCGAAAAGGCGCTCACGCCGACGTCTTGGGTGGTATCGGATGTCAATGACGTAACGGGCACCACACCGGATTGCAGGGCAAGCAGGTCCGTAAAGCTGCGGCCATTGAGCGGCACGGCAGTCATCTGGCTGGCGCCGATGACCTCGCCCATCTGCGTCTCGACGGTTTCCACGTGCGCGCCGCCCGTGGAGACCGTAATGGCCTCGCTTCGCTGGCCGACGGCCAGCGCCGCATCCACCACTACCTTGCGGTCCAGGTCTAGAATCACGCCCGTGCGCCGGAATAGCTGGAATCCGGAGGCTTCGACATCGACGTCGTAACGCCCGATCGGCAGGCTTTCGAAGGAGTAAAAGCCAACCGCATCCGATGCTACCCTTCGGGTGGCTCCGGTGGCGGCTTCCGTGGCAGTAATCTTGGCCCCCGGAACCGCTCCGCCGTGGGGATCGGTGACTGTGCCCAAGATGCTTCCCCCGCTTCCGGCGTGCAGCGCCAAGGCTAACAGGGGCAAAAATGTGGCGATCGGGCGGAAAAATTGCTTATTGCAAGTGAATTGCATCAGAACTTCACACGATACCGAATTACGGCATCGATCCGAAGTTTTCAGCAGCAAATGAGTTGCAATTGCGAGCGAATGGAAAGGATGGGGCTGTTAACGGAGTGCCCGGCGGGACCCCGCGTCTTCCAACTATTGATCCGCTTCGGGACTCTTCTTCCGTTCGTAGGGTTTCTTCAGATATTGCGCGGCTTCTTCCTGCGCGCCTTGCGTGTTGTCCTTGGTGCGCACAGCCAGGTTGTACTCATTCACGGCGCGATCGCGCTGGCCGCTAATGTCGAAGATCATTCCCAGGTGGATATGTGCCCAGACCTGCGTCCACTTGGGCTCCCCGTCGCCGTCCAGCGCCCCGCGGAACTCGTTGGCCGACGATTGGTAGTTGTTCTGCCGGAAAAACACTTCGGCGATGCGATAGTGCGCCAGCGAACTGTTGCGGTTGTTCTCCAGCGCCTTCTGATATTCCTTCAGCGCATCGGCGAATTCGCTGACCTCCATGAACTGCTCGCCGCGCCGTATGGCGACCGCCGTGCGTACTTGGTTATTAAACCGCAGCACCCGCTGATCCGGGTCGATGATCACGTTCTTGGGCTTGCCGAAGGTATCCACGCTGAATTCAGATGAAGTGCCGACCACTTCCACGCGCTTCTCCTCGGGATTGCCCTCCGTCTCGATCTTCAGGTCTACCGGCATGCGAAACGTGTCCAGATCCTGCGCCACTTTGCCCATCACGCGGAACCCCTTTTGCGTGCGGAAAATGGTGTACTCCAGCTTGAATTCGGGCGCCCCGCTCGATTCGATCCACTGGATAAAGAAATAACCCAGATCCTGCTTGGAAACGGCCTCGGCTACCTTCTTGAAGTCTTCCGTGGAGGCCGTCTTCCAACTGTAGCGCGTGGCATATTCCTTCAGCGTCGCCAGAAAGTTCTGATCGCCGATCACGTAGCGCAGCATGTGCAGCACCGCCGCGCCTTTGCTGCCGCTCAACGCCCAGAGCTCCGGAG
The DNA here is from genome assembly GCA_049511415.1 of Bryobacteraceae bacterium. GTDB lineage: Bacteria > Acidobacteriota > Terriglobia > Bryobacterales > Bryobacteraceae > Bog-159. The sequence goes on along the minus strand of JBEKYC010000028.1, from coordinate 45,250 downwards.
AATAGTCTTCCATGCGGGCCGATTGAATCACCGGCACGTTATCCACGGTGAGAGCCTCCACCGTATCGTCGCGGAATTGTTGCTCCATGGCGCCCGGCCCGGCCGTGTGTTCGGTCCACAGCAGTTCGGAATATGCGGCCACGCCGTTGGTCAGCCACAAGTGATTGCGCGAGACCGGCGAGACCAGTTCCTCGAACCACTGCCGCGAAATCTGATTTGCCAGCAGTTTGGCGCTTACCTGCTTTCCGATGCCCTGCGGACTTAGGAATATCATGCCGGGAGCGGCATAGCCGTTCGGCGCGCCGCTTTCGGTTTCCACCACCGCCAGGTTGGCGTTCGGGGGCAGCCCGAAATCTCCCGTGAAGAAACTCATCATCTGGCCGATCTGGTCGCCATACTGCTGCCCCATGGCCTTCTCGTCGCCCCGGAAATAGAGCGTCGTGGTGACGCCCTCCGACGATACCTTCGCTCCCGGATCCTTCACGATGGCGATGCTCCCCGGAAATGACGGCTTGTCGAACTGGAAACTGTAGACCACTTTGTCGCCGGCCGCCTGGTGCGTGTCGATGCCGCTGCCCAAAACCTGGTATCCGGACGGCACCGTGATGTGCAGGTCCGCGGCAAAGCGATCGGTTGTATAGCCGTTGATGGGGAACCAGCGCGCCGGGTACAGCAGGAAGGCATAGTCGTTATGGATCGCGGCGAGTTTGATGCCGTAAACCGGAGAATCCTCGCTGCCGCTCAGACGGCCGTCATAGGTGAACTTCAAGGTGACCGGCTGGTTCCGGGCCAGCGGCGGATCGAAAGTCAGGCGTTCCGTGAAGTCCTGCTGGTTGTGCGTGGCGGCGACCGGCTTGCCCTTCTCGTCCTCGACTTTCGAGACGTTTAGGGCGTTGTTCAACTCGAAGTTGGCGGAGCTGACGTTGTTGTCCAGCGGCACGAAGCGCACGTCAGCGGTAGCGCTCAAGGATTGGGTGGCGGGCTGCACTTCGGCATCAATGGTGTAATGCTCCACGCGGATCCGCCCGCGGCGCTCCTGCGCGTGTACCGCCGCAGCCACCACGAGCAGCGCCACGCCCAACAAAAAACTACGAAACATGAGCGAATTGTCCTTCCATGAGATCTTGGATTATGGCGGTGGCCCGGGCCATGGGCCGGCCGGTTCCCGAGAGCTTGGCCGCTACTTCGGCCAAGTCCGCGCGCATGCGATTCCGGGCCGCATCGTCGCGCAGCAGCCGTTGCGCTTCGGCGGCCAATGCCGCGCCGGTCATGGCGGATTGCATCAGTTCCGGCACTACGGCGCGTCCTGCGATCAGATTGACCATAGAATAAAATGGCACTCGCACCAACATCCGCCCCATGAGCCAGCTGGCGGTTGTGACTTTATAAAATGTGACCATCGGTGTTCCCAGCAGCGCCGCTTCCACGGTGACCGTGCCGCTGGCAGCCAGCGCCAGGTCGGCATGCGCCAGCGAATCCCAGTTTTCCCCATCCACGACCAGTATGGGAGCCCCGCCAATCCTTTCCCGAAAAAAGCCCACGCCGGTGGTAGCCGATGCCGGGAGAATAAAACTGGCCGCCTGATCCCGATATAACCGTTCCACCGCGTCCAACAGCGGCGGCAGATGCCGGGCAGCCTCGCCCCGGCGGCTCCCAGGTAATACCGATATTAAAGGACGGTCCCCGGGGAGTCTGTGTTTCCGAAAAAATTCTACCCGCGACAGACGCGGCCGCACCAGACCCGACAGCGGATGGCCGATGTAAGTGGCTGCCATGCCGTGGTTTCTAAAAAACTCCTCTTCAAACGGGAAGATGCACAGCAGGTGCCGCAGGGTCCGCCTCATTTCCGCCAGCCGGCCTCTGCGCCAGGCCCATACCTGGGGCGCCACCAGGTAGATGACGGGGATACCCAGCCGGCAGAGCTTGCGCGCCAGACGCAGGTGGAAATCGGGAGAGTCCGTCAGGATGGCCAGATCCGGGCGTTCCTGGCCGGCTGCCGACAGCAGTTTGCGGTATTCGCCGTAGATGCGCGGGATATGCGCTACCACCTCCACCAGTCCGACCACCGCCAGGCTGGCTGCATCCACCACCGTCTCGACGCCGGCGGCGCGCATGCGCGGCCCCGTACAGCCGAAGAACCGGGCATCCGGCCAGTTCTGGCGGAGTTCCTCGGTTAGAAGAGCGGCGTACAGGTCACCCGACGCTTCGCCGGCTGAGATCAGAATCTTGCGGGGCACCTAAAGCCAGTCTAGCGCGGGCGGACACCGTCTGTTTCAGTTCTAAACAATCATCTCATTTTGATACAAAACGGCCGGTTCGGCTGCCCCGCAACTCATTGTATTCAAGCAGCTTCTCCCGTTTGGAACACTGGTCCACGCCGTGCTTCTGATACGGTGATCGGTGGTGCACCCGACCGGGCATCCCGTGGAGTTATTGAGGCAATAAAGGAGCCTATTGGAATGAATGCGTTACTTGCACGATTATGGCGTGACGAACAGGGTCAGGACCTGATCGAGTACACCTTGATGCTGGCTTTCGTGGCTTTAGCTTCGGCGGCGCTGTTTTCCACCGCCGGCACAAGCATCAATCAGATCTGGTCGAAGACCAACTCGCAACTCAGCACTGCGGCGGCCAGTTAGTTCTGGCGAGCTTTACCGTGGCATTTTCGCGGAGAGGGCGGTCGGTTTAGAAAATCCGGCCGCCCAAATTTTGCACATCTTATTGGCGTCACAGAATCCGGACGGCGGCTGGCCGTACCGGATGGGCGGACCGTCCTGGACCGAGCCCACGGCCTATTCCATACTGGCATTGCGTGCGCAGCCATCAGCGGTGGAAGCCGAGGCGTCCGGGTTGCGATGGCTGCAGGCTACGCAGCGCATGGATGGCGGCTGGACGCCGTGTTCGGCGGTACACGAAAGCACTTGGGCGACGGCGGTGGCCGCTTTGCTTGGGCCAGCCGCGCTGGGCGAAGCCGCCTACCATCGGGCGATTGCCTGGATTGTGGAACGGACTGGCGAAGATACCAGTCTGCTGATCCGCATCCGGCAGTTCCTGACCGGGAACTCACAGGGCGATCCCGGTTGGCCCTGGTTTCCCGGCACGAGCGCCTGGGTCACGCCTACCGCATTATCCCTCCTGGCATTACGTAAAGCCCAGCGATTCTTGGATTTGCCGAAAATCCGCGAGCGTCTGGGATCGGGCGTATCCTGTTTGCTCGAGCGCGTGTGCCATGACGGCGGCTGGAACCATGGCGCTCCCAACGCTCTGGGCTACGATGCAGGGTCTTACCCCGAGACTACCGGCGCGGCTTTGCTGGCGCTGGCCGGCGAGACTGCCCCGCGGATCCAGACGGCTTGCCTTTGGGCCCGGAGGGCCTTGCCCGGCTGTCGCACGTCGGAGGGCGAGAGTTGGCTGCGTCTGGGTCTGCTGGCGCACGGCCAACTGCCGGGTCCGGTGGCTCCGCCGTTCTGCCCCCCGCGTACCATCCAAAGTCTGTCCCTGGCGTTGTTGGCGGAAAACGCGCTGCGCGGGAGCAATCCCTTTCTCGAGGAATAGCATGTCGAACCTGAGCCGTCGCGACTTCCTGAGTGGTCCGGCGCTGGCAATGACGTTAGCCGGATGCTCTCGCGCGCCTGCGCGCCCGGAGTCCCCGGTGGCCATCGTCCGCGCGCCCGACTACGACCAGACGATCTACGAAAAGTTGCGGCAGATGCTTGCCGAATTTCACCTCAACCTCCGTGGCAAACGGGTGCTGCTGAAACCCAACTTGGTCGAATTCGAACCGGATAGCCCCATCAACACGAATCCCATGCTCGTGCATGCCGCTGTGGAAGCTTTCCGTGAGCTGGGAGCGGAGGTGACCATTGGCGAAGGTCCCGGCCACCGCCGCAACACATTGGATATGGCCGACGCCGCTGGATACTTCGCAACTATCCCAGAGTTCGAGCGGCGGTTCACGGATCTGAATCTCGATAGTGTCGCCGAGGTTCACCTCCGGCATCCGCATTCCCGCCTCAGATCCATTTACCTGGCCCAATCCGCACTGAACTGCGATCTGCTCGTGTCCATTCCCAAAATGAAGACACACCACTGGGTGGGAGCCACTCTGAGCATGAAGAATCTGTTCGGTGTGGTATCGGGTGGCGTGTACGGCTGGCCGAAAAACATCCTGCACTGGGCCGGCATCCCGGCCTGCATTGCCGATCTCTACCACACGCTGCCGAGGCATTTTGCCATAGTCGACGGTATCGTCGGTATGGAAGGCAACGGCCCCATTCAGGGAACACCAAAGAACGCGGGCGTGCTGGTGATGGGTTCCGACCTGGCTGCGGTGGATGCCACCTGCTGCCAGATCATGTCGATCAATCCCCGACGAATCGCTTATCTGAAAATGGCTTCGGGAGACGTCAGCGGGCTCATTCGATCGGCTCGACAGATCGGCGAGTCCATCCACTCGGTGCAGACGCCATTCGCGCTGCTGCCGGAGTGGAACGAGATTCGCCTCTAAGCCGGCTCGGCGCGTGGGAAGTTGCAACAGATCCGTTGAATAATTCCACAGCACTCAATCGCTTGCAAACACACGAGCTTACGTCCGACTCCGCCCATACCCCGCTGGATTTCTCAACGCCCGCTTAGGCTGTAGCGATTTTCAGCACCACCAACTGCCTGCAAATACAACAGATAGAAAGCCCAGAAATCCTACAGATTGGCACCGCAGATGCCCTAAACAGGTTGGAAAAAGGAGGCACCTCATGACGGTCATTCTGGTTCTCGCAACGTTCTCAGTTTTCATCCTGCTGGATTGGGTTATTAACCGGCGGAAGGCGCCGCAAGTCGCTGCGGTCGAAGCACACACGGTCTCCCCGGCGTTGGAGCCGTCTTATGTCGAAGGGTTCATGGTCCCCGAACGGTTGTCGTATCATCCGGGTCATAGTTGGGCACTGCGGGAGCGGCGCAATCTGGTGCGGGTCGGCATGGACGAATTCGCGGCTGCTCTGGCCGGCCGCATCGAACGCATCGAACTGCCGAAACCCGGCCATTGGATCCGCCAGGGTCAAAGAGCTTGGTCGCTGTTCCGCGATGGCGAAAAAACTGAAATGGTATCGCCCATGGAAGGCGAAGTGGTCGAAATCAACCCGGAAGTGATCGCGAATCCCGAGTTGCTGCGCAAGGATCCTTATGGAAAAGGTTGGCTCGCTCTCATCAATGTCCCCGATGAAGAGAGCACCGCGCGCAACCTGGTCCCCAAGGGCATGGTGCGCAGTTGGATGCGCGAAGCTGTCGGGCGCCTCTATGCGCAACAGCCGCAACTCGCCGGCGCCGCCGCCGCCGACGGCGGTCTGCCCACCGAGGATCTTCTCGCGGGTATGCCGGACGCCAACTGGAAGCGGGTGACCGGTGAGTTTTTCCTCACCGCATAGATTTCCCACACTTTCCCGGAGAATAGAGTTATAAAAGAGTTAGGCATCTTATTATGCCGCTTGCAATTTTATACGACAGTACCATGTGCATCGGCTGCAAGGCCTGCGAAGGCGCCTGCGCCGAGCGCTGGCATCTGCCTTACGACGATAAGGTGGCGGCTGAGCCCCGGCTTTCGGCTCACAAATTAACATCCGTTCAAGCGTATGGCGAGCATTTCAGCCGGAAGCTCTGTATGCACTGCGCCGAGCCCACCTGCGCCTCGGTCTGCCCGGTGGGCGCTTTGCACAAGACCAGCCTTGGACCCGTAGTTTACGACGCCGACAAATGCATGGGGTGCCGGTATTGCATGACCGCATGCCCATTCCAAGTGCCGGTTTACGAATGGCACAGCCGGCTGCCCAAGGTGCGCAAGTGCGACATGTGCTATGACCGCCAGCGCGCCGGGAAACCGACCGCCTGCGCCGAGGCTTGCCCCACGGGCGCCACCACCTGCGGCGATCGGGATGCGCTCATCGCCGAGGCGCGCCGCCGCATGGCCGCTAAGCCGGGCGACTACTACCAGCGCATCTACGGTCTGGAGGAAGTGGGCGGCACCTCGGTGCTGTATCTTTCGGCCGTGCCGTTCGAGCAGATCGGCCTGCGCACCAATTTGCCGAAACAGCCCCTGCCGATGCTCACCTGGCGCGTGCTCGAGGCCGTGCCCGACGTGGTTTCGGTCGGCTCGGTGCTGCTCGGCGGCATCTGGTGGATTACCAATCGCCGTGACGAAGTGGCGCGCACGGAAGGGAGGCGGCGATGAACCGCAGTCTCCCGAAAATCACCATCTGGCGGGTCGTCTTCGCCTTGCTGATGACCGCCGGCGCCTATGCCACCTACCTGCGGGTCCGCTACGGTCTGGGTGGAGTCACGAACTTGAGCGACCAGTTTCCCTGGGGTATCTGGATCGGCTTCGACATCCTGTGCGGCGTCGGTCTGGCAGCCGGTGGATTCACGCTGGTCGCGGTCGTGCACATCTTCAACGTCGAGAAATACAAGCCCATCCTGCGGCCTGCGGTTCTCACCGCATTTCTCGGTTATGTGCTGGTGGTGTTTGCGCTGCTCTTCGACTTAGGCCGGCCGGATCGTGTCTGGCATCCCCTGGTGATGTGGAACCCGCACTCCGTGATGTTCGAAGTGGCTTGGTGCGTGACGCTTTACACCACCGTTCTGGCGCTGGAATTCGCGCCCGTGGTTTTCGAGAAGCTGGGATGGAAGCAGCCCCTGACCTGGCTGAAATTCATCTCGGTGCCGCTCATGATCGTAGGCGTTATATTATCTACGCTGCACCAATCGTCTCTGGGCAGTCTGTACCTGATCGTGCCGCATAAACTGTACGCCCTCTGGTACACGCCCGTGCTGCCCATCTTCTTTTATCTGTCGGCGATCTGCGTCGGCCTGGCCATGACCATATTTGAATCCTGGCATAGCAGTCGCGCCTTTGGCCGCCAACTGGAGCTGCCCCTGGCGGCCGGACTGGCGCGCGTATTGGCCGTCCTGCTCATGACATTCCTTTTCGCGCGGTTCCTGGATTTGCAGCAGCGTGGCGCGCTGCTCCTCCTGCGCCAGAACCGCACCGAAACCTGGTTGTTTGGTCTGGAGATTCTGCTCTTGGCCGTCCCCACCATACTGCTGTTCCGCCACGGCGTGCGTTGGAACCCGGGCAAACTATACGCCTGCGCCGTGTTAGTCATCTTTGGATTCATTGCCAACCGTTTGAACGTGAGCGTCACGGGGATGGAAGCCGGTTCGGGCACGCACTACGTGCCCAAGTGGACGGAAGTCGCCGTAACGTTATCCATCATCGCGCTGGGCTTTGCCGTCTTCCGGGTTATCGCCAAGCATTTCCCGATCTTCGAAGAGCACCACGTGGAAACTGCCGCTCGCGAGACATTTGACCGGTGTGAGGATCCCGTATCGGTCGGCTAGGAATCGGATGCCACAGCCGCAGAGAATGCGCGTCGGACTGGCCGCCAAGCTCGCGGTGTGCCTGGTCGCGAGCACGGCGGCCCTGTTCGTTTTATTCGGCTATCTCAACTTGCGCGAGCAGCGGCGCCACTCCGAAGAGATGGTGATGCAATCCGCCGAGCGCATCACCGACGTCATTCAGCGCAGCACGCGATACCAGATGCTGCACAACGATCGCCAGGCGCTCTACAACGTCATCCAGGAACTGGGCAGCGAGCCGGGTATCCGCCGCATCCGCATCTTTAATAAGGAAGGCCGCGTCACCTTTTCGACGGATGCCGGCGAGGTCGGCCGCGTGGTCGATAAAAGCGCCGAAGCCTGTTACGGTTGCCACGCGCAAAGCGCTCCGCTGGCGAAGCTGAACCGTCCCGACCGCGCGCGCATTTTTTCCGGACAGGGTGAGCGGCTGCTGGGCGTCATTCGCCCCATCGAAAACGCGGCGGCATGTTCCGGCTGCCATCCCGCCGGACAGCGCGTCCTGGGCGTCATCGACGCGCACCTTTCACTGGCCACCGTGGATGCGCAGATCGGCCAACACCGCACACACTTGATCCTCTTCATGGCCTTCACGCTGGCCATGATCTGGCTGGTTAGCGTCATTTTCATTTGGGCGGTGGTCTACCGGCCCGTGAAGGAGTTGATCGCCGGAACCCATCGCGTGGCGGATGGCGACCTGGATTACCGGCTGGCCGTGCGTAACCAGGACGAACTGAGCGATCTGGCGGCATCGTTCAACAAGATGACCACCGAGGTCGCGGGCGTCCACGCCGAAATCGAGGAACGCGTACGCCGCAAGACCGAGGAACTCGACCAAGCGCATCGCTCGTTGCTATCGAGCGAGAAAATGGCTTCCATCGGCAAGTTGGCCGCCACCGTGGCGCACGAAGTCAATAACCCGTTGTTCGGAATCCTCACCTATGCCCGCCTGACGCTTAAGGAAGTGGAGAAAGGCCCTGCCGGCTCTGCCGAAACCATGATCGAACAGCTTCGCATTATCGAGCGGGAGAGCAAGCGCTGCGGCGACATTATGCGCAACCTGCTGACGTTCGCGCGGCAGGCGCCCAGCCATCGCGAACCCAACGATCTGAACACGCTGATCGGGCGGGCGCTGGTGTTGGTGCGGCATAAGGCCGAACTGCTCGGCATCGAGTTGCAAAGCCACCTGCAGGAGCACATGCCGCCGGTCGCCTGCGATGCCGGACAGATCCAGCAGGCCGTGCTCGTGCTGCTGGTGAACGCCACGGAAGCCATGCCACAGGGTGGCTTGTTGCAGGTTGCTACGGAAATGGATGCGGCCGGCGGACCTGCCCGCATCAGAGTGCGCGACAGCGGGCTAGGCATTCCGCCCGAAGTGCTGTCGCAGATCTTCGAGCCATTCTTCACGACCAAGGAAGATCAGCAGCGCACGGGCCTGGGGCTGGCCGTGGCGCGCAGCATCATTGAACAACATGGCGGCGAGATCGCGGTGGAATCCACCGCAGGTCAAGGAACGGAGTTCGTGATTACCCTGCCGGCCGCTAAGCCGGCTGTTGCGGAACCCCTTCTGGCTGGTTCCGCGCCGGGCATGCGGTAACCGGACATGCCAGCCGAAGGAGACACATGGTGACGGAAGTGGAAGATCGGGTGGAAGCAAGAACGAAAGGCAAGATCCTGATCGTGGACGACGAAACCGTGGTCCGCGATTCACTCGGGAAGTGGTTCTCGAGCGAGGGATACCAATCCCGGCCCGTGGCCAGCGCGCGCGAGGCCCTGGAATCCATTCAGAATACGGAGTACGATGTAGCGCTACTCGATATCAAGATGCCGGGTATGGATGGCATGGAGCTGCAAAGCCGACTGCGGGAGGCCGATCCGGAGCTGACCGTCATCATCATGACCGGTTACGCTTCCGTCGAAACCGCCGTGCAAGCCTTGAAGCAAGGCGCCTACGATTACATCACCAAGCCCATCGATCCCGATGAGCTGTCGCACCTGGTGGCCAACGCCCTGGAGCATCGCCGGGCGCGTCGCGAAGTGGTGCGCCTGCGCGAGAACCTGAAAGAGGCCACCCCCGGCACCGAACTCATCGGTAAGGCGCCGGCCATGAAGAAAGTCTACGAGCTTATTGAGATGGTGGCCCCTACCGAAGCCACCGTGCTCATCACCGGCGAAAGTGGCACCGGCAAAGAAGTCGTGGCCCGCGCCATTCATATGGCGGGGCCGCGCCGATTCATGCCCATGGTGACCATCCACTGCGGAGCCCTCACCGAAACCCTACTCGAAAGCGAACTGTTCGGGCACGAGAAGGGCGCGTTCACCGGCGCTCAGTATCGTAAGAAGGGCAAGTTCGAGGTCGCCGATGGCGGAACCGTTTTCCTCGATGAAATCAGCGATATCAGCCTGAAGACTCAGACTGATCTACTGCGCGTCCTGCAAGAAAAGGAAATCGTGCGCGTGGGCGGCAATCAGCAGATCAAGGTCGATTTCCGCTGCGTCGCAGCCACCAACAAAAATCTGGAAGCGCTGGTGAAAGCCGGCACCTTCCGGCCCGACCTGTACTACCGGCTGCACGTTTTCTGCATCGACCTGCCGCCCCTGCGCGACCGCCGCGAAGATGTTCCCCTCCTGGTGGCGCACTTCCTGAACAAGTTCTGCCTGCTCACCAGCCGGCCCGTGCCGCAGCTTTCCACCGAGGCTTTGCAGTTGCTCATGGCGCACGACTGGCCCGGCAACGTGCGCGAACTTGAAAACGCCGTGGAACGCGCGCTGGTCGTTTGCCGCGGCCCGGAAATCCGGCCGGCCGACTTCTCCTTCCAGTTCCAGACCGAGGGCGCATCCACCGGCCGCACGCTCGAAGACGTCGAACGCGTCCATATCGAACGCGTCCTGCGCGAGACAGACAACAACCTCTCCCGCGCCGCCCGCATTTTGGATATCGATCGCACCACGCTCTACAACAAGCTGCGGCGCTACGGTTTGAAATAACGTGATTCAACTGGTGGGCATCGAAGTTCCGGCGGAAGTTTTAGGTGGCTTGGCTCTTCGGCTGGCGGAGACTTTCCGCATGGAATGCCGCGTCCGGCCGGAGCGGCTGGATGTGGCATTCGCGCGCGACCGCCAGCGCAATCAGTACTACTCCACCGCCATCCTACAGGCCATCCAGCCGCTGGTCGAGAAGGGCGCCCGGCTGCTGGCGGTCACTTCCGTCGACCTTTACGTGCCGGTGCTGACCTTCGTGTTCGGCGAAGCCCAATTGATGGGCAGTTGCGCGGTCGTCTCGCTCCATCGGCTGCGCGAGGAATTCTACGGCCTGCCGCCGCGCGACGAGCTAATGCGCGAGCGCCTCGTCAAAGAAGCCGCCCACGAACTGGGCCATACCTTCGGCCTGCGTCATTGCGACGACTGGCGCTGTGTGATGACGTCGAGCCACGGGGTGGAGCGGCTGGACGTGAAGGAAGCGGGATTCTGCGTGGATTGCGGACAGGTGGTGGCAAAATCGCCCGTGCCATTGCTGATGTAATCTTGCCGCGAAGCCCAGGATCTCGACTTCCGCCCCGCTGGTGACCGCCACCTCGGCGCGTTCCATGACACGCCGGGTTACATCCTCCGACAGATGGTATTCGCCGCAGTTGTCGCACACATCCGCGGGAACGCCTTTCAGGATGACGGTCGTGTCGTCCCGTTGGAGTGAAAGTTAACGATCGCAGCTACGGTTTTGGCCGTGCCTGCAAAGAGTACAAGTCATTCTTTCTTCCTCTTCTTGTAATCCGGACCCTGGTGGCCGTCGGCGGCAGCCGCCGCAATCACCGCGCAAAGCGCGTAGCTCTCCTCGCTGCCTGTCGCTCCAGGGCCAACGCAATCAACCGGTCGACCAGCGCCGAAAAGCCCAGCCCGCTGTGCTCCCACATCTTCGGATACATGCTGATCGAAGTGAACCCGGGGATCGTATTGATCTCGTTCAGGTACAGTTTGCCGGTCGCCGATTCCAGCAGAAAATCGACGCGCGCCATGCCTTCGCAGCCCACCGCGCGGTAGCATTCAACGGCCAGCCGCCGCAGCTCCGCCATCTGCGCCTCAGCCAGTTCGGCCGGCAGGCGAAACTCGGCTCGGTCCAGCAGATACTTGTCCTCGTAGTCGTAAAACTCCTTCGAAGGTAGTATCTCGCAGGGCAGGGAAGCCATCGGATCTTCGTTGCCAAGCACCGCGCATTCCAGCTCCCGCCCCACGATGCCGCGCTCCACAATAATCTTGCGGTCGAACTCCGCGGCCAGTCGCAACGCCGGCCCCAACTCTTCCGCGTTGTGGACTTTCGAGATCCCCACCGACGAACCCAGGTTCGCCGGCTTCACAAACACCGGAAACAGAAAGCGGCACGCAATCGGCTCCGGGTCAAGCTGCTCGCGCGTGAGCGTCACATACTCCACAATCGGCAGACCCCGCTCCGAGCACACGCGCTTCATCATCTCTTTATCCATCGAGACGGACGAAGCCAGCACGGCCGCGCCTACATAAGGCAGTCCGGCCAGCTCCAACAATCCTTGCACGGTGCCATCCTCCCCGAAGGTGCCGTGTAAAACCGGAAACACGACGTCTATATCCGGATGCGCCCCCGGCTCCGGCAGGATCGGCCCCGGCGACCATTTGCCGGCTTTATCAATGAAGAACTCGCTGACCTCATACCGTTCGCGATCCAATCCCGCCAGGATGGATTTCGCCGAACGAATGGAAATCTCATGCTCTCCGCTGCGCCCGCCGTAGATCACGGCGACTCTGATTTTCATAGGATTTTCTTGCCCAGCGCCGACATGATCATTTCAACTGCCAAATCCGCCGTGCGGTTCATCTCGTCGATTACCGGATTCACTTCCACCACTTCCATGGACACCATGCGGCCGTTGTCGTTAATCAATTCCATGGCCAGATGCGCTTCGCGATACGTCGCCCCGCCGCGCACCTGCGTGCCCACGCCGGGCGCGAATTGCGGGTCGATCCAATCCATATCCAGCGAAAGGTGAAAGCCGGCGGTGTCTTCCGTCGCGATGCGGAAGGCTTCGTCCATCACCGAGCGCAGGCCGCGCTCGTCGATGTCCCGCATGGTGAACGCGCGCACTCCCGTTTCGCGCACGTGGCCCTTCTCCAGCACATCCACGTCGCGCAGACCCACCAGCACGGTCTTGCGCGGATTCACCTTCGGCGCGTACTTCAGTAGATCCACCAGCTCAGTCGGTCCCAGCCCCACGCAGCAAGCCAGCGGCATGCCGTGTACGTTGCCGCTGGGTGATGTACCGGGCGTATTCATGTCGGCGTGCGCGTCGATCCAGATCAGCCCGATCTCCTGTTTCTTGCGCCGGAAGTGGCGGGAAACCCCGGCCACCGTGCCCACCGCCACGGAATGATCGCCGCCCAGCACCAGCGGAACTTGCTTCTTGGTGAGTGCGCGATCCACCATGCCCGCCAGTCGCTTGCACGCCAGCGCAATCTGCGGCAGATACTTGGCGCTGGCCGGACCTTCCGGCAGGCTTTCCGGCTGATCCACGGGCACGTTGCCGAGATCGTCGACATGATAGCCCAGGGTTGCCAGCCGCTTATTCAGATTGGCCACGCGGATCGCGGATGGACCCATGTCCACGCCCCGGCGGTCTTGGCCGAGGTCCAATGGCGCGCCGATCACGGCGATATGAGACTGACGCATGCACAATCGAGTGTAACGCACGTCGCCGTTTGGGCTTCGTGCGGCGCTATAATCGGTCCAGCGAGAGAGTTAGGCTATGCGGCGAAAAGGAACCTGGGCGGCGGTGCTCGTCGCGTTGCCGATTGCCCTTGTGGCGATCGGTTCCGTTGCTTACTTCTTCAGCCAGATCGCAAGTCCTTGTGTCGTCTGGCGCGGCTCCGGCAGTCTTCCCGCGAGCGCGAGTCACTCGTGCCGGCAAATCACAGGCCAGGACGAGACCACGCTTCGGGCGGCCGCGGAGGCCGTAGCGGTTCAGGGCGTAATCCTCCTCGCTGCGGCGCTGGGAATCTGGGGCGCCATCCGCTCGCGGCAAACCGCGGTGATCATCGCAGGCCTTCTGATGCTCTTGGAGATGATTCCGACGATGTTCAGTGTCGCGCCGCTGGCATTGCTGGCGGGCGTCGGATTCCTGGTTATCGCCTATCGCATGCCGGACCATACGGCATCACGGCCGCAGCCGGTATAGCATTCGCGGAAACGCAATCGTCTCCCGGATGTGCTCCAGCCCGCACAGCCATGCTACGCAGCGCTCGATCCCCATGCCGAATCCGCCGTGCGGCACGCTGCCATATTTCCGCAAATCCAAATACCAGTCGAACGCTTCCGGCGGCAGCTTCTGCTCTTCAATGCGCCGCATCAGCAGATCCAGATCGTGAATCCTCTGCCCGCCGCCAATCACCTCGCCGTATCCTTCCGGCGCCAGCACATCCACGCCCAACGCCACCTCCGGCCGCGCCGGATCGGGCGCCATATAGAACGCCTTCACCGCCGAAGGATAGCCATCCACCATCAGCGGGCGGTCGAAGCCTTCGCTTACCAGCGTCTCGTCCGTGCCACCGAAGTCGCCCCCCCATTGAATCTCGCTGCCCTTCGCCTGCAGCAACTTCACGGCTTCGTCGTAGCTCATGCGCGGAAATGGCGCCTGGATAGCCTCCAACCTAGTAACATCCCGCTCCAGCACCTTCAACTCCTCGCGCCGGTTCTCCAACACCCGCCCGGCCACGAATACCAGCATGCTTTCCGCAAGCTGTTTCACGTCTTCCAGCGTGGCGTAAGCCATCTCCGGCTCCACCATCCAAAATTCGGTCAGATGCCGCCGCGTCTTGGATTTCTCCGCGCGGAACGTCGGCCCAAACGTGTAGACCTTGCCGAACGCCATGGCCGTGGCTTCGTTATAAAGCTGGCCCGATTGCGTCAAATAAGCCTTGCTGTCTTCGAAGTAGTTCACTTCGAACAGCGTGGTGGTGCCCTCGCAAGCTGCCGGCGTGAAAATCGGCGTGTCCACCAGCGTGAAGCCGTGCGAATCGAAGTAATCGCGCACCGCCCGGATTATTTCGTGCCGCACCCGGATGATGGCGTGCTGCCGCTGGCTGCGCAGCCACAGATGCCGGTGATCCATCAGAAATTCGACGCCGTGATCTTTCGGCGTAATGGGATACGGATCGCTCTCCGGGACGCGCTGCACCACTTCCACATCTTCCACATCCATCTCGTAGCCGCCGGTGGCGCGCTGCTCGGCGCGGATCTTGCCGGTCACGATGATGGACGATTCCTGCGTCAGATTCTTGATGGTCTCGAATAGCTCTTCCGCGAGCGCGCTCTTCACAGCTACCGACTGCATCAGTCCCGTGCCGTCGCGCAAAATAGGGAATACGATTTTGCCGGATTTGCGCAGATTGTACAGCCAGCCCGCGATGCGGACCGTTTCGCCAACGTGCTGCGACGCTTCGGCGATGGTAATGCGGGGTGCGCTCACAAATCCTCCAGGCGGTCGAAAACCTCCACTGCCGAAGCCAGGGAAAGCTCCGCAGCCTCCTTCAACTCCAGCATCAGCGGATATTGGTCCGCGCGCGTGCGCAGCAGGTCCATGGTCTTCTTCCAATCCACCGAACCGCCTTCGGCCAGCAGCGGAAACAAGTGCTTGTCGGCCTGCCCGTCGTTGTCGTGAATATGCGTCGAGCGGATGCGCTCCTTCATTACGTTGTACGCCTCCTCCACGCCAGAGCCGATGTTGGCGTGCCCCACGTCGAAAACAAAATTCAGATCCAGGTGCGTGAGCTCCAGAAACAGCATCAGCCGCTCCGGAGTCGAAAGCCCGTTGGGAATGTTTTCCAGTAGCACCTCGACCCCGCGCTGCCGCGCGAACAGGCTGATCTGCTCCAACGCCGAGAAAGCCGCATCCACCGCGCGTTCCGAATATTCCTCGCCCGGAACACCGATGTGCTGCACGGCATATTGGAACGGAATCGTCTCGCTGATTTCGAGCGCCCGCTTGATCTCATCCACCACTTCCAGCCGCTTGCTCTTCACCGGTTCGGTGATGCTGAGGACCGCATGCGGCCCCGATTTGCCCCAAATGTCATCCGTGTGCATGGGAGCGTGTATGGAATAGAGCTTCAGATCGGAGTCGCGGAACCAGTGGCCCAACTCCGTAATCTGTGCCCGGTCACGATAATCCAGGTGCTGCCGCGCGCAGAAAATTTCCACGGCCGGAATCCCCGCGCGCTGAATTTTGTCGAGTTGCGCAACTGTCAGCCGGTGGCCGACGAACAGATGCGTCGAAAGAACGTGATGCATGCTTTAGAATCCTTTGGCGGCGCCCTCGGTGCGCGGATCGGCGGCGCCTTCCAGCCACCCGTCGTGCGATTCGATGGCGGCCACTTCGCCGATCGCGCCGATAACTCTTACCTGGTGCCCGCGGGCCTTCAGCAAAGCGATGGTATCCGGTGAAAAGCCGCGCTCCATCACCAGTTGATCCGGCAGCCACTGGTGATGTATGCGCGGCCAATTGACGGCGTCCTGCACGTTCATGCCGAAATCGACCACGTTCAAAATCACTTCCAGCACGCTGTTGATGATCGTGGGGCCGCCGGGCGAGCCCACCACCAGATCCACCTTGCCGCCGCGCGTGACAATGGTCGGCGTCATCGACGAAAGCGGCCTTTTGTTTGGCTGAATCGCGTTGGCTTCGCCTTGCACCAGGCCGAATCCGTTTGGCGTGCCGGGCTTGGCGGCAAAATCGTCCATCTCATCGTTGAGCAGAAAACCCAGTCCGGGCACGGTCACGCCGTCACCGTATCCGAAGTTCAAGGTATACGTGACAGCCACCGCATTGCCGTCCCCATCCACGATCGAATAATGCGTCGTCTGGCTTGATTCCGCTCCCACCAATCTGCCCGCATGAATGTCGGTGCTCGGCGTGGCGTGCTCCGGATCGATCGATTGGCGCAGCCTGGCGATGTAGTTCTTGTCCAGCAGGGTCGTCACCGGCACCTTCACGAAATCCGGATCGCCCAGGTATTGGGCACGATCGGCGAAGTAGCGCCGCATCGTCTCCGCTATGAAGTGCAGCGTGGCCGCCGATCCCGCGCCCGCTTTCTCATACCCCGATCCTTCAAGCACGCCCAGCATTTGCAGGATGCCGATGCCGCCCGAACTCGGCGGAGGCGACGTGATGATCTCATAATCCCGATACTTCCCAGTAAGCGGCTGGCGTTCGGCCACGGCGTAATTCTTCAGGTCCGCCAGCGTGATCAGCCCGCCGTGCCTTTCCATGTCCGCCGCCAGCAGGCGTGCCGTCTCGCCTTCGTAGAAGTCGCGTGCGCCGTCGCGCCGGATGCGTTCCAGCGTGCGCGCCAATTCGGGCTGCGCGAGCGTCTCGCCCAATTCGTAGGGTTTTCCGTCGCGCAGGAAAATGCGCTTCGATTCCGCAAAGCGTCCCAGCAGGCCGGCCGATCGTTCCAGCGATTTGGCGAAGCCGTACGACACGGGAAATCCTTTTTCCGCCAGTGCCACCGCCGGCGCCACCACGTCGGCCCATGGTTTTCGTCCATATTTCTTAGACGCATATTCAAATCCGCGCACCGAGCCGGGAACGCCCGCCGCGCGATACCCCACTACGCTGTCCTGCGTCGGCTTGCCGGCGGCGTCCAGGTACATATCGCGCGAAGCCTTCTCCGGCGCCCGTTCCCGAAAATCGATAAATGCCGTGCGGCCTTCCGCCAGCCGCACCAGCATGAATCCGCCGCCGCCGATGTTGCCCGCCGAAGGATGCGTGACGGCCAGCGCGAACCCTACGGCTACCGCCGCGTCCACCGCGTTGCCGCCTGCTTCCAGCACCGCGACTCCGGCGTCGGTGGCGTGCTGTTCCACGGTGACGACCATCGCGTGCCGCGCATGCACCGGCTGCGCCGCCCAAGCGGGCGCAAGCGCCGTCACGCCAATCGCCAACGCCAGTCTTCGCATAGATATCTGATTCTACTATGTGGCGCGCGAACGCCGTCTCAACTCGAATAGCACGATGCCCGCCGCGACCGAAACATTCAGCGAGGGGATCTGCCCTTGCATGGGAATGCGCACCAGCACGTCGCAATGCTTGCGCACCTGCTCATGCAACCCCTTGCCTTCGCCGCCGAATACGAGCACCGTGGGAGCGTTGTACGCGACCTTGTCGTAATCTTCGGCGCCGCGCTCGTCCAGGCCGTAAATCCAATACCCGCGTTCCTTCAGCGCTTCAAGCGCCCGATTGATGTTGGTAGCGCGTGCCACCGGTAGGTGCGCCAGGGCGCCGGCCGCGGCCTTGGCGGTCACGTCCGTGAGCCCCGCCGCCCGCCGCTCGGGTATGACAATCGCTCCCGCACCCGCCGCGTGTGCCGTCCGCGCAACGGCGCCCAGGTTGTGCGGATCCTCTACGCCGTCCAGCACCACCAGCAACGGTGCGCCCATAACGTCGTCCAAATCGGCGTATTTCTGCGAGGCCCCCATGGCAATTACGCCCTGGTGCGCCGGCGTGCCCGCCAGCCGGTCCAGCGAAGCCCGCTCCTCGAAACGAACCGGCACCGGCGCCTGGCGCGCCAATTCGATAATCTGCTGCACGCGCGGTCCGCCGGCGCCTTTGGCAATTAGAATTCGGTCCAACGGACGCCCCGATTTCAAACTTTCTAATATAGGATTAATACCGCTCAGGATCGCCATCGCCGCCGCGGTTATTCGGGTAACAGGTCCAGCCCGTTGTTGAAACGGTTCGTGAAGTTGGCCAATGCGGCAATTAGCGTCAGTTCGGCGACCTGCTCGTCGTTGAAGTGCGCGTTCAGGGCTGGGCGCGTTTCTGCGCCGTCCGCTGTCTTCGTGAGCTCCCGGGCATATTGAATGGCTGCCTGCTCGGAAGCGCTGAAGCCGCCGTCCTGCCCGCTCTGCAAAGCCTGCATCTCCTCTTCCGAGACGCCTGCTTTACGGCCGGAGGCCACATGCGCCGCCGTGCAATACGCACATTGATTGGTATAGGAAACGGTGAGGTAAACCAGCTCTTTGGTGCGCCGGTCGACCGAGCCGGCCCCCATGATCGTGCCATAGAAAGGGACAAAACTCTTAAGGACTTCCGGCCGGTTGGCCATGCTGCGGAAAAAGTGGTTGGGGCGGCCGGAGCGCTTCTCCAGTTCCGCCAGGAATTCATTCTGCGCCGGCTCGACGAGCCTGATGGATGCGGGCATACATCCAGTATAGGGCGCAGGCGGACGCCTGTGGAGAGCTACACGCTGCTCAACGGGGAAGCGTACCGGATGCGGATATCGTGGTGATAATAATCCGCATTGGCGAACTTCTCCTGGAAAATGCGCTCCCAGCGGGCATTCTCCTGGCAGTTGCGGCACTCGCCGCAATGGCACCGTCCGGAAGCTCGCCGCGTCTTGACCGGTCTGTCCAGATCGATCGGACTCACGCGTGGCGCCGCAGCCGGTGCCATCCGCGGCGGCAGCTGCTGCGACTCGCGTTCGGCGGCCGCATTCAGCATGCTATCGTCCCACGGCAGCAATTCGCCGTTGGCGCGCGCCCCCCGCCGCCGACTGGAAGTCGACCGCAGCGTGCTGAAGGCGTAAAGTACCTCGCCGAAGGTTGCCAACTCGAGATCTGTTGACTGAAGTTGCATGGCGTCGTTAACCATTGGAACTGTCATCCTTCCCTGGCCATCCAGATAATTAACCGTGAACTCGATAATGATATCCCGAAAGAATTCCCAGTTCAATAATTAGATTAACCAACGATAACTTTATTTGCTTTATTAGCCGGCAATCCACCAGCTTTGGCCGTTTTTTTACAAACACATGCGCGGATCCACGGGCCAGGTTACAGAAAGAAAACATGGCGGATGGCCATAAGAAAACAATTGGTTGATTTCCAACGGCAACGGGTGGCTAGTACGAATTGCCCAGAGGGCCGGTCACACGCGCCAATGACACCTCCGAAATCGCCGGCGAGCCGCCCGTGAGGCTGCAATCAAAGAGCTTATTGAATACCGGATCAGCCGCGTCCCCCCGCACTGTCCGTGCCGGCGTGTTAGCTTGATCGGATGGATAGCAGGCTGCCCGCCTGAGTTCGGGTTCGTTTTTTTTGTTTTTTCCTAAGGGCAAGAAAACAAGCACAATAGCGCAGGCGAAACCACTCGGAGAACTGTGTGAAACATCGCGCGCGCGATTTCGTTCGTCGCCCACCGGAAAGCACTACGAAACGAAGCCAATCTCCGAATTGGGTGACTAGACCCTAGACCCTCCCTTACAGATAGTTAAGGACCCGTAAGTCCTTTATTTCCCCAATCCGGTGCGTGGCATTGCGATTGCACCATCAATACAATCCAGAAAGGACGGCCCCATGTCCACAGCCGTTGCGCACAGCCAAGAAACGCTGCGTGCCCTCCCCGGCGACGATGTACGCCAGATCCAATGGCGCTTCTCCCACCGCTACGATCTCCAGATGTTGGTGCAATCCACCCGCGCCGTGGCGCGCGGGCCGGTAGCCCGCCTGGTCGCCGAAGGCGCCCGCAATACCCACGCCTGGACCCCCGCCAAGCAAAGTCTGCTGCGGCATTTCGACGAGTCCGGTGTCACCGGGGTCTTCCTCGATCCGGAACAGGGCGGCCTGATCGCCGGCCCCAAAAACCTGGCGTTGGCACTGGTGGCATTCGAACTCGCCTGGGTGGATGCCGGAGCCGCCACCGGCAGCCTGGCCGGTTGTCTGGCCTTGTCTCCCATTCACGAACGCGGCACGCCCGAACAGCGCGATACTTACCTGCGCCTCTGCGCCCCTGCCCAGCCCGGCGAGGACCGTCACCCCTGGCGCGGCGCTTTTGCGCTCACCGAGCCGATCCCTTATGTCGGCGTAGAGACCGGCATCCTGGCCGGCAAGGTCCGCGTGGCCGAGTGGACGGAGGGCGCCGAGCCGATGCTGCAGGTCGACAAGCGCGGCCGCTTCATCACCAACATGGGCTTCGCCAACTTCGTTACGGCTGCCGTGGATACCGATGATCCGCGCATCTCCAAGACCTGCATGATCATCCTGCACGAAACCGACCCGGGTATCTTCGACCGCGGCACACCCACGCGCAAGCTGGTGCACCAGTTGTCCTCCACCAGCGATCCCATTTTCAGCCTGCGCGTGCCCGCCAGCCGTATCGTGGGCGGCTACACCATCAAGAACGGCGCAATCGTGCCCCGCTACAGCCACGGCGAGATCATCGAAGCGGTTTTCCGCCGCACCCGTGTCACCGTCGGCGTCATGACCGCCGCCAAGCTGCTCTCCGCCGTCGAACCGATCATTCGCTATCAGCGCGGACGCTTCCGTGGCGGCGAGAGTGCCACTCCCGGATCGCCGCGCTACGAACTCGGCCTGCAATTGAAAGAGGACACCCTGCACCGTCTGGTCGAGATCTGGGCCACCGGCGAGGCCGGCGCATCGTTGGGTTTCGCCGCCGCCCGCCTGTTCGACGAACTCGATCCGCTGGAGCGGCTGAGGAACGAAAAGTTCGCACGCGACGGTGTAACCGGGGGAACCAGCACCCTTCGCGCCATGCGCAAGCTGCAAAAGGAAGCGCTCGATTATCTTGCCACGCCCGAGCCGCGTCCGCCCGCTGAACCGATGCTGCAATTCGCCTTGCTCGATTCCGTGGCCAACGTCCTCTGCCCGGCTTGCAAACTTTGGAACACCGGCCACGGCGCCAATATGATGCGCGAAGCCGTTAGTCTGATGGGCGGCTACGGTATCACCGAGGATTGTCCCGGCTTTTTGGGGCACAAGTGGATGGATGCACAACTGGAAGCCACTTACGAAGGCCCCGAGTCCGTGCAACGCCGCCAGCTTTCCGTCACCATGACGGATGAATTGTTCCTGGCGCAGTTCCGCCAGTGGATCGGTGAGATGCGCATGATCGCCTCCACGCACCCCGGCACTGGCGCCTGCACGCTGGGCACGGCGATGCAGATGTGGCTGTGGTCGCTGCATCATCTGCAAACCGCCAACGATGCCGATGGCGGCCGCTTATATCAGAGTTCGCGTCACGGCGTCACCTTCCCGCTGGCGGACGCGCTGTGCTGGCTGTTGGCGACGCGTTGTCAGATTCTCGATGCCCTGCAACTTGAGGCGCAGGGCGGCCCCGATGTCGATCCCGGCGCGCTCGCCTTCCTCACCGATTTGTGCCACGTGCAGAGCGCCCGCGCCGCCGGTGAAGCCGGACGCATCTGCGCGGAATTGGTGTTTGGCTACAACCGTCACCCGTCTTGGGATACGGAGGGCTGCGCCTCGTGTTATCACGCCGAAGATCTGGAAGCCATGGAAGGCATGATTCCTGGCATCGCCAGCATTGCGCGCGGCTATACCGACGTCATCGAAAGCGACGGCACGCATCCGCCCAAGGCCGGACCCTGTGCGAATTTCGCGGGCTACGATCAATTCAGCCGCCTGCGCGTCCGCATGGATGGCTGCCTGACCAGCGCCTGTCTCGCCAAGGATCGGGCCGCCGAGGCGCTAAAGCACGTCATGATCCCCGAGGCTTTGGATTACCCGGCATGAGCGAAGAACGGCAGTCCATGGACGTGGATATCGTCTGCGTCGGCTTCGGGCCGGCCATGGGCGGTTTCCTCGCCACGCTGGCCCGCGCGGGCGACCCAAACCTGCAGGTGATCTGCTACGAACGCGCCGACGACATCGCGTTTGGCGTCTCCGGCGCGGTCACCCGCGCGCGCGGCATTCGTGCCACGTTCCCGGACCTGAACCCGGCTGAGATCCCCATGGCCGCCGCCGTTCGGCACGAGAAACTCGTCTACTTGCTCGACCCTATCGGCGCCAGCCGCCGGTCGCTCCCTCTGCGTGCCGCCGACCGGCTCCTGCGCATGCTCCGCCTGCCGCGTCATGCGGCCTGGGAACTCCCCTTCACTCCTGCCTTTCTGCGGAAGGATGGTGGCTTGCTCCTATCCATCGGCCAGTTCATGCAGTGGACCGGAGCGCAGGTCATGGCCAGCGGCAACATCCAGATTTGGCCCGGCATGCCGGTTTCCGAGGCGCTTGTAGAGGAGGACGAACGCGTGATCGGCGTGCGCCTGCTCGATCAGGGCACCAATCTCAGGGGCCGTCCCGAGCCGGGCTATATGCCCGGTATGGACATCCACGCGGCGCTTACCGTCGTTGGTGATGGACCGGTGGGGGCCGTCGGACGCCAACTGGACGCGTTCATCGGATTGCCATCCGGGCGCCATCAGCATGAATGGGCCGTGGGCACCAAGATGGTCGTGGAACTTCCTGAGAATACAATTCTCGAACCGGGCACCGTCATCCACACCTTTGGGTATCCGGAGCCGGAAATCTTCGGGTTTTTCTATGTGCAACCGGATCGTCTAGCCACCGTGGGGATCTTCGTGCCGTCGTGGTTCCAGAACCCCGCACGTACGTCCTATCGCTACCTGCAGCACTACATCCAGCATCCGTATCTGTGGCGTTATCTGCAGGGCGCCACGCTGCGCTCCTGGGGCGCTAAATCGCTGCAGGAAGCCGGCAAGCACGGCGAACCGTTTCTGGCGGGGGATGGCTACGCGCGCATCGGCGAGTGTTCCGGCAGCACCAATGTCCTGACCGGATCCGGCGTCGACGAAGCCTGGACCACCGGCTCCCAGCTTGCGGAAGCTGTTTTGGAGTTGCGCCAGGCGGGCAAGCCGTTCAGCAAGCAAAACCTGGAACAGACCTACGTGGCGCGGCGCCGCGCGAGCTGGGTGGAAGCCGAAAGCCGTATCGCGGAAAAGGCCCGCGACGGATTCCATCGCGGCGTAATTACGGGGCTGATAGGAATGGCGCTGGCGGGCGCCACCCAGGGCCGTCTTTCCCTATCCGGCGAACCGCAACTGCTGCCCACACCGGAAGAGTATTACTTCGGTAAGCTGATGCCCGATGAAATCGAGCAGGTGCGCCACCAATGTTATTCGCGCGGCATCGCCGTCCACGATGCGCTCATGGACCGCTGTGGCTGGCCGGCCGTGCCCCATGATGGAAAGCTGCTCATGTCCCAGCAGGATGCGCTACTGGTCGGAGGCAAGGTCCAAGCGCCCGCGGGATACGCCGACCATGTCCGCATCCTATATCCCGACTTCTGCGAGCGCTGCACCACCAAGCTGTGTATCGAAATGTGCTCCGGCCAGGCATTGACCCCCGGCCCGGACGGCGTGCCGCTCTTCGATCACGAGAAATGCGTCTTCTGCGGCGCGTGCATATGGAACTGCCAGCAGCCCCTCGACGACGACCCCGTCCGGACAAACGTAGCATTCCGCGCCGGAGCGGGGGGCCTGCACTCTACGGAGAACTAAAGCTTACTGCAGAGAGATGCCGAAGTCGAAGATGTCGGCTGCGCTGGCGGCGCCTCCGCCGGCTGCTCCGTATGCCCCGGTCGTCATCATGCCGGAGGAGGCCAGAAAACAGTACTCGCCCGGTTGCAAAGCCGCGTTCAACGTAACTTTGTAAAGACCGGTCCGCAGACGCTCCGACTTAAAAGCGACCATCGCCTTTTCGTTCGTCCCGCTGGAGGCTCCCAGCATGCTGAACTGCCCGATTACGGTTTCGCGGTTGGATTTGGTGACGTCCAGCTTGATCAACGCGAACTGGTTCGGGTTCGAGATGCTGTTCACACCGAAATAGGTCTTCCCCAGGCCAGCCGCTTTATCCTCGAAGTAGAAATAGAATACCGGACTGCCGTCCTGTATCTGCAGGCTGGCATGCTGGCCTGGCAGGATCGCCTTCGTCTTCGCCTTCTTAATCCCGTAAGTCAGCGCCGACCCCAACATCCCGCCCGTCTTCGATCCCTGGTAAGCGGCACGTTCCAACACGGTCATCTGAGGTTTTCCGTCGCGGTCCTTGCCAAATAGCCAGATGCCGGAATCGTGCGGAACCATGGGATCGTTCGGATCGCCTGGAGCCGCGCTGTCGCCCGGCGTGGCGCCAGAGGCCTTGACGTTGTGCGACGACCCTTTGGCCACCATGGCCGCCAATACGCCTTCCGGCACTCCCTGGGCTTTCAGTTTTACAATTTCGTCCGGCGTCACGGAATACTGACCCGGTTGGTTCTCCACCATACTGACAATCAGCTTTTCACCAAGGCCCGACTTAACCATTCTCACAACGGCGTCATTGTTCAAAACGTCCTGAGCGACAGCGGCCAGAACCAGGGTGATAAGCCATGCGAATAACAAGCGGTGGATCTTCATAGTCGAATGCCTGCGCTCCTTTTCGAATGTCTGCGCGGATACTAACCCGGGATGTCCGCGCAACAGGATAGTATACAACAGCACCATTCAGGCCGCCGAAATAACGGCGCGTGCCTAACTGTCGGCATCGGCAACTCTTCGGCATCGCCGGTATCCCATTGAAAACCCTTGTTTCCCATTAGGCCGCCGGAGTGCATGAATGCCGGCATGCTGCGCATCACCATTCAGGAATCGGCTCGATCGACGACCTTGAAGTTGGAAGGTAAGCTTACCGGACCTTGGGTGCGGGAGCTGGAGCGAACCTGGCGCGCGACCGCCGCGGGCTCGCCGAGTTCAGGCTTGATCATCGATTTGGCTGACGTCGGATACATCGATTGCGCCGGCCGGGACCTGCTGACCCACATGCACCAGAGCGGCGCTGAGTTAGTGGCGCGCAGTCCGCTGAATCAATGCATTATCGACCAGATCAGGCAGGCCGCGAAGACCGCGTTGACCGTCATCGCCGTCACGCTGGCGATGGCCGCCGCCGCTCGCGCGCAGGACGTCACGCGGTTGCGCCTCACGTTGCCCGACGCCGTCAAGATGGCGCTGAACCAGAATCCGCAAGTGCAGATCGGCAACCTGAACGTCGCCCAAAGCCAGGAGGACCAAAAGTTGGCGCGTGCCGGACTGCTGCCGCAAGCCAGCCTGCAGGCCTTCGAGCACACCCAGCGGCTGGCCGTGGCGCCCTTGTTCGGCATCCAGCACCTGCCTCCCAGCTTTCCGCTGCCCGGTCACCTGGGACCTTACCAGGTGTATCAGGCAGGTCCCAACTTTTCCGCGCCGGTCTTCGATCTGACGCTCTGGCGGCGGTGGCAGGCATCCAAGGAAGGCGTGAACACGGCGCGTGCGCAAGAGCAAGGAGTGCGCGAGCAGATCGCCGAACTGGTGGTTTCACAATATCTGGGCAGCTTGCGCGCATCGGCGGACGTGAAAGCCGCGCAGTCGCGGGTGGATCTGGCGCAGGCCCTGTATGATCAGGCCGCCGACATGCAGAAAAGCGGCGTGGGCACGGGCATCGATACGCTGCGCGCCAACGTTGAATTGCAAAACGAGCGCCAACGGCTGATCGAATCGCAAACGCAGTTTCAAACATCGCTTTATGGATTGGCGCAACTGTTGAACGTGGATCCCAAACGCGAAATCGAACTGGCGGACCAGGTAAGCTTTTTCGATACGCCCGCGATTCAGGTGGATCAGAGTCTGGAAGCGGCGTACGCCAATCGTCCGGAGATGAAGGCCCTGGCGCACTCCCAGCGGCAAGCGGAATTGGCCCGGCGGCAAGCGGCAGAGAGCCGCTATCCGAGCCTGAGCTTCGAAGGTTACTGGTCAGAGCAGGGCTTGACGCCCGCCACCGCCATACCGGCTTACACCTACGGCTTGACTCTGAACGTGCCGTTGTTCACCGGCGGGCGCATCGGCGCGGAACAGGGCAAGGCCGATCTGGAGTTGCGCAGGATTGCGCAAGAGCAACAGGAGCAGCGCAACCAGATCGCCTTGCAGGTGCGCACGGCTATCGCCCAATTGGCCGCCGCGGGACACGAGGTAGAAGTCGCCAACCAGGCCGTGGGACTGGCAAATGAAGAGGTCGTGCAGGCACGCGACCGGTTCCAGGCGGGTGTCGCCAATAACATCGAAGTGATCAGCGCGCAGGATGCGCTGGCGCGGGCCAACGACAACCAGATCGTGGCGCTTTACCGCTACAACCAGTCGCGCGCCGACTTGGCGCGCGCCACCGGGCAGATGGAAGCTATCTACGCGAAGTAGTTACAAGCAGCAACAGGAGGGGATACGATGGAGACTTACACGATGGACGAGGAGAAACCAGTCAGCGAGGAGCCGCGCGAGGCTTTGACGCGTTCGCCGCGTTCGCCGCGGTCGCGTTTCAAGGCGTTGCTCGCGGTCCTGGGTGGGGGTTTGGTTCTGGCGCTGGTGGCCCTGGGTTTCTGGCTGCACTTCCGATATCGGGTTTCGACCGACGATGCGCAGGTGGACGGACACATTGTCCCGATTGCCGCCAAGATCTCCGGTAGCGTGACCGCGGTGTTGGTCAACGACAACCAGCAAGTAAAAGCCGGAGATGTGCTGGTGCGCATCGACCCGCGCGATTACCAGGCGAAGGTGGATCAGGAGAAGGCGGCACTGGCGCTGGCCGAAGCGCAAGCGCGCGCCGCGCAGGTGACCGTGCCGCTGACGCGCGAAACCACCAGCAGCGGCACGAGCGGAGTGTCCGCCGGGCTGGCCACCGCCGAGGCTCAGGCCTTGCAGGCGCAGGTGGCCGCCGATCAAGCCGGAACCTCGGAAATCGCCATGGCGCGATCCAATCTGGCGGCGGCGGAGGCGGACAATGAAAAGGCGCAAGCCGACCTGGCGCGCATGCGTCCGCTGGTGGCCAAGGCGGAAATCTCGCAACAGCAGTTCGATGCCTACACGGCGGCCGCCAAAGTGTCCGCCGCCCAGGTGAAAGCGGCGCAGGATCGCGTGGAATCGTCCCAGCAGTCCGCCGCCAACGCGCGCGCGGCTTACGAAGCGGCGCAGGCGCGCGTGCGGCAGATGCGGGCGGAGGTGGCGCAATCCAAGGCGGGCGAACGGCAGGTCCTGGTGACCGCCGCGCAAGCCGTATCCGCGGCAGCCAAGGTGCAGGAAGCCCGCGCGAACCTGGAGGCCGCCGAGTTGAATCTCAGTTACACCACCATAGTGGCGGCGGTTGACGGTAGTGTAACCAAGAAGAGCGTGGAACCCGGCGAGATCCTGCAGCCCGGCCAGGCGTTGATGGCGCTCATTCCTCTGAAGGACGTCTGGGTGACGGCCAACTTCAAGGAGACGCAGCTAGCCGGCGTGCACGCCGGCCAGTCCGCCGAAGTGCATGTGGACATGTACGGCCGCACCCTGGCGGGCAAAGTGGACTCCATCGCCGGCGGCACGGGCGCGCGCATGAGCCTGTTGCCACCCGAGAACGCCACCGGCAACTACGTCAAAGTGGTGGAGCGCATCCCGGTCAAGATCGTCTTTGATTCCCTCCCGGACGGTGTGGTCCTGCGTCCCGGCATGAACGTGGACGCCACCATCATCACGCATTAGGCGAGGTCTGGAATGGAACCGAACGGCAACAACAGTACGGGTGTCCCTTTCGTAAATCCGTGGATCATCGCCATGACCGTCATGCTGGCGACGTTCATGGAAGTCTTGGATACCAGTGTGGCCAACGTGGCCCTGCCGCATATCGCCGGTAGCCTTTCGTCCACGGTGGATGAGGCCACCTGGGTGTTGACCTCCTACCTGGTCTCGAACGCGATTGTCCTGCCGCTCAGCGGCTGGTTCTCATCGCTGATCGGGCGCAAGCGTTTCTATATGACCTGCGTGACGCTCTTCACGCTCAGCTCCGCGCTCTGCGGTCTGGCGCCCAGCCTGGGCATGCTGATCGTGTTCCGGGTCCTGCAAGGCATTGGCGGCGGCGCGCTGCAACCCATCTCGCAAGCCATCCTGGTGGAGAGCTTCCCGCGCCACAAGCAGGGCATGGCGATGGCGGTCTACGGCATGGGCGTGGTGGTGGCCCCGGTGATCGGCCCCACGCTGGGCGGCTGGATCACGGACAACTATAGCTGGCGCTGGATTTTCCTGATCAACATCCCGATTGGGGCCTTGTCACTGGTTCTGACGTCCATGCTGATCTTCGATCCGCCCTACCTGGTGCGGCGCGCGCTCAAAGGACTGAAGGTGGACTACCTGGGACTCGGCCTGCTGAGTCTGGGTCTGGCATCCCTCGAGATCATGCTGGACGATGGCCAGAAGAATGACTGGTGGGCCTCCAATTTCATCGTCGGCGCCGGCTTGATGGCGGTGGTGGCGTTGATCGGCGTGGTGATCTGGGAACTGCGCCAGAAGGAACCCGTGGTGGATTTCCGCATGCTGAGCAACCGCAATTTCATGCTCTCCACGGCGACCATGTTCCTGCTGGGCTTCGTGCTCTACGCCAGCACCATGTTGTTGCCTGTCTTCCTGCAGACATTGCTCGGCTACACCGCCATGCGCAGCGGCCTGGTGCTCTCGCCGGGGGGTCTGGTGATCGCAGTCTCGATGCCGCTGGTCGGCTTTCTACTCTCCAAAATCGAGGCGCGCTGGCTGGTGATTTTCGGTTTGTGTGTGTCGGCCTTTGGGTTGTTCCGGATGGCCCACTTCGATCTGGGCATCGACTACCGCACGGCCATGATGGCGCGCGTGGTGCAAAGCGCGGGCCTGGGATTTCTGTTCGTGCCCATCAACACGATGGCTTTTGCCACCGTGCCCAGGCAGAAGATGGGCAGCGCGACCGGTCTGATCAACCTGGCGCGCAACATCGGCGGCAGTTCCGGCATCGCTATCGTGACCACCATCCTGGCGCGCCGCACGCAATTCCACCAAGCGCGGTTGGTGGGGCGCCTGACGCCCTTCGATCCGGCCTACCAGCAAGCCATGGCCGGAATCACGCATTCGCTGGCCGCCCAAGGGACTGCCACGGCGCAGGGCATGGCGCCGGGCATCATGTATGGCATGCTGCAGCAGCAGTCGGCCATGCTGGCGTTTGTGGATAGCTTCTATGTGTTGGGGGTTATCTTCCTGGCCGTCATTCCGCTGATGTTCTTTATAAAGAAGGTTGGGCCGCACAAGGGCCCGATGGTGATGGAATAGCGGTGGTTCGTGGCGAAAGACTTGATTGGCCACAGATGAACACAGATGAACACAGATAACCGCTGCACGTTCCAGCGCGGCTACCCGTCATGGCTACCAGAGGAGGTAACATGCGGCTCGCTATCATGATCGTTGCCCTGGCTGCTTCTGCGTGCTACGGACAAACCACCAAGGTATTTCAGTTCACACAGAATCAGAACCCGCAGGACCTGCAGGAGATTTCAGTCGTGCTGCGCGCGACTGCCGACATCCAGCAGCAATCCATCGATGACAAGACCCGGAGCATTACGGTGAATGCGCCGGAGGAGCAGGTGGCGATGGCGAACTGGCTGGTGCGGCAACTGGATCTGCCACGGGCCGCCACATCTGGCGGCGTACGCGAATACCGGCCGCCCACCGGTGGTGATGTGGTGGTGCGCGTGCTCTATGCCAAGCATGCCCCGGCGCCGCAGGATCTGCAGGAACTGGTCACTACCATCCGCTCGGTGGCGGATGTACAGCGTGTGTTCGTCTACAACGCGCTAAATGCGGTGGTGGTGCGCGGAACCAATCAACACATATCGCTGGCCGCATGGCTGATGGACGAACTCGACCAGCCCGCCGATGCGCCCGCCCCGGCGCCCCAGGAATACAAGCTTCCGGGCGACGATGTGGCGCGGGTATTCGATCTGGCGAATCCACAGACGCCCGAACAACTGCAGGAAATCGTCACGCTCATACGCAGTGTTGGGGATATACAAAGGCTCTTCGTTTGCGTTCGGCGGCGTTCCATCGCCCTGCGCGCCACCACGGAACGGGTTGCGCTGGCTACCTGGTTAGTGAACGAACTGGATCGGCCGGCGAGTGCCGCAACTGCCGGCGCGGGAACGCATGAGTTCCAGACTGGCGAACGATCCGGAGAATGTGGTCCGGGTATTCTATCTGGCGAAATCTGAGTCCCAGGAGACGCTGCACCAGTCTCTGGCCCAGGTCCGCGAGAAGTCCGGCGCGCGGCGGCTGTTCCTCTATGACCCCCTGGCAGCGCTCGCGGTGAGAGGATCGGCGGCGCAGTTGGCGGTGGCGGAGAACGTGATCGCGCCGCTGCGGGCGCGGTAGCACGCCAACGCATGACCCACCGGGCGAGTCCGCCATCTGTTAGCATGTGGCGGAATGCCTCCGCGCACTATCTATCAGGTCCTCGAAGAGACCGCGGCGCAATACGGGGATGCGCCCGCTTTGCTCCAGCCCATCACGAAAAAAGAAGGGCAGCGCGAATATCTGACGTACTCCTGGAACCAATTCAAGACCGCCGCGCAGGAGATTGCCGCCGGGCTGCGCTCGATCGGTATCCAAAAAGGCGACGTCGTGGCGCTCGATTCGGAGACGCGCCTGGAGTTCTACCTGGCCGATTTGGGAATTCTGACGGCGGGGGGCGTGGCCGCCGCCCTTTACCCAAGTTATCCGGCGCGCGACCTGGCTAGCACCATCACGAATTGCGGCGCCAAGGCCTTGTTCGTCGAGAACCCCAAGACGCTGGCCGTGCTCTCGGAAGTGCCGGAGATGCCGCGGGTGTTGCTGACCGGTGAAGCCGAGGGCGCGCTATCACTCGATCAGTTGCGGGCCCGCGGCCGCCTGGCGCTGGCGGAGGATACCGGGTACATGGCGCGCCTGGAGGCGGAGGTAACGCCGGCGGATTACGCCATTCTGTATCTGACCTCTGGCGCGACGGGCGATCCAAAGATGGCGCTGGTCACGCACGGGGCAGTGGTGGCGAACATGGACATGGCGCCCACGCATTGGCCGGTCGGGCCCGACGATTCCACCGTGGCATTTCTCCCGTCGGCGCATATCGCGCAGCGCGTAGTGATGGAAATGCTCCCCCTGCGCATGGGGATGCCGGTGACGTTCGTGGAGAGCCTGCTCAAACTGCCGCAGGATATACGCGCGGTCCGGCCTACGGTTCTCCTGGCGCCGCCGCGCATGTGGGAGCGCATCTATTCTACGATCTGCACGGAGCTGCGCAAGCGGCCGGCGGTAGCGCGTAAAGCGTTTTACGGCGGCCTAGGCCTGGCGCTGGCGGCGGCCAACTTCAAGCACCAGGGAAAGACCGTGCCAGCCCGTATACGGATACCTTTGCGCTTGGCCGACAAGCTGTTCTTTCAGAAGGTGCGGGACCGCTTCGGAGGACGGATCCGCATTGCGGCTTCCGGCGCGGCGCCATTGAGCAAAGACCTGGCGGAATTCTATGAGGCGATCGGCATGCCGCTGGTGGAGGGCTACGGGCTGACCGAAGGCGGCGTGGTGGCGCTCAACCCGTTGGATAAACCGCGGGCCGGAAGCATCGGCAAGGCTCTGCCCGGGATCGAACTGCGCATCGCCGAGCAGGATAGCGAGTTGCTGATTCAGAGCCCCTGCTTGTTTTCGAAATACGTGGGCGATCCGCAGACCACGGCGGAAGTGTTGCGCGACGGCTGGCTGCACACCGGCGATATCGCCTTCATCGACGACGAAGGCTTCGTCTTCATTACCGGGCGGAAAAAAGAGCTGATTGTTTCTTCCACCGGCAAAAAGATCCATCCTTCGCGCGTGGAGAGCCTCTTCAAATTCGAACCGCTGATCAGCCAGATCATGCTGATCGGCGACCGGCTGCCGTACCTGACGGCGCTGTTCACCATCAATCCGGCGGTGGCCGAGACGCTGAAGGGTATGGAGGCTTTGAAAGGCGCGAATACGGCGGAGATGGCGAATGCGGAGCCGGTGCAGAAGGAGATCCAGAAATTGGTGGCGCGCATCAACAAGCAACTGGCGCCTTTCGAGCAGATCCGCAAGTACCGCGTGCTGGGGCGCGATTTCAGCATCGAGGACGGCGAGTTGACGGCGACCATGAAGGTGCGCCGGGCGCGGGTGATAGAAAACTTCCGGGACAGCATCGACGAATTGTACGCAGGCAAGGAGATTTAGGCGGCCGTGGCGTTTTAACAGGACGTCATCGCCTGACAGCGCCCGATTCTAAGAGCTTCTGACACTGGCCGCATGACGGAGTCAGGCAGATGCGCTCCCGGGCGAGCGCCTCGACTTGTGGCGTGAGCCAACTCATCATATCGGACTCCGGCTTCACCCGATCGACCAGCTCGACGAATTCTCCCCATGGGACGCCGGCTTCCGCCTTCACGAAAACCAGCTTCACAGCGCGATATCTCTGCATCTCTCGCAGCCGGCGGCCGGTTTCCGATATGGCTACGTCGGGTTGTGAGCTCAGACGCACTCTGTGGTTTCCAATAGCGTCCGCCACGATGTACCGTCCGTCTCCACACCTTTCGGGCGATTTTGCAAGGTCGAGCATGAAGCCGCTCGAAGTTCTATGCGCCTGGTCGCAGCCGGCCAGGCAAAGCACCACCGCGGCGCCCACAAGTGGGAGCGGCATTCGTTTTGGCATGGCTCTGCTTTACTGGACACCCTTATGGTTGCACAAGTTCCATGAAGGGATGCGACACCCCGTGATGGCGAGATACCGTGAGGAATATGGGTTCTGACCGCCAACCGACGGTGCTATACCTGGCGGCGCACGGCTTCGTGGACGAGGCGCTGCCGCTGGGCGGCGGCGCGGCGGTGTGCGCCCAGTTGCTGCGGGAATGGTCGCGCACGCAGCCGTCCGAAGTGCATCTGATCAGCCCGGCGATTCTGGGCGCCGGCGCGCCATCCGGGCCGGATCTGGTTCGATTTGGCGAGCACCAATACGCGGACTTCTGCGTGCGCTTCGAAGCCGCCGCTACGGCCGAAGTGCTGCGCCACGATCCGGCGCGCGTGGCCGTATTGGTGAACGACATCTCCGAAGGCCCGGATTTTGCGCGTTTGGCCGCCGCGGGGTACGATCTGGTGACAATCTATCACGTGGATGTGGTGGCTTATGTGGCAGCCATCTACGGCCGCGGTCTAATGGCGCCCGAGACCTTGGTGCGGTGGTATGAACGCTTCCCAGTGGGCGGCATGGCGCGCCTGGTTTTTGGCAAGCAGCGCGACAGCTTGCGGTATTCGCGAGCGGTAGTGGTACCGTCGGCGAGCATGCGCGACTTGCTGTTGCGATGCTATCCGGGAACCCCGGCAGCGAAGATTCATGTGCTCCCCTGGGGCGCTCCGGACTGCGTGCTCGACGATGCGGTCGTAAACGCCGAGGCCGCCAGTCTCCACCGCGAGTACGGGGTTTCGGATGACGCGCACGTATTGCTGACGCTGAGCCGCATCTCGCCCGAAAAAGGCCAGGACAGGCTGCTGCGCGCGCTCCTTGAATGGGAGCGCCGCGCGGACTTTCCGGCGCGTCCCCTCTGGCTGTTCATCTGCGGCGACGCGGCGTGTATGCAAGGCCGGCGGTTTCTGCGGCGCTTGCAAACGCTGGCCGCGCGCCTGCGCCAAACGTGCGTGATCTTTCCCGGGCACGTTACGGGGCTGCGCAAACAGGCGTTCTTCGCGATGGCGGATCTTTATGTGTTTCCCTCGCGCCATGAGAGCTACGGGCTGACGCTGGTGGAGGCGCTGCGCGCGGGGCTGCCGGCTGTTTGTCTCGATCATCACGGCGCGCGCGAGGTGATGCGGCCGGACTGCGGTGTGTTGGTGAAGGAGGAGCAGCTACGCGACGCCATCGCCAGCTTGCTGGCCGACGGTGACCTGCGTGCCCGCATGAGCCGGGCCGCGCGCGACTACGGCGCCACGCCACGGTTTTCGGAAACTGCCGTTAAGCTGGCCGCGCTACTCCGCGCCGAACGCCAGTAGCACGTTTCCGGGCATGCCGCCCAGCGCGCCGTAACCCGAATTGACATACAGCATGCCGCCCGTAATGACCGGGCCGGACGCGCTCATCGAACCGCCGTGCGCTTTCACGCCGTTCACCGTGGTGTACTCGTGTAGCGTATCGAGGTTCCAGATCACTTTGCCGTCGGAAGTATCGTAAGCGCGCAAATGGCCGTCCATGGAACCGTTGAAGACGACGCCGGGGATCAGCGTGGCAGCTGCCATTTGCGCGGGTGTGCATCCCAAGGTCCCGGCGCATTTGGGCTTCTCCGGCGGCGCCACCCAGGCCTTGTCACCCGTGCGGATGCTTAGCGCGAACAGACCGCCGCCCACGTTCGGGTCGCCGCCTTCGGTCGGCCCCACGATCGTATAGTCGGAAAGCGGCACGTATACCTTTTCCGCGTCTACCGCGGGGCCAAACATAATTCCGCCCAACACGCCACCCTTGCCGATGCGGGTTTGCCATATGACTTTTCCCTCGGCATCGGGATCGAGAGCCCACATCACGCCGGATTTTTGGCCCACCAGCAGCAGGCGCTTGCTATCCTGCGGCGACACTAGGATGGGCGATGAGCCGATATCGGTATCCTCGCCCGGATTTTCGGGACAATTGGCCTGGTTCGGCAGAACGCAGCCGACATTCCAATGGTCCGCGGGCGTGAGTTGCCTGGACCACAGAACCTTGCCGGTATCCATTTCGATGGCGAGCACCGCGTCGCTATGGTTGGTTTCCGGTCCGGAATGCTCGTTGCCGGTGCCGACATAGAGCACCTTGCGTTTGGCGTCGATGGTGGGGGCGGACCAGATGGAAACGCCGGATGGTCCCATCAGTTGGGTGCCGGCCGAATTCACGCGGATCGGCTTCGGTTCAGGTATGGTGTAGGTCTTCCACAGGCGCTCGCCGTTGCGGGCATCCAGCGCCACGACGCTGCCGCGGGCGGTGCAGCAGGGGTATTTGGGATCGCCCGCCGCGACGAACTCCTCGGCGCCGGTGGAAATCGGCACGTACAGGCGTCCCTCGTACAGCATGGGACTGCCGGTGATGTGCGAAAAGGGATGCTCATCGACGCGGGTCTTCCAGAGCTGCGTTCCGGTATCGGCGTCCACGGCGTAGGCGGTGGAGTGCGCGTCGCCGAAGTAGATGGCGTAATGACCGCCGGCGTATGGCGCTACGCTGATGGCTGTGCGGACGGTCTGGCCGGCTTGAAACGTCCAGTAGGTGCATCCGGTATGCGCGTCCAGGGCGTAGACCGCGCCGCTGGCGCTGCCCACGAATAGCCGCCCGCCGGCCACCGCGGGCTGTCCATAGGCGGACGTGGCGCCGGGGAATCCGAAGGCCCATTTGAGCTTCAGCTTGGTGACCTGCGTGCGATCCAGACCGGCCGCGACTGCGCTGAGCGCCCGGCTGTTCTCGGGATCGACGCTCCAGCCGTTCCAGCCGTGCAGGTCCTTCAAGGGCGCGCCGGCGGCGGGGCACTTCCCGCCGCTCACCTCCTCCGGCTCCTTGGCGCCCAGATAATTAGCGATCGCCATGCGCTGCATCACCGGCAGCGACCCGGCCACCAGGATCATCTTGCCCGTGGTGAGCGCCTCGAAAATCCGGGAGCGCGGCATTTGCCGGAGCGCCTCCGGAGTTGGTGCATGCGTCGGGCTTGCGGCCTTATGGCAACCGGCGCAGTTCTTCTCAAACAGCTCCGCGCCGCTCTGCGGCTTGGCTAGCGGGATAGCCAGCGACGCGGCCAGCAGCATCCACGATAATTTGGGCATCGTTCGATGCTATGGCGGACGTAACAAGCTTGTCAAATGCGATGGCGACGGCCGGCTGCGCCGTGCCGGTTTCCTTACTGCGTGCACAGCCTTCCCACTCACGGTTCCCGAGTCGCGCCTTCAGGATGGCGAACACATTTGATATCTCACCTGATACTCGCCGGTAAGGATACCTGCCTTCGGGACACGCAGACAAGCCGCTACTTTGCGCGTTCCCGCTAGTGGAAGAGCTAGTCTCACGCCACACCGGAGTCAGGCCGGTCCCAGTGGGCCGGTCGCGCCGGCAGGTCTTTGTGCATGCGAAACGGCGGCGCCTAGCGAAAGCCAGAAGCCCACGCAAATGCACACGATAGACCACGGCTATGTCTGGTGAAAGTTCAGGGGGGAGACTGTAGCTCTAGCAACGCAGAGCACGGCCACCGCTTTCGGCCACGCAAAGCCGGGAAACGTCGTTTGTTTATAATGCGGCACCCACTTCTCTATCGGCGGCTGCATAGAGTTCGATACCGCGAGAATCATTGAAGTTTTTTCCTCGTTTGGTCCCGCGTTTGCGTTAATATGCATTTCAAATGGAGTCAATTCTGGAACTGCGCGACCTGGTGAAGCATTTTGCGAACCATCGCGCCGTA
Organism: Bryobacteraceae bacterium; assembly: GCA_049511415.1. GTDB lineage: Bacteria > Acidobacteriota > Terriglobia > Bryobacterales > Bryobacteraceae > Bog-159. The sequence goes on along the minus strand of JBEKYC010000028.1, from coordinate 8,738 downwards.
AACGGCATTTCGCTGACGATTCCGCGCGGCGGGTTTTACTCGCTGCTGGGTCCTTCCGGCTGCGGCAAGACGACTACGCTGCGCCTGATCGCCGGATTTGAAACGCCGACGGCGGGCGAGGTGCGGCTAAACGGAGCGGTGGTCAACGAGCAGAAGCCCTATGAACGGAATGTCAGCACGGTCTTCCAGAACTACGCACTGTTCCCGCACCTGACGGCCGCGGAAAACATCGCCTTCGGATTGAAGCGCAAGAATCAGACGGATATTCCGCGGCGGGTGCGCGAGGCATTGGAACTGGTGCGGCTGGCGGGCAAGGAAGCGCGCTATCCGGCGCAGCTTTCCGGCGGCGAGCGGCAGCGCGTGGCGCTGGCGCGCTCGCTGGTGCTGGAACCCGACGTCCTGCTGCTCGACGAACCGCTGGCGGCGCTCGATCCCAAGCTGCGCAAGCAAATGCGCCTGGAACTGAAGGAAATGCAGCGGCGCGTGGGCATCACGTTTTTGCTGGTGACGCACGACCAGGAGGAAGCGCTCTCCATGTCCGATCAATTGGCGGTGATGAACGCCGGCGCCATCGAGCAGGTGGGCACGCCGCAGGACGTCTACCTGCGGCCGAGCACGCGTTTCGTGGCGGGCTTTCTGGGCGCTGTGAACTGGATCGATGGCGTCGGGTTGCGGCCGGAGGTGACGCGACTTTCGCGGACACAACCGTCGAATGGCGGGCGATTCCGTCCGGCCACCGTAACCGGCTCGGTGTTTCTCGGCAATTGCGTGCATGTACTGGCGCGACTGGAATCCGGCGAAGAGGCGGTCGCCGAAATCCCGCGCAGCAACGGCACGTATCATTCCGGCGAGGCCATTCACGTGTGCTGGAATCCGTCCGACGAGATGATCTTTCCGTGAAAACACTGTCCGGTTGGGAACGCCTGCGGGCCTGGTTCCTGCTGCCTGCCTGGACCTGGATGGCGGTGCTCTTCGCGGCCCCGTTTGCCATCGTCATCGGCTATAGCCTGCTGACGCGCGGCGCATACGGCGGCCTGGGCGCGCCGTGGACCTTGGAGAATTATCAGCGGCTGATCGATCCGTTGTACCTGGTGATTATCCTGAAGTCGTTTTTGATGGCCGCCGAGACCACCGCGATCTGCCTGCTGCTGGGCTTTCCGCTGGCGCTATTTATTTCGCGCGCCGGCAGCCGCAAGAATATTTATCTGCAGCTTGTGATTCTGCCTTTCTGGACCAGCTTCCTGGTGCGAATTTACGCGTGGCTGTTTCTGCTGCGGGATACGGGCCTGATCAACACGGCGTTGCAGCACCTGGGCTTGATTCATGATCCCCTGCCGCTGCTCTATAACGACGGCGCGGTGCTGCTCGGCCTGGTGTACGGCTATCTGCCGTTCATGGTGCTGCCGGTCTACGCTACGCTGGAGCGCCTGGATCCGGCGCTGGTGGAAGCCGCCGCGGACCTGGGCGCGAAGCCCTGGCCGACGCTCTGGCGCGTGATTCTGCCGCTCTCGGCGCCGGGCATTCGCGCAGGCAGCATCCTGGTGTTCATTCCGGCGCTGGGAGCTTATCTGACGCCCGACCTGCTCGGCGGCGGACGCACGGTGCTGATCGGCAACCTGGTACAGAATCAGTTCACCACCGCCCGCGACTGGCCTTTCGGCGCGGCAATTTCGGTGGCCCTGATGGCGCTCGTTGGCGCGCTGGTGATCCTGATGCTGCGGCGCGAGCGGGAGGGACTGGTATGAAGCGCTGGCTGGGCCTGTACGCCGCGGCGGTGTACCTGTTTCTGCACGTGCCGCTGGTGATCCTGGCGGTGTTCAGTTTCAATTCGTCGCGCTTTACGGTGTGGCAAGGGTTTTCACTGCACTGGTACCACGCCATTTTCCAGGATCAGCAGCTCGCCGAATCCGCCTGGAACAGCGTGATCATCGCGGTGGTGGCCACGATTCTTTCCACCATCGCGGGCACGTTTTGCGCCTACGGCTTGTGGAAGCGCGGCTCGGCTTGGCTTTCGGGGTCGCTGTATCTATCGCTGGTGACGCCGGAGATCGTGATGGGGATTTCGCTGCTGGCGCTGTTCCAATGGTCGTTTCGCTGGCTGCACTGGCGGATGGGTCTGCATACGGTAATCCTGGCGCATGTGGCGTTTTCGATCGCCTACGTGGTGATCGTGATTGCGGCGCGGCTACGCACGTTTAGCCCGGCGCTGGAGGAGGCCGCGCTGGATCTCGGAGCTACGGAATGGCAGGCGTTCCGGTTCGTAACGCTGCCGGCGCTGCTGCCCGGCATTGTGGCCGCGGCGCTGCTGGCGCTGACGGTTTCGTTTGACGACTACGTGATCACCAGCATGGTGGCGGGTGTGGATTCCGAGACGCTGCCTATGGTGATTTATGCCATGGCGCGCCGCGGCGCGAGCCCGGTGATCAACGCGATTTCAGCGGTGATCGTGGTGGTGTTCGGCGCGCTCGTGATGATTTCCGAACGGGTACAGAGATCGTGAAACGCCGCATTTTTCTGATGGGCGTGGCGGGACTGGCGGGATGCTCGCGTGGGCGGCCGCGCCTGAACGTGTATAACTGGTCGAACTACGTGGCGCCCGATACCGTTGCCAATTTCGAGCGGGAATTCGGCGTGCATGTGCGCTACGCGACGTACGAAAGCAACGAAGAGATGCTGGCCAAGGTGCTGAGCGGTAACTCGGGTTGGGACGTCGTCTTCCCCACCCACAATCGCATCATGCCGATGCGGTTGTATGGGCTGCTGGCGCCGCTCGACCACTCGCGCTTGCCGAATTTGCAGAACCTGGAGCCGCGTTTTCAAAGTCCGCCGTGGGATCCGCTCTTGGAACATTGCGTTCCGTACATGTGGGGCGCTACGGGGATTGCCTATAACCGGTCGGTGGCGCCCGCACCGGCTGCGTGGTCCGATTTGTGGGAGGCGCGGCTGAAGGGCCGCATGACCATGCTGGACGATCCGGAAGAAGTCATGGGCGCTTGCCTGCTGAAGCTGCGGCTCTCGTATAACTCGACGGACGACGGCAGTTTGCGCCGCGCGGAGCACGAGGCCATCGCGCAAAAACCGCTGCTGCGCGCGTATCTGAATGCGGAGTTTCGCGATCAGCTTGTGGCGGGCGATATATTGGTGGCGCATTCCTGGGCGACCACCGCGCAACAGGCCATCGACGCAGCGCCGCAGCTTGGGTTTGCGTATCCGGCGGAGGGCTTTCCGCTGTATGGCGACAATGCCGTGATCCTGCGCGAGAGCGGCCGGGCGGAACTGGCGCACCAGTTCATCAATTACCTGCTGCGCGCGCCGGTGGCGGCCGCGATTGTCGAGACGTCGCGCACGGCGACGGCTAATGCCACGGCGCAGGCGCTTTTGCCGGAAGCGCTGCGGCGGAATACCACGCTGTTTCCCACGGCCGATACGCTGACGCGCGGGCAATGGATCGGCACCATGCCGGCGGCCACACAGAAGCTGCGGGACCGGCTGTGGACGGAGATCAAGTCGGCGTAAGAGGCTGGGCCCGAGAGCGACTTACTGGTAGGTCACCCAAATTGGGGAACTCCACGCCAGATTGCGGTCGATCTGGGTGGCCCGAATGTAATACCAGTTTTCGCCCGCAAGCGGCGCCGTGTCACGAAATTCGAAATCCGCATCCTTCTTTCCGCCGCCGTCGACGATGTAGATCACCGCGCCATTGCGGATCAACTCGACCCGCGTGAGCACGTCGGTCCCGCCCACCTTCACGCGCAGTCGCAATCCGCGCGAGGCCGTGAGCACGTCGCCCATCAGATGCGCGCTGCCGCCGCCATGCACCGCCTGGAAATCGAGAATGATGTTATCGGTGGCGGCATACGCATGCCGGCGCCGCATCTGTTCCACGATCTCGCTGCGCTTCACGGTGGGCGTGAGGATCATGGCATAACTGACATGGGTGGAAATATGATCGGAGCTGGCCTGCACACCCAGCTTATAGCCCTTGTTTAGTGCATTCCAATAGAATCCGGATGGCTCATAAGCGCCGTGCACCAGCAGATGGTTGCCGGCGCTCTCCGCCCGCGGGCCGCCTTCGAACTCGTAGGCCGCATGATAGCCCTGATAAATCTCCACCAGCGGTTCCAGTTCGGGATCGTTGTCGCGCCAGTCGGTTCCCTGACCGGTGGCCAGCGAGTGCTCCATGCAAATTCCGCGATTCTGGCGCAGGTAAGGATATAGAATGCCGCTGCTGTTTACGCGCGCCTGATTTTCATCGGCGCCCACAGGCAGCGTGCGCACGCCGCGGTGATCGAAAACCACGTTGCGATGGCCGTTCGGATAATTCACGCTGCGCTCGTACCCGAACAAAGGAGTGAACCGGCCGGGGATCACGAAGAGATCGTAAAATTTCTCTGTCCGCCACCAGTTGTATTCGATATCGCCACCCATGTTGTGATCAGTGACGATGCCCGTATCCATGGAAGCGGCGTCGAGCATGTAGCGGTAATAATCCTCCAGCGAGCCATCGCCGGCGCCGTCATTCGAGATATCGGTGTGGCGATGGAAGTCGCCGCGCAGGATGCGATATTGAGCGCCGCCTACATCCATACGGTACGCGCGAATGCGGCGCACGTCGTCGCGCTCGTGGGGATGCATCACCTGTGGCGTTCCGCCGGCCTCTCGATAGGCGCTGAGAGCGGGCTCTCCGGAAGGGACCGGGGCCGAAGCCTGCGCGGCGAATACGTCGTAATGCACCATCGTCCCGGCCTGGTAACTCGCGGCGGACTTTCCGGGGTCGCGGCCGTCCGTGGCCCATGCCATCCAGACGCTATGCGCCGCCGGCACGATCTGGAACGGCGCTTCGTTGCGCCCGGCGGAATCGGGCACGATCGCGGCCGGCTGCCACACGCCGTGGTCGATACTGGTGAGGTAGAGATCCCAGCTTCCCGCCGCGGCCCAGTAGTCAATGCGCTGCAAAATTGCGCTGGTGCGGATCTGGAACAGCGCCCAGATTCGGCCCGTTCCATCGGCCGTCAGGTGTGGGAGCTGCCAGTAGCGGCGCAAGCGGTCGGGCACGGCCGCCGCCAGATCCGGTCCCTCTTTCCAAACGCCGCTATCCTTCACCAGAACACGAATCGAGCGATCCTTGTAGAGCACCGTTGAGCGGTACTGATCGTCATGACTCCAATCCTTGCCCCAGTTCGCACCTGACTGATCCCACGCCAGCCACGGCCGGCCCTGTCCGTCCACGGCCAGCGACGGATGCGCGTCGAATCCCGGTGATTTGGTCACTTGCTCGATGGCGCCGGCCGTGCCGTCCGCGGTGATCCGGCGGTAGAAGATATCGTAGTTGCCGCTTTGATAGCTGTCCCAGGCCGCATGCAGATTGCCTTCGGGATCGAACGCAGCGTCGGGATTCCAAACGCTGGGTCCACCGATCCGCTGGGGTTGCGACCAACCGGACGGCGCCTTGTACGATGCCCGATACAGATACGATTCGCCGCCTTCATGGCCGATCCAAATCAGATCCAGGCCCGCACGGCCGGCAATCAGCTTGTGGTAGATGTTCGGCACGTTGGCGTGCGTGATCTGCGCGCGCGCGGACCACTCGCGCCCATCGAACACACGCTCGTACAGATTCCAGGCTTCGCTGAACCGCTCGCTCCACACCACGTGGATTCGCCCATCCGGGTCCTCCGCGACCGACGTCCGGAAGATGTCGCCTTTGTCAGTGGTCAGGCGCACCGGGTCGCCGCCCGCGTGGCGGACGTAGACGTGATCGCCGCGATCCTGATACGCCTGCCATGCTGTCCATACTTCTCCGTTCCGCGCCACGGCGATGGAAGGATAGTCGTGCTCCTCCACGTTCTTCGGGGAAATGCGCTGCGCGGTGGGGACACGCTGGACCTCGACATCGTGATCGAGAAACCATAGTTCGCGGCCAAACGATAAGTCGGCCACGCGCACGGAAAAGTTGCCTTGGGAGGTTTGGAAGTCGATGGATGAGGCCGTGCTGTCGACCGTGACGAAGATCCCGGCTGGGACAATGTTCTGGGGAAAAGGTCCGCCGGCCATCGGTTCAGGGGCATCCGGCTGATTTTCAAAAATGATGCGCCGGATTTCGAGCTTCCAGGAATTCGCGCCGGTGATGGCGTCGTTTTCGAGGAACCGCCACGGCGCGATGCTACGCAAGACTCCGCCCGCGACGCGTACACTGCCGTCGTAATTCTTCACGGCCGCGCGCTGATAGCCGAAGACCACGCGTAACGTGACGGCATCCGGTGCTGGCTGGGCGGCCACAGACTTTGGGTGTTTCAGCTGGCTATAAGTGGCTATCGTTAGAAGAACTGCGCATGCAGAAAGTGCCGCCAGGGTAGCGAATCGCATATCGCATTATTTTACGCGGCTTGGTACACCGTGCGAAACAGCGCGTGATATGTTCAAGCGGAAATGATGCGCGCGTGGCGCTTGCGGCCGTAATCGAGCAGGGCTTGGTCGCGGGTCATGAGGCGTGCGCCAATGTTGCGCGCGGTGGCCACCAGCATGCGGTCGACGGGGTCGGCGTGCATGCCGCCGGGCAGGCGCGTGCTGTCAACGGCGATTTCGGGCGTGAGTGGGACGAGGTTCAGGCCGGGTGTTTCCAGCGCCTGACGAACCCATTCCAGGCAGTCCATATTCAGGTGGAGGCGGCGCTTCGATTCCAGCAAGGCCACCTCCCAAACCGAGATGACCGATACCAGCAGAATTTTGTCGGCGGCCGCCTGCTTGAATGTCGCCAGCCCTGCCGCCGAGAATTCGTGGTCGTGACCGAACTGACTCCACACCCAGCAATGGGTATCAAGCAGAATAGGGCCCTCGCCGTTAATCATCAGTATCTCGGTCCGCGTTCCAGACCTCGCCAGTGGAAGAGACGATGTCCCCAAGTATCTCGCCGGTGCCGCGCATTCTTCCAAAGATGTCGGGCAGCTCCGGGGCTAGCGGGAGCAGACGTGCCACGGGCTTGCCCCGCTTGGTGATGATGATCTCGCGGTGCTGCTGTTGGACTTCGTCGATCAGTTTGAGGCACTTGGCTTTGAATTCGCCTGCCGGGATTTCGGTGCGGCGGGTTTTGGCCTTCATGACTGGTCATTTTACCATGGTCATAACGCGTGGAGCCGCGATTGACAGTGGGTCGCGCGCTTTGGCACAGTAGCGAAAGGCCCGCCGATGGCCCTGAACACCCTAACGGAGCGGCTGAACTCGTTCATGCAAGGCGACGCGGCCGCCGCCGACGCCCTGTTGCGCGAAGTGCTGCCGAAGCTGCACGAAATCGCCGTGCGCGAGTTGAAGCGCGAGCGCTACATGGCGCCGCTCTCGAAGACGGAGCTGATTCACGAAGTCTGGCTTGCCAACCTGTCCAAAGGCGGCTGGCAAATCAACGATCAGGGGCATTTCTACGCCCTGGCGAGCCTGGCCATGCGGCGCGTGCTGGTGGACCTGGCGCGCAAGCGGCTGGCCGTGCGCCGTGGCTCCGGCGAAGCCGCGCTGCCGCTGGATGAATCCGGCGCGCTGACGGGCGCCTCGGTGGACGACGCGCAGCAGATCGTGGATATCGGCATCCTGATGGAGCGCCTGGAAGCCAAGGACCCAGACGCCGCGCGCATGGTGGACATGCACTACTTCAGCGGTTTCACGCTGGAAGAAATCGCCCAGGAGACCGGACTGACGTTCCGGCAGGTGCGTTCGCGCTGGGAGCGCGGCATGAAGTGGCTGAAGCGTATGCTGGCGGCTCACACTTCCAAATCGTGAACTAGCGGGGCGGCAAAGGTTCCGGCCGCGCGGGGACGCTTGGCGGGATCGAACTCCAGCGCCGTCGATAGGATGTGGATGGATTCCGCCGAGAGGTGCAGGTCCAGATTGCGCAGAAGCTCGTCCACACGTTCGGGCAGGTCCAGCGCGGCGGCCGGCAGCAGATCCTTGAGGCGGCGGCCGGTCAGCATTTCGATGGTCAGCTTGGCGAGGCTGTAGATATCGCTCGACGATTCGGCGTAGCCAACCGCCTGTTCCGGCGCCATGTAGTCGAAGCTGCCGGCCGCGCGCGAGAGACCGTGCAGTGTCTCGTCGGCATCCTTGACGATGGCGATGGAGAAATCGATCAACACGGATTCCTCTTCAGGCGCGCCCTCGTGGCGGACGATGATATTCTCCGGCTTCACGTCGCGGTGGCAGATGCCTTCGGCGTGGATGGCATCGAGGGCGCTCGCAAGCTGGCGCAGCAGGCGCGCCGTGCGGTGTGGGGCGAGCGGGCCGGATTCAAGCACCTCGCGCAGACTGCGGCCTTCGACAAATTCCATGACGAGGTACGGCGCGCCGGAGGGCGCGGCGCCGTGCGCGTAGATCGAGACCACGTTGGGATGATGCACCTTTTGCAGGGCGGCCACTTCGCGCTCGAAGCTGCGCTGGATCCAGGCTTTGTCCTTGATCTCGCCGCGGAAGACTTTGACGGCGCAGCGCTGCTGCGCGACGCGGTCATAGCCGGAAAAGACGTTGGCGAAGCCGCCGCGCGCCAGCAGGTCGCCGACTTCGAAGCGCGCGTCGAGCGACGTGCCGGTTAATTCGCGGACGTCGGGCAGCAGCGCTCCCATGCGCCAGGCGGCCAGATCGGGCAGCAGCGCGGCTTGTTCGGCTTGATGCCGGCGATGCAGCAGGTAACCGAGGGTGGCGAGCGCGGTGGCCGCCATGAGGTACGCGGCGAGAAATGGCCACGCGAGCGCGGCGGG
>JBEKYC010000027.1:0-110606 GCA_049511415.1 Bryobacteraceae bacterium | reverse complement strand
GAGCGCGCCTATCATGAGCAATTGTACTCCGGCTTCGCGCAATCCCACTTCGCGCGCGAGGCGGTGCGGGCGCTGCGGCGGCACATAGTATCGCGCGTGGTGAAGCTACTGCCGGAGGGCCGCGCGTCGGTGGTGTTGAGCCTGGGATGCGGTATCGGAGATACGGAGCTGCTGCTCGCGCCGCACGTGGGACATATCATCGGCGTGGATTTATCGCCGAGCGGGGTGCGCCAGGCCAACGCGGATGCCGCGCGGCTGGGTATGGGCAATGCCGAATTCAGGGAAGGGTCGTTCGAGGAAATGCGGGATCTGCCTCCCGCCGACCTGGTGATGGCGATCTTCTTTCTGCATCACCTGCCGGATGAAGTGCTGGCCGAAACGCCGGAGCAGTTGCGCCGAATTCTCAAACCAGGCGGTGCGTTCTATTCGCTCGATCCCAGCCGGCATCGGCTCTCCGGGAAAATAGGGCGACGGCTGATCCCAGGCATGATGAAGAAGTATCAGACCGCGGATGAGCGCGAACTCGATCCGTATTGGACCGCGGATTTGTTCCGTAAGGCGGGCTTCGACGTGCGCCAGGAATTCTATGACTTCGCGTCCAGCCCGCTGGCCGGCGTGTTTCCCGGCTGGCGATGGGGCTACGACTTTGCCCGCGGTCTGGACGATGTCATTCTGCGCGTGCCGGCGCTGGCGCGGCTGGGCAGTAACTTCGAAATCATTGCCCGGTTCTGCTAGTTAGGGTTTACGTAGAACGGGACCTGCGGCGAAGTCGCGTTGCCCGCCGTGAGCGTGATGCCGAAGGGCGGGGGGCCGGCAGCAACCAAGGCCGCGGGCACCGGCAATGACACCCGCAACAGATTGATTACCGTACCGGGAATCGCACCGGCGTATGCTGGTGTAGCCGTCACCACCCCGGTGGTGGCGCCAAAGCCTTCGAAGATGACAAAGGAAAAATTCACCTGAATCGCGGCGGCCGGGACTGGCGCCGGCGACGGGGAAATGGCTCCGTCGGGCAGTTGCGGATCGAGCAGGCCGGCGCCGCTGGCGATGATGGTGACGGTGTCACCTGGAGAAGCCGGGTTCACTGCCGAATTGAAACTGCCGTTGGCGTTCAAGACGGCGAAGATGTTGGGTTGCGCCGCCACGATCTGCAAAGGCAGCACCTGGGACGAGCCCGCGCCGGTCGTGATCGTCATGTTCACCTGCGTGCTTCCGGCGACTTCATAGGGCACCAGCAGGTTGATTTGATTTGCGGAAACATAAAGAAGCGGCGCGGGAACACCGTTGAACGAGACCTGGGTGCCGGCCAGGGAAGTGGCCACCGAGCCATCGGGTTCGAATTGCGTGCCGGCTCCCGCGGCGGGTCCCAGTCCGGCGCCGTAGACGCTCACGAATTCGCCGGGCGCCACGGCATTATTTGCGGCCGGGGCGGCGGCATCCGCCACGCCCAGGATAGAAACGCCCGTAGGCGTGGCGCGCGGCTGGCGCAACACGAAGCCGGTCGATACGGACGCATCAAATAGCACGCCACGCGGCGGCCCGATCACGGTCAGGCTGCCATCCGGATTCAATGCCAGGTCCTGGCCCGCTACACCGTTGGGGACCAGTTCGGAGAACAGCAGGCTCGATCCATCCGGCGCGAACTCGGCGATGACGCCATCTCCCACGGTGACCGATCCGGGGTGCAATGCCAGGCCGGACGGATCGGCCAGGGACTCGGTGATCCAGATGTCGCCTTGGGTATCGAGCTTCAGCCGGGGCACGGCAAAATTGCTGCCCAGAAGATAGGGATAGGAGACGAAGAAGCTGCCACCCGTTAAGCCCGAGAAACTGGCGATGCCGTAATAAGTGGAAAACAGAAGGCTGGCGCCGGTGGAACTGAGCTTTGCGACAAAGCCATCGCCGGCCGACGGGGCGCCATTTTGCGGCTGGGCGAATGAGGGCTGAATCGCGCCGGGCGTGACCGGAAAATTCGGATCGGAGGTGTCGCCGGCGAGCACCACGTTTCCGCCGGAATCGAGAGCCATACCTCCCACAGAGTACGCCTGGGCGGAAGCGCCGAGCAGTGTGGACCAAACCAGAGCGGAGCCTTTGGCGTTCAATTGGGTGACGAACACGGCCGAATCCCCGACCGGCAATTCCGTTTGAAACGCGCCCGGCGTCGCGGGGAAATCGGGGGCGGATGTGACGCCGGCCACCGTCGCGAGGCCCCCGGCATCCACGGCCAGCGCCGATGCAAAGGTGGGCGCCTGCTGGCCGCCGAGCAGGGTGGAATAGGAAAGCGAATAAGCCGGCGTGAGCTTGGCCACAAAGCCGTAGAAGGGATCTGTCTCCGCGGGCAGGGTGACCTGTATGGCGGTGATGAATGCGCCCGGCGTGGTGGGGAAATCCGACTGGTTGGTGGATCCCGCCAGATAAGCGTTACCAGCCTGGTCAAAGGCGATGGCGCTGATGGCGGTGTCTCCGGAGGGGTCCTGCCCGCCCAAGGTTCCGCTGTACAGCAGTTGCGTGCCGGTGCTGTCGAGTTTGGCGATCAGGCCCACGATGGGGCTGCTCTGGGTGGAAGGGGCGACGGAACCGACGATCCAAAGGTTGCCCTGAGAGTCGACGGCGGCCGCGGCAGCCTGGCCATCATTGCCCGCCGGAAAAGTGAATGTGGAGAGCTGGCGGGAACTCGCATCCATCTTCACCACCGTGATGGTGGTGGCTTGTGCGGTGGGAGTATTGGCAAAGGTCTCCAGCGGAAAGGCGGAAGAGCTCACGATGAAGTTGTTCCCTTGCCCATCCGGCGCGATGCAACAGGCGTTCAGTGGGATGTAAGAGATATTGGATTGCTGGGCGCGGGCTGCGGCGAGCGAAAACGCGAGCAGCGCGATAACCGATACAAAAGAGCGGGCTATGATCGTCATATAAATCCCTGGGATGTTACAGCTTCCATTATCGGCTTAAATGGCGCTCGAAAAACTCCGCCACCTCGCGCATGGCGGCCTGCGATTCGGGAATATCGTCGTCCAGATACTGCGCATGGGACTGGCCTTCCAACACCAGAAGCTGTGCTTCCACTCCAGCGTGCAGCAGTTTCTGATGGACTCGAACGGTATCGCTCAAAAAGAGATCGCGCGTGCCCGATAAAAGAACAGCCGGCGGGAAACCGGAGAGATCGCCGTAGACGGGCGACAGCAACGGCTCTTTCAAATCGTGCGATCCGGCATACAGCCGCGCGCTGGCCTCGAGACTACCCTGATACTTCACGAGCACGTCATCGATCCACTCGTTGGTCGATTCCGTATCGCCCGTCTTCGTCAGATCGGCCCAGGGCGTCCCGGCCAGGAGCGCCCCCGGCAGAGGTTCGCGCAGTTCTTTCAACTTCAGCACGGTCGCCAGCGTGAGGCCGCCGCCGGCCGATGTGCCGAACAGCCCGGTGCTGCGCGGATTGTGCGCTTTGATGAGTTCCTTCCAGACGGCTACGGAATCGTCTATCGCGGCTGGAAACGGCGCAGCGGGTGGCATGCGGTAATCCACCGAAACCACCTGCATGCCTGCGTAATGCGCCACCAGAACCGCTTCCGTGGTAGCCGCCCTGCCGCCAAACAACACGTAGGCGCCGCCATGGACGTGCATGAGCAGCCGCCCCTGGTTACGATCCGGGATATGCTCGGGGCGTACGTGAAAGACGGGCACACCGGCGATGGTTGCCGGTTCTACGCTGACATGCAGCTTTTGCGCCAGCGCGGACGCTAGTTTGGCTTCGTTCTCATCGATCGGGCGTATGAACCTGCGCCACTCTTCCGCGGTTTTTGGGGACGGCGCATCGTGAGGCGAAACGGGCTGCGCGATGGCTTTGCGGAGCTGCGGACTGACGTCGTCCGGAACGGGAATGCTCCGCGCGGGAATGGACCGCGGGGGGAATTGCTGGGCGGTCAGTTGCAAGGATGCCAGGCCGGCAAAGGCGAGCAAGAGGACTTTCATATCGCCAAGATCGTATCACGCGCCTGGCATGGTGCCTGCCCCACACGTTATATTGGCTCGTGGCTGATATGATCCCGGCACATGTATAAAGGCAGCAGCATCACGGTCATCATCCCCTGCCTGAACGAGGAGGAGGGCATCGAGCGCGTGTTGCGCGCGATGCCGGATTTCGTGGATCAGGTGATCGTGGTGGATAACGGCTCCACGGACCGGACCTCGCAGGTGGCGGCGAGGCTGGGCGCGCAGGTGATCCGCGAAGATGTGCGCGGCTACGGGCGCAGTTACAAGCGCGGCTTCGGGAATGCTACCGGCGATGTGATCGTGACATTGGATGGGGACCACAGCTACCCGGTGGATGCGCTCTCCTATCTGCTGGAGGCGTTCCGTCACCTGGAAGTCGACTTCCTGAATGCCTCGCGATTTCCCGTGCGGGACAGGCAGGCCATGAGCCTGAAGCATCACTTCGGGAATCTGGTGTTGTCACTGGCGATGTCGATTCTGTATTTCCGCTGGGTGCGCGATTCGCAATCGGGCATGTGGGTGTTCAGGCGATCGATCCTGAAAGACATGCAACTGGAATCGGACAGCATGGCATTTTCGGAAGAGATCAAAATCGAGGCGCTGAAGAACCGGCAGGTGCGCTTCGGCGAGATCTCCATCATGTATTCGTCGCGGGTGGGTGAGAAGAAGTTGAATCCCTGGCGCGACGGATTCCACAATTTGTGGTTTCTGGTGAAGAAGCGGCTGCCGCGGCGAAAACCATGAGCGGCGATGTGACGGTGATCGTGCCGGTGTGGAACCGGTGCGACCTCTTGGAGCAACTGTTGTCCGGTTTGCGCGCGCAAACTCAGCCGCCCGCCGAAGTGCTCGTAGTGGACGACGGCTCTGAAGATGGGCCGGCGGATTTGGCCGGCGCGCGGGTGATCCGCATGGGCGCGCACGGCGGTTTCGCGAAAGCCGTCAACCGCGGGATTCGCGAAAGCCGCACGCCCCTGGTGGCGATCGTCAACAACGACGTGGAACTGGCGCCGGACTGGATGGAGAAGCTGCGCGGCGCGCTGTCGCCCGACGTCTGGTTTGCCACCGGGAAGCTCCTGCAGGCGGCCGCACGCGATCGCATCGACGGAACCTTTGATCTCGTTTGCCGTGGCGGAACAGCTTGCCGCGCGGGGCAAGGGAGCCCGGACGGGCCGGCTTTTGGAGAATCGCGGCGGATCTGGTCGGCGCCTATGACGGCGGCGCTGTTTCGCGCGGAGTTGTTTGAGAAAGCCGGTCTGCTGGACGAGCGCTTCGAGTCGTATCTGGAGGACGTGGACTTCGGGATACGCTGCCGGCTGGCGGGCTGCGCCGGACGGTACACGCCGGAAGCCTTGGCCTGGCACCAGGGTAGCGCCACACTGGGGCGCTGGCATCCGGAAACCGTGCGGCGCATGGCGCGCAACCAGGTTTTTTTGATCGCGAAGTATTATTCGGGACACATGCTGAGGTGCTGCGCCTGGCATATCCTGGTGGCGCAGACGCTCTGGGGGCTGGTGGCGCTGCGACACGGCAGGGCTTGGCCGTGGGTACGGGGCAAGGCTGAGGGACTCGGGCGCTGGCGCGAGTTCAGGCAGCGAGTTCCCGCCGAATGGCTGCCCGCCGAAGACGAACGGGACATCCGCCGCGAGCGGGATTTGTACTGGAGGCTGTACTTTCTGCTCACCGGGATGGGGCAAAGTGACACATGAGTGAGACGGGGATCGTGATTGTGACACACGAATCGGAGGCTGAGATCGGGGCGTGCCTGGACCGGGCACAAGAGACCGGCGCCGAAATCGTAGTGGTCGATAACGCTTCGACGGACGGCACCCGCGAGGAGGTGACACGGCGGGGCGTGCGTTTGATTGCCAACCGGGAGAACCGGGGTTTCGCGGCCGCCGTGAATCAGGGGATGCGCGCGCTGGACGCGCCGTACGTGCTGTTATTAAACCCGGACGCGCTTCTGGAGACTGGCATCGAGGCGCTGGTGGAATGCTGCCGGAAGCCGGGAATTGCCGGCGCGGGCGGAAAACTGGTGGATGCCGCGGGGTGTCCGCAAGTGGGATTCGCGGTGCGCAGCCTGCCTTCGGCGGCGGCTCTTTGCTTCGAGGTTTTAGGCGTGAACCGGTTGTGGCCGCGGAACCCGGTGAATTGGCATTACCGTTGCTTAGGGTTTGAGTTCTCCGCGCCGGGTGAAGCGGAGCAGCCCGCGGGAGCCTTTTTCATGATCCGCCGCGCTGTGTGGGAAGAGTTACAGGGGTTCGACGAGCGGTTCTACCCGGTGTGGTTCGAAGACGTGGATTTCTGCTGGCGGGCGCGCGAGAGAGGCTACCGTATGTGCTACACGCCGAAGGCTGTAGCTAAACATACGGGAGGTCACTCCCTTAAAAAGATTTCGCTGGAGAACCGGCAACTTTATTGGTATCGTAGTCTACTGGGGTTTGCTTCCAGGCACTACCGTTCCAGTACCTATAGGATGGTTTGTCTGGCGGTCTTCATCGTCGCCATTCCCCGGATGATTTGGGGGATAGCAGCTATTCGAAGCCTGACGCCAGTCGTAGTATACGGCAGAGTGATGGCGCTGGCCGGCAAGGCACTTATGCGGCCCGCCGCATGAGGGGTGTTTTCTTTTCCCGCGGTTTGGGGTGAACGGATGTACCAGTGATCGGCGTTAATTCAGGTTCGAGTTCATGTCCCATAACGATTTCGTATCCGTCACGATCGTAACTTATAATAGCGGCCGTTTTATCAAGAGATGCCTGGAATCGGTCCTCGAGCAGCGTTACCCGAATAAGGAAGTCATCGTCATCGACAATGCTTCGACTGACGGCACCATCGACATACTGGAACAGTTCGAGAGCCGTTGCCAGGTAGTCTACAACGAAGAGAACGTCGGATTCGCCGCGGCCCAGAACCAGGCCATCGGCGTGGCGGGCGGCGACTGGGTGTTGACTCTGAACCCGGACGTGCTGCTGCTGCCGAATTTCATCCAGGCCCTGGTGGATGCCGGCAACTTCGATCCGAGTATCGGCACGGTCTGCGGCAAGCTGCTGACCATGTCGGCCACCTTCGAGATTCCGGCCAAGCCGGTGGTGGACTCCACGGGCATCTATTTCAACCCCATGCTGCGGCACCTGGACCGCGGCAGCCAGGAAGTGGACAACGGCCACTATCTGCAATACGAATTCGTATTCGGCGCTACGGCGGCGGCCGCGCTGTACCGGCGCGACATGATCGAAGACATTTCGTTCGACGGGGAGTTCTTCGATTCGGACTTCTTCGTTTACCGCGAAGACGCGGACGTGGCCTGGCGGGCGCAGTTGATGGGATGGAAATGCATCTACGCGCCGTATGCCCGCGGCTATCATGTGCGCAAGGTGCTGCCGGGGAATCGCGGCGCCCTGCCGCCCGAGATCAACATGCACTCGGTGAAGAACCGGTTCCTGATGCGCATCAAAAACATTTCGCCCGACCTATACCGGCGCAATGCTCTTTCGATCACGGTCCGGGATGTCGCGGTGGTGATGTGCTGTTTGATGTGGGAGCACAGTTCGCTGCGGGCGTTCTGGTTTCTGGCGCGGAACTGGCGGCGCGTGATGGCCAAGCGCGCGGAAATCCAAAAACGGCGGCGGGTGGATCACGAGTACATCGCCAGTTGGTTCAAATACAATCCGGTCAGCGCGCAGGCCCCCAAGAAAGCGCCGCGCGTGATGTCGCGCTCGCAAGCGGCCAAGTAGGCCGCGCGAGGCGAACCGTTATGGGTTCCGGGTGATGGGCGGCAGGCCAAAATCGTCCGTTTCCCTGGCAATCGTAGGCACCCGCGGCATCCCGGCGAATTACGGCGGATTCGAAACCTTCGCGGAAGAACTATCCACACGGCTGGCGGCGCGCGGATACCGCGTCGCGGTCTACTGCCGGGAACGTTCCAGCACGGGCATGTATCGCGGCGTGAGCCTGCGCTATCTGCCCACTATCCGGCATAAATATCTGGACACGATCGCGCATACGTTCGTCTCCACCCTGCATTTACTCGCGCACCGCACGGACGCGGCGCTTTATTGCAACGGCGCCAACGCCATATTTACGGCGGCGCTGCGGGCGGCCCGCATGCCCGTGGCGCTGAACGTGGATGGCCTGGAGCGGCAGCGGAAGAAATGGAACGCGCTGGCGCGCGGCTGGTACCGGATTTCGGAATGGCTGGCGACATTTCTGCCAAATGCGGTGGTCACGGACGCGCGCGCCATCCAGGATTATTATCGACAGACCTATAAGAAGCGCACGACGTTTATTCCTTACGGGGCGGAAACCGGCAAGCTGGAATCCACCGTTGCGTTGGAAAAACTCGGGCTCGAGCCGGGGCGTTATTTTCTCTACGTCAGCCGCATGGAGCCGGAGAACCATGCGCTCGACGTGCGTCAGGCGTTCGAGCGCGTGCGGACGGATTTGAAACTGGCGCTGGTGGGCGACGCGCCGTACGCGCGCGATTATATCCGCCAGGTGCGGGATACCCGCGATCCGCGGATCGTCATACCGGGCGCGATTTACGGGCAGGGCTATCACGAACTGGATTCACACTGCTTCGCTTATATACACGCCACCGAAGTCGGCGGCACGCATCCGGCCTTGATCGAGGCGATGGGGCGGGGCGCGTTGGTGCTCTATCGCGATACGCCCGAGAATGCGGAAGTGGCGGGTGACGCGGGCATTCCGTTTTCGGATGACTTGGCCGCGAAGATCGAACTGGTGCTGGCGATGGCCGAAGAAACGCGCCAGGAACTGCGCCGCCGGGCGGTGGAACGGGTGACCCGGCAATACTCGTGGGACGCGGTAGCGGACGCTTACGAAATGTTGTTCCAATCGATAATGAAATGATGTCTCCTCCGTTCCGGTCTTACGTTCTGGTCTCGCTGGCGCAGATCGCGCGCAATTACCGCGCGGTGCGCGCGGCCGTGGGCGCGGAAGTCGAGGTGATGGGCGTAGTGAAGGCGGACGCCTACGGTCACGGGGCGCTGGCGGTCTCAAGAGCTTTGATCCGCGAAGGCGCCCGCTGGCTGGCGGTCAGTTCGGTGGATGAAGGCGTCGCGCTGCGACTGGCCGGAATCGCGGGGCGTATTCTGGTGATGGCCGGGTTTCTGCCGCAGGAGCGCGAGGCGCTGATGGAATACGATCTGACTCCCACGGCGCATTCGCTCGAAGACGTGGCGGAGCTGGAGCGCATGGCGGAGCGCGCGCGGCAGCCGCTGGCCTTTCATCTGAAAATCGACAGCGGCATGGGCCGTCTGGGGACGCGCGCGCGGCCGGAGGAAGTGATCGCGGCACTGAAAGCGTTGCGGCACGCGCGTATGGAAGGCCTGATGACGCATTTCGCCTCCGCCGCCGACTTCACCTCGCCACAGACCGGCCAGCAACTGGAATATTTCAACGCCTGCTACGGCGCGCTTGGCGAGGCCGGCATTCGCATCGATTACCTGCATACGTCCAGCACGAATGCGATAGGGTATGGAAGGCGGGAGGCGTGGTATAACATGGTGCGCGCGGGGCACGCGCTGTACGGCTACGTCTCCCCACCGCGCGGCGCCGGGCCGGAGCAGATCCTGGACGTGCAGCCGGCGCTGACCTGGAAGGCAAAAATTCTGGCCGTGAAGGACATTCCAGAAGGCACGCGGGTGGGTTACGGCGGCACGTTCCGCGCGCCGGCGGCCATGCGGATTGCGGTCTTGGGCGCCGGATATGCGGACGGAGTTTTTCATCGGCTGTCCAATCGCGGCAAGGTGATCGCGGCGGGGGCCATCACGCCGATTCTCGGCACCATTTCGATGGACGTGACCACCATCGACATCAGCCATGCGCCGGAGTTGAAGCCCGGTGATGACGTGACGCTATTGGGCGCGGAGGGCGATGCGCGGCTGGACGCGCAGCAGATCGCGCGCGTGGCGGGCACCATTTCCTACAATATTCTGTCGAGCATCAGCGCGCGGGTCCGGCGCGTGTACGTGTGATACGGTTTAGGTTCCTGGAGGGCGATAACATGCGATCACAATGGATATTTGCGGGCCTGACGTTGCTGGCGTCGGCGGGTTTCGCGCAGCCGTACAAGGTAGTGAAGACGGCTAAGGTAGGCGGAGCGGGCGGCTTCGACTACGTCTATGCCGACGTCGATGGCCGGCGGCTGTACATACCGCGGCCGGCGCAGACCGGCGCGCGCATTACGGTGTTCGATCTGGATTCGCTGGCGTCGGTGGGCGAGATCCCCAACGCCAATGCGCGCGGCGTAGCCGTCGATCCGAAGTCGCATCATGGATTCGCCAGCAGCAAACCGGTGGTGATGTTTGATACCAAGACCCTGGCGACGATCAAGACGATCGAAGTGGAAGGCGGCCCGGACGGCATTCTTTTCGATCCGTTCAACGCGCGGGTCTGGGTGTTCAGCCACCGGGCTCCCAATGTGACGGTGATCGACGCGAAGGAAGGCACGGTGGTGGGCACCGTGGACCTGGGCGGCGCGCCGGAGCAGGCGGCCAGCGACGGCAAGGGCCGCGTGTACGTGGATCTTGAAGACAAGGACAGCATCGCGGTCGTGGACGCCAAGGCGCTCAAGGTGACGGCGCGTTACGAGATGACCGGCAAGTGCGGCGGTCCGGGCGGCCTGGCGCTGGACGAAAAGCATCACATCCTGTTCGCTGCCTGCCACGAGCCGGCCACCATGGCGATCCTGAACGCCGAGGACGGCAAGATCATCACGACGCTGCCGATCGGCAAAGGCGTGGATGGCGCCGGATTCAATGCCAAAACCATGGAAGCCTTCAGCTCGCAGGGCGACGGGACGCTGACCGTGATCAAGGAAAACAGTCCGACGGAGTTCGTGGTGGAACAGAATGTGTCCACCAAGCAGGGCGCCCGCACCATGACGGTGGACACCAAGACGGACCGGATACTTTCGGTTACGGGCGACTTCGCGCCGCCCGCACCCGGCCAGCGCCGCGGAGCCATGGCGCCGGACTCGTTCACGATCGTGGTGGTGGGTAAGTAGATCTCGTTCGTCGAGCCGTATGCGGCCTCTCCGGATGTGCGCGCTGTTGGCGGCATATGGCGTGGTCCGCATGGCTCCGGCGCAGCAATACAACACCTGGCGGGACTATGGCGGCTCCGCCGATTCCGCGCAGTATTCCGGGCTGTCGCAAATCAATCGTTCCAATGTCAGCCGCCTGAAGGTTGCCTGGACCTATCCGATCGGCGACGACAACCACTATTCCTTTAACCCGATCGTAGTGGACGAACGCATGTATGTGCTGGCGAAGAACCGTGCGATCGTGGCTCTGGATGCGGCTTCAGGCCGGGAGATCTGGACGCATCCAGCAGAGCCCGGCACGACCATCATCACGGACCGGGGAATCAATTACTGGGAAAGCCGGGACCGGTCCGACCGGCGTCTGCTGTATGCCAGCAATCATTTTCTGCGCGCACTGGATGCGCGCACCGGGCAGACCATCCGGTCGTTCGGCAAAGACGGCGCGGTGGATTTGAAGCAGGGACTGGATCGCGATCCGGCGACGATCCGGCTGGTGCAATCGACCACGCCGGGACGGGTGTTCGAAAATCTGCTGATCCTGGGATCGGCCACCAACCAGGGTTATGGTTCGGCGCCCGGAGACATCCGTGCTTTCGACGTGCGGACCGGCGCGCTGGTGTGGACCTTTCATACTATCCCGCGGCCGGGCGAATTCGGCTACGATACCTGGCCCAAAGACGCGTGGAAGCGCGTGGGCGGCGCGAACGTGTGGGGCGAATTATCGCTCGACGAAAAGCGCGCCATCGTGTATGCCCCCACGGCCAGCGCGAAGTATAATTTCTACGGCGCGGACCGGCGGGGCGCGGATCTGTTTGCGGATTGCCTGCTGGCGCTGGATGCCCGGACCGGAAAGCGGTTGTGGCACTTCCAGACGGTACATCACGATATCTGGGATTACGACGATGCCACCGCTCCCAAACTGGTCACGGTGCGGCACCAGGGCCGTACCGTCGACGCCGTCGCGCAGGTGACCAAGCAGGGATTCGTGTGGGTCTTCGATCGCGTGACGGGCGAGCCGCTATGGCCCAGCGAAGAGCGTCCCGTGCCGCGCTCGGATTTGCCGGATGAGGAGACCTGGCCGACGCAGCCTTTTCCCTCGAAGCCGCCGCCTTTCGCGCGGCAGAAATTCACTGTGGACGATTTGAGCCCATATCTGACGGCTGAAGATCGCGCGCGCTTCCGCGACGAAATCCTGAGCGCGCGCAACGACGGTTTGTACACACCGCCCAGCCGGCGCGGGACCATCGAGATGCCGGGTAACAATGGCGGCGCCAATTGGGGAGGCGCGGCGGCCGATCCGGCGCATGGCGATTTGTTTGTGGTTTCAAAGGACCTGCCTTCGCTGCTGCGGCTGACCTCGGGCGCGGAAGCGGACCAGGACCGCTATTACAGCGGCTTCGGTTTCATGATCGCCGGCGACGGGTTGTCCGCGATTGCTCCGCCATGGTCGTCTCTGACTGCTTACGATCTGAACGCGGGGACCATCCGCTGGCGGGTCCCGCTGGGCGAAGTCAAGGAACTTGCGGCCAAAGGCATTCGCAACACGGGATCGCATTTTCCGAAGGTGGGTCCGGTGGTGACCGCGGGCGGGTTGATCTTCGCGGGCACGCGGGACGGCAAGGCACGGGCTCTGGATCGGGCGACCGGCGCGCAGCTATGGGAATACCAGTTGGACGCAGCGCTCGAAGGCATGCCGGCCGTGTACCAGGTGGGGGGCCGGCAATACGTGGTCTTCTGCGCCGCCGCCCAAAGCGGCCTGACCCCCGGCACACAAGTGAAGATCCGCGGGACTTATGTGGCGTTCGCCCTGAACTAAGAACCGATCGAGTGCAGGATACCTTTGATGTAGCCCATGGCGAAGGCCATGCCGGCGTGCCACGACGCGCCACATTGCAGGTGCGGCGTATGGTCGGCAATCACCACGCCATCATAGCCGTTGCGCCGATAGATGCGTAGGGCGCGCACGATATCCACGTCGCCTTCGTCGATGAAGACTTCGGTGTAGCGCGGCACCTTGCCTCTCACATTGCGCAGATGCACGTAGGCGATGTTGCCCTGGCGGCTGTATTTTTCGATGGCGCTGTAAACGTCGTGGACTTCCGCATCGCCGCCTTGCATCTCCGCGATGGTGCCCTGGCAGAACTCCAGCGCGTTCGACCGGCTGGGCACGATATCGAGCAGACGTTGATAGAGGTGCGGCTGGTAGACCAAGCGGGCCGTGCCGCGAATGGTGGGCATGGGCGGATCGTCGGGATGCGCCGCCAGCCGCACGCCGGCTTCTTCCGCCGCGGGAACTACGGCCTTCAGGAAGTCTTCCAGGCGCTGCCATAGCTGCTCGGTGGTGACTGTGCCGACGGTTCCCGGCGCGGCCTCGGGATCGTAGATCATGTTCCAGACCTGTCCGTTGGGGATGGGTTTCTCGGCGGGACCGTCCGGTCCCAGAAACCCGACGCTCTCGGCGTCGCCGCGGCCGTATGGTCCCACGACATGACCCCACACACCCGCGATGCTGAAGTTATAACCGATCACCGGAATTCCGGCTTTGCCCACGCGGCGGATGATGGTCTGCATGTCTTCGAGCTGCTGCTGCTTACGCGGGCCATCCAACAGGATGTCGTACCAATGCGAGGGGTCGAAATTTTCGATGGCCGCCAGTTCCAGGCCCTCGCGGTTCACGGCGCTCTTCAGATCGGCCAGCTCTTCGTAGGTCCACAGCCGGCCGCGGTTATCGCTGACGCCCCAACACGTGTCGCCATCGGTGGCGGGAATATTGGGCGAATGGGCGAAGTAATCCACCCAGTGGGCCACGATGTGCGTGGCGCCCACCTGCCGCGCGAAGCGGAAATTGTCGGCGGTGAGCATGTGCCGGTAAAGGCCGAGTCCAAGCTTCATCACGTTACAAAACTCCGTACTTGGCGAAGGCGTCGCAGGCGGTCATGCCTTCATCCAGGGCTTGCGCGACGGTCTTTTCGGCGCGGGCTTTTTCCAGGGCACGGACGAAGACCTCCCGCTCGGCGGCTTTCGGGACCACGCAAACTCCGTCCGAATCGCCGAACAGGATGTCGCCGGGCGCGATCCGCACGCCATCCATTTCGATGGGAATCCGGTAGTCCAGGACCTTGCCGCGCGGGCCTTGATCCTGCGCATAGGAGCCCCGCGAGAAGACCGGGAATCCGGCCGCCAGGACGCCGCGCGTGTCCCTGTGATAGCCATCCAGGACAGCTCCGGCGGCGCCGCAATGCATGGCACGCTGGGTCATGAGCTCGCCCCACAGCGCGTAACGCGGTGAAGCGCCGGTGCACACGTACACTTCATCGGGCTGCAGGCTGTCGAGCGCTGCGAGCATCAATCCGAAAGGCTGCCCGATCGCGTCTTCGCTGCAATCTGCCTCCAAAACGGGCATCGCTCTGCCGACTAAAACCATTTCGCGCGCGAGAGGCTGGATTGGCTGGGGCAGGAACTGGCGGCGCAGGCCCAGCTTGTCCATCACGTCGCCGATTACCGCGCTGAACAACTCGCGTCGCGCGATTTGAAATAGTTCGCCGTCGGCCGGCCCAGTCATATTTGAATCCGGTGGGAAACGCTAATTGCGGATTGTACCGCGATACGCTGGGGCCTCAATGCCGGCGCGTTGCTGCAAGTAGCGGTGGCGCGCCGTCACGATGATCTCCCGCGCCGCCTCGACGCCTTCCCACCCTTCGATGCGGGTCTGCTTTTCTTCCAGCTCCTTATAGATGGTGAAGAAATGTTCGATTTCCCGCAGATTGTGCGGGAACACGTCTTCGATCTTGCGGATCTGGTCATAGCGTGGATTCCGGTTGGGCACGGCCAGAATCTTCTGATCCGGCTCCTGCTGATCCACCATATGCAGCACGCCCACGGGCCGCACCAGGATCAATACGCCGGGGTAGCTGGGCTCGTCCACCAAGGCGAGCACGTCCAGCGGATCTCCATCCTCCGCCAGGCTTCCGGGCACAAAGCCGTAGTCACCGGGATAATGCATGGGCGAGTACAAGGCGCGGTCCAACCGGAAAACTCCGATCTCCTTGTCGTATTCGTACTTGTTGCCGGAGTTCTTGGGTATTTCCACGATCATCCGAATAATATCGGGACATTCCGGGCCGGGGTCGACATCGTATAAGCTCTGAGGCACGTTGCCATCATAGCGAATCGACGAACGGAACGGCCTCGGCAACCAGTTCCTCGCCATTCAATACGCGGGCCATGCGTTCGCGATCCAGTTCGTGTTCCCAACGCGCGACCACGATGGTCGCCACGCCGTTGCCCACCAGATTGGTGAGCGCCCGCATTTCCGACATGAAGCGATCCACGCCCAGCAGCAGGGTGAGTCCCGCCATGGGCACCGTGCCCACCGCCTGCAGGGTCGCCGCCAGTGTGATGAAGCCGCCACCCGTGACAGCCGCGGCGCCCTTGGAACTGAGCATCAGGATCAAAAGCAGGAAGGCCTCCTGCGCGGCAGTCAGATGCGTGTTGGTGGCCTGCGCCACAAAGATGGCGGCGATCGTCAAATAAATCGATGTGCCGTCGAGATTGAAGGAATAGCCGGAAGGGATCACCAGCCCTACCACCGACTTCGCGCAGCCCAAAGCTTCCAGTTTCACCATGAGGCGCGGCAACACGGACTCGGAAGAAGACGTGCCCAGAACAATGAGCAGTTCTTCCTTGATGTACTTGATGAACTTCCAAATGCTGAAACCCTGGCTGAACGCGATCGATCCCAGGACGATAAAGACGAACGAAATACTGGTGATGTAGACGCATGCCATCAACTTGGCGAGGGGCGCCAGCGTTTTCAATCCGTAGTGTCCGACGGTGAAAGCCATGGCGCCAAACGCTCCCAGCGGCGCGGCCTGCATGATCAGGCCGATGACGCCGAAGGTCAAGTGTGCCAGCTTGTCGCATCCGGCGATGAAGCCTTTGCCTTGATTCAAGGCCGCCAGTGCCAGGCCCACCAGAATAGCCAGCAGCAAAACCTGCAGAATATCGCCGTCGGCAAACGCCCCGATGAAGGTCTTGGGGATGATGTTCATCAGGAAGTCGGTGGTGCTCAGATGCCGGCCCGCCGCGGCGTAGGATTGAATGGCTTGGGAGTCCAGTTTGCTCGCATCCACATTCATTCCGGCGCCCGGCTGGATCACGTTCACCACCAGCAGCCCGATCAGCAGGGCGGCGGAGGTGACGGCTTCGAAATACGCCAACGCCTTTAGCCCGACGCGCCCCAGCTTGCGCATATCGCCGATACTGGCGATGCCTACAACCACCGTAAAGAAGACCACCGGGCCGATCATCATGCGGATCAGCTTGATGAAGCCCAGGCCCAGCGGCTCCATCTTTCCGGCCGTGGCAGGCGACACCACTCCCAGCACGATACCCAACAGGATGCCCACAATCACGCGGAAATAGAGTGTGCGATGAAAGCGCAATGGCGAAGACCTAGGGTAGCAGAGGAAACCGGCGTCGGATGGATCAACGCAAAAAACTTGTGGCAGGCTGATACCATAACGGTGAAACGAGTCTGCATATCCGTTAGCAGCGAGGAGCATTTATGCAATCCAGACGGAATTTCCTGGTGGGCGCCATGAGCGCGGCAGCCGCGACCCGCGCCCTGGGCTCCAACAGCCGCATTCGCCTCGGCCTGATTGGCGCGGGCGGACGCGGCAACCATCTCGTCAGAATGGCCAACGCCAACGGCGGCATCGACTGGGCGGCCGTGTGCGACGCCTGGGACGTCAGGCGTCATGAAACCGCCGGACGCCTCGGTGTGCCGGTGAAGCAGTACGGGGATTATCGCGCCCTGCTCGATCAAAAAGACATCGACGCCGTGATCGTGGCTACCTGGGATCACATGCATTCGCAAATCGCCTGCGATGCCTGCCGCGCCGGCAAAGACGTCTTCGTCGAAAAGCCCATGACCTCGCTGCCATTGCAGGGCGTGCGCCTGGTGGAGGCCGCGCGCGAGACAAAGCGCATCGTACAAGTCGGCGTGCAGCAGCGCTCCATGGCGCATTTCATCGAGGCCAAGCAGAAGTTCATCGACAGCGGATTGATCGGCAAGGTCAACATGGTGCGGACGTATTGGAACGCCAATACCGGCTACCTGGAGAAGCCGCCCGCCGGTATGGAGGCGAAGCCCGAGGGTCTCGATTGGGACACGGCGCTGGGCTGGCTGCCCAAGATTCCCTGGGATCCGAAGCGCTACTTCAACCGTTTTGCTTATTGGGATTTCGCGA
Source organism: Bryobacteraceae bacterium (assembly GCA_049511415.1). Classification (GTDB taxonomy): domain Bacteria; phylum Acidobacteriota; class Terriglobia; order Bryobacterales; family Bryobacteraceae; genus Bog-159. Next base: position 93,299 of record JBEKYC010000027.1, on the reverse strand, counting down.
CCGGCGGACAGACCGGCGGCCTGTTTGTCCATCTGGTCGACGTAGTGCACTGGTATCTGGATCTCACGCGCTGCCGTTCGGCCGTGGCTCTGGGCGGCATCTATTTATATAACGACGGACGCGATACGCCGGATAACATCAACGGCGTCGTGGAGTATCCGGACAACCTGGTGGTGAGCTTCGAGGCCACCCTCACCGATATGATCGGCAAGGAGTCCGTGGATATCTGTTTCCACGGCGCCAACGGGCGGCTATCGATTTTCCGCGACGGGTACCGCTTCACGCCGGCGGAAAAAGGCGCGCCTCCGGTGACCGGAGGTACTTCCCGCGAGGAGGCCCACATGGGCAACTTCCTGGATTGCGTGCGCAGCCGCAAGCAGCCCAACGCGGATGCGGTCTCGGGACACTATTCGGCGCTCTCCTGCCACCTGATGAACATGGCTTACAAACAAGGCGGCCGGGCGTTCTGGCAGCGCGAATGGGAGGTCTGATATGGCGATCGCAATCGGCGTGAATATGGAATTCATCCGCCACGAGGATAAGTCCTTCGCGGCGGGACTGGCGCGCGCGGCGCAACTCGGTTTCCGCTACGTGGAACCCATGGTGCACAATGGCCGCGAGCTGCTAAGCGAAGCCGGTTACTTCCATTCGGTTTCGCTCGACGACGAGCCGCTCGAAATCAAAGATCTGCTGGACAGCTACGGCGTGCGCGCTTCCGGACTGAGCGCGCACTGCCCTTTCATGCGGCCCGAAATCAGCGTGCCGTATCTGCAGAAAGCCATACGGTTCGCGGCGGCCATCGGCGCGCCGGTGGTGAATACCGACGAAGGCATCCGTCCCCCCTGGATCGGGGATGACGACATCTGGCCGGTGATGCGCTACACGCTTACGGCCGCACTGCGGGTGGCCGAACGCTACGGCGTCGAGATCGGCATCGAGCCGCACCAGAGCATCTCACGGACTACGGCCGGCCTGTGCCGTATCGCGTCCCTGGTCGATTCGCCGTGGCTGAAAATCAACTACGACACCGGCAATGCGTATCTGGCGGGCGAGGATCCATATGCAGGATTGCAGGCGGTGCGCGAACGCCTGGTGCACGTACACGCCAAGGACATCGCACTCACGCATGCGGAGGCGGAGCGTGGCAAAGTTACCGGCACGCCGGTGGGATGCGCCTGTGGCGACGGCGTGATCGACTGGGCGCGCGTGATCGGCATCCTGCGGGACACCGGCTGGAGTGGCGTGTTGAGTTGCGAGTGCGGCACATCTGAACAGGCCGTGCGCAGCCTGGCGCACCTGCAAACGGTCATGCAAACGGTGGAGGCGCCGGCCTATGCGTGAACTGCTCGCCCTGGCGTTGGCGGCCGCCGCGCTGCAAGCTGCGCCGCTCCGCACCCTGATTCTCTCCGGACAGAACAACCACAACTGGCGCGCGACCACCCCTTACATGCACGACCTCCTGACTGCCTCGGGCCGCTTCGATGTGCGCCTGGAGGAAGAGCCGGCCGGAATCACCGCGGCCACGCTGGCGAACTACGACCTGCTGGTGGTCGATTACCAGGGCCCGCGTTGGGGCGCCGTGGCGGAGCGCGCCGTAACCGATTTCGTGAAATCCGGCAAAGGTCTGGTGGTGGTGCATGGATCGAGTTATGCGTTCAGTGGCCTGGATATTCTCGCGCCCGGACACGTGAAGACCGGACGCACCGAGCCTCCCTGGCTGGAGTGGGCCGAGATGGTCGGCGGGACGTGGGCCGGTAATCCCCCCGCGGCCTTTCATGCGCCGCGGCATATGTTCCAGGTGAAGCTCACCGAACCCGTGCATCCCATCCTGCGCGGCCTGGATGGCGGCTTCCAGACGCTGGACGAGCTTTATCACGGCATGCGCTTCCTCCCCGGCGCGCATGCAATCGCCACCGCGTACGACGATCCGGCGATCGGCGGCAGCGGCAAGGACGAGCCCATCCTGGTGACCGTGAACTATGGCCGCGGGCGCGTGTTCTACACGGCGCTGGGGCATGAGGTTCCGGCCATGCAGGAAGCGGGTTTTGTCATCACCTTCGTGCGCGGGGCGGAATGGGCAGCCACCGGCGAGGTGACGATCCCGCCGGTCTTTCCCGAGCGTCGCGCGGCACATCCGGTGCGCGTGCAACTGGTCACCGGCGGACACCCGTTCGATCCGGAATTCTACGAGCTGTTCCTGCACAGCCCGGACCTCGAAGTGAACGCCACTGGCCATCCCGATGCCTACGCGCACGATTTCCGCAACGACGCGGACGTGCTGGTGCTCTACGACATGGTCCCGGAAATCAGCGATGCCAAGCGCGCCAATTTGCGGGCATTCCTGGAAGCCGGACGCGGCGTGGTGGTCCTGCATCACGCCATCGCCGATTTCAACTCATGGCCGTGGTGGTGGAAAAACGTGGTGGGCGGCAAATATCTGTTGCAGGCCGAAGACGGCCAGCCGGCCTCGACCTACAAACATGACGAGGATTTGTACGTCGAGCCGGTGGGCCAGCATGCCATCACGCGGGGCCTGGGACCGCTCCATTTTCGCGACGAAATCTACCACGGCATGTGGATCTCGCCGGCGGTCAATGTGCTGCTGAAAACCACCAGTCCGCTGAGTGACGGTCCGGTGGCGTGGATCAGCCCGTACGACAAATCGCGCGTGGTATACATTCAGCTTGGCCACGGCCGCGAGGCGCACCAGAATCCGGATTACCAGGAACTGGTGCATCGCGCGATCCTCTGGTCCGCCGGCCGGCTGTAGAGGAAGCATCTACCACCCAAGCTGGCCGGAATGGCGATGCTCGCGTGTCACGCGGCCAAGCGGATTTGTTGAATCGGAACGGCCACGGCCGCGGACCGGCCCCGAAACTTTTGCGAGAGAATTTCGCAACAAGGTCAAGAGCCGTCCTAGTGGCCGCCCGCCTGTTTCTCTTTTCTTTTCGCAACCGACTTTCGCAACATGGCGGACCAATGTTTACGGGCTCTCCGGCGGTGTTGCAAAACTTAGCGTTTATGAAACATTGCCTTGCCATCGCCACGGCAGCATCATGGCCTTTGAACGCAGCGGCGCTGCTGCTGTAGCCTTTCTGATGGCCGCGAGGAATGAGAACTAGACCGCCCCGGTCGCGTGATCCGATCAATCGACTATCGGTGGCCAGCGAACGCTAGAACGATGTCGTGAGCGAAGCGCCGATAAAGACGATAGGTCTTACTTGCGTTCATCAGGGGCTAACAATCTTCTTGACTAATGCTGATCGACGCACCATCCATGGGCGTGGTATGGTGTGGCACATGAAGACTGGCATCTGCGGAAAAGGTGTCTTAACGGTCATCGCCCTCTTGCCTGCGGCGATCGCTGCCGCCCAGGGATCGAACGGACAAAAAAGTAGCCCGGCGGTTGGAACCGGCGCGGATGATCCGCTGATCAGGGCCAAACAGTACTACGCGCTTCGGCAATATTCTCAAGCGCTGCCGCTCTTCGTCAAGGCTGCGGAAACCGGGAATGCGGAAGCCGCCGTCTTTTTGGGTGCCATGTACGCCAACGGGTCCGGCGGTTTGCCGAAAGACGACGTCCAGGCGGCGAGATGGTACCGCAAGGCGGCGGATGAGGGGAATGCGCTGGGCATGACGAATCTGGGCAACATGTACGCCAACGGGCGCGGCGGGCTGCCGAAAGACGATGTCCAAGCGGTCGCCTGGTTCCGCAAGGCTGCGGATGGGGGCGACGCGGCCGGCATGACGAATCTGGGCGTCACGTACGAGACCGGCCGCGGCGGTTTGCCGAAAGACGACGCCCAAGCCGTGAGCTGGTATCGCAGGGCAGCCGTTCGCGGCAATGCGGGCGGCATGCTGCATTTGGGCATCATGTACGCGAACGGGCGGGGCGGATTGCCCAAGGACGATGCCGAGGCGGTCGCCTGGTTTCGCAAGGCGGCGGACGGCGGCGATGTGATTGGCATGAATAACCTGGGCTTCATGTATGCGAACGGGCGGGGCGGTCTGCCGAAAGACGAAGTCCAGGCCGTGAGCTGGTATCGCAAGGCGGCGGATGGGGGCTATGCGAGCGGCATGAGGGCTCTGGGCGACATGTACGAGAACGGGCGGGGCGGATTGCGGAAAGACGATGTCCAAGCGGCCGCCTGGTATCGCAAGGCGGCGGACGGTGGCGACGCAGCCGGCATGGGGTTTCTGGGCGAAATGTACACAAACGGGAAGGGCGGTTTGCCGAAGGATGATTTCCAAGCGGCCGCCTGGTATCGCAAGGCGGCGGATGGGGGCGATGCGAATGGCATGCGTAATCTAGGCTCAATGTACGAGGGCGGGCGGGGCGGATTGCCGAAAGACGACGTCCAGGCCGTCGCCTGGTTCCGCAAGGCTGCGGATGGGGGCGACACTGCCGGCATGAGTAATCTGGGCGCCATGTACCAGAGCGGGCGGGGCGGATTGCCGAAAGACGATGTCCAGGCGGTGAGCTGGTATCGCAAAGCGGCGAATGGGGGTGATGCGACCGGCATGATGAACCTGGGCTCCATGTACTTCAGCGGAACGGGCGGTTTGGCGAAGGACGGCGCGCAGGCCGTGATCTGGTGGCGTAAGGCCGCTGATGGCGGAAATTTTGTCAGCATGAGGAATCTGGGCCTCATGTATGAGAATGGGCAGGGCGGTTTGCCGAAGGACGCTGTCCGGGCCGTGAGCTGGTATCGCCAGGCGGCCGATGGGGGCGATGCGGGCAGCATGGGCAAACTTGGCTTCCTGTACTACAGCGGAGGGGGCGGTTTGGCGAAAGACGGCGCTCAGGCCGTGATCTGGTTTCGTAAGGCCGCGGATGGCGGAAATTTGGGCAGCATGAGGAACCTGGGCGTCATGTATGAGAATGGGCAGGGCGGTTTGCCGAAGGACGCTGTCCAGGCCGTGAGCTGGTATCGCAAAGCGGCCGATGCGGGCGATGCCCAAGCCCTGGCAGCCCTAAAGCGACTGGGCAAGTAGATCCTTAGAGGGAGCTACTGAACTGGAGCTGTCCGGAGCACCCAAGAATCCCTTTGAAGGTGCTGCACAAAGGACCCCTTATGAAACGTCGCAGCGCTTAAAGGGACGGATGCTCGACAAGGCGCTGCATCCGCAACCACATGTCGGCGCTGCCGCCGAAAGCCTTTCCAAGCGCAGCGCCATCTCAGGCGTGACGGCGCTTCTGCCTCGCATCACGTTGTGAAGCTGCCTGCGCGTGATCCTCATCGTTTCCGCTGCCTCGGCCACCGGCATTGCGCGTTCCGCACCCCACATTCCGCGCACGCGCAACCTTGGCAAAAAGTCAATGATGGAACTGCGCGCCCTCCACCTTGGGCCGCAGTCCCGGCTGGGATGCGAACCATTCCAGATGCCGGCAGATGTCCCGCACCAGCATATCCGCCAGGTCGCGGGTGAATCCGTTGCGCACCACCACGCGCTGTACCACCAGGTCCTGCCGGTCTGCCGGCATTCGGTACGCCGGGACCTGCCAGCCGCGGTCGCGCAGCCGGTCGGCCAGATCGTACAGCGACCAGTGCGTCTCCTGTTTGAGCTTCCAGGCGAATACGGGCAGGTCCGTTCCCCGGCTCACCAGTTCAAAGGGTCCGATCCTGGCGATCTCGCCGGCCAGGTGCACGGCCACTTCCTGGCACGCCTGGTGAATCGCGCGGTAGCCCGATCGTCCCAACCGGATCAGGTTGTAATACTGCGCCACGATCTGGCTCGCCGGCCGCGAAAAATTGATGGCCAGTGTCGGCATGGTCCCGCCCAGATAGTCGACATTGAAAATCAGGTCGGGATGCAGGTCGGCGGTCTCCCGCCAGATGATCCAACCCACGCCCGGGTACACCAGCCCGTATTTGTGTCCCGAAGTGTTGATGGATTTGACGCGCGGCAGGCGGAAGTCCCAGCGCAACTCGGGCTGCAGGAACGGAGCCACAAACCCGCCGCTGGCGCCATCCACATGAATCGGAATATCGAGGCCGGTGCGTTCCTGCAGCCGGTCCAGCGCCGCACTCAACGCCGCGACATCTTCGTAGTCCCCCGTGAACGTGCTGCCCAGCACCGCGACCACGCCAATCGTGTTCTCGTCGCAGGCCGCCGCCGCCCGTTCCGGATCGGTCACGAAGCAGTCGCCTTCAATCGGCACGGCGCGCTGTTCCACATCCCAATAGCGCACGAATTTGTGCCAGCAGACCTGCGTGTTCGTGCCCAGCACCAGGTTCGGCCGTTCCGTGGACTTGCCCGCCTTGCGCCGCGCCTCGCGCCAGCGCCACTTGAGCGCCAGCCCGCCCAGCATGCACGCCTCGCTCGACCCGATGGTGGACGTTCCCAGCGTGTTGTGCGGATCGGGAGCATGCCACAGGTCCGCCAGCATGTGCACGCACCGCATTTCGATCTCGGCGGTCTGCGGGTATTCGTCCTTGTCGATCATGTTCTTGTCGAACGTCTCGGACATCAGCCGGGCCGCATCCGGCTCCATCCAGGTGCCGCAGAATGTCGCCAGATTGAAGCGCGAGCTGCCGTCGCCGATCAGTTCGTCGTGAATCAGGTGGTAAGCGGTGCTGGGCGGCATGCCATCCGCGGGGATGGCGTGGCGGGGCGCCGGTCCCAGCAGCCATTGCCGCGCGTACATGGGCCGCATGCCGTGCATCAGGTCGCGCTGGGGATGATTCTCGTCGTCCATAGCGAACGACTGTATCACTGATACTGTAACAACGCCATGAACCCGTAATCCATGTGCAGTTGCATGTGGCAGTGGAACAGGCTGTCGCCGGGGTGGTCGGCGATCAACCGGACTTCCACCTGTTTGCGGGACGGGACGGCCACTACATCCTTCATCACGCCGGCCGTCGGCTTGCCGGCTACTTTGACCAATTCGAACGAGTGGCGGTGCAAGTGGACCGGATGGGTGTCGTCGCTTTGGTTATCGAAGATCAGCCGGTACGTGCCGTTTTTCCGCACCAGGATGGGATCGGTCTTGGGAAACTCTTTGCCGTTGATGGTCCAGTGATTCACCCAGCGGTTGCCCATCCATTTCGCGCGAAATACCATCGGCACGCGCGCGTCCGGCTCCGGCGCGGGATCGCTCGCGTTGCCCGCACGGCCGAAAATCGTGTAATCCCAATTCTCGGCGGGCGCGGCGCTCCATTGCGGCTCGCCGGTCCGCCCGGCATATTCCACTACCACGCCAAGCCCGGCTTTGCGCGTGGGATCGTCCGCATCGCCCAGAATCCAGACGCCGGGTTGGTCCATGTGCACGATCGCGTCGATGCGTTCGGCGGGTCCCAGTTCCAGCACCGGGACCGCCTGCGGCGTCGGCACGGGATTACCGTCCAGGGCGGTCACCAGGAACCGATGTCCGGGTAATGCCAAACGGTGAAACGTACTGGCGCTGGCGTTCAGGATGCGAAACAGCACGCGCTGGCCCTGCTTCACCCGCAGCGGCTCGCCCGCGCCCAGCGCATGACTATTGACCGTGAAATTGTTGTAGGCCACTTCGAGAGAGTCTTCGCCGCCGCCACCCATGGAAGTCAGGTAAGGGTCCCAGCCGTGCAGCGCCAACAGAACTTCCTGATCATAGCGCCCGGGATCGTCGTTCCCCTCAATGATCAGGAAACCGAATTGGCCGGTGTAGGTGCTGCGGTGCAGATCGCGGCCGGCCGAGACATGCGAGTGATACCAGCGGGTTCCCGCCGGCCTGGGCACGAATTGATAGCGCTGATGGCCGTGCGGCGGCGCCATGGGAGTGCCCTCCTCCGCCGCGCCATCCACTTCCGGCGGGACGAATAGCCCGTGCCAGTGCGCCAGTTCGGGGATGTGGCTGTCGTTATAGACGTCGATGATGACCGGCCGGCCCTCTTTCATGCGCAGGACCGGACCGGGAACGGAGCCGTTATACGCGGTCGTCTTAATCGTGCGATGCGGCGCGATCTCCACTTCCGCGGGTCCGATCCGCAGAGTGAAATCGGCGGGATCCGCGGCGGCGCGCGCGGAAGCCAGGCTCCCTGCCGCCAAGGTCTGAAAGAACACCCGCCGGTTCATTGTACGGACGCGACTAGGTGGTCGGCGGGGCGTACAGGCTGGGCATCTGCCAGGCCCGGTAGTGTTCCGGGCCGGATAGATTCAGCAGCTCATCGGCTTTACCCAATACCGGCGCGGCGGGCGTGGGTGCGATCTCCAGACTGACGCCGTCGATGACCGTCAGGCTGACCACTGTTGCCGGGTTCTCGAAGAAATAATTGCTGTCGGACAGCAATTGCGCGCTGCCCATCGCGACCGAGAAGCCGCCCAAGTCGAAGGCCACCACCGGCGTTACGGTAAGCGGAGTGTCGATATCGTTGAACGTCAATGCCATCCCTCGGCTATCGCAGTCATACGGGCCGCAGGACAAGCCCAGCCCGGAAATGCCGCCCGTCGAAACGCCCGGGTTGGAAACGCGGGTATTGCCGTTGTCCAGAAGCGTCATTTCTCCGGAGCCGCCGTTCTCAATGCCGACCTCGTGCTGGTGCGAAAACCACGGCCACGGGTCGTTAAATGTGTTCGTGATGGTGAAATCACCGCTCGGGCCCATGCGCCAGAGAATATCGCCGGTCCCAGTTCCGTCTTTGTAATCGAGTTTGAAAATCCAGTCCTGGTGGCGGCTGGACCAGATGATGTCTCCGCCGGTGGTGTTGTCGTCCTGGGGCGCCGGCCAATAATACAGTGCGTTACTGTGCAGCCAGTCGTGAGCCAAAGGCGCAATATTGCCGGCGCTGAGCAGATAAATCGGCGGGCAGCCGGCCGTGCCGACGCCGCAGGTTTCCGCCAGTACGGCAGTCCGGCTAACCGGCATTTGAGGATAGCCATTGCCGCCACCGGCCGCATCGAAGGAGTCCCAATACCAGGTGATCTGCCAATTGGTGTTGACCACCAGAATCATGTCGCCGATGATGTCCACCGGCAAACCGCTGGTGTCTCCCTGGGTTCCGGCGGGGAAGATTTTCTCTTCATCCACATAGAGGGCCATGTAGCCGTTCGGCAAGGTCTGGATGGCATCGTGATGGAACGCGCCGATGCAGGCCGAACCCAGAGGCGCCGGGGACGGCAGGGATGAGCATGGCGTACCGGCTGACACGCCCATTGCCAATAGTTGTTGCTGCAGCGCTCCGATATTGGTTTCCTTTACGGTGTTGCCGGCCAGGTCCACCTGCCGCAGGTATTGCTGCGCCAGGACGTTGGGATCCCAGGCGTAGTCGTCCTGAATCGAAAGCACGCCGCCGCCCGTGAGCGGCCGCGTGATCAGTTGAAAGTGATCGATATTGTTGGGGTAGTAATACCAGATGACATTGCCGGATAGATCCGTGGCGACGTCGGCATAGGTGGTGCCGCTGCCAAACTGGACCAGGCTATGCAGCAGCACCGGGTTCGGATTCGTGCCCGAATACGCGGTTGTCACCTTGAACTTCGGGATCGCCACACTTTCGGATATGGTCCCGGTAGTGAATGAAGCGGTGGGACCATTTTTTACCTTGCTCCCGGTCTTGGTTTGAGCAAACATGTTATAGGGCGTGCCCGGCTCCATGCCGGCGATTTCGAAGTTCATGGTTGCCGCACCATTACATGCCACCCAGCTCGTCTCTACCGCCGTCCCGCCTAATGCCGGCGCAAACGAAACGCGCATGGAACTGCCCGTCGCGCAGACTGGCGCGCTAAAGAGGGCCACCAGCGGATTCGCGGTGGGGGTGACCACGGGTGTGCTCCCGGTCACTAGCGGGGTTGCCGTGAATTTCACGGTTTTCGAGGCGGTCTGTTTCGTGCCAAAATCCTTGATCACTACCTCGATCTCATAGTTGCCCTCGGTCGCGGTTGGAACCCAGACAAACGGCAGAGACGTCCAGATGCTGCCACTCTTGGCCCCCGGGACATAGTCTTTGACCATGGCGATAGCCCCTCCCGGAGGACCGACCTTGAACTGGAAAGCCAGGGGCCCGGCGCCGCTATCCGTGGCTTTCGCCGTCCAGGTGATGGTTGTGCCTAAAGGCTGCGGCGACACCTCGGAGGGCGACAGCGAGGTGATCGAAACCGTCGCGAATGCCGGCAGGCATAAGGCCGGAATGACAGCCATTGCGCCCAGGAGAGTCCGGTATGGGTGTTTCATGAGTTTATTATTGTACAATGTAGCACTATCTCCTCTGACGTTCGGAGCAGGTACATTAGTACCAGAAACCGTCAAAGACTGTTAAAAAGTTCACTCGGCGGACCTTAGGCCGGCGCCATTCGAGCAGCGTTTAGAAAGAAAGCCGCGCCCCCAGCTGAAACGCCCTTGGACCACCCGAACCGAAGATATTCGGCGTGCGCTGCGTGGGAACGCCAAAGTTGGGCTCGTTCAGCGCAGCCGAGTAACCGGTCAGATTCGCAATATTGAAAATATTGAAACACTCTCCGTAGATGGAAAGCTGCACCCGTTCGCCGTGCAGTGCGATGTTCTTGCTCAGCCGCAAGTCCTGCGAGTTGAAGCTGTGCGGAAAAGAGAAGTTGGCTGGTAGCGTCAGCGTCGGGATGGTCAGGCCGTAGGCATCCGTCTTGCCCGCATACGTGCTGTTGAACTGGTTCACCAGTTGCGTCAGTTCGCCCTTTCCCGCGCTGATGTTGAACTGGTTGTAGCCGATGCCGGGAAGCGGCACGCCGCCCAATACGTTTTCGCCGGCTGCCACGCTGCCGTTTCCGTTCAGATCGATGCCCGCGATATAGGGTTGGAACGGCGGCGCGCTCTGGTACGAAGTTATGCCCGAGAGTTGAAACTTCCAGGGCAACTGGACCACGATGGATCCCGTCAGAATCTGATGACCCGCCTGCGGACCCCAGCTCGCGAAGTAGTTGCTCTCATCCACGATTCCGTTATAACCCACCTGGCTGGCGTAGGAGTAAGCCAGCGTGCCGGTGGTGCGATGCGTCAGACGCTTATCGAGCTTTAACAGCAGCCCTTTATAGTGCGACCGGGCGTCTCCCAGATTGGCCTCGATCACTCCGGCCGAGCACTCCGCGCTGGTATCGAGCTGCTGCGCCGCGCTGGTGCACCTGGGAATCACGGGACCCTGAATACTGTAGTAATGATTCAAATCGGCCGCCGTGATCAGTTGATGCATGTACTGGCGGAACACAAAATCGGCGCTGATGGCCAGATCGTCGCGCAACTGGTGCTGCACGCCGACGCTGGCATGCTCGGAATAGGGCAGGCGGAAGTTCGTGGGGATCAGCGCGCTTTCCGGCGCGCTCTTGAATAAATTGATATTGCGAATAGCCAGGCTGGTATTGCCCGGGGGCCCCAGTTCCTCTTCCGCGCCGCTCAGGAATACCGGAAACAGGTGCTGGAATTCCTGCAGCGTGAAGGTAGTCGGTTCGCTGCTGAGCGCGGTGGGCTGAAAGGGCGTGGGCAGGTCCGCGAAGCCATTGATCGCCGCGATGTCCGAAAAGAACAAACTGTCGGGCAGCAGCGCGCGGCCGGTGCCTTGCGGGCCGAGAATGGCCCGCTCGATCAGCCGATTGAACAGGTCCCAGGTGTCGTAGTAGATGGCCGCACCGCCGCGGATGACCGTCTTATTGTCGTGCGTGGGAGCCCAGCTAAAGCCCAGCATGGGGCTGAAATCGTGCGGCTGATGCTGCTCCTGTCCCAAGCCGTTCGGCCCGAAAATCGGTTCCAGGTATGCCGGTTTCGTCAAGTCGTAGTTCTCCGCGTTGCTTTCATACGACCAGGCCAGCCCGTACTGCAGGCTGAAGCGCGGCCGAATCTTCCAGGTGTCTTCTCCGTAAAAGTGCAGCAGATTGTCGTGGTCCGCGTTGCTCCGGTTCCACAGCGGCGGTTGGTTGATATCCCCGACGCCCATATCGAAACCGGCCACCGGAAGCTTTTCCAGGTCGGAGAGCGAACTGAATGTGGAGGGGATGGAGATCGCATAGCTGGAAAGTCCCGCGGCCCCCAGCTCCTGATTGAACCCGTCCACCAGTTCCGGAGACCAGAGCACCACGGCGGCGGGAGAAGCGTAAGCGTAAGTTCCGTATCCGATTTGATACTCCCAGGAACCGCCGAATTTCAGCGAGTGGGAGCCTTTTTGCGAGCTGACGTTATCGGTGAAGATCTGGCGGCGCAGGATCCGGCTTTGGGGCGCATTGGTAGCCGGTCCGATGGCGAAGTTGCTGACGCCAAAAACGCTGATGTTGGGTCCGCCGAGACCAATGCAGGGAGCCGGACAGTCCGACGCCGTCGCCGGATTCAGCCGGTTGGACCAGAACGTCATCGAATATCGGAATTCGTTGGCGGTCGCCGGCGTCAGCACGCTCACCAGCGAAAACACGCCGGAATCCGCCCAGTTGGTGTTCAGATTCCAGTCCGACGGCTGGTCGCCCACCGCGGGCGGCGCAAATGTACTGTTGCCGTCGTGCGAATAGCGCAGGAAGGCGGTGTGCTTGGCGCTGATGCGCCAGTCGATTCTTTCGAACAATTCATTGAAATGCGAAGGACTGGCCGCGTTCACGCCAAACGCGCTGAAGAGCGGATCGCTGGGAAAAGAACTGTAGACCGCCGTCTGATCGGAATGTTCCAGGCTCGAGAAGAAGAACAGCTTGTCCTTCTTGATCGGGCCGCCCACCGAATACGCCTCGTTCTTCCGCTGGAAAAACGGACTGGCCGGCTCGTCGGGATCGCGCGCCAGGTAAGGGTAAGCCGACATGTTGTGGTCGCGATACACAAACAGCCCACTGCCGTGAAGGCCGTTGCCGCCCGAGCGCGACGCAATGTTTACAGTGCCTCCGGCGCCGATGCCGTTCGACAGATCGAAATTGGTGGATGAAAGCTGGAACTCCTGTACCACTTCCTGCGAGAAGTTCTGCTGCGTGCCGCCAGTGACCGAATCCTGCACCGTGGCGCCATCCACCGTGATACGAACCGAATTATTGGTGGAACTGGCCCCCAATATGGAGACATTGAATTGCTGGTTGTATTGGCCCGCGCTGCCGGCCGAAACGCTGACGCCGGGCTCCAGCATGGCCAACTGCAGAAAATCGCGCCCGTTCAGCGGCAGATTCTGGATCTGCTCGCGCGTCACTACGCCCGATATTTCGTGGCTGTCGTACGCGATCTGGGCCGTCTCGCCTGCCACGTTGATCACTTCGGTCGCGGCGCCCACCTGCATCACCAGGTCCACCGTGGTGATCTGCCCCACCTGAACCGTGGCGGTTTCCACCAGCGTGCGGAAGCCCTCCGCCGCGCCCTTCACCGTGTACGTGCCGGCCGCCAGCGATGCCGCCGCGAACAGCCCGTCGGCGCCCGTGACCACCGGCCGCTCCGCGCCCGTGTCTTTGTTGGTTATGGTAACTGCCACGCCGGGCATGACCGCGCCGCTCGGATCGTGTACGGCGCCGTTGAGCGACCCCACGGGCGCTTGCGCCATCCCTTGCATCGTGCCCCATACCATCAGGCTCAACAGCCGCACCGCCGCCCTGGTCCGATCGCTCATCTTTTCGCGCTCCTGATCGCGAGTTCGCCTCTGTGTGGTTAGATTATGCCCGTCCCCGACATGCTGTCAAGTTTCGGACATTCGGGTGCGCAGCCATTAGTCAGACTGGGATGATCCGAACCAGCGCTCAACAATTGCGCGTACATCGACTGAATGGCTGTAGAACATAATTTTCGCTTTAGGAACCAACTCATGAGTTACATCGATGATTTGCTCCATGAAGTAACTCATCGCGGGATCGCCTGCTACGCCGCCTCCGATCAGGACGCCATCGCAAGGTTGCGTCCTCAATCGATGTTTGAAATCGTCGAGTCCGGTCTCGGGCGAGGCTTGGATGATTTCATACCGGTAACCGGCACGCGTCATCCGTTCCTGCAGATCGCTCAACCTTTTCGTGATCTTCGGGCGCTCCTCTACCGGGATCGCCGGATGATCCAGCGGTAGCCCGATATGGAAGATGGATACAGCCAAGATCGCCTCCCAATCTAACAATCGGAGCCTCGGCGGTTCCGCGGCTCCTCGAAAACAAATTACCACCACTCCCGGCAATTCGGAGGAGAGAACGCTCGTGTTGCGCAACTCACCCTTTGTGAAACGTCCCGGCGCCTAAAGTGACGGATGCACCACAAGGCGCGGGATATCCATTTTGCCTTGGTCCTTTCGTGCCTGGGCCAGATCATACGCGGCCTGCATCCGCAACCACATATCGGCGCCGCCGCCGAAAGCCATTTCAAAGCGCAGCGCCATCTCAGGCGTGACGGCGCTCCTGCCTTGCATCACGTTGTGAAGCTGTTGGCGCGTGATCTTCATCGTCTTCGCCCCCCTCAAAACGGAAAGTTACCCGCCAATTGGCTCTTACCGTCACTGCCCAGACGCCCTTGCGGTTACCCTTGAGCGGATGCAACCGAAACGTGGGCTGGTTCATATCCCGCACGTCGCTGGCCTCCAGCGTCGAGAGGATTAACCGCAAACGGTCAAACTTGATCGGCTTTAACCTTGCGGGCGTCGTCCTGTTCGAACAAGTTCCGCGGGTCTTTATGTTCAGATCTCTTCAACCCGGAAGCGTTGCCTTCGGGTCGTACCCGGTGCGCACGTGATGGTTCTCGTCGTTGGCTTTCGCCGCTGATCGGAGTTCATCGGTGTTCATCGGTGGCCAACTACGCCTTCCTCACCGCGCCGTCCGCACCACCCGGAACCCGACGTTATACAACCGGCTGACCGGGAACTCGAAATTGCGCGCCGTCACCCGGCAATACTTCGCCGGATCCAGCCAGCACCCTCCACGAAAAACGCGGTACGAACCCGTGGCCGGACCCCGCGGATCGTCCGCCTCGCTCTCCGCGTAATAATCGTGCGCGTACCAGTCCGCCACCCACTCCGCGACGTTGCCCACGCTATCGAAAAGCCCGCGCGCATTCGGCTGCTTCCCGCCCACCGCCTGCGTCCGCCCGTCGGAGTTCTCCTTGTACCAGGCCCGCGCGCCCACATCCGCGGATTCGTCGCGGCAGGCATACTCCCACTCCGCCTCCGTCGGCAGCCGGTAGGTGTGTTCGGCGTCGCGTGCGTTAAGCCGCGCCAGAAACACCTGGATGTCGTCCCACGAGACGCTCTCCACCGGCAGCGATCCACCTTTAAAATGGCTGGGATTGGAACCAATCGCCGCGCCTTCGGGTGTCTTCCGCACCGCGCCCGCGCCCGCGTGCGGATCCACCATTGCGGTCTCCCACTGCGCCTGCGTCACCTCGAACTTGCCGATCTCGAAATCGCGGCTGATGCGCACCCGGTGCACGGGCGCTTCGTCGGCTTCGCCCGCCGCCGAACCCATCTGGAATTCGCCCGCCGGCACACGCACAAAATCGCTGCCATCGAGTAACGCCGTCAGGCTGTGCGACGCCTTTTCGTTCTGAGCCCCCAACCGGCGCAGGGCCACGATGTCCGCCGCGCCGTATAAAAAGAGCCTGCGCGAAAAAGGGAATCCTCTGAGCCGCTCCACGTTGGGATGTATTATAGAACAATAAAGCCCTTCGGAGCCGGATGCCTTGCGCTTGAAAACTTGGATCATCGCCGCTGCTCTCCCGCTAGCCGGCGCACTGCGCGCCGCCGACGCCCAGCCCGCGGACTTCGACTCCGCCGTCAAACCGGTGCTCTCCAAGACCTGCGCGTTATGCCATAACGAAAAGCTCTCCTCCGGCGGCCTCAATATCAAAGCCTTTCTCACCCCGGATTCCGTCAATACCTATCGCGATGGATGGGAAGCCATCATACAAAAGTTGCGCGCCGGCGAGATGCCGCCTAAGGGAATTCCCCGTCCGCCCGAAGCGCAAATGCAGGCGCTGGTCCACTACATCGAAGGCGAATTCGAAAAGTCCGACCGCACCGCCAAACCCGATCCCGGCCACGTCACCGCCCGCCGCCTGAATCGCAGCGAATATTCCAATACCATCCGCGATCTGCTGGCCGTCGATTTCCAAGCCGAAAAAGATTTCCCCACCGACGATTCCGGATACGGCTTCGATAACATCGGCGACGTTCTCACCATTTCTCCCGTGCTGATGGAGAAATACATGGACGCCGCGGAGATCATCGCGTCGCGCGCCATGGGCGCCGATCCGTTACCGAAGAAGCCGCTCGAAGCGCAATATAGCACCAAGGACAAGACCATCCGCCGCATCGACCTGAGCACCATCGAAGTGTCGCACCGCGTCGAGTGGGATGGCGAATACGTGGTCCGCTTCGGCATGCCCGGCGAGCGTTCCGCCGACGCCAAACCCGTCACGCTGGGCTTCTGGGTGGATGGCAACCTCGAAAAAACGCAGCCGGTCGAAACCAAGCCTTCCAAGCTGGTCTACTTCGATCCGTATTCGGAAGCCGAAGTGCGACTATATCTGCCAGCCGGCGATCACCTGTTCCGCGCCGCCTTCATCGACGACGATTTCGTCAAGACGCTCACCGAGAAAGACGCCTACAACAACAAGAAGAACAAGTTCCTCAACTCGATGGTCTTCGTGGGCCCGTACCCCAGCACTGTGGAAAGCGCCAGCCGCAAGAAAATTCTGGCCTGCGATCCCAAGGCCGGGCAGGCCTGCGTGCAGAAGATCGTCGCCGCGCTGGCGCACCGTGCCTACCGGCGGCCCGTAACGCCCGTGGAAGTCGCCTCGCTGATGAAGTTCGTGGCGCTGGCGCGCACCCGCGGCGGCTCGACGGAGCAGGGCATCCAACTGGCCATCGAAGCCATGCTGGTGACGCCGCAGTTCCTCTTCCGTATCGAGCACGATCCCAACCCCACCGATGCGCAGGACGTCCACCGCATCGCGGATGTCGAACTGGCCTCCCGCCTCAGCTATTTCCTGTGGAGTTCCATGCCGGATGACGAGTTGCTGGGTCTGGCCGAAGCGGGCAAGCTGCACGATCCGGCCGCGCTCGATGCGCAAGTGAAACGCATGCTCGCCGACAAGCGTGCCTCCGCGTTTGCCGCTAACTTCGCGGGCCAGTGGCTGGAGATCCGCAACCTCGACGTGGTGAAGCCGGACCCCGACAAATTCCCTGAGTGGGGACCCGAATTGCGCGACGCCATGAAAACCGAAACGCGCATGTTCTTCGAATACGTGCTGCGCGAAAACCGGCCACTTTCGGAATTCATCGATGCGAAGTACACCTTCCTGAACGCGCGCCTGGCTAAGTTCTATGGCATCCCCGACGTGAAAGGTCCGGATTTCCGCCGCGTGGAATTGACCACCGGCCAGCGCGGCGGCCTGCTCAGCCAGGCCAGCGTGCTCACGGTGTCCAGCTACCCCACCCGCACTTCCGTCGTCCTGCGCGGCAAATATGTGCTGAACAACATCCTCGGCTCCGAGATTCCGCCGCCCCCGCCCGACGTGCCCGCGCTCGACGAAAGCGCCGTCGGTACCCTGATGTCGCTGCGCCAGCAGATGGAGAAGCACCGCGCCGACCCCATGTGCGCCTCCTGCCATAACAAGATGGACCCGCTGGGCTTCGGCCTCGAGAATTACAATGCCATCGGCAAGTGGCGCACCGAAGACGGCAAATTCCCAGTGGATTCGAGCGGCACGCTGCCCAGCGGCAAATCGTTCCAGACGCCCGATCAGATGCGCGCGCTGCTGGTGGCCGGGCTGCCGCAATTCACCCGCTGCCTGACCGAGAAGATGCTCACCTACGCGCTGGGCCGCGGCCTGCATCCCTATGACCGCCGCACCGTGGATGGCATCGACCGCGATCTGGCGGCATCCGATTATCATTTTCAATCGCTGATTTACGAAATCGTGCACAGCGCTCCATTCCAGATGGGCCGCGGCGATGGCCCGCCCGCGGCCAGCGTGAAGCCTAAGGAAGTAGCTCAACGATGATCACCAAAAAAGCACTCCCGCGACGTACATTCCTGCGCGGCATCGGTACCGCCGTGTCGCTGCCGTTCCTGGACGCCATGGTTCCCGCGTTGTCTTCGGCGCGCACCACCAAGGCGCCCGTGCGTATGGCGTTCGTCTACGTGCCGAACGGCATCATCATGGACGGCTGGAATCCGGACTACGAAGGCAACCTGTCCACCCTGCCGCGCATTTTGAAGCCCATGGAGCCGTTACGCCAGGACATCACGCTGCTCGGCAACTTGACGCACAACACCGGCCGCGCGCTGCTCGATGGCGCGGGCGATCATGGCCGCTGCTGCGCGTCGTATCTCACCGGCGTGCAGCCGAAAAAGACGGTCATCGATATCAAGGCCGGCGTCTCCTTCGATCAGATCGTGGCCAACCAGGTGGGCAAGCAGACCCGCTTCCCGTCGCTCGAATTGGGCATGGAAGACGCGCGTCAGGCCGGCGATTGCGACTCCGGCTATTCCTGCGCCTACACCAACAACCTGGCCTGGAGGAGCGAGACCCAGCCCCTGCCGCCGATTCTCGATCCGCGTTCGCTGTTCGAGCGCCTCTTCGGCAACGGTATGGCGCTCACCCCCGAAGCCCGCGCCCGCCAAAACCTGTATCGCCGCAGCATCCTCGATTTCGTCAGTGACGACACCCGCCAGCTTGAATCGAACCTCGGTCCCACCGACCGCCGCAAGCTCGACGAGTATCTGTCATCCATCCGCGAAATCGAGCGCCAGATCGAAAAGGCCGAGAAGGACAACGCCCAAATCGATCCGCACATGGAAAAGCCGTACGGCATCCCGGCCGATTTCGCCGAGCATTTCAAGCTCATGAGCGACATGATGACCGTCGCCTTCCAATCGGACCTGACGCGCGTCATCACCTTCCTGGTCACCCACGAAGGCACTTCCCGCCCCTACCGCGAAATCGACATTCCCGACGGCCACCATCCGCTGACCCACCACCGCAATCAGCCGGACCTCATCGAGAAGGTCACCCAGATCAATACCTATCACGTGCGCCAGTTCGCCGCCTGGATCGCCAAGATGAAATCCATCCGCGAAGGCGACGGCTCGCTGCTCGACAACTGCATGATCGTCTACGGCGCGGGCCTTTCCGATGGCAATCGCCACCTGCACGAAGATCTGCCTACGCTCATCGCCGGGCGCGGCGGCAACCATTTCAAGCCCGGCCGCCGCATCGTCTACCGGCGCGAAACGCCCATGTGCAATCTGTACCTGGCCATGATGGACCGCATGGGCGTGCACGTGGAACACTTCGGCGATTCCACCGGCCGCCTCAACGTGCTGGATCTCGCCTGACATGCAGTTTCCGGCCGTAGCCAAGCCGCCCGTCGGCATCATCTTCGATACGGCCCTGGACCGCATCGGCGATGTGCTGGCCTTGGCGATGCTGCACGGTCTCGAAGGCAAGGACGAAGCGCGCGTCGCGGCCATCGCCATCAGCCGGCCGGATCTGGCCGCTGCGCAGTTCTGCGATTCGCTGGGCCTCTTCTACGCCAGCGCCACAACCGGTACGGCCGCGATGTTCCTGCACCGTTCGCCCATCGGACTGGCCGACGGCAATCCGGCCGCGACGCCGGCGATGCTGGCCGGGCCATTCGAGCCCAAGAGTGTCGTCAGCAGCGTGATCGACACCGCCGATCCCGCCACGCTGATCCGTAATATGCTGATGGCGCAGTATGATCAGAACGCGGCGATCGTGGTCAGCGGACCGCCCACCGATCTCACGCGCCTCCTCGAAATGGACGGTGTCAAGGATCTGCTCGCGCGCAAAGTCCGTCTGCTGTGCGTGGCCGGCCCAACGGCGCCCATAGCCGGCTGGCCGACGCCGATCGTTACCGTCGGCCCCGAGATCGGCGCGGCGCTGCCCTTCCCCGGCGATAGCATCGCCAAGGATTTCGCCTACGCGCCCACCCACCCCGTCGCCGCCGCCTACCGCGCCTACCAGCCCATGCCCTACGACGCGCCGTCCTGCGCCATCGCAGCGGTGCTTTACGCCGCGCGTCCAAAGGAGACTTACTTCAAGGTGGTCGACGGCAAACTCACCTTCGATCCCGAGCAAAAGGACCGCATCATCCGCGCGTATGTGGAACTGGCCAGCGCCAAGCCGGTCCCGCGCAAGCCCCGCCGCCCGCCGGATGATAAGAAGAAGGATGAAAAAAAGGACCCGGAAAAGAAGCCCGACGCCAAATGATCCATGGGGCCGGCCACATTGAAGTGGTATATTTGTCTTGTGCGAGTCAAGACATCTGTCACACTGCCGCAGGACCTACTGGCCCAGATTGACCGCGTGGACGATAATCGCTCTGCTTTCGTTGAGCGCGCTGCCCGGGCGTACCTGGCTCGGTTGGAAAGGGCCAAACGAGAAGCGCGGGACATCGAGATCATTAATCGCAACGCGGAGCGGCTGAATGCCGAGGCGCTGGACGTCCTCGACTATCAGCGAATCCCGTGAGACGCGGCGATCTGTACCTGGTGCGTAAGCCTGGCCGCATGGACCCGCGCCGCCAACGCGTATTCGTAATTGTCAGCCGGCAGGCTTTGATGCAGACAGGGTTCTCCACGGTAATCTGCGCGCCCGTATACTCACGTCACGATGACCTCGCCACCCAGGTCCGAATCGGCGTGGACCAGGGCTTAAAGTCCGAGTCGAGCATCCATTGCGACGAGCTCGTGAGCCTGCCGAAGGGCCTTTTGACTCGTTACGTCGGGCAGCTCGATGCAGCCCGGATCGAGGCCTTGAACCGCGCTCTTGCGACCGCGCTGGGCCTTGACGAATACGCAGACTGGGATTGATGCGCCTTCATCGCCCACGGGCCTTCCCACGCACCGTAACACTCGCCGTCCACATCTGCGGCACACCCGTGCGGTTGTCGATCCACACCGGATGGAATACCCCGCCCGCATCGGCCACCAGCCCCGCCGTATCGCCGCTGTTCTTGCGCGTGTCGTCGGATGCCGTATGCGGGGCGCTCGACACCCGCGTGCTGGGCAGCCACGTCGCGCCGCCATCCAGAGAAGCGGCAAACCGCACCCAATACCCCAGGTTGTCCGCGTTATCGTGCCGGTCATACCACGAAATCCCCACTACCCCGTCGCGATTCACGGCCACCATTGGCATGAACTGGTTGGCGTGCTGGTTGGCGGCTTGGCCCTGAATGTCTTCGCTCACAGCACGCGGAACGCTCCAGGTGCGTCCCTGGTCGCTCGAATACGACATCAGAATCTGTGTCCGATGTTCGTAGCGCGCGTCCGGCCACACCGCGTATAAGCCTCCGCGAAACGGGCCGTGGCTGCGGTCCACCGCCAGCGCGGACATGGAAAGCTGCGGGACACGCCAGTCGTAGCACACATCCGTAATTCGACCCGTCGGCGCCAGCGTTTTCCCGCCATCCCGCGACACGTACACATTCAGCACCGCGTCGGCCGACGGCGCGGTCGCCGCATCCGTGCCGTACGACATATTACGCTTCGTGTCGTCCAATTCGGCGACGAGAGCATAGAACGTCCCTTCGCCATCCACCACGCCATTGGCCGGAAAGAACCACGGCTTCGCAAACACGGTAGACTCACTGACCAGCACGCGACGGAAACTGCGGCCTTGGTCCTCGGATGGGAAGAACAAGACAGCGGCTGCGGGATTCTTCGTCGCGCGGTATGCATGCACGTAAGAGTCCGGCGTCACGTAGGCGCGATCAATTCCGCGCGTCTCCGCGCCAATCGACGATTGCCGCCAGGTCCGCCCGCCGTTAGCCGAGCGATAAACGGTCAGAACCGAATCGGTCTTTCCATCGGGAAAGGGCTGATCGTGGATGTTGCCGGCGAATGCCACACCGTGGCTGCCGATGGCGCAGGAAGGATCCACCGCGGTTGGCACTGTCAGAGTCTGTGTCCACGTCTTGCCGCGGTCCGTCGATACGTAGAAGACGTTATCGATCTGATCCCCGCGAACCACGTAGGCGCACGCGATCAGATGCCTGGCATCGGCCGGGTCCGCGCCTGCGTAGGACTCGTAGTGTCGAACCGCGGGCTGCGCGGCGCTGATCTGAACTTCGGTTCCCACGGTATATGGCCCCCGCGCATCCCGCGCGGCGCAGTGGATTGCGATGGCCAGAAATACGGCCGGTACCCGGGTCTTCATCGGTATTCGTAACGTAGCACGGGTGGTTGCCACGTGCGCGATCACCACCCAGCCGGCAGAAATTCTCCCATTCCTATCAATTACTTACAAGCTTCCAATTCCCCTCCCGAACCCGCTCGCCGGTTCCACTGAACTTTAAGGAGCAGAACCAACATGTCCTCACAATCCAAAATCGATGCCAATCGCGAAAACGCCAAGAAAAGCACCGGCCCCCGCAGCCCGCAAGGCAAAGCCGCCTCCAGCCGCAACAGCCTCCGCCACGGCCTATGCGCCGAAAAGTACCTCCTCCTCGACGAGGACCCGGCAGCCTACACCGCCCTCGTCGCCGATCACTACCAGCGCTTCCGCCCGGTCGGTGAAGCCGAAGAGTACCTCGTCCTGCGCATCGCCAACAACCAGTGGCGTCTTCATCGCGCCGGCTCCATCGACACCCAGATCCACCGCGAAGGCGTCGCCATCATCGTCCACATCAATCCCCAATTCTCCCAGGAACAGCGTGACGCCCAAAGCCAACACTGCGGTTCCGCTTTCATGGACGATTGTCACCGCACCCAGAGCCTCCTCAAACTGCAACGCTACGAAGCCGCCCTCGAGCGTTCCAACAAAGAATGCATCCGCCAGTTGAACGAATTCCGCCAAGCCCGTCTCGAAGCCGAAGCGGAAGCCGCGGAAGAAGCCGAAAAAGAGGTCGTCCCGGAACGAACCCAAACAAACGAGGGTATCGCCCCACCCCCAAATGAGGGGGTCAAGTACTATCCAAGCCCCGAACCAACCCCAATCTCCCAACCGAAGCCCGCGGAGCCCCCCAAACCACCCCAAAACCCCTAACGTTTTATCCGTGTTTATCTGTGTTAATCGGTGGCCAATGAATAACTGAGCCCGAACTGTCCCCAAAGCCGCCAGCTACCATGTAATGATCATGCAAAGCACCATCGCCCTGTCCATCCTGTTAGCCGCATCCGCCCTTGCCCAGCCCTACGACCTAGTCCTGGTACACGGCCGTGTCATGGATCCCGCCACCGGCCTCGACGCCGTGCGCTACGTGGCCATCCGTGGCACAAAAATCGCCGCCATCTCCGAAGCTCCCCTGGAAGCCCGCACCATCATCGATGCCACGGGCCTGGTCGTCGCGCCCGGCTTCATCGACCTGCATTCCCACGGACAGACTCCCGAAAACTACCGCTTCAAAGCCCGCGACGGCGTCACCACCGCGCTCGAACTGGAAGTCGGCGTATCACCCGTCGCCCCCTGGTACGCCGCCCGCGACGGCAAAGCCCTGATCAACTTTGGCGCAACGTCCGGACACATCCCCGCCCGCATGGCCGTCATGCATGATAGCGGCAAACTGCTGCCGCACGACGCCGCCGCCAATCGCGCCGCCACGCCCGCCGAACGCGACGAAATCTACAACCGTGTGCGCCGCGGTCTCGACGAAGGCGCGCTGGGTATTGGCCTCGGCATCGCCTACGTGCCCCTGGCTACCCGCGCCGAAATCCTCGACCTCTTCACCCTGGCTGCCGAACGCAAAACCACCGTCTACGTGCACATGCGCAATGGCGGACCCGTGGAGCCCGGCGTCATCGACGCCCTGCAGGAGGTCATCGCCGATGCCGCCGCCACTGGCGCATCCCTGCACGTGGTCCACATCACCAGCATGGGCCTGCGTGAAACGCCGCTCTGCCTGAAAATGATCCGCGGCGCCCGCGATCGCGGCCTGGACGTCACCACCGAAATGTATCCCTACACCGCCGGCATGACCGACCTCGGCTCCGCCATCTTCGCCGAAGGCTGGCAGGCCAAACAAGGCGGCATCGGCTACGGCGATCTGCAATGGGCCCTCACGGGCGAACGCCTCACCGCCGAATCGTTCGCCCGCTACCGCCAGCAAGGTGGCATGGTAGCCATCCATTCCATTCCCGAAGACATCGTACGCGCCACCATCGCCGATCCCATGGTCATGATCGCCAGCGACGGTATTCTGGAAAATGGTAAAGGTCATCCCCGTGCCGCCGGCACGTACGCCCGCGTGCTCGGCCGCTACGTCCGCGAACAGCACGCCCTCACCTTGATGGATGCGCTGCGCAAGATGACCGTCATGCCCGCCGATCGCCTGGGCATCCGTACCAAGGGCCGCCTCGCGGTGGGGGCCGACGCCGATATCACGGTCTTCGATCCGGCCCGCGTCACCGACCGCGCTACCTTCGAGAATCCCGCGCAGTATTCCGACGGCATCCCCTACGTGCTGGTCAACGGCACGCTGGCTGTGAAAAACGGCGCGTTGATCGATGGCATCGCCCCCGGTCTGCCGCTACGCCGATAGGTGGGCCTATACTCGTTTTATGCGGCACGCTCTCCGAGTCCTGCGCAAAAATCCCGGCTTCACCCTCGCGGCAGCCATCACGCTGGCCCTAGGCATCGGCGCCAACACGGCGGTCTTCTCCGTGCTCCATGCCATGTTGCTGCGCGGGCTGCCCTTCCGCGACCCGCAGCGCCTGGTGATGGTTTGGGAAGCCAATCCGGCGCTCGATAGCCTGGTCGCCGAGCGCGTCCAGACCTGCCTCGAAAACTTCCTCGAGTGGCGCGAGCAGAACCGCGTCTTCGAAGATATCGCCTTCTTCCGTTATTCCAGCGTCAATCTCACCGGCGGCGCGAAACCGGAACAGATCCTGGCGGCGCCGGTTTCGCCTGGATACTTCGACCTGGTGGGCGTGCGCGGCGTTCTGGGCCGCACCTTCGCTCCGCCAGAACACGAACCGGGCAGGAATCGCGTAGTCGTCCTCAGCAATGGCATCTATCGCCGGCGCTACGGCGGCAGCCCGGGCATTCTGGGGCAAAGCATCATCATCAACGGCGCGGCCCACACCGTCATCGGCGTGCTGCCGCGCGATTTCCGCCTGCCAACTTTCCGCGCCGGCAAGGAATCGTTCAAGCCGGAAGTCTGGATCCCGGCCGATATCGACCCAGGCCGCAACCAGGCCCAGATTGAGCAGCGCCGGCTATATGTAATCGGGCGCTTGAAACCCGGTGTTTCGCTGCAGGCAGCCCGCGCGGACATGGCCGTGATCGGCAAGCGCCTGGAAGAGAAGTATCCGCAATTGGACCGTACCTGGAGGACCAGCGTATTCCCCCTGGCGGTGGAAGATATGGGCACGGATATGCGGCGTACCCTGTTGGTCCTGGAATGCGCCGTGGTCTTCGTGCTCCTCATCGCTTGCGCCAATGTCATCAACCTGCAGCTTTCCCGCGCCGCATCCCGCGAGAAGGAGATGGCCGTGCGCGGAGCGTTGGGCGCCGGCCGCTGGCGCGTGATCCGCCAGGTGCTCGGCGAGAGCTTGCTGCTCAGCGCGCTGGGCGGCACGGCCGGAATTTTGCTGGCCTACTGGGGCATCGCCGGCATGATCGCCCTCGCGCCCGGCGATCTGAACCGCATCGAGGAAGTGCGACTCAATGGCGGCGTGCTGGCGTTCACGCTGGCGATTACCATCTTTACGGGGCTCCTATTCGGCATTGCCCCCGCTATTCTGGCCGCGCGCCAGGATCCCAATGAAGCGCTGCGCCGCGGAGGCCGGTGGGGCGATGGCGGTCTCTCGGCGCGCATTCGCCGCGCGCTGGTGGTGGCCGAGGTGGCCCTGTCGCTGGTCTTGCTGGCCGGCGCCGGACTCCTGGTGCGCAGCCTCGAATCCGTCATGCGGCTGACGCCCGGATTCCACAGCGATCACCTGTTGACTATGATGGTCAACCTGCGGCCCGACCATTACACGAAGCCCGAACAGGGCTATGCCCTCGTCAACGATCTGCTGGAGAGAACCGTGCGCCTTCCCGGAGTGCGCTCGGCCGCGGTGGTCAACGACCTGCCCATGCAGCGCATCCAGATGGCGACCTTCCGCGTGGAAGGGCGGCCGGTTCCCGCGCCGGGCCACGAACTGGTGGCCGACGTTCGTTCGGCCAGCGAGGATTATCTCCCCACCATGGGCACTCCCATCCTGGCCGGCCGCGGCTTTACCCGCGCCGAGGCGGATCAGCAAAGCTCCGCCGAAGTGATTCTTAACGAAACTCTGGCGCACAAGCTCTTTCCCGGCCAGAACCCGCTCGGCCAAGTCCTGCATTCGACGAAAGACAGCGGCCCGGCGGCATGGCGGCGGGTGATCGTGGGAGTCGCCGGTGATACCCGCCAACTCGGGCTCGACAGTCCTCCGCGTGCGGAGATGTTCTTTCCCACGCGCTGGCAGTTTCCAAGCTTCGCGTTAGTGGTGCGGACCGTGGGCGAACCTATGCGCCTGGCTTCCGCCGTCACGGCGCAAGTCTGGGCCCTCGACAAGGATCAACCGGTAAATGACGTCCTGGCCATGGATCATCTGGTGGATGACACGGTTTCGCAGCGCCGGTTCAACATGCTGTTGCTGGCCGTCTTTGCGGGTGTGGCGCTGGCGTTGGCGGCAGTCGGAATCTACGGCGTGCTGGCGTATTCGGTCAGCCGCCGGACCCAGGAGATCGGTATTCGTATGGCGCTGGGCGCCCGCGGTTCCGACGTGCTGCGCATGGTCGGGCGCGAGGGCTTTGTGCTCGTGTTCGCCGGTATCGTCATCGGCTTGGCCGGAGCGTTGGCGCTCACCCGCTTGATGGGCAATCTGCTGTTCGGCGTGCGCCCCGCGGACACCGCCACTTTTGCCTTGGTGCCCGCTATACTCGCCGCCGTCGCGTTGGCTGCCTGCTATCTGCCTGCCCGGCGCGCCGCCCGCGTCGACCCTACCGTAGCTCTGCGATATGAATAAGTCCCACGAGTACCCCACCTTCACGATGGTGTTACTTTTTCAACGCCTCTGTGGAAAAACCTGTGGAAACGAAAGCCTACCCAGAGCCAAGTTCAACGTTCGTAAAGACTTCGTAACAGAGTGCACCGCCATACAGCAATCGCTCCACCAGTATCTAAATAATTGTAAATAAACAACTTATTTTTTATTTTGGTGCCCGTTAACTATATGTAACGTCTCATACGCAGACAAAATCGCAACAATTCGAAGTTGCCGTGCGCAGGCTGTGGGTAAACAGGATCAGGCCATCGCCAATTTCTTTTCTTCGGCCAGCAGCGCGTTCAGTTGCCCCATTACGGCGAAAGCGTCCGCCACGTACAGAACATCGGCTTTCCCGCGCGCCCAACCGCAGTTGGGATCCAGATTGATGGCCCGCCGTTCGTTGATGAAACGCCAGCCCACCACGTGCGGCTCCTCGCCATGGCAGCAGGTCGCCAATCCCTTCGGATGCCGTGGCGTGGAGCCGGTCTGACCCACCTGGTTGAGATGCGTCATGAAAGGCAGGACCGCCTGCCCCTCGCCGCTCAAATCCACCAGCGACTTACTCCCGCCCAGCGACGCCTGCGCAGCTTCCAGAAAACCCAGGATCAGCCGTTGGGCATCCGCGGCGTGCGTCTGCCCGTCGGCCTGCTTTTTGGTCCAACCGGCGCCGGCCACCAGCAGCAGTTCCGCATCGGGACGTATGGTCTGCTGATCGCTGCGGGGCGCGCGCCAGCCGGCGAACGTGGTCCGGCGCAGTCGATCGTCCACACTCACCGCGATGCGCCCCAGGTCGGTATGTCCGCCGTTGCCTTGCCAGGCCGCCCCCGATCCCGGTTCGATCAGGATGAACCACGGCCGCGCGTCACGCGCCACGACGCCCTCGATCCGTTGCCGGTAATACCAGCGTGTGATCGACGCGGCGCCCGATTCCACGCCTGCGGCTGTCACGTGCGTATCCACGCGTCCCTGCAGCCGCTGCGCCACGCCCGCCAGGCAGCGCGCCCACCGCGACGTGTGCGGTGCCAGCACCAGGGTCGCTCCGGAAGCGTGCACCAGTGACTCGGCCGCCGCCGCATCGGTGGCATAACGGGCCGTGGCGAAATCGCTGCCCGTCACCGCCAGGAACCGCTCCGCGCTGCATGCGGCGATCGAGTCCGCCGCGGCTTGCGCATCCTCCGCGCTCACCAGCCCCACAGCGAGGCTCGCATCCGTCAATTCACGCCGCAGCGCCACCGCGGCCGACAAGGTCTCTTGGGCGGATTTGGAAAGACTCCCGTCTTCTTCCGTGTGCGCTAGAAACAGTATGGTTTCCATGTCAGTCTCTCCCCATCCAGGCCGCGATTTCGCGCGCGATATCCGCCGGCGGCATGTCCTTCACAATGCGCGTCTCGCGCTGTTGCCGCGGCGCGGCAGCGCGCAGGAATCGAGCGTCGCCGGCCGCCGGACGAAACGGCTGCGCCTTTTGCAGCGCCGGCATGATGCCGCGCAGATTGGCCATCCCGATCTGCGGATTGTTGCGCGGTTCTCCGAGATTCCCCGTGGCCCATCCAAGCACCGCCGGCGGACCCATGCAGACTGATACCTGGTGCCGCCCCCCTTCCACCCGCTCCAGAATCTCCAGCGAGCCATCGCGCACCCGCAGATCATCCACGCCCTGGAACTGATCCACGATGCCGAGTTGTTCGCCCACCATCTGCAAAGTGGCGCCTGCGCCGCGCGATGCGGACTCCCAGCCGCCGAACAACAGCAGCCGCGCCAGATCCAGGCCTGCGATCGAACGCACCGCCTCGGCCAATCGGGCGGCCACCTGATACGACTCGCTGAATCCCCCGGCTGGGCCATCCAACGGCACGAACTCGAAAGCCACCTTCTGCGCCACCGTCATCATCACCTGCTGCAGCTTGGCCTTCGGTCCCAGGCTGACCAGCCACACTTTGCTGCCCGCCGCCTGCGTCGCCAGTCGTGCCGCCTCATAGAGCGCGTGCGCCGCCCATGGGTCGAGAATGGCCGGCAGCATGGACTCGTTCTTCAGCCCCGGTCCCGACGGGCCGCTGACAGGTTCCAGCGTTTGCAATGGGTCGGGAACAACGCCCGCGCACACCACGATCTGGTATCCATTATTCATATCGAATCAATAGTATAATCAGATCCGATTCTGATATCAGCCTGCTCCCAATCGCCGCCTCCGCGCTTGTAGTACTATTTCCTTAGTATGCTCAGAGATCTCCTGTGGGCTGGGCGCTGGCTGCGCCGCAATCCCCTCTTCGCTACCGCGGTCACCGCGATTCTGGCGCTCGGAATTGGCGTCAATACCGCCGTCTTCAGCATCGTCGACGCTGTCCTCCTGCGGCCGCTTCCCTATCCCGATTCGAACCGCCTCGTGCGCATCGACGAGTCCGCCGCCAAACGCCGCGTCTCCGGCGTCCCTGCGCGCGACTATCTGCGCTGGAACACCCGCCGCGATCTCTTCGACAGGACCGTCCCCTATCTCAAAGATGTCGTCACGCTGACTGGCGTCATTGAACCGGAACAGGTGTACGCCCTGCGCACTTCCGGGGCGCTATTCCCATTACTGGGCGCCCATGCGGCGCTCGGCCGCGCACTTACGGATGCCGATGACAACCCGGCAGCCCCGAAAGTCGCCGTGCTCAGCGACCGCCTCTGGCGCAGCCTGTTCCATTCCGATCCCGCCGCCCTCGGCCGCACTCTGACGGTCTCCGGCGAACTCTTCACCGTCGCCGGCGTCATGCCTCCCGAGTTCGAGTTTCAGTACCCCAACGTAGAGCTTTGGCTGCCCCTCCACGTCACACCAGCCATGGTCTATTGGCTGCAAGTCATCGCGCGCATGCCGCCCCGCGTCGGCGTGGCGCAGGTGGCCGGCGCCCTGGGCATCGTCGCCGCGCAACTGGAACGCGAAGACCCCGTCGAGAACGCGCGCTTGCACATCGACGTCCTCCCCTGGAGTGAGAAACCCGAATCGCAATACGAGCTGACCCTGCTGTTCGTTTTATCCGCCGTCGCGCTCGTGCTCCTGATTGCCTGCGCCGATGTGGGCGGCCTGCTGTTGAGCCGCGCCATTCAACGGCAGCGCGAGATCGCCATCCGCGCCTCGCTGGGGGCGGGAATGTGGCGCGTCGCCCGCCAGATGATCGCCGAATGCCTGGTGCTGGCCGTGCTGGGAAGCGCGGCGGGCATCGCCGGAGCGCGCTATCTGCTCGGATTTCTTTCCCGCCAGCTTGCCGCCGTTCCGATCATGGTTCCGCATCTGCAGCGCGCCGCGCTGAACCGCCGCGCACTTCTCTTCGATCTGGCGCTGTGCTTAGCGCTGGCCCTGGTCTGCAGCCTGGCGCCCCTGCTGGCCGCTTCCAAAGTGGACCTGCAAGCCGTCCTGCGCACCAGCCAGGCCGGCAGCGCCTCGCGCGGTTCGCGCCGCATGTTCTCCATGTTGGTCGCTTCGCAGGCGGCATTCTCGTTCCTCCTCCTGGTGGGTTCCGGGCTTATGATCCGCAGTCTGATCCGCCTCGAACAGTCCGATCACGGCTTTCGCCCCGACCACGTGTTGACCGTGCGCGTCCCCATCGGCACCCGCACCAGTTCCCAACCCCCAGGCAAATATGACACGCGCCCTCGCCAGATGGCCTACTATCACCAGATCGTCGAGCGGCTCGACCGCATCCCTGGTATCGAGGCGTTAGCCGTGGTCAACAATCTGCCGCTCTCCGGCGTCAATGCCAGTACTCCCTTGCGCGGCCCCAGTGGCGAAACCATGCTCACTTCTACCCGCACCGTCAGTCCGCGCTACTTCGCCGCCATGGGCATCCCCATGATTGCCGGCCGCGACTTCACGGAAGCCGACCGCGTTGATTCGCCGGGCGTGGCAATCATCAATGAGTACCTGGCGCGGCAACTGTTCCCCGATCGCAATCCGTTGGGTCAAACCCTCACCGAACCGGGCGCCCCCGCCATGTACGCCGTCACCATCGTGGGCGTGGTCCGCGATTCTTCGCAGCTCAGCTACGATCAGCCCGCAAAGGGCGAAATCTACCGCCCCTATCAGCAGTTCATCTTCGCGGCTTTCATGTCCACCATCGTGGCGCGCACCTCCGGCGACCCCTTATCCGTGGCCGCCGCCATCCGCAAGGAAGTCTGGGCCGTCGATCCCGATCAGCCCATCGTGAGCGTGGCTACCATGAATGAGATCATCTCCGGCTCCATATGGCGCCAGCGCTTTTCCGTCTGGATCTTCTCGGTGTTAGGCGGACTGGCGTTGTTGCTCACCGCCGCGGGAGTCTACAGCGTCGTGGCTTACACGACAGCTCTGCGCGTGCGCGAAGTGGGCATCCGCGTGGCGCTGGGCGCCAGTCCGCGCCAAGTCGTCGGCGTGATCGTGCGCGGCGCCATGGCCCCGCTGGCTGTGGGACTGGCCATCAGCCTGGCCGCGGCTCTGTTCCTGGCGCGCTTGCTCGCGACGCTGCTCTATCACGTGCGCGCCGACGATCCAGTAACATACGGTGGCGCCGCGGCGCTGCTGCTGGCCATCGGCGTATGCGCCTGCGCGGGCCCTGCCTGGCGCGCCGCCACCGGCGATCCATTGCTGGCTTTGCGGAGTGAATGATGGTCAATCGAATTTCCGGGTGACATGCCACAGCCTGATTTCCGTGGCGTCAGCCTGAACATCGTCCGTGAAGAAAACGTGCGACATCGCGCCCTGATTCGCCCGAACGCAAAAATCAACGCCCCGCCCAAGACCCTCAACACGAATACGGTTCTCGGTATATTTGGCGTCGCCACACACGGCGTCCGCAGCGTTCGGAAGCGAGAGAGCCGCGCTATTTGTCGCCACCAGCAGCAAGGTCGTTCCTTCTTTTTGGAATTGGAGATGGACTTCCGGCGACGTCGAGCCCAGTTTCATATTCAGATAGCCTTGCGCCACGACGTTCTTTAGCCAGGCTGGAACCGGCTCCGGCACTGCGTCTGTTGTAATCCAATCGCAACTCGTTCCTGGAGCATCGCAGCCGGCCAGATCTAAACGAATGTCGCCCAGATCGATGGTCCGGCCCTCTTCAACCACGAACTTAGCCAGATCCCGCCGCCGGAAACCCGGATTCCACAACCTAACGGTGTATGAGCCGGCGGGCAACGCCCCGGAACGAAACCCGCCGCTCTAGGCGGCCGTAGCCGTGTGGACAATGGCGCCCGTACCCGACTCCAGGATCTTGACTTCCGCCGGAATGCCTGCGCCCGTCGGGTCTACCACGCGACCGCGAATTTGCTGGCCCTGAATGGCGCCTGCCATGCAAGCCAAGACGACGACCATGATTCGCAACATCGTCATAGCGGTCTGAAACCGAGCGTATCACTTCGCGCTCCGTAATAAGTTATACCGGTATGCGTGTTGCCGCTCACAAACTGACGAAGTCTTTTTCGTCCGTCGTTTCAGTAACTATCCGCAAACATGAAACAGTTTCGCGCACCGGACCAATCATCCTGAAATCAGAAAGACGTCCGTGTAATAAGCTATAGCGATATGCGTCTTGCCGGTCTCCTCTTAGCCGCCTCGATCTGCGCCTGCGGCCAGTCTCCGTTCACCATCGAACAAGTCACCAGTGCGCCGTTCCCGTCGGCGCCGGTAGTCTCGCCCGCGGGCGGCAAGATCGCCTGGGTCTACAACGCGCGCGGCGTGCGCAACATCTGGGTGGCCGCGCCGCCCGAATATGCCGGGCACAGCATCACTGCTTACACCGCCGATGACGGCCAGGAAGTCTCGGCGCTGGCCTGGAGCCCGGATGGCGATGCCATCGTCTACGTGCGCGGCGAGGGCGCCAATGGCGCGGGCGAGTACCCCAATCCCACCAACGATCCGCAGGGCGCCGAACAGCAGGTCTGGATAGTCAATGCCGCGGGCGGCGCGCCGCGGCTGATCGGCGAAGGCAGCAATCCCGCTGTCTCCCCGAAAGGCGGACGCGTGGCGTTTGTGCGCAAAGGCCAGGTTTGGTCGGCGCCGCTCGATGGCAGCCAGAAGCCCGCGCAACTCATCCATGCGCGCGGCGAGAACGGCGGCCTGCACTGGTCGCCGGATGGCGCGCGCCTGGCGTTTGTCAGCCATCGCGGCAATCACAGCTTCGTGGGCGTGTATGATGCCGGCGCGAAGACGGTCCACTATTTGGATCCGAGCGTGGAACACGACGAACTGCCGGTGTGGTCGCCCGATAGCCGTCGGGTCGCGTTCGTGCGCATCCCGAGCGTCGACGAAAGCAAGTACTTCGCAGCCGTGCGCCACGCCCCGCCCTGGTCCATTCGGGTCGCGGACGCCGGCGGCGACGGCCCCGGCGCGGAAGTATGGAAGGCGGCGGAGGGCGATGGCAGCGTGTTTCGCGGATTGGGCTCCGAGCAGCAATTGTTCTGGGCCGGCGACCGGATCGTCTTTCCGTGGGAGCGCGACGGCTGGACGCATCTCTACTCCGTCCCCATGGCGGGCGGCGAAGCCACGCTGCTCACACCCGGAGCTTTCGAAGTGGAACACGTGGCCATGTCTCCGGATGGCCGCGAAATGATCTATTCCTCGAACCAGGACGATATCGACCGGCGGCACATCTGGCGCGTGGCGGCCTCCGGCGGCAAACCGGTTGCCGTCACGCGCGGCACGGAGCTCGAATGGTCGCCTGCGGTGGCCGGCGGAGGCGCGATCGTCTGCCTTCATTCCGACCCGCGAAGGCAGGCGCGGCCGGCGGTGCTGACGGCATCCGGCGAGATCCGCGATCTCGCGCCCGGCGCGATCCCGGCGGACTTCCCAGCCGATGCGCTGGTCACGCCGCAGCAGGTGATCTTTTCGTCCGCCGACGGCCTGCAGTTGCACGGCCAGTTGTTCCTGCCGAAGGACACTGCCAGCCGGCGTCATCCCGCGGTGGTCTTCTTTCACGGCGGCTCGCAGCGCCAAATGCTGCTGGGCTGGCACTACATGTACTACTACAACAATGCCTACGCCATGAACCAGTATCTGGCCAGCCGCGGCTACGTGGTGCTGGCGGTGAACTATCGCAGCGGCATCGGCTATGGGCTGAATTTCCGCGAGGCCGTGAACTACGGACCGAGCGGCGCCAGTGAGTTCAACGACGTCCAGGGCGCCGGTCTGTTTCTGAAGAATCGCCCCGAGGTGGACCCGGCGCACATCGGGCTATGGGGCGGATCGTACGGCGGATACCTGACGGCGCTCGGTCTGGCGCGCGCTTCCGATCTTTTTGCCGCTGGTGTGGATCTGCACGGTGTGCACGACTGGACCGAAGAATTGGGCATCGGCAGAGATGACGCGGCCGGACGCTTGGCATTTAACTCGTCACCCATGGCGGATGTAAAGACCTGGCGCTCCCCGGTGCTGCTGATCCACGGCGACGACGACCGTAACGTGAACTTTCGCCAAACCGTGGAACTGGTGGAAGCGCTGCGCGGGCGCGTGCATGTGGAGCAGTTGATCTTCCCGGACGAGATCCACGACTTCCTGCGCTACGCCAACTGGATGCGTGCCTATCACGCGGCCGCGCGCTTCTTTGACGAGCAATTCAAACCATGAGCAGGCTCACCGACCGCACGGTCTTATTGCTGGAACGCGCCACTGCCGGGATCGTGATCGCCGTGTTCGGGCTGGTGCTCTACATGGTCTTCGTATTCAGGCCTTGACCGGCTTCGCCGAACTGCGCCCGCACCAGTGCCAGCGCGTCTTCCCGAGTCTTCACGCGGCCTTCGAGTTGCGCATCTTCTACCGCCGCCAGCATCGTGGCAAACGCCGGACCGGGAGCATAGCCCGCCTCGATCAGGTCGCGTCCGCTCAGCAGCGGCGCGGGCCGCAGTTCTTCTTCGCCCATCTCGGCCAGGCGCGCCCGCACGCGCTTATACGTATCCAGCTTGCCGTTGCTCGACAGGCTGTCCAGACGGTGCAGTTCCAGATGCTCGGTGAAGTTTTCCATACGCAGAAAGCGCTTCAGAGTGCTCTCGCGCATCTTGCCCGTGTCCTTGAAGCGCATGTGGTTGGCGACCAGCGCCTCGATCGTTTCGGTCTGCTCATTCGAAAACCGCAGCCGGCCCAGGATGCCGTGCGCCAGCCGCACGCCCTCCTCCACATGGCCGTCGAAGCGTATGCGGTCGGCCACGCGGAAAACGGGCGGCTTGCCGACGTCGTGCAGCAGCGCGCCCATGGCCAGAGTCGGCGTAGGATGCCGCAGCTTCTCGAGTAGCAGCATGGTATGCGTCCACACGTCGCCTTCCGGGTGAAACTCGGGCGGCTGCGCCACGCCTTTCATGGCGGCGACTTCGGGCAGCAGGTCGCCGAGCAGGCCGGTTTCATCCAGTAGCTCGAAACCGCGCCGCGCGCCGCCTTCGGTCAGGATGCGCACCAGCTCATCGCGCACGCGTTCCGGCGCTACGCGCATGATCATGCCATGCAATCGCCGCAGCGCCGCCATGGTATCCGGCTCGATCTCGAAGCCCAGCCGCGCCGCGAAACGCACCGCGCGAATCAGCCGCAGGTGATCTTCCCGGAAGCGCGCCTCCGGATCGCCGATGGCTCGGATCACGCGCCGGCTGAGATCCTCGCGCCCGCCCACGAAATCCAGCACCTGATTCGTATCGGGATCGAGCAGCAGCGCGTTGATGGTGAAATCGCGCCGCATCACGTCCTGCCGCGGATCGGTTTCGAAGTGTACCGCATCGGGACGCCGCCCGTCGCTATAGCTCGCGTCGCTGCGGAAAGTGGCCACCTCCACTTGTGCGGTGTTCTCGCGCACCAGCACGACGCCGAAGTGCGCGCCTACCTGTTCGGAGCGCTCAAACAGTTCGGTGACGCGATCGGGCCGCGCATCCGTGGCCACGTCGAAGTCCTTAGGCGTGCGGCCGAGCAGCAGGTCGCGGACACAGCCGCCGACCAGATAAGCTTGATGCCCGCCCGCGCGCAGCCGCACGACGATGGAACGGGCCAATTCTTCGGAGGTCATTACCAACCTCTATGTTAGTGGGAAACCGGTGCGGTCAATTGCCGGTTACATAAACAGCGAAGGCATTACTGTAAAACTGGGCGGAGCCGTTCGACACAAATTGCAACTGTAGCGGTATGATGTCTTCAACTGAAAAGTTGACCTGGCTGGCGCCCGCTACCAGATAAGGGGCCGGCCCGGAGTATGAAGTATCGAGCGGGGCGTAGCTGAAAGCGATGCCGCCCCCGATACCGACTGCCTGGAACGACAAATCGTTGGCCGGCAATGGAGGAACGACGATGGCGCCATCGGTCTCGACCGGGTTGGTTGGACCCAGGCCTGTAGCGAACACGGATACGGTGGTGCCCGCCAAAGCCGGATTGGAAGCCGAGTTCACCGTGCCATCCTGGTTCAGGGCGGCGGCATAAACGCCATCCACCGTGAACACGCCCGGCGCCGCCTGCGCGAGCGGCCATTCCAGGCAGTTAGCCGCGGGCTGAAAGTACGACACGCAGATTTCAGCCGATGCCGCGTTGGCCAGCTCCCACGGCACGATGGCGTTCACCTGTCCGTCCTGCACGTACAACAGCGGCGCGGTAATCCCGTTGAATGTGACCTGCACATCCGACACCCGGTTCGGGAATCCGCTGGCGACGGTGACCTCCGGCTGGACCCCTTGCGCCGGTCCCAGGCCTTGTCCGAACAGGGACACAATCTCTCCGGCCGCAATCGGAGCGGGATAAAAACTGGCCGCATTGGCGATGCAGGCCAATTGCAGCGCCTGCGCGGCGGGATCCGGAATGAAGAGCGCCAGGAACAAAGAGCCCGCCGTGCCGGCGATGGTCTGCGTGGCCGTGAAGGT
Organism: Bryobacteraceae bacterium; assembly: GCA_049511415.1. Taxonomy (GTDB): domain Bacteria; phylum Acidobacteriota; class Terriglobia; order Bryobacterales; family Bryobacteraceae; genus Bog-159. Next base: position 56,630 of record JBEKYC010000027.1, on the reverse strand, counting down.
GGTGTCCACTGCGCCCACCACATAGACTTGTCCATTCGGTCCGAGGCCCAGATAATCCCCACTCGTGCCATGTGGCAGGTAAGTCGACTGTAGAATGTTGCCGCCCGGATCGAAGACTGTAAGAGTCTCGGCCGACAACCCTGGACTGCACGTAAACATGCTGTTCATGACGATGTATTCGCTGGCGCCGGCGACGAGCGCATAGGTGTTTCCCACGCCATCCATGGCCAGCGCGCCGATCCCCGGAGTGTTCTGGGAGAACGTAAGAGACCCCTGCGGATCAAAGCCCAGCAACTGCCCGCTTTCTGACACCAGGACGGCATTTCCATTCGGGTCGGCCGCCGCCGGTACACTGCTCAACAGAATGGGCCAGGCCGAGTAGATCAATCCCGATCCGTCGGGCAGAAGACGTGCGAGGAAGGTCGTGAGCGAGTCGTTATCGCTGTTTATGGTTTGGCGATAAGCCCCGGCTGTATACGGGAAATCCGGTGAGCCGGTATACCCGGAGACGATCGCGGCGCCCGTGTCGTCCACCGCAATGCTCAAGGGCGCTTCGCCGTAAGTTCCCGTCAAATAGGTGGCGTAATCGAAGGTTGCTCCGTCGGCGCTTAGCTTCACCACAAACTCGTGCTCATAAGTATCGTTGGGCGCGGTGGCCTGAAAGGCGCTTGGAGTGGTTTGAAGTGCGCCGCCGATCAAATTGGTGAAGCCCACAACGTAGGCGTGACCCGCTGAGTCCACCGCTATGCCCACCAGCGTTACTGTCTGGCTGATCGTGGTCTTATAGACCCAAGCGGTACCGGCTGGATTCAGCTTGGCCACGAAGTCCGGCCCGGCGATGTAGACATTGCCGGTCGAATCGACCGCCATGCCACTGGCCTGAAAGCCGAGCGCCGTTAGATAGACGATCTGCTTCCCGTCCGGCGAAAGCTTCGTCACGAACGAATCAAAATCGCTGGTCTGGCCTAAGACGGTGGTTGCCGGCAAGGCGCTGGGGTTATACGTCCCGCCCAGCATGTAGATCGCGTTCGACCCATCCACGGCGACAATGGTTGGCGGTTGATCGGAAAGTCCGAATCCCTCGGCGTAGTCGAAGCCCAGAAGGAAGCCGGGCGTCGCTGCGGCGCTGGTAAGGCTCGCTGCCAGCAGGATCAGGCAGGCAACTGAGTTCCTCAACATGGATCTAATGTAAGCACGCTGCTTACCAAAATAACCGCTGAAAACACTGGCCTTTGCGCACGAGTCGGCGTGTCATTCGGCCACGGGTGCGAGACGCCGCACACCCACATGCTAATATGTGCTTGCTACTCAGCACCCGAGCACCTCACGCATGACCCAACCGCAACGGCCGCGCGCCGTTAACGTCGTAGTCGCTACCACTGTCATGCTGTCGTTCATCTCCTTTTGGAGAGCGGCAGCGATTGTTCTGAGCGACTTGGCCTCGTCGGCATACTATGTGGGCGGCATTGCCGAACAGGCTATCGGCAAGGCCGCGCCGTGGTTCATCCTGGCGATCATGCTGTTCTCCTACGCGGTGCGCGCCATCTACATCGAGAGCTGCAGCATGTTCGTGCGCGGCGGCGTATACAAAGTCGTGCATGAGGCCATGGGTGGGACGCTGGCCAAGTTCTCCGTATCCGCGCTGATGTTCGACTACGTGCTCACCGGCCCGATCAGCGGCGTCAGCGCCGGCTTATATCTGGGCGGCTTGATCAACGAGACCGGCGAGTATCTGCACATTAGCGGATTGCGCGTGCACCCGCCTTATTTCGCCGCCGTTTTCGCCGCGGTGGTCACGGTCTATTTCTGGCGCAAGAACATTATCGGCATTCACGAATCCAGCGAGAAGGCGCTGCAAATTATGCAGATCACCACTGTAATGGTGGTGATTCTGATCGCCTGGTGCCTGGTCACGATCTTCAAGAATGGCTACCAACCGGTGCCGCTGCCGATCCCCGCCAACCTGCATTTCAGCAACGAAGCCCTGGGCTGGCTGCGCGGCACGGTAGGGCCCTCCATCACGGTCATTGCGGTTCTGATTGGCCTGGGTCACTCGTTGTTGGCCATGAGCGGCGAAGAGAGCCTGGCGCAGGTGAATCGCGAAATCGCCCATCCCAAGCTGAAGAACCTGGAGCGCGCCGGCTTTGTGATCTTCATCTACAGCATGGTCTTCACGTCGCTGGTATCCTTCTTCGCCGTGATGATTATTCCGGATGCCGCGCGCCCAAAGTTCCTGGATAACTTAATCGGCGGCCTCTCCATGTTCCTGGTGGGGCCGGTCTCGGTGCGGCTGTTGTTCCATGCGTTCGTGGTGCTGGTGGGCACTCTGATTTTGGCGGGCGCCGTGAACACGGCGATCATCGGTTCCAACGGTGTGCTCAACCGGGTGGCTGAAGACGGCGTGCTCCCGGATTGGTTCCGTCATCCACACCATAAGTACGGAACCAGTTCGCGCCTGATCAACCTTATAGTCATTCTGCAACTGATCACCATCCTCATCAGCCGCGGCGATGTCTACATGTTGGGCGAGGCATATGCTTTTGGCGTGGTCTGGAGCTTTGCGATGAAGGCTCTGTCGGTGCTGGTCCTGCGCTACAAGCAACCGCAAGGCCGCGGCTGGAAGGTGCCGTTCAACTTCCACATTGGCCGCACGGAGGCGCCGGTCGGGCTTTTCCTCATCACGATCGCACTGTTTGCCCTCGCCATCATCAATGTGGTCACGAAAAGGGTGGCTACCATCTCGGGCGTGAGCTTCACGATTGCGTTCTTCATCGTGTTCGAAATCTCCGAAAAGTACAATCGCCGCCACACAGCGGCCCACTCGCAGGAGATGGAAAAGTTCAATCTCAATACGGAAGAGGAACTATCCGCGGATGCCGCCCACGTGCGGCCGGGCAACGTGATTGTTGCGGTGCGCAATCCGAATCGCCTGGAACACCTGCAACGCATTCTGGAAAAGACCGACACGCGCCGCATCGACGTGGTGGTCCTCTCTGTCCGCCAGGTGACGCAGGCCGGTTCCGGCGAGCACGCTCTGGAGGTCAGCCAGATTTTCTCCGTGGATGAAACCGAGGTGTTTACGAAGGTCGTGAACCTGGCCGAGAAGGCCGGCAAACATGTGGAGTTGATGGTTGTGCCGGGCGGCAATCCGTATGCCGCGATCATACAGGCGGCGCAGCGCCTGCAATCCTCGCGGATCGTCATGGGGTTGTCGCCGAAGCTAAGCCCCGCCGAGCAGGGAGCCACGGTGGGCCGCGAATGGGAGAACCTGCCGGAGCCGCGGCCATCGCTGTCGCTGGAAATCGTCGTGCCCGGCGAAGAAGAATCCATATTCTATAATCTCGGACCGCACCCGCCCCGGCTATGGCCCCAGGATCTCGATCTGCTGCACCGCCTGTGGCTGGAGCTTTCGACTAAAGGGCCCGGGGCTAAGCTGCACCATCGCGATGTGGTGGGAGTCGCGCTGCGCCGTCTGGAGCAGGAGTTGCAATCCGGGCGGGTGGATGACGTAGTTGCGGATGTGATGCGCGAAGTTACTAATGGTTCGGCCAAGCCGCCGCTAAATTGAACGCGACACGGCCCGCGCCAACTGGGCCGCGCTGATGGCCTGGCCCAGGTGCCGCTGGGTGTGTTCCGCGATATGCACCACCAGTCCGATGACTGTTACCGGCAGGTGTTTCCGGCCCACGTAGCGCGCCTCGCCAAATATCGCCGGGTCAATCGCGCGGATGACTTCACTGGCTCGCGATAACGCACGATCGACATCCGCCAGTAAATCGTCCAACTCTGCTCCCGGCTGCATCTCCGCGCCCAAGGCGTTCATCTGCGCTTCATTCAACGGATGTCCTGCCAGATAGGTGGAGAGCCGGTCGAGGCTGCCCGCGATATGGCGGAGATGAAAACCGAGTGGCGCGAGGCCATGCGGCCCGGCCCAAACCTGGGTAGCACTCAGCCCGCGCGTGTGCGCCGCCAGGTCCTCGCGCGTCTGCTGGAACACGTATATCGCGGGCGCCAATGCCGGATTCAAACCCGCGATAGGTCCGCGCAGCCACGGCTCCGGCAGATCGCTCATGCCGCGCTCCGTTACTTCTTGTCGGCTTTCGCGCGCTGCAAGGTGAGCGGCATATCGCCGCCGCCCTGGCTCCACGTGCCCTTCATCGTCGCGGCCGTTTTGTCCAAGTCACCCTCGAAACCCCCGCCGACGATCTTCACAACCAACTTGATGGTGTCGCCTTTGCGGCTGATGGTATTGATCGGAATGCCATTGGCATTCTGATCGATGCTGTCGAGGGTGCCGGTAATGCTCCCGTCGGCATTCTTGACGAAGTTCAACCGCAGGTGCAAGGTTGGGCCGCCGGTTTCCAGGGCGCCTTCCCAAACGCCTTCGAGCACCTGGATGTCGCCGGAGTTCGGCTCGATCCTGGCTGCCGCGCGCGGCTCCGACTTCCACTTCAATTCCAGGGGCAGCATGGCGCCGCCCTGGCCGAAGTTCCCCGTGATGGTTTTGCCGTCGTCGGAGAGTTTGCCGTCGAAGCGCGGTTCGCCCGGAGCGGGAATCGCAAAGCTGACTGACGCGCCATCCACCTTCACATCTTTGAGGGGAACATCCGAAGCGCCTTGCATCGGAACGTCCATTTCCGCGGCCCACTTATCGCCGTCGTGATGGATGTTAAATACGAAGCCCACCTCTGCGTTGGGTGTCTTCAGCGATCCTTCCCATAACCCGGCAGGATCCTTGGCGGCAAACGCGGCGGCGGGCGCGAGCAACACTAAACCGCTCAGGATTGCGGCGTACAATTTCATATAACTCCTTCGAGTGAATTGTAGCAACACGCGCCGCCTTCAACGAGACATACAAACCGCCAGTACTGCCAGGCACAAGGGTAAGTCGGCTGCAAACATCCGTGCGGAGGTTTTTTCCTAATGAACTGGAACGAAGTTGAAACTCAATGGAATGAAGTGAAAGGGTCCGTACGCTCTAAATACAACAAGCTGACCGAAGATGACATCCGTGCCATCGGCGGTAAAAAAGACCAATTCATTTCGAAGTTACAGGAGCGTTACGGGATGTCCCGCGAGCAGGCTCAGAAAGATGCCGAGACCTTTTTGCAGGGCTTACATGTAGGCGCTCCGGGGCGCACCCAGGCCTCCGGCGGCGGGCAATACTAGTCGCATCCGTGAAGGGAGCCGGGCTTCGCCTGGAAGCCCGGCAACGCCGCTTCAACCTCCGCAGAGACCCTCGAGCACACGGTAGAATAGGAAATTCTTACCACATGCTCGAAGAACATATTCCGGAGATGGAAACCAGTGCGCTGGCGCGCATCCAAGCGGCAGCTTCAGCACAAGACCTGGAGCAGGTGCGTGTTGACATCCTGGGCCGGAAAGGAACGCTGGCCCAAATCAGTAAGGAGATGGGCAAAGTTGCGCCCGAGGATCGCGCGCGCGCCGGCAAACTGCTCAACAGCGCCAAGCAGAAGATCGAATCGGCTTTGGCGGAGCGGCAACGCGTGTTCGACGCGGAAGCGCTGGCTGCGCGTCTCAACGCCGAATGGCTGGACCTGACACTTCCCGCGCCCGGCCCGCAGGCCGGACACCTGCATCCCATCACGCAGATCCGCAGCGAGATCGAAGAGCTTTTCCTGTCGCTGGGCTTCGCCGTTCTGGACGGCCCCGAAGTCGAAGACGAATATCATAACTTCGATGCGCTCAATATACCAGCCGATCATCCCGCGCGCGACATGCAGGATACGTTTTGGCTCGCCGACGGCAACCTGCTGCGCACGCACACATCGCCGGTGCAGGTGCGCGGCATGGAGCGGCTGGGGCCGCCTTTGCGCATGATCGCGCCCGGCCGCGCCTTCCGCAACGAAAACGTGGACGCCTCGCACGAGCACACCTTCTATCAACTGGAAGGCATGATGATCGATCGTGAAGTCTCCGTGGCGCACCTGATTTACTTCATGAAAACGCTGCTCAGCGCCATCTTCAAGCGCGAAGTTACGGTGCGGCTGCGGCCGGGCTATTTTCCTTTTGTGGAGCCGGGCTTCGAACTGGACATCCAATGCCTGATCTGCGGCGGACCCGGCTGCGCGGTCTGCAAGCAGAGCGGATGGGTAGAGTTGCTGCCGTGCGGGCTGGTGAATCCTAACGTGCTGCGCATGAGCGGCATCGACCCGGAAGAGTGGAACGGTTTCGCATTCGGCCTGGGGCTGACGCGCCTCGTGATGATGCGCTACGCCATCGACGACATACGCCTGTTGCAAGGCGGCGATCTCCGGTTTTTACAACAATTCTGATGAAGTTCTCCTATAACTGGATCTGTGAATATGTTCCGGGGGCGGATACCCCGGCCCGCGATTTGGAGCGGCTGATCACCATGCGCACCGCCGAGTGCGAAGGCATCGAGCAGACGGGCGCGTGGCTGGCGGAAGCATGCGCCGCGCGGGTGATATCGATCGAGTCTATCGAGGGCAGCCATGCCGTGAAAGCCGCCATTCAAACCAGCCGCTACGGCGATAAGGTGGTGGTCTGCGGCGCGCCGAATTGCCGCGCAGGCATGTCCAGCGTGTACGTACCGGTTGGGCAGAAAAGAATCCATGGCATCGAGAGCGATGGCATGCTGGCCAGCGGCGCGGAGTTGGGCATCAATCGCGACGCGGCGGGCATTCTGGAGCGGGACGACTTAGCCGGCTGCGCGCCCGACAGCATCATCGAGATCGACAACAAATCGATTACGCACCGTCCGGACTTGTGGGGCCATTACGGCATGGCGCGCGAAGTGGCTGCGATTCTGCGGAAGCCGTTGCGCGATCCGGTGCAGCCCGCGCTGGTTCCGGATGGGCCCGCGCCGATCAAGGTGGAGATTGAAGATCTGGATCTGTGCCCGCGATACAGCGCGCTGGTGTTTGAAAATGTCACGGTGAAACCGTCGCCTTTGTGGCTGCAATACCGGCTCACGGCCATCGGGCTGAATCCGATCAATACCATCGTGGACATGACCAACTACATCATGTCCGAGTTGGCGCAGCCAATGCACGCTTTCGATCGCGACTTGCTCCACGGCGATACCATTTTCGTCCGCCGCGCACTGCCGGACGAATGCTTCCTGGCGTTGAACGAACAGGATTTCAAGTTGGCCCCGTCGAACCTGGTGATCGCGGACGCGAAGGGCGCGGTGGCGCTGGCCGGCGTGATCGGCGGCATGGACAGCGCCATCGCCGATAGCACGACGCGGATCGTGCTGGAGAGCGCTTGCTTCCATGCGGGCAGCGTGCGCCGCACGTCTTCCGCGTTGAAGCTGCGCACGGACGCGTCCATGCGATTTGAAAAATCGCAGGACCCGGCCAATACCGTGCGGGGGTTGGCCCGCGCGGTGGAATTGCTGCAGGAGCTATCACCGGGTATCCGGCTGGTGGGTGGTTTAGCGGATCGACGCAAGGCAATTCCCGCGCCGCCGCCGATCCTGCTGCCTTTGGATTGGCTGGTGCGCAAACTTGGCAAGAACGTCGGCGCCGATGAGGTTCGGGATATTCTGGAGCGCCTGGCCTTCGGGGTCGCCGAGCACGCGCCTGGCGTATTCGCAGTGACGGTACCCTCGTGGCGCGCGACCAAAGATGTCTCCGGTAAGGACGATTTGGTGGAGGAAGTCGGCCGCATGATCGGCTACGATTCCATCACGCCGCGCCCGCCCGCCGTCCTGACTACCGTTCCGCCAGCCAATGAGGAAAGAGCGTTTCACTCCCAGGTGCGCGCGGTTTTCGCCAACCAGGGCTTCACGGAGGTCTACAATTACTCGTTTATCGCCGAGGCGGACGCGCGCGCGTTCGGCATGCAGCCTGCCGATCACGTGATGGTCGCAAATCCGATCGCACCCAACCAATCGCTGCTGCGCATGTCGCTGTTGCCGGAGTTGCGCGGCAATGTTTTGGAGAACAGCAAACACTTTGATGCCTTTCGCATCTTCGAAATCGGCCGTGAGATACACAAACAGCCGCGGGGCCTGCCGCACGAGATTGCGCACCTGGCGGCGGCGATCTATAGCAAAGGAGGAGACGGCGCGGCAGGCCTGTTTGAAATGAAGCGCGCGACGCAGTGCCTGATGCCCGGCGCCGAAGTGATCCCGGCCGCGGCACGGGCTTTCGAGCATCCCGCGCGGGCCGCGGAAGTGCGTTGGAACGGTACGCTGGTGGGACGTCTGTTCGAACTGCACCCATCGCTCGGCGAAGGGCGCACCGCCATGTTGGACCTGGATCTGACCATCGTGCAGGCCGCCGCATCCACGGAGAAGCGCTACACGCCCATCCGGCGTTATCCTTCGAGCGCTTTCGATCTTTCCGTGGTGGCGGGCGAACGCGACCTGGCCGGCGATCTGTCCCATAAGCTCGCGGAGCTGGCCGGGCCGTTGCTCGAGTCCATCGAATATCAACGGCAGTATGCCGGTCCGCCGCTCCCGGAAGGCGCCAAGAGCGTGTCGTTCCGGCTGACGCTCGGCTCGGCGGAGCGTACGCTGTCGTCGGAAGAAGTGGGCGCGATCCGCGCGCGCCTGATCGAGGGCATGCGCGCGCAAGGCTACGATCTGCGCCTGTGAGCACGCGCCGCACGCAACCAGGCGGATGGGCCATCGACGGACGCCGCCAGCCTTGCCGCTGGTGCCGCGGCGAAGTCTCCAAGGGACGCCGGACCTTCTGTTCCGCGGCTTGCGTACACGAATGGAAGCTGCGCACCGATCCCGGTTATCTGCGCGAGCAGGTGTTTCTGCGGGACCGGGGCGTCTGTGCGCAGTGCGGTTTGGACACGGAGGCGCTGCGCAAGGACAAACGTAAGCTGGACTACACGGCTCGGCGCCGGTTTGAAAAGGAATGGGGCAGGCGGCGGCAATTGTGGGACGCCGACCACATCGTACCGGTGGCCGAAGGCGGAGGGGAATGCGACCTATCCAACATGCGGACGCTGTGTTTGAAGTGTCACTGGCTGGCGACCGTCGCGCTTCAGCAACGGCTGCGAGCCAGCCTCAAACCAAAAGCTTCTTTACAACTTCCCCTTCCACGTCCGTCAGCCTGAAATCCCGGCCCTGAAACTTGTAGGTCAGCCGCGTGTGATCGAATCCCAGCCGGTTGAGCAGGGTGGCGTGCAGATCGTGAACGGATACCGGGTTTTCGGCGATGTTGTATCCGATGTCGTCGGTGCTGCCGATCGTCTCGCCGGCACGGATTCCACCGCCCGCGATCCACATCGTGAACGCGCGCGGATGGTGGTCGCGTCCCAAGAACTTTGAGCCGTCGCGGGCTTCGTTCATGGGCGTGCGTCCGAACTCGCCGCCCCAGACCACGATGGTTGAATCCAAGAGTCCGCGCTGCTTCAAATCCTTGATGAGCGCAGCGGCGGCCTGGTCGGTAGCCCGGCACAACTCCGACAGCCGGTTCACGATGTCGTCTCCGCCGCCGGAACCATGCGTGTCCCAACCACGGTGAAACAGTTGCACGAATCGGACGCCGCGCTCCACCAGACGGCGGGCCATCAGACAATTATTGGCAAATGTGTTTTTGCCCGGCTCCGTTCCGTATAGCTGATGTATGTGCTCAGGCTCGCCCGCGGTATCCATCAGATCCGGAACGCTGGTTTGCATGCGGTAGGCCAGTTCGCACGAGTTGATGCGGGTCTCGATCTCCGGGTCGCCGATGGCCGCCTCGTGCGCTTGGTTCAAGTCGCGCATCAGGTCCAAGGAGCGGCGGCGCGCGGCGACATCCACGCCATCGGGATTGGAGAGGAACAAGACCGGATCGCCGCTGCGGCGGAACTCGACGCCCTGATAGAAGGTGGGAAGGAACCCGCTGCCCCAGCAGCTCTTGCCGCCATCCGGCTGGCTCTGGCCGGAGAGCAGCACCACGAATCCGGGCAGATCCTGGTTCTCGCTGCCTAACCCGTAGGTGGTCCAGGCGCCGACGCTTGGACGCCCCACGATTTGGTGCCCTGTGGACATATAGATCTGCGCCGGCGCGTGATTGAATTGCGTGGTCCACATCGACTTGATAATGGACACGTCGTCCACAATCTCCGCGAAATGCGGCAGCAGGTGGCTGATCTCGGCGCCCGATCGGCCGTGCCGGGTGAATGCATGCGGCGAGCCAAGCAGAAGCGGCGTGCCCTGAATGAACGCGAAGCGTTCGCCCTTCACCAACTCGGCCGGCACGGGCTGCCCATCGTACTGATTGAGCTTGGGCTTGTAGTCGAACAAATCCAGTTGCGATGGCGCACCCGCCATGAAGAGATAGATGACGCTCTTGGCCTTGGCTGGGAGGGGCGGCGTTTTCGCGGCCAATGGATTGGTTTGCGCGCCGAATAGCCGTGCATCCAGCAGGGCGCTCAACGCCAGCGTGCCGATGCCAAATCCGGCGCGGCCGAAGAAGTAGCGGCGGGTAATGTCGAGCAGTTCCTTGGCATTGGGATCGGGCATGGCTTATTCCTTTGTCACAGTTTCGTCCAGATTCAGCAGCGCGTTGGAAATCATGACCCAGGCCGCGGCGTTGGCATCGCCGGTCTCCGCGCCGGTTACCTTGGCGGCCAGCGCGGGATTGCCATTGAACGCATCGCGCTGCGCTTCGTAATTGCGAACAATGGTGTCGATTTCGCCGGTGGTGGGCCGGCGTCCGGTGCATAACCGGAAGGCCAGCGCGGCGCGTGTTTGCGGGTCAGGCCCGGCCTCGGTCGCGACACGTTTCGCCAGCGCCTGCGCGGCTTCGAAGAACACGGGATCGTTTAAAGTGGTCAGCGCCTGCAGCGGGGTGTTGGTGCGTATGCGGCGCACCGTACAAGACTCCCGGCTGGGCGCGTCGAACACGGTCATACTCGGATACGGCGCCGTACGGCGGATGAAGGTATAGAGGCCCCGCCGGTAACGGTCGTCTCCGCTGCTTCGCTTCCACTTGTCATCGTTGTAAGGCATGTCCCAGACGCCCTCCGGCTGGTACGGAAACACACTGGGTCCGCCGATCCTGGGATTCAAGAGACCACTAGCGCTCAGGACAATATCGCGGACCATTTCGGCCTCCGCGCGGAAGCGCGGGCCACGCGCCAGCATACGATTGTAGGGATCGCGTTGTTCCAGATCCAGCGCGACGCGGGAATCCTGCCGGTAGGCGGATGAAGTCACAATCAGCCGGTCAATAGCCTTCTGGCTCCAGCCCCGGTCCATAAACTCGACGGCCAGCCAGTCCAGCAACTCGGGGTGCACGGGATGCTCGCCCTGGGAACCGAAGTCTTCGCTGGTTTCCACGATGCCGTGTCCAAAGAACTGTTCCCACAGACGGTTCACCGCTACGCGGCTGGTCAGAGGATTGTCGCGGCTGACCAGCCAGCGCGCCAGTCCCAGTCGATTTTTTGGGAGCGCGTCCGGCCATGGATTGAGGGCTTGCGGCGTGCCCGCGAACACGGTTTCACCAGGGCTGAGAAAACTTCCCCGGATGCGCATCGGCGCCGATAATGTTTCCGTGCCGGAGCGGTCGCGCATGACTAACGTGGTGGCGATGCCCAGCGCGTCGATGGCCTTCTGCCGCCTTTCTAATTCGAGACGAGTGCCCTCCAGCGACAGCGCCACCTTGCGGAACGCCTCCGCCAAATCCGTCGTCTGTTTCGGGGCACGCGCGTTGGGCGCCAACGCCAGAACCGGGCGCAGCCTGGCGGGAATCTGGATGGTTTTTTGAGGCGCGGGCGCAGACGTCGCGGACACACGGAACCGGCCAATCCCCTGCCCGGCGAATTCGGACTTCTGGATCAGGGTGATGCGCAGAGTGCCGGAGATACCCGCGGGACGATCGCCGCGCACCAACACCAACCGCCGCTCGACGCGCTGTTCGTCGCGCGAAGCATCCACATCCCACAGGGGCGTGCTGGCCTTATCCTTGGCGCCTCTCACACTACCGGCATCCGCGATCACTTTTGGAAATTTGACTGCCTCGGCAACGCCGCCGGAAGTGACGCATTCCACCTTGAGATCCGTGAGCGAGAAGTTTCCATAGACGTCACGGCCCGGGCCTCCCCGTGGCAGGCTGGTATCGGGCAAAGCTTCAATCCGGATGGCGGTGAGGGCTTCGGGATTGGGAACACGCATTTCCAGCACATACGTGTCAGTGGACGGGTTTTCGCCGGAAGCCAACCACGAGCCGTCATCCTCCCGCTGGAGCGCCGTGCCGGCCAGGGAGCGCGCCGATGTCACTTCCAAAGTTTGCCACTGCGCTTCCAAAGATCGCATCTGTCGCTCCCAGCGCTGTTGCTCGCGATCCAATTTGGGCGTCTGGGTTTTCAGTTTCGCTTCGAGATAATCGATGCGCTTTTGCAGTTTCTTGCGCTGTCCTTCCTGTTCGGGGGTCGGCAGGCTCAGTTTCGGTTCGATGTACTTATGGGTCGTGTCGCCATAGTGTTTGTCGATGTAATCGGAGTTATTGAAGAATGCCAGAAACTGATAATATTCCTTTTGCGTGAACGGATCGAATTTGTGATTGTGACACTGTGCGCATCCCAGCGTCGAGCCCAGCCAGGTGGTGGCCGTGGTGTTCACACGATCGACCAGATTCACCCATAGCTCCTCGTCCTTGTCGACTCCGCCCTCCTCGTTAAAGAGCGTATTCCGGTTGAAGCCCGTGGCGATTTTCTGTTCCAGCGTGGCATTCGGCAGAAGATCGCCGGCGATCTGTTCGATGGTGAATTCATCGAAAGGCAGATCGCGATTCAACGCGCCGATCACCCAGTCGCGGTACTTCCAGATGGACCGCCGCTGGTCTTTCTCCCAACCGTTGGTGTCGGCATAGCGGGCCAGATCGAGCCAGGGCCGCGCCCAGCGCTCGCCGTAATGGGGGCTGGCCAGCAGCCTTTCGACCAGGCGCTCATAGGCGTCAGGGCGGGTATCGCCGAGGAATTCGTCGATTTCCCGGGGACTCGGGGGAAGGCCGATCAAGTCAAGACTCACGCGGCGGATCAGAGTCTCACGCGAAGCCTCGGGGGATGGCTGAAGGCGCTCCTTTTCCAATCGCGAAAGAATGAAGGCATCCACTGGATTCCGCACCCATGCTTGATTCCGAACGGCAGGGACCGGGGGACGGACGGGCGGAATATACGCCCAGTGCCTGGATACGGGCGACCCGGTTACGAGTGGAAGTCCGGCGGCGCCCTCGTCTATCCAGGCGCGGATCAGCGCAATCGTGTCGGCCGGCAGCGGACTGCCACCGAGCGGCATGCGCACGGCGCGATCCTCCGCGACGATGCGCTGGAAGAGCAGACTCGTGGAACTGTTGCCGGGATGTATGGCCGCGCCGGACCGCCCTCCCTGGGCGACCCCTTGTGCCGAATCCAAAGCCAGGCCCGCGCTCGGTTTGGCGCCTTGGTGGCACGGCACGCACGAGGTTTTCAGAACCGGCTGCACATTTGTCGTGAAATCGGTGGCGGCAACGGCACACCAAGTGATAACGGACCACGCGATGATCCATCGACCGATAGTGCGGAAACGAAACCTGGGCGACATCCGAAGGACTCCAGGTGCGATTATATGCGATGGCGTTGGGCGCCGGCAGCGTCACAGTCTTCAGCTTGCGGATCTCCCGCTCTGTAACTCTTCCCCCGTTTTGCTTTATTTCCTGGCGAGGCACTTATGAGACGGTTCACTCCTGTGGTTCTGCTGGTCCTGGCGACCGGCTGCTCAATGAAGCGCTTCGCCATCAACCAGGTGGGCAACGCATTGGCCTCGGGCGGTTCGACCTTCACCAGCGACGACGATCCCGATCTGGTTGCCGACGCGATACCTTTTGGCCTGAAGATGTACGAGAGCCTGCTGGCCGAATCGCCCAAACACACAGGGCTTTTGCTGGCGGCGGCGCAGGGCTTCACCGAATATTCCTACGCCTTTGTGGATTCGCGCATCGACGAAGTCAAAGAGGATAATCTCAGCCGCGCGAATGCGCTGCGGGTGCGGGCGCGCAAGCTTTACCTGCGCGCTTATCAGTACGGCATGCGCGGACTCGAAGTCCGGCATGCGGGTTTCACGGCGGCCCTGGACGATGACGCCGCCAAGGCGCTGGCCCGGACCGACAAACGCGATGTGCCGTTGCTCTATTGGACAGCCGCGGCCCGCGGGCTGGCGATCTCGCTTTCCAAGGACAGGCCCGAGCTGATCGCCGAACTGCCGCTGGTGGAGATGATGGTCCGGCGGGTGGCCGAACTCAACGAAGGGTTCGAAAATGGCGCCGTGCCCGAGTTTCTCATCACGTTCGAGGCGGCCCGCACGGATATCACGAGCGCCGAGCAACAGCAACTCATGCAGAGCCACTTCGAGCGCGCCCTCGTGCTGTCCAACGGCAAACGCGCCGGCACGTATGTCTCCTACGCAGAAAATGCGTGCCTGCCGGCGCAGAACGCCGCGGAGTTTAAGTCCATGCTCGGAAAGGCTCTAGCGATCGACCCGGACGCCGACCCCGAGCATCGGCTGGCGACTCTGGTGGCCCAGCGCCGCGCCCGATGGTTGCTGGACCATATCGACGAGTTGTTCCTGGAACCCGCACCGAAGGAATCCTGAGGAGGGAATCAAATGTTACGACGAATCGTTTCCGCCGCCGCTTTTTTGGGGCTGTCCATAGTGTCCCCCGCCCAGAAGATCGATATGGCCACGCTGGCGCCCGCCGACTCCACCTGGTACAAAGTGATGGAGAACATGGGGGCTGAGTGGAAGAAGATCTCCCATGGCTCGGTGAATCTGGTGATTCATCCCGGCGGAGTGCTGGGCGACGAGCCCGAGTGCGTGCGCAGACTGGATCATCGCTCCATCCAGGCAGCCGGCCTTTCCGGCGCCGGCTTGCACGACATTGACAACGGAGTGGCCTGCCTGCAAGTGCCCATGATGTTCGACTCCTATGAGGAGCTGGATTTTGTGCGCGAGCGCATCGCCCCGAAACTGGAGCAACGGCTGCTGCAGAAAGGCTACGTGGTGCTCTATTGGAGCGAAGTGGGCTGGGTTCAATTCTTCTCTACAGCCCCGGTCCGGAGACTGGACGATCTGCGGAAAATGCGGCTCTTCACCTGGGCCGGCGACGCCACGGAAGAGGAACTCTGGCGGACGAGCGGGTTTCGTGTGGTGCCGCTTCCCGCCACGGACATCATCACGCAACTGAAGATGCACAATCTGGACGCGGTTCCCGAAACGGCTCTGTATGCCGAGACGACGCAACTGTACAGCTTGACGCCCTACATGTGCGATGTGAAGTGGGCGCCGTTGGTTGGCGCCACGGTCATCTCCAAACAGGTGTGGGAGACGATTCCGGAATCCGAACGCGGCCCCATGCTGGCGGCGGCGCACAAATCCGGGGAGGCGCTGAAGGACGACATCCGCACGCAGGGCGCGCGCGCGGTCACGATCATGACGGCAGGCCAGCCCGGCAGAAAAGCCTTGAAGCTCACCGTCACGGCGCTCGACACAGCTGCTCTGGCCGAGTGGCGCACGCAAACCGAGGCCCTGTACCCCAAGATGAGAGACAAAATGGTTCCGGCCGACCTCTTCGATGAAGTCCAGCGGCTGCGGAATCAATACCGGTCGCAGCATCCGGAGCAGACAGTCGCGCAGGCCAAGGCCGGTGTCCGGTGAAACACGCCGGGCAGATCCTCGGCAACTTGGAAAAATCGGTCGCGGTTCTGGTAATGTCCCTAGCAACGTTGCTCCCGCTGATCGCGATGGCCAGCCGTCTGGCCGGCCTGCGCGGAATTCCCGGTTCGGTGGTCTTCGTCCAGCAACTGACACTGTGGATCGCGTTCCTGGGCGCCGCGCTGGCCGCCTCCGGAGACCGGCTCCTGGGCATGTCGGCCAACACCTTTGTGCCGCAGCGGTGGGCCGCACCCGTCCGTGTATTTGGCTGCGGCCTGACAGCCGCCATTGCCGGCAGTTTATGCTGGGCCAGTTGTCAATTCGTCGCATCCGAGAGATCCATCGGAAAAGTGCTGGCTCTGGGTGTGCCCAGTTGGGTCTTGGCGCTGGTAATGCCGGCCGGATTCCTGCTCATAGCCATGCGCGCGATCCGTGGCGCGGGCCAAGGCCCGAGCTACCGTCTTATGGCCGCCCTGTTCCTGCTGGCGCCACTGATCTTGAACTTCGCGCCAGGGAGCCAGTGGCCGGCGGTCTTGTGGATCGGCATCGGCGTCATTATCGCGGGCGCCGTTTTTGGCCTGCCCATCTTCGCTACGTTGGGGGGCATCGCCCTGCTGCTGCTGTGGAACATCGGCCAGCCGGCAGTGGAGGTTCCCGACAACGCCTACTCATTGATGGTTTCGGAGGTCTTGCCCTCGCTGCCTCTCTACACTCTGGCGGGCTATGTGCTCGTCGAAGGCGGCGCCAGCACGCGCCTGCTGCGCGTCTATGCCGCTCTATTTGGCTGGTTGCCGGGAGGACTGGCCATCACTACGGCGATCGCGTTCGCCATCTTCACATTCGCAGGATCCGGCGTCACCATCGTCTCCATGGGCGGATTGATGCTTCCCATGCTCATCAAAGCGCGCTACTCGCCGCGGTTTTCGATCGGACTGATCAATGGATCGGGATCGTTGGGGCTACTGTTTCCGCCCAGCCTGCCCGTCATTCTGTATGCCATCTATGCCAAGACGGTCCAGATCGATACCTTGTTCGTGGGCGGCCTGGTCCCGGGACTGCTGATGGTTGCGATGGTCTCGGCATGGGGCGTGTGGCACGGTGTGAAGAACGGCGCGGCGCGATCGCGGTTCTCGTTTGCCGAGGCGCGCGGGGCTTTGTGGACGGCCAAATGGGAACTGGCGCTGCCCTTAATCATCATCATCGGCCTGTTCGGTGGGTTTGGCACTCTGGTAGAGGCCGGCGCCATTGCCGCCGCATACGCGCTGATGGCCGAGTGCTTCGTCATGCGGGAGATCTCCTTGTTCCGCGATTTTCCGCGCGTCGCCGTGGAGTGCGTGACGGTTGTGGGCGGCGTACTGCTGATCATCGGCGTTGCCAAAGGGCTGACATACTACCTGGCTATCCAGGACGTGCCCGGCTTGCTGACGAACTGGGTGGACCTCCATATCCATTCCAAATATACCTTTCTCCTGCTGCTCAACGTTGTACTGCTGATCAAGGGCTCCTTCATGGATGTCTTTTCGGCGATCATTGTGATGGCGCCGCTGATCCAACCGATAGCCGCGCGCTTCGGCATCGATCCGGTGCAGATGGGCGTGATCTTCCTGGCGAATCTGGAACTTGGTTATCTGACGCCGCCAATCGGCATGAACCTGTGCCTTTCGGCTTACCGTTTCAAACAGCCGATGACGGCGGTTTACCGGGCGACTTTGCCGGTCTACCTGATCCTGCTGGCAGGCGTGTTGCTCATTACCTATGTGCCGGCTTTGACCACCTGGCCGGTGAAGTGGTTCGGGCTGTAGGTTCCAAAGCGACATTGCTCCATTCTGTTAACCCCCTGCCACTTCGTGCGTAATTACGGGGTAAAGAGAACAGCGATGATTAAACCAGTCTATGCCATGCATTTCCTGAAAATTGCCGTGTTGGGGCTATGCTTCGTTGGCCTGCCGCCTTCGCCCGTCCGGGCGCAGACACCCAAGAGCGCGCCGGCGGGCGGGAAGCCCGCGTCCATTTTGACCGTCGAGCAGCCGGACGCGCAACGGGCCAAAGAAGAGTTGTCGGCCCTGCTGGACCACTATCCGCCCGCCTTGCGCGGCGTACTTGCGTTGGATCCGAGTCTGCTCGATAACGAGTCCTATCTTGCGCCGTACCCGGCCTTGGTGAGTTTTCTGAATGTCCACCCGGAAATCGCGCGTAATCCCGCCTTCTACTTGGGAGACGGCAATATTCCGCGGGCTCATCCGGACGCATCCTCCCAGATTCTGGATATGTGGCGCGATCTGCTGAATGGCTTGGGAATCTTCGCGGGTTTCGGCTTGGCCGTGGGACTGCTCGTATGGCTGACGCGCACGATGGTCGACTATAAAAGGTGGAACCGGCTGGCCAAAGTTCAGACCGACGCCCACACCAAGATACTCGATCGTTTTACCGCAAACGAGGATCTTCTCGCCTACATCCAGTCGCCGGCCGGAGGCAAGTTCCTGGAATCTTCACCCATATCACTGGACGCCGCTCCGCGCAGTATGGGGGCGCCCCTGAGCCGGATTCTGTGGTCCGTGCAAGGCGGCGTGGTGCTGCTTGCCGGCGGTGTTGGTTTGCATATCGTTGGCGGGCGAGCCACCGATGCGGCCTCCGCCCAGGCGCTGCATGCGCTCGGTATAGTGGCCATCGCGCTCGGCTTGGGCTTCGTGATTTCGGCGATAATCTCATTTGTGATCTCCCAGCGGCTGGGGCTGATCGAACCCGCATCGCCGGCAGCCAATCGGGCGGCGATGCCCAGCGCTCGTTAGCCGGCTGGCGAGGACAGAATGGCGCGTACCTATGATTCGTGAGACCGCCTTTACCGATGTGCAGCGCGACCGCGCTCTCGATGACGCCTCCGCGGGTTTCATGATGGATGAGGACACATTCCGCGCCTTCTACGAGCGCACCGCGCGCGGCCTGTGGGCGTACTTGGCCCGCGTGACCGGAGACCGCCAACTGGCCGATGATTTACTGCAGGAGACGTTTTACCGATTCCTGCGCGCCGCCGCAACCTATGAGAGCGAGGCTCACCGGCGCAATTCTCTCTACAGGATCGCCACCAATCTGGCGCGGGACACGCGCCGCCGTTCGGTTCGCAGCGCGCTGGTATCGACCGACGATATCGAACGCGCCGTGTCTGGTGAGAATGCGGCGGCGACGGAGCGCGCGACCGATTTTACACGTGCTATGTCGCGCCTGAAGCCGCGCGAGCGGGCCATGCTTTGGCTGGCGTACGCGGAGGGTGCTTCGCATCAGGAGATCGCGCAGGTTCTGAGCCTCAATCCCACCAGCTTGAAAAACCTGTTATTTCGCGCGCGGCGAAAGCTGGCTGGGCTGCTCGAAGGCGCACCCCGCGGAGGCCGCGCATGAAACCCATGGATTGCGACCTGGAACCCGAGGTTCTGTCGGTCGTCTTACAGGGCCGCTGGCCCGATCGGGTAGACGCCGAGTTGCGCGGGCACGTGGCCGCCTGCGAAATCTGCGCCGACGTAGTGGCTATCGCCGGCGCCGTGGACGACGCCCGCGAAGACACGCGCGCACGGGCGGTGATCCCGGATTCAGGGCGGGTCTGGTGGCTGGCGCAAATGCGGGCCCGCAGGGAAGCCTCACAAACAGCGGGCCGCCCCATCACCGCGGCCCAGGTGCTGGCTTTGGCGTGCGCCATGGGGATTCTCGGCGCCTGTTTTGGAGCTACCTCGTCCTGGTTTCAGACAACCCTGCATCAAATGGCGTTGAGCTTGGGAACGCTGAAGTCTCAGGTTCTTCCTTTCGCAGTTGGGCTGGCCGCCGGACATGGCCTGTTGTTTCTGGCTATGACAGCTATCGTTCTGGTTGTGCCAGCCGCCGTGTATCTCACGGTTCTACGGGAATAGTGTCAAGCACCGTCTCGTTCCCGGCCGCATCCGGTTTGTGCACTACGCCCTAGTGCGCAGGTCCGGCGCGCCTCCGTCGGCGCTGGTCGTCATTGTCCGCCGGCCACCGCCTGTTCCTTGACGTCGCCGCGCCAATAGCTGAGCAGGCGCAGCGCATTGTTACTGAAGATCTGGTCTACGACGGTTTGGCTGTATTGTTTCTCCAGGTACGTACGGACCGCGTTGAATCCACTTGGGAACTCCAGTCCGTTGAGCGTCGGCTTGATGAAGCCGTCCAGGTCCGTACCGATCGCAATATTCTCGTGGCTCCCGGTCAACTGCGCGATCTTGTCGATATGGCGCTGGAGAACCTCCAGGCTTTGTTCCAAGCTCGTGGTTCTGCCGCGGATTCCGTCGGTCATGAAATGGTCGCAGGCGATCAGGCCGATGACACCCTTGCGCGCCGCGATCCTGAGAATGTGGTCGTCGACCAGGTTGTATTTCAGCGTGCCGAAACGGTACGCTGCATGGGTTGCGACCACCGGAACCTCTCTCGCCGGATCGATTTGATCCAGCAGGTTCAACGTAGCCTCGATCGAATCCTTGCGCATGTGCGTCAGGTCGATCAGAATGTGGTTGTCGACCATGGCACGGATCGCCGCGATTCCCAGTGGCGTCAGCCCTTCGGGCGGCTGCGGAAACCACCAGTTGTAAACCCAGTCGGGCAGAAACGGGATCGCCGGGGCATTGGTCGCCACCTGGCGGAAGAAAAGGTGCGCGACCGTCACATAGCCGACACCCCATCCCGCCAGCTTCTGCACATTTGCCTGAATGTGATCCGGGCATTCCCCAAGCTGAAACCCGCCTTCGATGGCGTGAATCAGCGCGACCTTGCCCTCCGCGAGCGCTCGATCCAGTTCCGCATGATTGCGCGCCACCGCCGCTTCGTTGGGGAAGTCGTGTTCGATCTCGTGCTCAACGGCCAGCATCTGTTGCCGAATATCGTTGAAGTAGTCGATCGCGGGCGGCGCGGCGTATTCTTTGGTCAGATCCATCTCATCGAAGGGGGCGTACAGAACCGAGAGGATCACGCCGGCGTTGCCCTCCTTCAGGTGGGGGATGGTGACTGCGGGGTCGTCGGCGGCGGGAAAGTTGTCGTGGTTGTTGAGAAACTTCAATGTGCACGCGCGGACCAGTTTAGTTATCCAACCGCGCGCGCCGATTTTTGTCATTTGCGCGAGATGCATCGGGTAATGCGCATGCAGGTCCACTAGCACACTTCGCCTCCGTTTCAACCCCACTTGGCAGGGCCGTAAAAATCTTCTTCCATGCACTGCTGACCGATCTGGACGCTGAGCTGTCCTTGCGCATCGACCGTCCATTTCTCTTCGATCAACAGCCGGTTCTGACCGCCCTGGATGCTTCCGATATCAAAATACCGGACCGTAAGGTGCGCGTCCTCAAAGTCGAGGTTCACATAGCCGTTCCAGCCGAAGTTATCTTGCGCCGAGTAGACCCGGTTATCGAAAAAGACCACCTTATTGCAATCCGGAGGATCGTGCCGCTCCACGGGCATTCCGCCATGCCCGATGCACCGGCCGTGCGCCAGAATCTTCGCCGGTCCCTGCAGGTGGTAGCCCGCCATGCGATGCTCGTGGCCCCAGAACCAAAGCACCGGCCGATCGATCAGCGCGGCGAGTTGTTTGGCCGCCTTTGTATAGTTCTCCTCGAACGCACTGTAGTATTGATGATGCGTCAGCAGAATCAGCCCGCGCTGCCCGTCGTCCTGGATTTTTACGACGGTGCGCAGCCAATCAAGCACCGGATCGGGGAGTCTGCAACTCGGGCGCAGGAATGGCAGAGCACTCCCCAGCAAGGAAAGGAAGGGCAGCCCGCGCGAATGATAGCCTGTATCGAGACCGATCACGCGCCAGTAGTCGTTCTCGATGCAAAAATAACTGACTCCCTGGCCCATGGCTTTTCCGTTTTCGATGCAGCCCAGGGTCGGCAAAAACTTGGAGAAATAAGGCTCCCCCGTGGCGTACATCTCATGATTGCCGTTCATGGCAAAACTGCCGAGTCGTCCGGGCCGCCATTTTACGGGCGCGAATGAATTGGGCGAGGGGTTCGGCGTGCCGAGACAGTTCTCGTCGATGGAAGGACCATCGCCAATAAAGTAGACGTCACCGAGGTGGATGGTATAGTCCGGAAGCGCGTCATCGGGAGTCATCGACCCGGTCACGGCCTCGGCCTCGTTGGTTCCGGTTCCCCAGTCCCCGGCCATGGAGATCCGGGCCGGCTGCCCGCCGCTGCCGTTCCGCAGCGGATATTTCGATTGATAGGGCCCTGTGTCAGTCCGGAAGCGGCAATTTCTTGCGAAGGCATGGGGGGCGTAAGTGCGGAACCAATTCCACCACGCCGCGGGCGAAAAATAGGAGAGAGATGGGAACTTCGAGGGTGTCTGGCCCACACGCTCCAGCGCCGCCCGGTATTTCGACAGGGCCGGCGAGCGCGGCAACCTCCGCAGATCCTTAAGGCTGCGTCTGTTGGGGGCCGCTTTTGCCGGCGCTGAAGCGCTCATATTTCTCCCCAATTATGGTGGGCTAGTGTCAGATAATACCAAAGCCGGGGTAAATATTCAACGCGATTCTTCTTTAAAGCGATGAGTAAATTGAGGCAACGCTGGTCGTATAATATCTGGAAAGCAAGTAATTAGCAGTAATTGCGTGTTTCAACGACGATCGCCGCGTTTGTCATCCTGCAAATCTTCGCGAAGCAGTGGCATGAAGATCTCGAATTCGTTGTGCGGGAGCTTCCGCCGCGACGTTGAATCGGATGGTAGCGTAGCGTGGCTCTGGTGGGCTACGGCCAGACGTACCACCAGACACCCGGGACTCGCGTTGCGCGCGGTGAAGATCCTGGTTACTGGATCCGCACCTTCAGCCGCAGCGCACCAGGGACTGGATCCTCGGAAACCACGATCATATATCCGCCGCCGCAACCGGAAAACATGGCGCCCCTATATCGTGACTGGAACCAGCATAGAATCGCCTTCAAATCCAGATTGATTGTGCGATGCGCGATGGTGTGCGGCAGTATCGCCTCCCAGCAGCGCATGCAGTGATTCATGGAAGCTCCCAACCGGCGAACATCCATTTGGAGAATGGCTGCAAAGCAGTCTCTACCGCTCGCGCCCAGTTCCCGGATCCAGCCGGGCGCCAGGTTTCGAACCCCCAGCGGACTGTAGCCCGCCGGCCTTTGATTGATCGGAACCAGATAGAATACCTCTTCGATCCAGCGCGCGATCTCCGGATCACAGTTGGATTCGACATGTGCCGGAAAATAGCCGCCCCCCACGCGCGCATCATAGTCGAGACGGCTAACGCCCGGGTAAATGAGTCCGATCATATCCTGGGAACCGGACGGCTCGCTTTTGCCGGCATTTTCCGCCCAATAAAGTTCGCGCACCAGTTCGGCCGGCGGCCGATCGGGCAAGGCGCCGTTCCAAATACTGGTGGCGATGCGGCGCGTGCTGCCCGCCATGCCGCAGCGATCCATGAACCAAGGCGCCGGCTGCAGGGATATTACGACCATCGATCCCGGCGGTTCCGGATTGTAGCTGGATACGAACGGTTGATCGATCCAGCCGCCTGCCAGAGCGATCCGCTGGGGTATGCGGCTGTTGAGGGAGGCCACATCGCCAAACTGCGTCGGTGTGGCAGGGTCGTCCGCGCCGAGGGTCGTGGACGGCTCCAGCATTAGTCCTTGACCACCCGTTTCCCTGCCTTGCGGTCAGCGTATTGCTGGCTGATCCAGGAGTAGGTCTTCTGCATGCCGGTGCGCAGGGGAGTGTGCGGTTCCCAGTCCAGGATGCCGCGGATAAACGTGTTGTCGCTGTTGCGCCCGGCCACGCCCTTGGGGGCGCTTGGATCGTAAGTACGCTTCAGTTTGACGCCGGCGATTTCTTCGACCATGGTCACCAGGTCGTTGATGGAGATCAGCTCGCTCGATCCCAGATTGACCGGCGTGGCGATGAGCCGGTCGCAATGCATGATCTGGTCGATGCCCAGCACGCAGTCTTCAATGAAGCAAAAGCTGCGGGTCTGAGAACCGTCGCCCCAGATATCGATGGTCAAGTTGCCGCTATCCACGGCCTCGATCACCTTGCGGGACATGGCGGCGGGCGCTTTCTCCCGGCCGCCGAACCAGGTGCCGTGCGGACCGTAAATGTTATGGAAGCGCGCGATGTGCGTCTCCAGTCCGCGCTCCGCCCAGTATTCCTGACAGAACATCTCGGAGATCAGCTTTTCCCAACCGTAGCCGCGCTCCGCCATCGCCGGATAGGCGTCCGATTCCTTGAGGGCGCGTACGTGTGGGTCTCGCTGGAGGTCCGTGTTGTAGGCGCATGCCGATGAGGAAAAGAAATAGCGCTGCACGCCCGCGCGCCAGGCCGCCTCGATTAAATGCGTGTTGACCAGAATGCTGCGCAGGCATTCCACGCGAAAATGCTCGATGAAGCCCATGCCGCCCATATCCGCGGCCAGGTTGTAAACCTCCGTGGCGCCTTCGACGGCCCGGATGGCGTTTTCCTTTTCGCCCAGATCCATCGACAGACATTCCACGCCCGGCACGTGCTGATACCATTGCGGCAGCGGCTTGCGGTCTACCGCACGGATGCGCGTAAAACCGAGGTCGTGGAAGTAGCGGGTCAGAGCCCCGGCGATGAACCCGCCGGCCCCGGCGATGACGAGCAGATCATCGCGATGGAGTTGGCGATCCGGGCTGATCGCGGCGTTATCTTTCATTTCGGTCGGCAGGAATAACGTTACAGTAATCGATTTATAATAGCTTTTCGCCGCGCGGCGTGTCAATTCGGCCTAATGTTAATACCCAGGCGCGGGTTGATGCTGTAGTTTCGCAGCCGGCGAATGGCATCGTATTCGTATGTCTGTAACCATGAAAGACATCGCGCGCGAACTAGGGGTGTCGGTGGTCACCGTCTCCAAAGTGATTCGGAATCACGCCGACATTGGCCAGGAGACGCGCCAGCGGGTCCTCAAACGCGTAAAGGAGTTGAATTATCAGCCCAACCCGGCGGCGCGCGCCCTGGTCACGGGCAAGACCTACACAGCGGGCCTGATCGTCCCGGACCTGATGCATCCCTTCTTTGCGGAGGTCGCGACGGGCCTATCCAACATATTGCGCCGCAAGAATTACTGTCTTCTGATCTCATCCTCGCAGGGCGACCCGGAGCTCGAGCGCCAGGAAATCAAACGGCTTCTGAACCGCCGGCTGGATGCCATCGTAATCGCGTCTACGCAGCGGACTGTCGAGTCGTTCCGGCGCATCGAAGAACAAAAGGTCCCTTACATCCTGCTCGACCGGGCGTTCCTGGGACTGCCGGCGAATTTTGTCGGTGTGGATGACATCCAGATGGGCCGTATCGCAACCGAACACCTGATCGCCGTGGGCTGCCACCGGATCGCCCATATTCGCGGCGCCGCTACCAGCACCGCGATTGGACGGCTGGAGGGCTACAGTCAGGCTCTCCTACAGCACGATCTGACGCCGTTACAAGGTTACGTCATCCCCGGACGCTCCGCGGATGTGGATAGTTGGAGCAGCGGCAACGAAGCCATGAAGAAGCTGCTGGCCTTAAACCCGCCACCCGATGGTGTTTTCTGTTACAACGATCCGATCGCCATCGGGGTCATCGATGCCATTCTGGAAGCCGGGCTGCGCGTGCCGCAGGACGTAGCCATCATTGGATGCGGCAATCTGCACTTCGATAAGTCGTTGCGGGTGCCTCTTTCGAGCATCGATCAGCAGAGTATTGCGATTGGCGAACGCGCCGGAAAGCTGCTGTTATCGGTGATCGAAGCCAAGGTCCCACGGCAGCCCAAAAGCATTATGTTGCAGCCGCGACTGGTGCAGCGGGACTCCACACGCAGAATGTGAATTCGCTCAGCCGTAGTCTTCAGGAGAAATCATGATCACAGCCGCATGGGGGCGGCATAGCCGGTCATCTCCAAGTATCCGGAGCCGCGGCGTGTGCCGGTGATGTCGACCGCGCCTTCCCAGTAATGGCTTTGGTTGCTTTCGACTTCCTGCTGTGGGAGGCGGGTAGTGATCCGGGTATCGATGCCGAGGGACGGCACACGCACACTCCACTCGACCGGATATTGGTTCCAGAGCTTGCCGGGCGTGACGGAGAACGCGTCGTGCGCGAGATGGATGGTGCGGCCGCGGGCATCGATGTAGGTGCCGGCGGAGTAGGGATCAGCAGCGCCGTCTTTACGGCGCAACCGGAAGAGCATGAGTTCCGTATTGTCGTCCAATTGCAGGCTGAACCAGTCCCAACCGGTCTGGGCGGCATCGAGTTGATGCGTAAAAAACTCGTGGTCCATCCAGGAGAGTCCTTCGACTTGGAACGTTTGGCCTGCCAACACCACACTGCCGCGCGTCTCCAGGCGCGTGAACGAGATGTAGTGCGATGCCTGGCCGGCGCCAGCGGCCTTCTGGCTCACGCCATGGATGCCGTGAATAACGGGCGGTTTCAGCGCATGCAGCGTCAGGCTGAATGAGAAGCGCGGATCGATGGCCTGCATTTGCTGCGTGCCTGCACCGAGGTCCCACGCGACGTGCCAGTTGCCGTTCCAGACACGCGCCTGATCGAGGGATGCGCCTGCCAGGCCCGCGCCGGAGCGGTTGAGGCGTTCGGCATGAAGGAATTTGCCGCCCTCGATGTCGCTCAGAGCCAGATGCGCGAGCCATGCGTCGCGCACGTCCCAGACCGCCGCCGGTTCCTTGGAGCGCTCGATACCGCGGCGGAAGAACGTCAACTCGAATCCGAAGCGCCGCCCATGGGAGTCGCGCAGATTTCCAGTGTAATACCACCATTCGGTCTGGAATTCGGGGTGATTGAAGTGATCTCGCGGGAATTCGTAACGGTAGCCGGGGAGCGCGGCGCGGTAGAGTTCGAAAACAGCGACCAGCAGCGCACTAATCTTCATGAATCACCTCGATGGGGACGAGATTTGCAGCCACCTTGGAGGGGTATAGGGCGGCGAGCACGGTTGCCCCGTATACAACGGACAACGCCGATACGAGCACGGCCACGGGCCAGTGAAACTGGATAGTCCAACCGAACGACTGGCGGTTAATCACGAAGATCAGCAGCAGCGAAAGCCAGAAGCCCAGCGCGATTCCAGCGATGTTGGCGAGCAGGCCCAGTAGCCCGGCTTCAAACAGGATGATGCGTCGTATCTGGCCCGTGTCGCCGCCCAGAAAACGAAGCAGTCCGAATTCCCGCCGACGGTCGATGACGAGGGCCAGCAGTGCCCCGGCGACGCCCATAACGGCGACGAAAACGGCCACCGCCTCCAGTGCGTAAGTAATCGCGAAGGTGCGGTCAAAAACCCGAATCGCCTCTGCGCGCAGCGATCGGTTGGTGAATACCATGACTTTATGCCGGCCCAACGCAGTTTCCACGGCGCGGCGTCCCTGGTCGAGAGGGATGCCCGGCCGCAGGTACACGGCGATATTCGAGGGCGCGGGATCGGGCAGGTATTTCAAGAGCGTGCCGCGGTCCATGATGATGTAGCCGCGTTCGTTCGAATAGTCGCCATAAATGTCGATGACATGGAAACGGACCCGCCGTCCGCCGATGGAGAGTTCCAGCGTGTCGCCGCGCTGGACTCCGTGTTTGTTGGCGAATGGTTCGCTCACGATGACATTGTCGCGCCCGGGCAACTGCGCGAATACGTCTGAAGGAAGTGCACCGGAAAAGAAAGGACGACGGCCGTAGCGCCCCGCTATGCGCGCGTCCCCGCCCCCGAGCGTGGCGGGCAGTCCCTGGTAGCCGATCTCGTAAGCGCGGAACTGATCGACGGCAGCAACCTCGGGCAGACTTTTCAGGCGGTTCGCGATCTCCGGCGCGAGCGTGGGGTGGCGATCTGCCCCCGCCGGTCCGGCCGGGCGGAGGTACAGATCCGCCTGCAGACGGTCCGCCATCCACAGGAGCACGGTCTGGCGGAAACTGCCGACCATAATGCCGACGGCGGAAAGCATGGCGATGGCGGTGGAGAGCGCGCCGACGAGCACGGCAGTGCGGCGCAAGGATCCCGCCAGGCTGCGGGATGCCAGCAGCGCTTCAACGCCCGCGCGGATACCAACGATGCGGCCGGCGACGAGAGCCCCAGCCCGTGCAACTACAGACACCAGCGCGGGGATCGCGAGCGCCGATGCCCCGATCAGCAGCAGGGCGGCGAGGTAGCCGAATAGGGGCTTGCCGCCGACCGCCGGCTGACGGGATGCGAGCCATGCGGCAATGGCAACGGCTGCGCCGATGCCCAGATCGCGCCACTGGTGCAGGCGGACCGCATGATCGCGGCGCCCGCGGGCCATGGCTTCGACGGGCGCCACCTGCGCGGCTTCCCACGCCGGCGCCAGTGCAGAGAGCACGGATAAGAGCACACCGGCGGCGATGCCGGCGACGGCAACCGGCCAGGTGAGTGCGATCGGCGCGGGCGTGCTCGAAACGTAGAGCGACTCCACGGTAGCGGCTACCAGGCGAACGGATCCGGCGGCCATCAAGCGTCCCAGCGCCACGCCCAGGATGCCGCCCGCGAGGCCCAGGCAGGCGGCTTCCAGCAGAAAAGCGCCCAAAACGCGGCGTCGCACCACCGACACCGAGATGGTGTTGTAGATGAGAAATGCGGCGACCACCAGGGCGATGTAACTCAGCACGCGCAGATTCCACCGGAACGCGGCGAGCATGCGGCGGTTCTCGCCAGTGCGGGCGCCCTGCGGCGCGAGGGTTACGCCCTCGGGTAGAGCGCGGCGCAGGATCGGCTCCCACTGATCGAGCGGGCGCGAGGATGGCACGTCGATCAGAATGCGATCGAGGGATGTGCCCCGCCGGAGGAGACGGGCGGCGGGAGCGAGGTCCATAATCACGGCTTCGCCCGCGCCGGCGGCGATTCCCCGCACGGTGTACTCCGCGGACTCGTCGTTCACAATCAACCGGACGTGGCCGCCCGGTTTCCAACCCGCGTCTTTCCCAACCCAAATGGAATCGCGGCGCTGGAATTCAGAAGCGCCGATGTCCTCGGCATTCAAGGCGTCCGACAAGAGGTCGACTCCGATGAGAGGCACGACGCGATTATTCGCGGCGATGACGGCGTAGTCCTCGATCCGTGGCCTGAGTTTGAACGGATACGGAAGCAGCGCCAGGTGTGTGAAGATTTCCGCGGGGACGCCGCCGGCAGCGGTCACTTCGAAGTCGCCGTTGCCCGCCAGTGTCTCGACCGAGGAGCGGAAGGAACCGGCCGCCGCGTCACCCGCTAGTTCAATGGCGAGGACCACCGCGACGCCCAATGCCACGGCGGCGATCGTCAGCGCCGTGCGCATGCGCTCGCGCCCGAGGGGCCGCAAAATGAGCCGGCAGAAGATCTTCAGGTATGCCACTACAGCCTCTTGGTCCCCACCAGAACTTCCTTTATGCGGCCATCGAGGAGGCGGACAACGGTATCTGCCAGCGCCGCTGCTTCCACGCTGTGCGTAGCCATCAGGATGGTTGTCTGGTGCGTGTCGGCAATGCGCCGGAGCAGTTGTAGGATCACGTCTCCGGTGGTGCTGTCCAGGTTGCCGGTGGGTTCGTCGGCAAGCAGCAGCGCGGGAGAGTGGACCAGGGCGCGGGCGATGGCCACGCGCTGCATCTGACCGCCGGAAAGCTGATAAGGCATGCGGGCGGCATAGTCTTCCATTTCGACCTGGCGCAGGCAGTCGCGTGCGGTTTCTCGAGCCCGAGCACGACGCGCGAGTAGTAACGGCAATTCGACATTCTCGACCACGCTCAGAGAAGACAGCAACTGGAACGACTGGAAGACGAAGCCGACCTTCTTGCGGCGCAGGCGTGTGAGCGCGGCTTCTCCGAGCGACGACGTGACCACGCCGTCAAGGGTGACTTCGCCGGAGGTCGGAAAGTCCATCGCTGCCGCGAGGTTGAGCATGGTCGATTTGCCGCAACCGCTGCGCCCTACCAGGGCTACGAACTCGCCGCGGACGGCATCGAGCGAGACCTCCATCAGGGCCGGCGCACCTGAATAGGATTTTGAAACGCGCTGGAAACGGAGCAGGGGCACTTCTCATAGGATGCCTGAGTCGCGACGTGAGCGCCAGAATTGAGCCGCTCCACCGAATGAAATTACTTGCCGCGCCGCTTCAAATCAACTACCGAACGCCATGCCGCGTCCGCATTATTTGAATTGACCGGCACACCGATGATACGGGGACCTGGCAGCATTCCCGCGGCGATCAGCTTTTAAAACGCCCGCATGAGTTTGAAATCACCGCTATGTCGGCGCACGCCGGTTACGCGGTTGGCGATTCAAAGAGGTAGACGAACATCCCAAGCCCACTCCGCGCGGCGTTCTTAAAATCGTCCGCCTTCAAAAATCGAAACCTGCGACATATGGATCAGCCGATAACTCTACTGACGCCCGCCCGTCCAAGATTGGATGCATCGAATGCGCGGCCGTCCCGCCTCGACGGGCGTGGCCGGACAGGTAATAATCATCCATCAAATCCTGGGAGTGAAAGTCGCCTAACGAGCTAACCGAAGAGACAACTCAATCGGCTACCTAGCTAGGATACCTTACGCGCGAGCCCGGCGATAAGGGGACGGGCGCGTCTTCGCCAGCGGCATCGTATCGATGGCCAAAGCTTGGAACATCGCGCTGTTCTTTGCAGGATGGAAGCGCTCGGGCGTGGACCTTGGCGAGGTACTGAAACACGCGCGCGACCTGCCGGCGCCGAAGGCGGCGATCAGTTCATGAGTCCGGGTACTTCCACGAATTCCTGCGGAGAGCCGAATAATGATACAAGGGGCGGCCAGCTACGGTAGTGTCGCGAGGCGCGCGATTGCCGGGGAATCCCGCCATTTTTGCGGTAACGTCCTGCTTATCCTCTCGAGCTTCACTGTGACAATATGGTTATGGGGAAATAAGGAACCATCGAAATGCCAACAGGTAAACTCACGAACACCATCATAGAAGCTGCTATCAATGGCTTTGAAGCACAGAAGAAGAGTATCGACGCCCAAATTGCCGAACTCCGGGCCATGCTGAGCGGCACACCGAGAGCTTCTGCCGCAGAGGTTCCGGCAAAGCCTAGGAGGCGGAAGTTCAGCGCCGCCGCCAAAAAGCGAATGCGAGAAGCCCAACGACTGCGGTGGGCGAAGATCAGAGGCGAATCCAAATCCGCTTCTGAAACGAAGGCGGCGAAGACGGCCAAGCCAAAACCACATTTCAGCGCAGCCGCCCGTAAGGCCCTCTCCGATGCCATGAAGAAGCGATGGGCTGCGAAGAAGGCCGCGAGCGGACAATCGGCGCCTGTAGCAAAGAAGGCGGCTCGGAAGAAGGCCGCTTAGGACGCGAACGCCATCGGGTTATTAGTATCAGGATCCGAGGTACGGCCGCAGCCAGGCCGTACGCCAAGATCCTGATAGCGGGTTCGTTAGCTAGAATGGGCCACTCGTACAGACACACCCGACTCTGGTGAATTGGTAGCAGTCTCCCTTGGACTTGCCCGTGGTTCCGAACAAACAAACTGATGCCGGGTTAGGACTGGGTGTCCCTATCAATTATTAGTCCCGTAAGGCGACTAACGAGTCAATCTTCGCCGAGCGTCGCCGGCACATAAGAAGCCAGCATCGCCAATCCGGCGGTTAGCGGCGGGGGATTGCCCATGGCGTTTCGGCCTACTTCCGTTGCGGCAGCTGTCCCCAGTATCGCCGCAAAACAGCAAAGTTTCTCGCCGGTCTGGCGCCGGCCCTTGGCCGGACGCTTTGCTATCTAGTGCGATCGTGACAATGCGATTGTGGATTCGGCTGTGCTCCAGTCACACGTCGGCTGGTCGACAGTCAGCTCAAAGAGCAACAGTCCGGCGTATTGCGGGCTACGGCAGATCTGCGTGGAAGCATCCCAGCGTGAAAGGAAGCGGAATGGGCCGGGATCGCTGCTTCGATATAGCCCGTCGAAAAAACATCATGGCACGATCCCGTTTCTGCTGGTCAAATTCGTTCCCGGGGACTTCCCGGCGGTGGTACGATGCCACGCTGACTGAGAACTCACCCGGCACATACGCTATTTCAGGGTTCTGTCCCTGTTTTACAAAAGGTCTCAAGGTTCTGCGCGAATTGATCGTTTCACGTGGGGCGGACCATCGTCTCTTGCGGTCCGCCGCTTTCGCGGCGGGACAGACGACACACACCGATCGTCTGCCCCACCAAGATGTTAATCGATGGTGAACACCAGGGCGTTCGACGTACCCCCGCCGGGCGCTGGATTCTTCACGGTCACATTAGCCGTGCCCGCACTGGCGATGTCGGCCGCCGTGACCTTCGCAGTTACCTTGCTGCTGCTCACAAAAGTGGTCGCCAGCGCGGCGCCGTTCCAATCGGCGGTGCAACCCGATACGAAGTTGGAGCCGTTGATGGTCAGCGTAAATGACGCGCCGCCGTGCGTGGTGCTCGACGGCGAAAGGGAGATCAGCGACGGCACTGGATTCGGCTCCTGCACATGCACGCTGATTGCGGCGGTGGCACTGTTTCCAAACGAATCTGCCGCGGCGGCGGTAATCGTCCGCGTGCCTACCGGCCCGGAGAGCGCCGGGAAATTCGCCTTATAGGTGTTTGTGCCGCTGGGCTTGGCGGTGATCAATTCGCCGGGGTCGATCACGCCGTTGCCGTTCACGTCGAACGATACCGAAACCGAAGCGATCGTGACACTGTCGGTAGCATCCACCGTAACCGCCATCGGCGATCCCAGACCTTCATTGGCATTCGCCTTAGGCGATTGAACTGACACGGTGGGTGGGGTGGTGACCGGAGGCCCGTTTTGATTGACGTAGTCAATGAAGTTCAACTCCGGGGTGAACTGGTTCGTTTCCGGATCGGTGCCGTAGGCCGCGCCGACGGTATTGCCGAGATGAATCATGGCGTTGGAAAAGTCGCCCTGCAGATTCGCCCAGTCATCAAAGGTCGGATCGCCAGTACCCGAATAGCTGTACACGGCGCCGTCACAAACGTTCTGCCAACTGTAACTCATCAGGCTCTGGTAATTGGATCCTTTGTAAGCGTTGTTGTCCGTGCCACCGTGGCGGAGGCCGAGTGTGTGGCCGAGTTCGTGCGCCAGGACGCGCCAAAACTGGCACTGGGTCCCCAACAAATACTCTCCGGAGGGCGTCTTAAACATGTCGTAAGCGGTGTTCGGTTCTACCGCTAACTCACCGAAACTCAGGATGAGATCATTGCCAGGCAGCGAATTGTAATCCGGATTCGGATTGATGAAAACCTCGGCCCGCCCCATGTTGCCGGCCAGCACGCTGAACTGGCTCGTGTCATCAGGAACCACCACCCACTCGTTGTAAAGCACGATCTCATTTCCTTCGTTGAAGCCTTGGATGGTGCCATACCCGCCGGCGCCCGTGCCCGCGGTGATCTTGACCACGTCGCCTTGATTGGCGGCTGGGAGAGGGCTGGCGGAATCCAGCCAGTTGACGCCGGCGCTGGCCACCTTCCAACTCATCGCCCCGGAGCTGTCCGCGTCCGCCGTAAAGTAATCGCCCAGCACGACGTAATGGAACGCCAATTCCCGGCCGTCCTTATCCAGCGATCCGAAGAAGTTATCCTTGACGTCCTGGTAGGCGCGCGTATTCACCCCGGGGATGGTGAGGGAATTCGGCTTGCCGAAGTAAATGACCTCGGGCAGGCCGGCACTGCTGGTGCCCGTTAAACCGATCTGATTTCCGCCGTTCAGCGGTCCCAGAACCATGTTAAGCGACAGCGGGTGGCCTTGCACATCGTCGCCCGAACCGCCGTCGATATGCAGCGTAATTCCGGCCGGGATGGTCGCCGGTGTGCCGCCGTTGTAAAGCGCGCCGTACTCGCTGCCGCTGAGCGAGGGCGCCAGGTTGAACATACTGACCAGGGGAGAGACGCTCCAGCCATTCAGGGGACTGATCACGCCGGGAACCGGCTGGAAGTTGTAGCCGAAGCTGAGGCCTTGGTCCGATATCCAGTCCATTTCGATGAAAAGATCCCGGACGTTCGGGTTGGCGCCCATGGCCGGCAGATCCAGATCCACGATGCCGTCCTGATCCATGTCGATACCGGTGGTCTCCCAGTGA
Source organism: Bryobacteraceae bacterium (assembly GCA_049511415.1). Taxonomy (GTDB): domain Bacteria; phylum Acidobacteriota; class Terriglobia; order Bryobacterales; family Bryobacteraceae; genus Bog-159. The sequence continues at coordinate 22,946 of JBEKYC010000027.1, read as the reverse complement.
TCCAGCAAGCCATCCTGGTCGGAATCCAGGTGATTGCCGCGCACGATCATCTGCGCGCCCGATTCGGTGGATACCCAGAATGCCACGCGGTGGTCGCCCCGCCGCATGGTGCGGTAAGTGCCCGTCTCGTCCTTGGCCGCATTGCCGATCTGGTCGTTGATGCCGATGCCCGTCACCACCTGGCCGAAGATCTTGTCGCCGATCTGCACAACCGGAATGGCCGTGGCGGGGTGAACCACGAGGCTGTTGGGAGGGTCCAGTTGATTCTGAACGTCCACCCGAATCGTCCACAGGCCCTGATTGGCGGAGAAGAACAGCGGGAACGTCGGGATTACCGGATTGGGGCGGCTGGCTTCAGTCGGCGTGCCCACAAAGGAAATGACGAAGGAGTCGTCCTGGATGCCGGAGGCCCCCAGCCCCAAGTTCGTAACCCCTACGCGGCTGCCGGTGGGATAGCCTGTAAGATTGAAATAGATCGCATTGCCGCTCTCGTCGTATCCGAGCTCCGCACCGGGCACGCAAGTCTCGCCCGGATTGCAGATGCCGTCGTTGTTGCCGCCAGTATTCAGCACTTCGGCTTGTATACCGGTAACGCGCGTGATCTGCCAAACGCCGGAGCCCTGGTTGGTTGCTGCAAAGATACCAGGCCCCGGCGTGGTCCCTAAAGTGGTGGCGCCGCTAGAGCTCAGGTTGCCCTGGAACGCGATCACCATCCCGTCCGACGAAATGCCCGGCACGTAGTCGATGGAGGTAAACAGGTTGTAATCGGCGATCACTGTGAACTTGCTCAGATTGCTCTGATAGAGCATGAGCTGGAAGCCGGTCGAGGGAACCGTGGTTTCCTGGTACAACAGTACGTCGCCGTTATCGTCGATCACCGGCTCGCCGACGCTCACCTTAACCGGAAACTCGACTAAAGAGCTGCCCTGCGCTTGCTGCAGCAGGTACTGCTGCGTGCCGCTCAGGCCCATGGCCGCTACGCCACCCTCGTTGTTGATGGCCGGGAAAGGAAAGACGGCGCTGTAAGTCTTCTGCGGTCCACCGCGCGCGACATACCGGTAGGAATTCTGGCTAGCGGCGTTCCATACACGAATCGAAGTAGTGGCAGGACTGGTGGTGGTGATGCTGTCCTTGGTGGCAATCTGGTTTTTGTTGTTGTACCACAGCGCGGCGTCGAAGAACTCGCTGCTGCCTGCCGATCCGGGATTGATATTGGTGGGCGCCGCGCTTCCGGTACCGGTCCAGATCGTCTGACCGGCGGAGGTTTGGCCCATGAAGGCGACCTCGCCGAAATCGTTGATCGATGGTCCCTGGCCCAGGGCCGTCAGACCGTTACAGCCGGTCACTGCGACGATATACCACTCGTAGAACTTGCCTGGAATAGATGTGTTCGGCGAGCATTGCGCGAATGCGTCAGGCGTGATTGAACATATGGCGGCTAAAATTACGGTCAAATGGAAAATGGTACGGCGGATGATCATTTCAGGTCCCCTCTTTGTGGCCGGACGACGGCTCACGCGGCACACCCAGTCTACGCAGTCGTCCCCGCTTTGGCAAGGTACAGGACGGCCAGATCATGCTGCTCGTACTGTTACACACCGATGTGGTATCAGGGTCGGAGCACCGAACCGCGGGCGTTATGCGAGATTCGACTGGATGTTGCCGAGAATGTCCTACGCGCCGATCTCGGCCACCGCGACGCCCCGGTCAATCGTTTTGTCAATAGAGAGATCGATTTCCTGCGGCATGATATGGCCGGACTCAGGCCTTGGCCGTTCCTCCCAAACGGCCAGGTCGAGGTCCAAGGGAGGCGGTTTGGAGGGCTGGCACCCCTTCAGGAACTTTCATTACAATCTTTCCCCGGGAGAGCGGCACCCACCGCCACCTTGGTGTGATCCTCGTCCAGACTCTGCTCCCCATCATTTCTTCGGGTCCGAGACTACAAGCGCATCGGAGGGGATATGGTGATTCGCGGGCCCCACTCTACCGTCAACGCGATCTTCCTCGCGCCGCCAATATTCACCCACAGCGCGCTGGCGCAAACGCTACAACCGGCCCTGAGTTTTTTCAGCTTCGCTGGCGGCAACTACGGTCAATACGGATTAAACCCCGGGGGAGGGGTAATCGCCGGAGGTTCGGGTCAACTTTATGGTTCGGCATCGGCGGGTGGCGATTGCACCAACTGCCGCTACGGTTGCGGCAGGGTGTACGAGGCGTTTGCCCCGGCCACTACAACTGCCACGTGGAGCTTGAAGCTGCTGTACACCTTCCAAGGCGGCAGCGACGGAGCCGGTCCAACGGGGTTGGTTATGAGTCACGATGGGACCATCTACGGCGTCACCATCGGAGGCGAGCGGCGCCGACCGAGAAGGTCCTGTACACTTTTACCGGCGGCGCCGACGGCTTCGCACCAGGTGCTCCTATGCTCATGGGCGACAACGGAGTTCTGTATGGCACAGCCCCTATGGTGGTGTAACCACAGGATCGTGCATCTCGGAAGGCGCCTATGCGGGATGCGGCACGTGTTCTCGCTGACGCCGCCCACCGCGCCCGGCGGCACTTGGACGTTTAACGTGCTGTACACGTTACGACGGCATTACGCTGGGAGGCCTTGTGATTGACGGCGGCGGGCTCCTGTATAGCAACACCGTTTACGGTGGCAGTTCCAATTGCCCGTACGGTCTCGGCTTCCGGCTGCGGCACGATCTTCACATTGACGCCGCTTGGTTCAGCTAGCGGCGCGTGGACCAAGACCGTGTTCTATTACTTTCAAGGAGGCACCGACGGATCGCGTCCTAACGGCGTGGCATGGATACCGCGCCGGGTGGAAGCGCATCCGTGCTGTACGGCACAACTAACCGAGGTGGGAATCCGTTTGCCTGTGGACGAGGAGACGAGGGCTGCGGCACAGCGTACATGCTGACGCCTCCTAGCGCGCCGGGGGGATCCTGGACTGAAACGATAATTGCGGACTTCCCGGAGTCTCACGGTTTCCATCCATCCAGCGGCTTGGTGGTCGGCCCTGGCGGCATCCTTTTCGGAACCACTTCGGGCGCCTTGAATAGCGGATTTACTGTACACATGCTGATCCCGCCGACTCTCTCGGGTTCAGCCTGGAAAAAAGGAGGTGCTCTATAATTTCACTTCCAGCAATCCTGGCGGCCCCTCTAACCTTATCCTCAGCAGCGCTCGGCTGTACGGCGCGACGAATGGCGGCGGGGATCTGAACGGGGGCACTGTCTGGGCCTTGATCAACGCAACAGGTTCCTCCATTCAGTACCTGCGCTCTACGAGTTCAAATGATGGCGCTAGAAGAAGACTGGCTTTGGCCCCGGAGTGTCTTATGGAACCTTCTTTCGAGCAGCTGTTCGCAGCCGGCGCGGATTGCCCACTCGCCGCCTGCTTAGCGGCCCACCGCTTCTTCATGGCCTCCGACAGCGCCTTACGCGCCGCGGCACGCCGCCGAATGCTTTCCCGTTATTTCGTTCCGGACTTCCGCTTGTCCCGTCGCCCGCCAATTCGGGGCAATCACTCATAGCGCAGTGAGATCATCGGATCCGTCTTCGCCGCGCGACGGGCCGGGATGTAGCATGCCAGCAGTGCCACACCCATCAGAATCAGCGACACCGCGGCGAAAGTAACCGTGTCCGTCGGATTCACGCCGTAGAGCAAGCTCGATAGAAGCCGCGTGAGCCGCAGGGCGGCCGCGATGCCGATGGCGAGACCCGCCAGTGCGGGCGCCACTCCTTTCGCGATGACCAGCCTGAGAATCTCGCGCTTGCGCGCGCCCAGCGCCAGGCGAATGCCGATCTCATGCGTGCGCTGCACGGCAATGTACGAGATCACGCCGTAAATCCCCACCGCCGCAAGTAGCAGCGCCAGGCCGGCAAAGCCGGTTAGCAGAAGCGTGACGAAACGCGGCGCGGCCACCGACTCGGCGAAGTATTGGTCGAGTGTCTCCGCATGATAGATGGGCGCCGTGCGATCGAGCGCCGCGACCTGGCGGCGGGCCGGCGCGATGATGCTGCGCGGATCGTTGGCGGTACGCGCCACGATACACATCGGGTCCAACCTCACCTGGGCCAACGGCGCATAGATCTCGGGAGCGGCGGCAGAGCCGGGATCGGATTGCTTCACGTCGCCGGCGACGCCCACGATTTCGCGCATCGGCGGTTCGCCCGTACCGCCGCCGATGCCGGGCCGCACATGCTTCCCGATAGGGTTCTGGCTCGGGAAGAAGCGCGCGGCGAGCGCGCGGTTCACGATCACCACTGGGGTGGATTTCGAATCGTCACGTTCCGTGAAGTCCCGGCCGGCGGAAAGCGCGATACCGAGCGTGCGAAAGTAGTTGGGCTCGATGGCGTTGAAGTCTACTGAGGAGCGCGAAGCCATGGGAGTGGGCTGCCCCTCGGCCTCCACGCTGAGCCGGAAGTTCTCTCCCGTGAGTGGCAGCGACGCCACCGCGCTCGATGACTGCACGCCCGGCAGAGTGCCGATCTGCGCCACGACATCCCGATAGAATGCGGGAATCTGAGCGTCCGCCCTGCCGGCGGGCAAATCCAGTTGAAACGTCAAGACGTGGCTGCGATTGAAACCCGGATCGGCCTGCGTGAGATGCCGGAAACTCTGCAGCAACAGGCTGCTGCCGAGCAACAGCACAACAGCCAGGGCGACTTCGCTCACCACCAGCATATTACGCACGCGGCTGTGCTCTCTTCCTCCGCCGCCGGCGCCACGGCCGCTCTCGCGGAGCGATTCGGTGAGACTGATTCTGGAGACGCGCAGGGCCGGGGCGAGCCCAAACAGAATGCCCGCCGCGAACGAGATCAGGAAAGCGAAGACGAGCACTCGGCCATCCAGTCCGACGGCGTCCAGACGCGGCACCTGGGCGGGGATGAGCCGCACGAGCAAGCGGAGAGAGGCAAACGCCAGCGCCAGACCCAAGGTACCGCCCAGCAGCCCCAGGGAGACACTTTCGGTGAACAGTTGGCGAGCGGCCCGGAGGCGGCCGGCGCCCAGGGCGGCCCGCACCGCCATCTCTTTGCGCCGCCCGGTAGCCCGCGCCAGCAGAAGGTTGGCCACATTGACACAGACGATCAACAAGACGCAGCCGACGGCGCCCAGCAGCACCAGCAGAGGATCGCGCATGGGGCCGATGAGGCCCTGAAGTTCGGGCACAATGCTTACCGTGCGCGCCTTGTTCTCCGGATGCTCCCTGTTCAAATCGGAGGCGATGGCGGCCAGTTCGGATTGCGCCTGCCGGATTTCGACGCCGGGTTTCAGTACGCCGGCAACATCCAGATAATGTGCGCCGCGCTGCGCGGCCACTGCGTTCACGCCGCCACGCAGGTCGAGCGCGATGGTGGTCCAGAGTTCGACGGGCTCCGCCTGGATGGGGTATTGGAATGCCGGCGGCATGACCCCTACCACGGTGAACATCTGATCCCCGAGGTGGATGCCGCGTCCCAGCACAGCCGGGTCGGAGCCGAACTGCCGCTGCCAGAAACCGTAACTGAGGATGACCGGGTTGGCGCCGCCTGCCGCGGCGGGGCTATCCTCCGCCGGGAGAAAACTGCGTCCCAGCGCCGGGCTCACTCCGAGCATTGAAAACAACCGCGCGGACACGGCTGCGCCGGGAATGTGGAGCGGCTCGGGCGGGCCGATCAGCGTGAAGTCGTTGGTGTGGACCGCGGCCATGCCTTCGAAGACATGATTCCGCGCGCGCAGATCGAGGAAGTCCGGATACGACGCGACACCGCTGCCTACGCCGGCCGCGGCAGCCACCGAGCGGATGCGCACGAGGCGGGCGGCATTGGGAAACGGCAGCGGCTTAAAGACGATAGCGTCCACCACGCTGAAGATGGCAGTGGTCGCGCCGATGCCGAGCGCCAGCGTCAGGATGGCGGTGGCAGCAAAGCCCGGATTTCTTTTGAGCACGCGTAGGCCGTAGCGCACGTCCTGCAGCAGGTTATCCATGGAAACTCCAATTCTGATGTCGCGCACGCTTTCTTTGATCTGTTCGACGCCGCCCAACTCCCGGCGGGCCTGCGCAAGGGCCTCGTCGCGGGTCAAGCCGGATCGCGCCTTTTCTGCCGCCAGGAGGTCGAGATAGCTGTGGATCTCCTCGTCGAGATCGTGCTCCGCACGCTGTTTGCGCAGGATGTTGCGCCAGAGATGTTTGAGGCGGCGGAAGGGCACTGGTTCCTATGTGGCGCGCAGGGCGCTCGCCATGGCCAGCGAGATGCGCTCCCAGTGGGCGGTTTCGGCATGCAGTTGGCGCCGGCCCAGTCTGGTCAGCTTGTAGAATTTGGCGCGCCGGTTGGTTTCCGCTTCGCCCCAGGAGGCGCTCAGCCAGCCGGCCTCCTCCATGCGATGCAGGGCGGGAAAGAGCGAGCCGGGTTTGACCTCGAAGGCGCCGCTGGTGATCTGGGCGATGCGGCGCGAGATTCCCATGCCATGCAACTCTTCGAGGGTCAGGGCCCTGAGGATCAGGAGGTCGAGCGTGCCTTGTAGAAGATCTGTGCGCGGGGCGGACATTGGGCTGTTATAGAGTTTCTATAGAAAAATAACAGAACTCTTATAGAGTGTCAATAGGAGGGGCTGTTGAATCAGCGTTATCGGCGGCCATTCTGCGTCCTCTTTGGGCGGGCTCCGTCCGCCAGCGCACGCCAAGCGCGCGAGGGGGAAGCAATCACCAAGCTCGTTCACGCGTCCGACGGAACCGAGGCATCGCTTGCCGGGAATTACGAGTTCGTGCCCAGTTATTCGTCAATATCCGTAGCGGTTTCCGGTCGGCGCGTGCGCGGATTTAGTGATAGTCAGCGGCCACGGTTGCCCAGGCCATGGTGCGTGAAGCGCATTCGTGCTCGTGTCGATGATCGGAAAGTTCTGGAAAAACGCCTCCAGTCCTCGTTGCTGATGGTGCCCAGCACGCCAACGAGCGCGATCGATTCGCTGAGCACTCCGTTGGTAAGCAGGCGCGAGCAGGTGCAGTTCGCCGGCGTCGCCGGTTGGCTCACAACGGTCAATATGAAACGCGTATCTTGCGATCGATCCGTTTTTAGCGGCTCCAAGTTGCTTCTCCAGGCTGCGCAGGCGACGTTCCATCACGCGCATCGTTCCTGCTCCGCTCCGCGCTCGCGCTTACGTTGCACGACGGCGCATATGATCTCGGCCAGCGGCATGCCGGAGGTATCGGCTGGTTCTGGAATATCTTCCGGCTCGGGCAGGCCAAGTCGTGCCGCGCGGCTCGCTTCCAGCGTGAAAACGATGATCGCTTACCCTGAAATTCCGCGCTTCGAGCATAGACGCGCAAACGCGGGGTATTCATGCCTTCGACCCGAGCCCAATGTTCGCGAGGTTTATCGAGACCTAACCAGTCAGTCACGATCCCGGTGTTATTTCACCGCGCTCGCGAGAAAGTCGGCAAGAATCCCTGCTTGGCAAGAAACGCGTCGCCCTTAGCGCCAGCGTTGGCGACGTCCTTCGGGTCGGGATCGAAATCGTCTTCCTGCGAATCCAGTTTGCGCGTGAAGAGATGGCCGACGCCAGCGTATTCCACCACTTCACAATCGCTGCCTTGCTGTCTGGCGCGTTCGCAAAAGCGCCGCACGCCGGAAATAGGGACGAGCGTGTCGGCGACTCCATGAAAAATGATGGTCGGGGGAACCCGCTTGCGAATGTGCTCGTCCGGAGAAAGGTCACCCGCCGCGGCTCTGTTGAGCAGGATGCGTGCGAACCATCTGTCTTGCGCCACGGAGACCGCTGGCGAAATCAGAACCATGGCATTCGGCGCATCCAGGGAGTCATGATGCCGCTCGTCATCTATGGTCGCCAGTGCCGCGGCAAGCTGGCCTCCGGCCGAAACCCCATAAGCCGCAATCCGTGCGGGATCGACACCGAGTTCCGCGGCATTCGCGCGAATCCAGCGGACGATATCACGTGCGTCGCTGAGAGAATCCAGTGGCGTTACCACTTTCTGGTCGCAAAGGCGGTACTCCGCCGCGATGGCAACCGCGCCGTATTGCGCATAACGCTGCGCCGGTTCATAGACCCAAGCGGGCAACCCCGCCACCCATCCTCCGCCGTGAAACAGCACAATGGCAGGCGCCCGCTTCCCAGCGGTGCCCGTCGAAGGACGAAAGATGTGCGCCGTTAGCTTCGTGTCTCCGACCGTCTTGTAAACTCGAATGTCCGGGCTTGCTGCAGCGGTTGAAGCTTGGCCATTCACCGATCCGCCAGCAGCGAGGAGTCCGAGGATCAGTAGAGTGGTCCGCATGCCCTTCCATCGTACACGGACTCGGTTGAAGTGGATGCCGGAGGTCAACTCCGAACAGAGTCCGCCATTAAAAGAGGGCCGGCAGCCCACGGTCAGTTCTTACCAATATCGCCCTCTATTCTCACGCGAGGACTCAGCCACCTCCGTAGTGAGTGCCTCACCGGCCGGCCCCCTCCATTACTCGGAACGGTCGCGCCACCGCGGAGCGTCGATATGTTGCCGGTAATATCAGAGGATTAATTAGTATCCTCACGGAAGCACGCGGAAAGGCAGTCCGTCGAAAGGACGCCGCCCGGCGTTGTGACATCGACATTGCCGGTAATTGCCGCATTGGGGACAGTCGCGACGATTTCAGAAGCGGCGACAGCCTACCGGATTTTCGCGGCGAAGCGCATGCCAGCACGTGGCTCTATCGCATTTGCTGTGAATAGCGCGCTGCTTAGCCGTGCCGGTTGGCGCTGCCTGGCAAACGCGAATCAGTTTACGGGACGATTTGGAAGACCACCCCTGAGCCGTACGCCCCGCCCGCCGAGGCCGTGCCATACAGATTGCCTTGGCTGTCGGCCACCAGGTTGCTGAAAACGTAATAGCCCATGGAACCGCCGGAGGGGAATTCATATAGCTGGGTAAAGCTCCAGGTACTGCCGGAAGGCGTGATCTCGTAGATCGTGCCCATGCTGTAGTCACCGTCGCAGTGAGTGGTGGCCCAAATATTGCCCGATGCATCCAGCATCAGATCGCGAAATGTTCCGGAGAATCCCCATCCAGCCAACTGGCTGATGACCGCGAAATTCCAGCCGCTGCTCGAATGCGTCAACTCGAAAACCGTGCCGCCGCCGTTGTCGCCACCTTGGCCGCCCGTGGTAGCAGCGCCGTAGAGATGGCCCGACTTATCGAAGATCACACCCGCATACGGAGCGCCGCCATCGTTCTGCAACTGGAAACTGTAGAGGATGGTTTCCTTCCACTCCGGCTGAGACGCCGTGAGCTCGAAAACCGTGCCGTCACCCGCCGCGCCGCCCGCCGACGTCGTGCCATAGAGCGCGCCCTTGGGACCCAGGCTGACGCCCGCTACTGGGTTGGCGCCATCGGCACCTTGGCCGAAACTGTAGAGCACCTTCTCATGGCCGCTCTTGGACACTGCGAAAACCGTCCCGCCCGAATAGGCTCCGCCGTAGAACGTGGTCCCGTACAACTCGCCCGCCGCATTCATCGCGAGGCCGCCAATCGGATTCGCTCCGTCAGTTCCGCCCGCGAAGCTGTACAGCACTTTCTCCTGGCCTGCGGCAGTCACCTCGAAGACCGTGCCGTAGCCATGCGTGCCGCCCGCGTAGGTGGCGCCATAAAGATCGCCGCTGGAATCCATGATCAGGATCGACTGCGGGTTGGATCCGTCCGTTCCACCCGCGAAGCTATGGAGCACCTGCTGCTGGCCGCTGGTGCTCACCTTAAACACCGCTCCGGCGCCGTAATCCCCGCCGGCGCTGGCAGTACCGTAGAGATTTCCCGACGCGTCCAAGACCAGACCAGCAAGGGGAACGCCGCCATCGCTTCCACCAGTGAAATTGTAAATTAGATTGAGTGTCTGGGCTTCGAGCACGCCGTTGACGGCCGCGATGCCCGCCAAAAATACAAATGACAGTTTCATCCCGAACCTCCGAATCATTACCGTTCGCAGCATGCTAACACCGGCTCCTCGTACAGCGCAATAACCCATTTGTCAATTTGATCGCGGAGCTGTCCGTAGCGATACAGATCGACGAGATATACTTGGGAGGAATAAGGTCCGGCAACCATGACCGGCACCGAGGCAATGCCTTACTCGGACGTTATAAAACAGGAACGGAACAGGAAACAGCCTTGCCAAAATCCTTCATAAGTTTCACATTTCATTAACTAATATCGGCTTCTATTTCTGGCGTGGTGTTCGATCTGGTGAACACTCAACTGCGTCGGACAGGTGGAGCGTCTTTCGGGCCGGCTCGAAACCGCCGGGGTCCGGGTACAATGTCGATGGCGGCTGCTACCAGCAGAGCGGGCCGGTCAGTGTTGGCTTAAACATAGATTTCACGTTTTGGCTCGACTTTGATGCCGATCTCGGTCTTCGCAATGGCCTCTCACCGCACCCATGGCGGTAGACCAAAAGAAGGTCGGGGTGCCCACACTGTTTTCAAGGTCGCTTCGGATGCTGAAATGGCCAAGCACCAGTAATCACGGCTTCGTGCGGAATCAACGTGCCCGAACAGCAATTTACGGGGTCATTGGAAAGCCAACGACCCTGGTTTCGTCGTCCGAAGACCTGCCCATCCGGCCGGACCAGATGGCGCTCGCCGATCGCCTTGGGCTAAATTGTTACAGGTCGGTGGCCGGCGGAACAATGACCCCGTTCTCCGCGATTTCACGCATTTGATAGGTGAGAGGGGAACTTGAACATTCCTCTTAGCCTACTGAACTCTACGGAGGGACCAATGTACCACCAACAAAGGGCGTTACTAGGGGCGATTTTCGTGGCGGCGGCGATCGCGACACCGTCGGCCCAGGCGCAGACCTATCAGTTACTGTATAGCTTCACCCAGTACAGCCCCGAAGGGAGCGACCCGGGCACCGGTGTTATCCTCGACGCTACCGGCAATCTGTACGGCACAACTGCGGAAACAATATTCAAACTGAATACCTCCGGCGTGTTTACGCTGCTGTATACTTTTCCAGCTACCTTTGACCCGTCAGGTCTGACCCAAGACTCGGCAGGCGATCTCTACGGCACAACTGAGGATGGCGGTACCGCGTTGACCGGAAGCGTGTTCGAGCTGGAAAACACCGGCACGGAGGTGACGCTGTACAACTTCAAGAAGGCATATGGACCGAAAGGGTCGTTCCCCAACGCAGGCGTGATCCGGGACTCTAGTGGCAATCTGTACGGCACAACTATTTCCGGCGGCGTCGGCGGCCTCAGCAGCACGGGAGTAGTGTTCAGGCTGAATACGGCGGGCGTTGAGAAGGTGTTGTACCCCTTCACAGGGGGAACGGACGGGGCGAACCCCTACGCCGGCCTGATCGAACACGCGGGCTATCTCTACGGCACCACGGCGTATGGTGGCGGCGGCGCCTGTTTGGGGGGCTGCGGAGTCATATTCAAGGTGGAGATCGCCACCGGCACTGAGACGGTGCTATACACCTTCACGGGGGGAGCGGACGGGGCTCACCCTTACGCAAGCCTGTTCCGGGACGCGGCGGGCACTCTCTACGGCACCACCGCCTTCGGCGGCGTTGCCCCAGATTTTTCCGGCTACGGGGTAGTGTTCATGTTTAGCGGCGGCACGGAGGTGCCGCTGTACGCCTTCAAAGGGGGTACGGACGGGGCGAACCCCTACGCTGGTGTGGTCCGAGACCAAGCCGGCAATCTCTACGGCACCACCCCGTGGGGCGGCAACACAGTGTTTTGCAACTCTTCCAATGTTGGCTGCGGAGTGGTGTACATGCTGAATACGGCCTTGCAGGAATCCGTGCTGCATACCTTCACAGGCGGCGCCGATGGGGGCACGCCCGCAGGCGTGATCCTCTCACCGGCAGGCAATCTTTACGGCACCACTGGCTTGCAATCCGGGGCCACAGGCGGCGGGGGAACGGTGTTCGAAGTCGCACCTTGACGTCCCTGCTCGAAGTTCAGGACCTGTCTTGGTGGCGGTTCCGCGTGCGATCCGCAATTGTGTCAGCTCCTCGCGAAGCGGGAATTCCAAGAGGGAAGAAACCAAGTAAACAACTGGAGTGCCGCGTAGGTTTGGAAGACCGAGCCGCTACGCGGCGTTCCCCTTAGTGTATCGGCCCTGAATCACGGCCATTCGGATGCAGTTCGAACGCGACACCGGTGAAGTGCCGCTCATCGGACCGCTCCTCGAAAAACGGCATTATCCATGGATATCGAAAGGTAGACGTGCTCGTGCCGCTCCGCCGGCGCAGGTCCACGCGCCTTGTGGACGCCCTTTGAACGCTCGCTTCTTGTGCAACCAGAGGCCCGCCAACCCGAGGACCAGCTTCATCTGCCCACCGCGGGGCCAAACGGGTTTTTTCAGCTCCGACCATCGAGCGGCACTCTGCTGCGAGTCGCCATTGGTGCGATGCTGAAGAGTAAACATTCATGCCGAAAAGCTTGTGGCCACTTCCGAAGCTGACGCCTGCGGGAGGCTTAAGCTTTTGGCAACTGCAGATTCTGCTCGTGGGCGTCGCGGTGGCCGTCTCGGGAATCTTCTGGCTGCTGAAAGGAATTACCAACCCCACCCCGCAAATTCTCTTCACTTTCATAATCGGGAATTGCAATTGGCTGGCGGTGCTTCTCGCCGCACCGCTCGTCAAGCAGAAGTCCCCGTGGGACTGGATCGCGTATCTGGGTGTTCTTCTGCCGGTCGCCGCAGTGGCGAGTTGGATCTCGTCGGTGGCCAGTCGGAGCGTCGCGGGGAACGCCAAGCACCTCTTTGCCCTGGATTGGTCCGATATCCGGAACGGCATGTTTTTCTCGCTCGTCAGCGGGGTGGCTTTATTCATTTCGGGAAAGGCGAGGGCAAGGCTGGAGGGGCGGAATCGCGAACTGGAAAAGCAAATCACAGTCGGACAAATCAAGTTGCAGGCACACGAAGCCGAGTTGAATGCGGCGCACGAGATTCAAGCGCATCTTCTGCCCCATGAGCTGCCGCAGATGAAACCATTCCAGGTTGCCTGTGCGTGGGAACCGGCGCGGTCGGTGGGCGGTGACTACTTTGACGTGCTTGCCCTGGGGCCGGATCAGTTGGGCATCTGTATTGCGGACGTGTCGGGCAAAGGCATTACAGCCGCGTTACTGATGGCGAATCTGCAAGCGGCCGTACGGGCGTTCGCACCGGTCAGCAGCGGGCCAGGAGCGCTGTGCCGCAAGCTCAACGAAGCGCTATGCGGCAGCATTGCGCCGGGCAAGTTCGTGACGTTTTTCTATGGCGTGATCGACCGTGAGCGGCTGATTCTGCATTTTGAGAATGCCGGGCACAGTTCGCCAATTGTGCTGCGGGGGGAAAAGGCGAACATTCTCACAGAGGGTGGCACAGTGCTGGGTCTGTTCCCGAAATCCATTTATGAGGAGCGGCAGTTCGCTTTGTACTCGGGCGATTGCTTGTTGCTAACGACGGACGGCGTCACCGAAGCGGCGAACGAACAGGATGAGGAGTTCGGCAACGAACGCGTGATTGCCGCGGCACGCGCCGCGCGGAGTCTCGGCGCGCAGGGCATGCGCACCAGAATTCTTGACGACGTGACGCGTTTCTGCCAGGGCAACTTCCACGACGACGCTACACTCATGGTGGTGACAGTGGATTAGTACCGCAAGAAGTTGCATATCGGCGGTGTTTGGTTGGGCAAGTACGCGGAGGCGGACTTACGTCTTCGCCTCCACGTAGGACACCGACCTCTACGGAACTAACCTGCGGCCTGGGATACGAACAAAGCCGCAACCAGCCGAGACAGCAAAGAGCCACCCTGGTCTACGGTCCGATTTTTTACTGCACATAGTGGACGATCACCTGCCTGAATAGCTGACACGCCACACACTGTTCGACCCATCGTCGGTCACAATCAGCGAGCCGTCCTGCGCCACTGCGACGCCCACCGGCCGGCCCCATACGTCGCCATCAGTAGTCACAAAGCCCGTCAGGAAATCCTCATACGCGCCTGTGGCGTGACCCTGTTTCATTGGAACCCGGATGACTTCGTAACCCGTGCGCACGGCCTTGTTCCATGAGCCATGTTCGCCGGCGAAGATATCGCCCCGGTACTTAGCGGGAAACTGCCGGCCGTCGTAGAAGGTCATCTCCAAGGAGGCGTTGTGCGGCTGCAGCAGGACGTCCGGCGTAATTACTTTACTCTGTAGTTCCGGATGTTTACCCTGCTGGCGCGGATCCTGGCGCCCGCCCATGTAGAACCAGGGCCAGCCGTAAAAGCCGCCTGGCTGGACGTGCGTGATGTAATCCGGCACCAGATTGTCGCCGAGGCCGTCGCGCTCGTTCACCGACGCCCACAATTCGCCAGTGCCGGGATTGGTCGCAATGCCGACCGGGTTGCGGATGCCATACGCATAAATCCGTCCGCCGCTGCCATCCGGATTGAACTCCAGGATATCGGCGCGATGGTATTCCTGCGGGTTATTGTCGGCGTCATCGTCATTGGAGTGCGAGCCGACCGATACAAACATCTTGCTTCCATTAAGCGTGAAGGCGAGATCGCGTGTCCAGTGTCCGCCGCCGGTCAAACGGCCGCCGGAAGGGATATCGGGAACAATGGTTTCCGGCCCGCCGCGCGCTTTCAGGTCGCCGTTACGGTATGGGAACCTTACCACCGAACCCGTGTTCGCCACATAGACATATTGCGGGTTGGGGCCGGGCGGGTAGAAGGCGATGCCGAAGGGTTGCGTCAATCCCGTGGCGAAGATCTCGACTGTCTGCGCCTTGCCGTCCGCGCCTACGCCGCGCAGCACACGGATGCGCCCCGGTTCGCTCTCGGCCAGGAACAGATCGCCGTTGGGAGCGCGCCGGATGAGCCGCGGGGTCCGCAGCCCCGTGACGTATTGGGTCACCGTGAATCCGGGAAGAGCCTTCGGCCAGGCGCCCGCGGGCCGTGGGACGAGGTGCGGACGGTTATCCGCCGACTGCGTGCGATACGGCTCCGGCAGGTCGGTTAACGTGATCTTGCGAATCGTACCCGGCTGCTCGTGGCGATAGTCCGTAAATGGGGCGGTCATCTGCCCGGTGGCGCCAAGCGTGCCCCCCGAAAGCATGGGGAGCACCCGGAAGCCCACGGCGAACCCGGCCACGGCGCACAAGAAAGTTGCGATACCTAAGTGCGAACGAAGCATTCTCATATCAAGCCTCCACCAACTCCCCGGCGTGCGCGGCTTCAGTGACTCGCATCACATCGGCCGCATCCAGCAACACACTACCTGCCCAGGCGTTCTCCGCGGCCTGGCGTTCGTCACGCGCGCCGACCAGCGCGTGCGTGATGCCGGGCTGCGCGAGGGTCCAGGCGATCGCTAACTGGCCGTCCGTGAAGCTGTACTTCCGGGTCACCGGCGCCAGTTGCTCGAACATGTCTCTTACGCGAAGGCGCGACTCGCGGCTGAACAGCGGGGCGTGGCGCCGCAAGTCGTCCTCGGGGAAACTGCGCTCCGGATCGACTTTCCCGGTTAACAGCCCGTTGGCCAGTGGCGAGTATGCGAGTACTGCCGTGTGATTCTGCGCGCAATATGGCAGGTATTCGCGCTCCAATTCACGATGCAGGAGGCTGTACTGTTCCTGCGCGGCGTCCACCGGTCCCACGGCGCGGTATTGCCGCACCTGCTCGACCGTGCAGTTGGAGACGCCAATGGCGCGAATCTTGCCCTGCTTCTTCAGGTCGAGCAGTGTGCCCATGGTCTCTTCGATCGGCGTGGTGGAATCCTGCCAGTGCGTCTGATAGAGATCGATGTAGTCGGTCTCGAGGCGCCGCAAGCTATGTTCCACTTCGTAGCGGATCGACTCCGCGCCAAGATAACGGTGAATGCGCGTGCCGTTCTGATCGACAAAGAAGTTGCCCTTCGCCGTGTGCCAAACCAAGCCGCATTTGGTGGCCAAAATCACCTTGTCGCGGCGCCCACGAATAGCCTCGCCTACGATGTGCTCGGAAAGACCGAGCCCATAGGCCGGCGCCGTGTCGATGAAGTTGACGCCGGCGTCGAGCGAAGCTTGAATGGAGTGGACCGACTTTTGCACGTCGGTGCCTCCCCACATCCATCCGCCGATGGCCCACGTGCCGTGCGCGACGACGGATGCTGTAATTCCGGATTGTCCAAGAGGTCTGTATATCATGCCGTTAAAAGGGCAATTCGCGGGCCATCCGATGCGCGTTGCCGGTGTGCAAGTTAGAGTCTTCAGACGAAGAAACATCGCGAAACAGGCCCGCGAGATGCTTCATGAATTCACGAGAACCCGCGACTTGTAGGGCGGCCATTGTTAAGGCAGGAAGGCTGTCTTGAGGCTGGGCTTGACGCGCATATCGGCGAGGCTGTGGGCGTCCCATCCTCCGCCGAGCGCTTTGACCAACATGACGGACGCCACTAACTGGCCGCCTTGAATCTGCGCGGCCTCGCGTTGGTTGGAGAGTAGGCTTTGCTGCGCGGTGACCACATCGAGATACGTCACCAGGCCGCCGGTATAACGGTTCGATGCGATATCCAGCGCGCGCTGGGAGTCCGCGACGGCAGCCGCCTGCGACTTTGCTGCGCCGGCAAACACTTGCAGTCCGGCCAGCGCATCCTCGACTTCTTGAAATGCTACCAGCACGGTCTGGCGATACTGCGCCACGGAGTCCTGGTAACCCGCATTCGCGAAATCCACACCGGCGCGGATGCGCCCACCGGAAAACAGCGGCTGCGCCAGCGTCGCGCCGACCGCCCACAGCGAGCTCGGCAGGGAGAATAGATTCCCGATGCCGGTGCTCTCGAGTCCGGCGCTGGCAGCCAGTTGCAAGCTCGGATAATAGGCCGACTTGGCGATGCCGATTTGCGCATTAGCCGCCGCCATCAGGCGCTCCTGCCGCGCGATGTCGGGACGGCGTTCCAGCACATCGGACGGCACGCCCGTCGGGATTGCCGGGATATACTTCTCCAGCGAGCCTTGCGCGACGCGGAAATCCGGGGCGGGGGCGCCGCACAACACCGCCAGCGCGTGTTCATAGTTCGCGCGCAGTTGCCGCTCCAGGGTAGCTTGGGTGCGAGTGGCATCCAATAACGCCTGCTGCTGAGCGAGGTCCAGACCCGAGGCGACCCCGCCATCGTGACGGTTCTGCACCAGTGCCGTAGCCCTCTCCATCGCCGCGACAGTATCGTCCAGAATGCGGATCTCCGCATCCACTTCGCAGAGCGTGTAGAAGTCGGCGGCGGTCTCCGCGGTCAGCACCAGTTTCACGTTTTCAACGTCCGCGCCGGCGGCTTGATACGACGCATTCGCGCTCTCCACGCTGCGCTTGGTCCGGCCGAAAAGATCCGGCTCGTAACTCAGCACGAATGGCAGGGTCCACGCGTTTTGCGTGATAGGCCCGTCCACGACTCCGCCTAGCGATGGCCGATTCGCCGACAGGCGGAATCTCTGGAACGAAGGCGATACGCCGGCCTGCGGGTAGAAATTGCTAATCGCCACCGAAGCCAGTGCGCGCGCCTGCTGCAATCGCGCACTCGCCGAGACCAGGTCTTGGTTTGAGGCCAGCACCATGGTCTCCAGGCGATTCAGCTCGGCATCGTGAAAGATCTCCCACCATGCGCCCTTCGGGATTTGATCTTTTGGATCGCCCTGTCGCCAGGGGCCTTCCGTGCGCCATGTCGCCGGCTGCGGCTGCGGAGCCGGCGGCGTGTGGTAGTCCGGTCCGACGGGATGGCATGCGGCCAGTAGAATCGTCGCGCCAACTAACAGTATGCTTTCCGTGCGTTTCATGAAGGTTTCACCGCGGCCACGCGCACTACCTGGCCGTTCTCCAATGAATCCGGGGGATTCTGCACCACGCGATCGGTCGCCCGGACACCTTGCAGGATTTCCAGGCTCGTGCCGAAATCACGCCCGATCACGATGGGCCGCAGTTGCACTTTGTCGCCCGGCCCCACTACGGCTACGGTCGGCCCTTCGGACCGGAACAGCATCGCGCTCGACGGCACCGAGAGCCGGCTGCCGTTCACCGGCACGTCGAAGTGGACTTGCGCATAGGCGCCCGGCAAGAGCCGTCCGGCCTTATTCGGCATATCCACTTCCGTGAGAAGGGTGCGCGTGTTCTGGTCGATGGCATTGGCCGTCCGCACCACGGTCCCACTGAAGCGAGAGGCCGGATACTCGGCCAGCCCGATCCAGGCCCGCATGCCCATGCGGATGCTTGGGGCATCGGCCTCCGGAACACTCACGTATACGCGCAATGGATCGATCAGGGCCAGGTTAAAAAGCTCTTTGCCCGATCCGCCGTTGCCGGCATTCACCAGCGCGCCAATGTCCACGTTGCGCTTCGTGAGCACGCCGGAAAAGGGAGCGTAAACGTGCTTGAACGATTCGAGCTCCTGCAACCGCCGGACATTCGCGTCCGCGGCCGCCATGTTCGCCTGGGCTTGCGCGTAGTCGCTGGTTCTCTGGTCCAACTCCTGCTGCGAAACCGAATCCGTGCGGCGCAAATCGCGCCAGCGGTCCGCGCTGGTGTGCGCCAGATCCAGCGCCGCGACCATCTGCTGACGCGCCGCTTGCGCTTGGGAGAGCTCCTGGTCCACTTCGGGCGTATCGAGGTCGGCCAGCAGGTCGCCCTTCTGGACGTTCGCGCCGATGTCTTTATACCAGCGCAGCAGATAGCCATTCGTCCGCGCGTAGATTGGCGACTCCGTATATGCTTGCACGCTGCCCGGCAACTCCAGTTCGTTCGACCGCGGCTCGGGTTGCGGGAAGCCCGCGGAAACCGTGGTCACAGCCAGGCGCTGCGTTTCGGCGGACAACGCCGTTTGCTCCTTAGCGCGCGCTTTGATGCTGAGCGCTCCGGCGGCGAACAGGCCGAACACGGCCAACAGCGCCGCCACCATCCAACGCCCGGCTGTGGGTGTCTTGGTGTTAGCGATTTCGGGTGCCAGTTCAACTAATGGGATCTCTTGAGTAGCCATAATTATTCTCTTGCGCCGTGAATTAAACCGAAGACAGTAGGTACGAAAAACAGCGTTGCGACCGTAGCGAACAGCAACCCGCCGATCACAGCCCGGCCCAGCGGCGCGTTCTGTTCTCCGCCTTCGCCAAGCCCCATCGCCATGGGCGCCATGCCGATGATCATGGCCAGCGCGGTCATCAAAACGGGCCGCATGCGCGTATGTCCGGCCGCCACCGCCGCCTCCCGGGGGGGCATCCCTTCGTTCATGCGTTCGCGGGCGAAGGAGACCATCAGAATGCTGTTGGCCGTCGCCACGCCCACGCACATAATGGCGCCGGTGAGCGACGGCACATTCAAAGTCGTGTGCGTCAGCAGCAAGGCCCAGGTGATCCCAGCCAATGCGCCGGGCAGCGCGGTGATGATGATGAACGGATCGAGCCACGATTGGAAATTCACCACGATCAACAAGTAAGCGAGCACGATCGCCATCGCCACCCCTTCGCCCAGTCCGATAAACGACTGCGACATGGTGGATACCTGGCCGGTGATAGTCAGATGGCTCCCGCGCGGAAGCTGCTTTTGGAGCGGCTGGATGGCGCGGCGGACGTCGCGCGCCACGCCGCCGAGATCGCGGCCCTGCACCGAGGCGAACACGTCCACCAGCGGCTGCACATTGTAATGGGAAATGACGCTGGGCTGGCTCATATGGCGAAACGACGCAAGGTTTCCCAGGATCTGCGGCTGGGGTGACGCCGGCGTGCTGATTGGTGTGTCGAGCAGCGCTTTCACCGAGTCCACGCGGTACTGCGGCGTTTGCACCGCGACGTTGTAGCTTATGCCGCTCTTCGGATTGAGCCAAAACGTGGGCGCCGTCTGGAAGCTGGAGCTCAAGGAGACCAGCAGGTTCTCGGCCACGTCGTGCTGGCTCAATCCGACCGATTGCGCGAAGGTACGATCGACGTCCAGGTGCAGCGTGGGAGCGTCGTAGGCCTGCTGCACATGGACATCCACGGCGCCAGGAATTGCGCGAATCCGGTTGGCCAATTGGCGGGCCACATTGTAGTTGCCCAGTTGGTCGGCGCCGGCGATCTGCACGTCGATAGGCGCGGGCACGCCGAAGTTGAGAATCTGCGTTACGATGTCGGCCGGCTGGAAGAAGAATTGCGTGGACGGGAATCGCCGCGGCAATTCCTCACGCAGCAGCTTCACGTACTCGTTAGTCGGCCGGTGGCCTTCCTTCAGCGAAACCAGGATCTCCGCATCCGGCGTGCCGATCGTCCCCGCGTTGCTATAAGAAAGGTTGATGCCGCTATACGGCAGGCCGATGTTGTCGAGCATGGTATCCAGTTCGGCCGACGGGATCATCGTACGGATGTTGTTCTCGATCTCGTCGGTGAGGCGCGCGGTCTCTTCAATGCGCAGGCCGGTGCGGGCGCGCACGTGCAGACGCATCAATCCGGCGTCCACCTGCGGAAACAGATCCTGGCCCAGCACGAAGACGAAACCCAGGGATGCCACGCACAAGGCCAGGAATGCGGCGGCGAAGGCGCGGCCGTGGCGCATGCAACCTTCCAGCGCATTCCGGTAGCTGTCGCGCAAGCCCTCGAAAGAATTTTCGAACCGCTGGTGAAAGCGTCCGAAAAAGCCCGGCTGCGCATGCAGATTGTGATGGCGCAGGAGAAACATCACCATGGTGGGCACCAGGGTGCGCGATAGCAGATAAGAAGCCAACATGGCGAAGATCACGGCTTCAGCCAGCGGCACAAACAGGAAGCGCGTCACTCCGCTGAGGAAAAACATGGGGACGAAAACGATGCAGATACAGAGCGTAGAAACAAAGGCCGGCACGGCGATCTCTTGGGCGCCGTGCAGGATGGCCTCCCGCAGATCCTTCCCAAGGAGCCGGTTGCGCTCGATGTTCTCGATCTCCACGGTAGCGTCGTCCACCAGGATACCCACCGCCAGCGCCAGCCCACCCAGCGTCATCAGGTTCATGGTTTCGCCCAGCGCGCTCAGGCAAATGATAGAAACCAGGATGGCCAGCGGGATCGAAATGGCGATGATCAGGGTGCTGCGCCAATTGCCCAGAAACAGCAGAATCATCGCCGCCGTTAAGCAGGCCGCGGTGAGCGCTTCGCGGATGACGCCCTGGACGGCCGCGCGCACGAAGATGGATTGGTCGAACAGCGGCGTTATTTTCAGCGTCGACGGCAATCCCGCTGCCATATTCGACAGCGCCGCCCGCACATCGTGTACGATCGTAAGCGTGGATGCGGAGCCGGTTTTGTATACACTCAGCAGCGCGCTGCGGTGGCCATCTTGACGGACGACATTGGTCTGCGGCGAGAAGCCGTCGCGCACGTGCGCCACGTCCCGTATGTAAATGGTTGCGCCGTTTACGGTCTTCACCGGCAGATCGTTCAGCTCGTTGATGGTCTGCGTGCTGCCATTCATTTCCACCTGGTATTCGAGCGGCCCAAGTTTGGCGGTGCCGGATGGCAAAATCAGATTCTCCGCGCTGACGGCGTTCACGACATCGGTCGGCGAGAGACCCTTGGCTTGCATGGCCGCCGAATCGATGTCGATGGAAACCAGCCGCTGCTTGCCGCCATACGGCCAGGGAACCGACGCGCCCTGCACGGTCGCCAACTGGGTGCGCATGGTGTTGGCTCCCACATCGAACAACTGCTGCTCGCTCAGCCGCGTGCTGCTCAGGCCGATCTGCAACACGGGCACCGTGGACGCGCTATAGCTCAGAATCAGCGGCGCTGTAGTCCCCGGCGGCAGTTGGCGAAGCTGCGTCTGGCAGATTGCCGTGACCTGCGCCAGCGCGGTCGCAATGGTCACGGATGGCCGGAAAAACAGCTTGATCACGCCGACGCCGTTGTAGGACTGCGACTCCATGTGTTCGATGTCGTTGACCGTGGTGGTGATACTGCGCTCAGTGATGGTGACAATGCGGTCCGACATCTCCTGGGGAGGAAAACCGTCATAGTTCCAGATCACGCTGACTACGGGTATTCCGATATTCGGAAAGATATCGGTGGGAGTGCGCAGGATCACCAGCGGGCTGACCAACAGAATCAACAGCGCCAGCACCACGAAAGTATATGGGCGATTAAGAGCTACTCTTACAATCCACATTCAGTTATCCTTGGCGATGATGAATGCATTTAGGAGACCGCTTGGATGTCATTGAATTTGAATGGGTTGGCGGGAGCGCTTCGCTGCGTGCCGACGGGTTTGCCTCACGGATTCGCGAGATTTCGCGAGGGGGCCGCGCTACAGGCAGACTAAGGGTGCGCAAAGCCGGGTGGACTTCCCCTCTTTCTCAGAACGGGACTTTCCAGGCCCCTCTCGCGGAGTCACTTCCACGAGACCGGCGTTTTTCGTCAAGTGAACTTGGAACCGGGCCTCTGGCCACTCATCGAGCTTTCAATCCGGCGTCCCGAGGCCTTTTCGGCCTCTTCGTCCGGATCTTTCCGCGAGTCTTCGGCGCTCCCGGGGGGACCTGCACCAACCGTCCGAATCGCGGAGGCACGGCCGCTGCACTGACGATCGGGCCGGCAGCCACCAGCCTTTTCCGGCGAGCATCCACCTGCAGGTTCAGACCTTCCAAAGCGCGCGCACCGAGCGGTTGGAGATCGCCTGCTTCGGCGAAAACGACTTCGTCCACGGTCTCGGACTTATCCACCATAAGCACGGCGTAGCCAACTGAGCGCGTAACGATCTGGCCGTTCGCCAACTGAAATTGGAGATCCTTCTTGCGCCGCTCAATCCCGATCGCCTCCAATGCCGTCGCGTCGATCCACGTGGACTCGGCACCCGTGTCGACCATCAGGCGCCGAACTGCGGTTGACTTGGAAGTCACCGGATTGAGGACCCGGCAACCAACGTAAAAAAGTCCCATCTATCGGCAATGATAACGCGAGGAATCCCGGCGCGCGGATTTCAGATCCGCCGCGATCTCGGCTGGATAATCACAGGAACGCAGAATGACGACTCTAGCGCCGGG
>JBEKYC010000026.1:0-85858 GCA_049511415.1 Bryobacteraceae bacterium | reverse complement strand
GCCCAATTTAGCCCAACGCGACGACAGCCACGTAATGGGGCAATAGCCTCTATATTAAAGGTTTACAGGAAATTGGGTCTGCTTTTACACGCGCTCCGGATCAGTTGTTGAGCACCGGGATCTCCCGCCGTTCGATCAGCCCGCACACTGCCGCGATGTCCCCGTCCAGCGCGCGATCCGCCTCCACGAAGTCGCTGACGACTCGCAGACTCCGGTAGATCGGCCGGGTGCCCTCTCCCAGGCGCTCCCGGCCGGACCGCAGGTCGATGGCCTGCGCCGCCGAAAGCAGCGTGATAGCCACCGCCTGGCGCAGCAGCCGCGTGATGTCCATGGCCGTGAGCGCCGAATGCGTGCCCAGGCTGACAATGTCCTGGTTGTATTGCTCGGTGGGCAGCGTGTGAATCAGGCTCGGCGCGCACCAATGCCGGATTGCCGTCACCAGGCTGGTATGCACGATCTGCATGCCCTTGAATCCCTGGTAGAGTCCTACGTGCGGGCTGAGCGAAGCCGGCAGGCCGTTGGAGAAGCGCTCGTCCATCAGCAGCGCCATCAGGGAGTGCAGCCAGTTGGCCAGGTTCGCCAGGTCCAGCTTTAATCCATCCATGGCCCGCGCGATGTGCGCGCCGTAGAAGTTACCCGTGTGATGTACCCGCTCCATGCCACACCCAACTCCGGGATCGATCAACGGATTATCGTTCACCGAATTCGCCTCCCGTTCGATCACTGTGCGGCACTGTTCCAGCGTTTCCTGCATCGGTCCCAAGCCCTGTGGCGCGCAGCGCAACGAGTACGGGCTTTGAATGGACTCACCGGCGGCCGCCACTTCGTGACTGCCGTTCGCCCGCCGCCCGGCCTCCTCCACGCGATGCCGTATCTCGTCCAGCGGCACCGCCAGCTTCGAATCGAACAGCATCGAATTCAGCATCTCCGCCACCGCCAACTGGCCCGGATGATGCTTCGCCAGGTGGATGGCCGGATGATAATAGTCCGGCGAGGATCCCAGCGCCTCGGCGATCATAGCCAGCGCGCCCAGCGACAGGCGAAACAGGTAAGCCGCTTCATCCAGCACCATCGAGCTGATGCCGGTCATCACCGTCGTGCCGTTCAACAGCGCCAGGCCTTCCTTGGCTTCCAGTTGCAGCGGTTCGATCCCGGCGCTGCGTAGCGCTTCCCCGGCGGGAATCCGGCGCCCCTGGTAGAATGCTTCACCGCGCCCGGCCATCACCCGCGTGATATACGCCGAAGGGCAAAGGTCGCCGCTGGCGCCCACCGAGCCATACCGCGGCACTACCGGCGTGATGCCATGATTCAGCAGGTCCAGCAGCCGTTCGATGACCACGATCCGCACGGCCGAGAGTCCCCGCGCCAGGGCATTCGCGCGCAGCAGTATGGCTGCCCGCACGGCTTCCTCGGGCAGCGCTTCCCCTACGCCGCACGACAGAAATTCCAGCAGATTCTGCTGATGATGCGACAACTCCTCGGAAGGAATTACATACCGCGCATTCCCGCCGAATCCCGTATTCACGCCATAGACGACTTCGCCCGCCGCCAGCTTGCTTTCCAGCGCTTCGCGGCTGCGTTGGATCTGCCGCCGGAACTCCGCGTCGCCGCTCAGCACCACGTGTTGCCCGTTCCGGGCCACCGACACAATTTCCTCCAGCGAAAGCTGCTCCCTGGAAATGCAGATCACCGACGTCGGAATGATCAGAGTCGCCATTTTTGTAGCATCCCATACACCACAATGCAGTGGTGTTCTGGCTCATTATGCCATTCCGCAAAAACCGTGTCAACAGCTAACTATGGTGCCGTACAACACTTTACGAAGCTTAATCCGGTCGATGGCGTGCAACGCCACAGCCGCAGAGGCAATCATGTCCATATCACGCTTACTTGTATCCGCCCTGGCTCTGGCCGGCCTGCTGGCCGCCCAGGATCCACCCTCGCGCACCGGGCGGATCAGCTACATCAACGGGGCTGTATCTTTTGCACCGGCGGGAGTCAACAATTGGGTTGCCGCAGCCGTAAACCGGCCCTTGACCATGGGCGACCAGATCTATGCGGATCAAGGCGGACGCGCGGAGGTACACATACCGGGGACCGCTTTCCGCCTGGGCGATCGTACCGCTTTCGAGTTCATGGATCTGGACGATCGCACGGCGCAAATCCGGCTTTCGTCCGGCGAACTGGACATCCGTCTCCGGCGCCTCGCAGGCAATCTCGAGATCGACACTCCCAATCTGGCCTTCATGCCCAGCCGTCCGGGCGAATATCGCGTGGATGTGAACACGGATAATGGCCAGACTTACGTTACGGTGCGCGATGGGGAGGGGCAGGTCACTACGGCCGCCGGCGCGGTCACGGTCCATGCGGGCCAGCAGGCTCAGGTCGTGGGCGCGGGCCAGCAGGCGCAATACAAAATCAACGCCGCGCCGGGCTATGACAGTTTCGACCGCTGGGTGATCTCGCGGAACCAGCGCGAAGACCGTTATGCCAACGCCCGCTACGTGTCTCCGGACATGGTCGGATACGAGGACTTAGGCGAGTATGGAACCTGGCGCGAAACGCCGGATTATGGCGAAGTATGGGTGCCGAACAGCGTTGCTGCCGGATGGGCGCCTTATCACGACGGTCATTGGGCGTGGATCGATCCATGGGGATGGACCTGGGTCGACGATGCGCCTTGGGGCTTCGCGCCGTTTCATTATGGCCGCTGGGCGTACGTCGGCGGATACTGGGGCTGGTGTCCCGGTCCGGTGGCTGTAGCGCCGGTCTATGCACCGGCGCTGGTGGCATGGGTCGGGTTCGGCGCGGGGTTCGGGATCTCCGTGGGATGGAGCGGCGGGCCGGCCGTCGGCTGGTTTCCGCTTGGGCCGCGGGATGTTTACGTGCCGGCATTTACCGCCAGCGCCGCGTTCGTGACGCGCATCAACGTCACCAATACGAGGATCACTAATACGGCGATGATCGCCAACGTTTATAACGGCTATGTGCGGACCGGTGCCGTCCCGATCGATACGTACATGAACCGGTCGGTTCCGGGAGCCGTGGTAGCCGTGCCGCCCGGCGCGTTGGCGTCGGCGCGGCCGGTGCAACAGGTCGCCATGCGCGTCCAGCCCGCTCAAATCGGCGCACTTCGCGCGGCGGCTGCGGCGCCGCATGTGACGACGAAATTGGCCAGCAGGTTGGGGCATGCCGCGGCAGGCCATGTAGCGCCGCCGCCGGCCGCGGTGCTGAATCGGCCGGTCGTGTCGCGGACCACTCCGCCCGCACGGCCCGTGATACCACAGTCCGCCCATCTGCAACCACCGCCGCATCCGCAGCCGGCGCTGCCCGCGCGACCGGCGCCTCCGCAAGTCGTGCACACCCGGCCGCCCTCTGCGCCCGCGCGCCCTTATAGGCCGCCCGCGCCAGCAGCCCACACAGCGCCGCCGCAAGTCGCGCACGCACAACATCCGGCTGCGCCGCATTCGGTTCCGCTTCGGCAAGCTCCGCCTCCGCACGCCGCGCCGCCGGAACGCAAACCGCCCGAGCGCCGCGGGGAGCGCTAGGCCTTGCCGGTCGCGTGCACGATGACGGTGGCGTTCGCCTTCAAGTCGACGGACTGCTCCACCAGCGGTGCGCCGCTGACCGATACGATCTTGACCGTGTACGATCCGGCCGGCAGCAGCAGGCCTTGCGCAAAGTTGTCAAACTCGTCGGCGTGACCCATGTAGCCGCCGTTGACATAGACGGCCGCGTACTTCTCGGCTCCGGCCACGCGCAGCCGGCCAAACGGGCCCTTAGGCTCGGGCAATGCCTTCAGGTCGATTTTGACCGTCACGGTCTTCTTGGCTACCACGGTCACATGGCTGGTAGCCATTTCGTAGCGCGGTTCGCGCAGCGTGATCGTATGCTCGCCCGCCTCTACGGCGTAGCTTCGAGTAACACCGAAGTTTGCGGCCGGGCCAATATACTTATCGTCGACGAATACGCCGGCGCGGCCAGTGGTGGCTTTCACTTTTAAGGTGCCGGTCTCGCCGAATCCCAGACTGCCGGTGATGAGCAGTATTCCAGTGGCGGCCAGCCGGCAGCCGGTCGAATTGATCTTCATTGATTGTCTCCTAAGTTGCGAAAGTTATTTCAGTGCGTACGTGAGTCCCGCCGTAAACTGGAACGAGTTCTTCTTGAAGCCCGGCGGCGGATCGTTCAGAAACGAATCGAGCGATGCCAGCGACACGCTCAACCGCTTGTGGACGGGGACGGTGAGCCCCACACTGGCGCTGCCGAAGTAGGCGTTGGTATTGTTCCAGGCGGGCGTGGCGGAGATCTGTTGGTTCAGCAAGATCCCGCTCTTGAATTTGAATGTGTAGATTTCCGAGAAGGTGGTGCCGATGAGACTCTCGCTCGATGCGCTGACATCGAAGCTCTGGTGGATGTAGGAAACCGCGGCCTTCAGATCCAGTTCGGAAGCGGTCGATTTTTCGACGGTCCACCCCAGTCCGCCGCTGTAGTTCTGTTGCAGATCCAAACCCTGGGAATAGTTATGATCGAAACCGGCCCGGCCGAAGCCAAACACACTCGTCGAGAAATACTTGTCCTCTTCGGCGTCCGCGTGAAGAATCTCGGTTTTGATGTCCGCCACGCCGGGCGAGCTGATTTTGCCATACGCCGCGCTGAAATCGAACAACGTGCGGTCGCTGGGGTTAAGCCAGCTCTCGGTCGGCGAGGTCCGCGCGATGCCGATGCCGCCCGTGAACGTGCTGGAATTCTGCGTGGCTTCCACGATACTCGCGCCGGCCGTGACGCTGCCGCCCCAGTTGTTCAGGAAGCCTTCATTGCTGTTGATCGCCTTTTCAAACGCAGGCTGATCCAGCACGAAAGCGGCATCCGCCACCGGAACCGTGCGCGCCGCACCGGCCGCCGGCTGCACGGCGATCTTTTGATCCGCCATGGAGAGGTTGCCCGCGGGCACCTGGCCGGTGTCCATGTGTTTGCGCAGCTTGGCGTCCTTGCCGATTACGGCGTACGGACCCGCGGTGTGCAGCTCCTGGATCTTGGCCCAGTCAACTGTTACCTCCCCGGCCATGTCGCTCTTGAAAGTGACCGAGCCGCCCTTGGCGCTTACCAGGTGGCCGATAAGCTTTTCGCCGTCCGTAAATATCAAAACGTCGGGCTGCGGCTTGCTTGCGCCGCCGGGCGTCTGAGAGTACAACACACTCCCCATCGCCGCGAATATGATGAATGATGTCAGTTTCTTAATCAAATCTCGATCTCCAGGTTTTAGATTTGGCCTAGGGTGCACTTGCGATGCCAAGCACGATAGGCCGCGCCAGTGATTTTCTTCTAATTTGGCGCGGCGCGATCTCAGGATTGAGATTCGCCCGCGGCGGTTGTCTCAGCGCGTGGACTTAGAAGGCGATACAAAGTGGCACGGCTCACTCCGAGCACTTCAGCCGCGCGCAACTTGTTGCCTTCAAAATACTCTAGCACCTTACGCGCGTGGATGCGCTGGATCTCTTCGACCGAGACTAACTCGATGCCCGCCGCATCCGCCGGCAATTCACGGTGGAAGTTGTCCGGCAGATCGGCTACGTCGATTTGCGGAGACTCGGCCATCATGCAGGCGTAGCCGATGGCATTCTCCAGTTCGCGCACATTGCCCGGCCAGTGGTAACGGACCAGGAGAGCTTCGGCGCGCCGTGTAAGACCTTCGATGTTCTTGCCGTAAACTCCGCTGAAGTGATCCACGAAGTGATGCACCAGCAGCGGGAGATCCTCTTTACGCGCGGCCAGCGGCGGCAGCTTGATCTCGACCATGGACAGGCGGAAGAAGAGATCCTCGCGAAAGCGCTTTTCCTCCACCAGCATGCGCAGATCATGATTCGTGGCGGCCACGATGCGCACATTCACCTTGCGCAGCGCCGGCGATCCCAGCCGTTGGATCTCCTGGTTCTGCACCGCGCGCAACAGCTTGGCTTGGGCCGGCAGGGGCAACTCTCCGATTTCGTCCAGAAACAGGACGCCGCCATGGGCGTGCTCGAAGATGCCGGCCTGATCGTGGGTGGCGCCCGTGAACGAACCGCGGGTATGTCCGAAGAGTTCGCTCTCCACCAGATTTTCGGGAATCGCAGCGCAATTGCACACCGCCAGGGGTCCGGAGGCGACCGGGCTCAGATGGTGCAGAGCGCGTGCCGCCATCTCCTTGCCCGTTCCCGTGGCGCCCGTGATCAGGGCCGTGCGGAAATGCGGCGCCACCCGATTGATGCGCGCAAAAGCATCCAGCATCAGCGGACTGCGGCCGATGATGCCTTCGAAGCGGCAGGCTTCGAGCAGTTCCGCATCCAGGCGGCTGGCCTTCCGGCGCCGCTCGGCCTCGGCCAGCAGGCGTTCCACGCGCGCGCGGAGCCGTTCGATATCCAGGGGCTTGTTGAGATAATCGCAGGCGCCCTTCTGAATGGCTTCGACGGCGGATTCCGTCGAATAGTAAGCCGTCATCAGGATGACATCGATGGCCGGATCGGTGGCGACGATGCGCTCCAAAACCTCGATCCCCGACATGCCCGGCAGCATCAGATCCAGCAGCACGATGCGGGGCCGCTTGCGGCGGACCAGATCCAGTCCCGTGGCCGGGTCCTGCGCGGTCACCACTTCGATTTCAAAGCGTTTCAAGGCGGCCTGGATCAACGCCAGCGACTGCGGATCGTCATCTATGGCGAGCAGTGTCAAGGGAGCCGGATTCATGATGCGATGGTAGTCCTGTCCCGGCGTAAAAGTGGCTCGATGGCTTCCAGCAGCACCGCGCGGTCCGCCACCGGCTTGGCCACATATTGATCGAATCCGGCCGCCAGAAACCGTTCCCGATCGCCGGCCATG
Organism: Bryobacteraceae bacterium; assembly: GCA_049511415.1. Classification (GTDB taxonomy): domain Bacteria; phylum Acidobacteriota; class Terriglobia; order Bryobacterales; family Bryobacteraceae; genus Bog-159. Next base: position 79,006 of record JBEKYC010000026.1, on the reverse strand, counting down.
GCGTGCGCCGAGACCGCGATCACGGGAATGTCGCGCAAGGGCAACTCCGCGCGCATGCGCCGCAGCACTTCGATCCCGTCCATGCCGGGCAGCGCGATATCCATCAGCACCAGATCCGGCTTCCGCCGGCGAAAGGCATCCAGCGCCTGGGAACCGTTTTCGTAGACGGCAGTGGGATACACGGACTTCAGCATGGCTTCGAACAGGGCCCGATTCGCGGCATTGTCCTCCACTACCGCGACCTGCACATCGGGCCGCGGGAGGGAAGCGCAAGGCGTTCTGGTTTCGCTGTACGAATCCGGATCCGGCGCGATCCCGGCGGCGATTTGCGGCAGCGTGAACACGAAGCGGCTGCCCAGCCCGGGCTCGCTATACGCCCGGATCTCGCCGCCGTGCTGCTCGACCAGGCGTTTGGTAATGGCGAGTCCCAGTCCGGCGCCTTCGCGGATGCCCTTGGTGCCGCCGCCCACCTGGTGAAACTTCTGAAAGATGGCATCCAACTCTTCGCGTGGAATGCCGACTCCCGTGTCAGTCACAGCGACCGTCAACTGCTCGCGCGAGGCGTTGGCATCCAGCCGGACTTCGCCGGTAGTGGGCGTGAACTTGATGGCGTTGCTCAACAGGTTGTAGAGAATCTGCTTGAAGCGCAGGCGGTCCGCAAAGATCTGGCAGCCCGCGTCCCGGCCCGTAATCAGACGGACGCCCTTGTCGCGCGCCAGCGGCCGAATGGTGGAGAGCACTTCATTCAGCGCGTCGTCCAGCGGGAAGACCTCGTGCGTCAATTCCAGGCGTCCCGCCTCGATCTTGGACAGGTCGAGGATGTCGTTGATGAGATCGAGCAGATGGCGCGAAGCCCGCGCGACATGCGCGACGTAGCTCTGCTGTTCGCCGTTCAGCGGTCCGGCGCTCTCCTCCGCCAGCAGGCTGGAAAAACCGATGATGGCGTTGAGCGGAGTACGCAACTCATGACTCATGCTGGCCAGGAATTCGTTCTTGAGCTGGTTGATGCGCTCGACTTCGCGGTTGCGCATTTCGAGCTGCAGCTTGGCGTCGGCCAGACCGCGCGTCACCTTTCCCAAACGCTCGTAGGAAAGGCTGCTGTCGCGGGCCTGCTGCAAGGCGGCTCTGCGGCTTTCAAATTCCTCACCCAGACGATGGATAATCAGCAAAGGCTGTCCGCCGACGGGGGCGATCCAAGCTTCCAGGCCGCATTCGCGGCCGTCCGCGCCGCGTTGCGTCCACACACCGGAATAACGCTTTGCCGGGGGCGAATCCGCGCCGGCGAGAAACTCGGCCAGATACGGCGCACTGCGCACGTTGCCATCGGGAAAGACGCGCAGGAACCAATCCGGCGGCTCCCCCACTGCGGCGAAACCCGAATCGTTCCCCTCCAGTGCGACGAAATCGAGGGCGGAGAGGGCCTCCAGCGCAATCGATGGCCCGTTCATTCTTTCGCCTCAAGCATCTTTCTGGCCAGACTCAGGAACAGGTCTTCCACGCCCAGGCCGTTCTTGGCGCTGGTATGCGTGCAAGTCCAGCCCCGGCGCAGCAATGGATCGATGGTGGCGGCGGAGATCTCCCACTCCGGCGCGAGGTCGGCTTTGTTCAACGCCAGAGCGAACGGCACGGGTCCTGTCTCATGGGTGATCCGCCGTTCGAGATCCAGGGCCGCTTCGAGCGTGCGCGCGCGGCAGCCGTCCACCACCAGTATGAATCCGGCCGCGCCGCGCAGATGCGACGCGCGCACCTGAGAGAGATCATCCTCGCCCGCCAGATCCCACAGCACCAGCGTCAATGCCTGGCCGTCCATCTGCACGAGTTTCTTGTCGATCTTGACGCCCACGGTGGTCTGGTAGCGTTCATCGAAGATACTCTCGACGAAGCGGCGCACCAGGCTGGTCTTGCCCACGGCGAAAGATCCGGCCATGCAGACTTTCTTTAGCAAGGGAGGCATCAGGAGCCATCCACCACGCGGAATGTAACGGAGCGGCGAACCGCGCTCTGATCCTCCGCGGTTCCCGTTCCCAGGACTTCGCCGGTACCGGCTCCGCCCGCCGTGAGTTGCGCAGCGGGCACTCCGTCGGCGACCAGCGCGGCGGTAACCCGTTCGGCGCGCGCCTGGGCCAACAGCTTGTTATGCTGCTCGGCGCCCAGATTGTCGGTGTAGCCGAGCACCTCGATGCGGATCTGCCGGCCGGTGGCGGAGGCCCGCCGGAACAGGTCGCGCATGTCGGCGGCGACATTGCCAATGACCGTGAGCTGTTCGGGCGAGATGCGCGACTGGTCCACTGGAAAGTAAAGCGCCTGCCGCTGCAACGCACTGCGCCGGGCTTCGAACTCATGCACGGCCGCGAATCGGGGATCACTGGAAAGATATGGCTCCCAATGAAAGGCAACGCGATCCGCCGGAATGCCGCTGTTTAACAGCAGTGCGCCGGCATCGGCCGCGAGCGGGTCGCGCAGGCCGGAAATCTGATAACGGCTGCCGCGCTTTTCAGCCGCGGTCACCACAATGCCGGGCTGCTGCCGCAAGCGGTTGACGTACGCATCCCAGCGTTGGTGCGCGCGGACCACGAAAAACAACCAAGCGCCCAACGCGCACAGGACGAGCGCGGGCAGAAGCCAGACGAGCAGGGATCGCCGCGGGGCGGCCGGCGGCGCTTGTCCAAGCAGGCACGCGTCCAAATCCGTGCCGCAAGCTGCGAATGGCGAAGCATCGCCGGCAAAGCTTTCCAGATCGGCCGCGCGGTCGAGCGAGATGCGCCATAAGGCGTCCTGCAAGACTCGTTGCAGTTCGCGGGGAGCCGCGCCGCGCACCACCGCGGCGAGAATAGCCGGGGGACCGTGCTGGATCCACACACTGAATTCGCCCACCTGCACGGTTTCCAGTTCGGCAGTGGCCGGGGCGCCGAAGGAATCTCGCACGAAATCCTGAATGGCGGTCAGCATGCCGGAGACCAGGTCCGCGTCTTTTACAACCACGGCGGATGCCTCCCGGTGCAGCAGCAGCAGGCCGGTTTTGCGATGGATCAGAAAGACCTGCTCGACGCGGTAGAGCAGGCTGCGCAGCAGCAGGATTTCACCGAAGGATTTACCGGTGCGCCAAGCCTCCAGACGCCAGCGAATGCTACGCAGGGAGACACTCTGCTCGACCATCTGGTTCAACGTGAGGAGCATGTTCTGCAAGGCCGAGGAGACGGCTCGGCGCACGGCCGAGCCGATGACGGGGTGCAAGGCGTCGGCCAACATGCGCGGATCGCGCTGCACGGAGACGCGGATGCTTTCTTCGACAATGGGGTGCAGCGCCAGGCGCAGCTTACGATCCTGGCTGCGCAACCGGATGGCTTCCGGCAGCACGCGGCCGAGATCTTGCAGAATACGGGCGGGGTCGTCGAGCCTGCGCCGGATGTCGGCGAGCTGTTCGCGCTCCGGCCCGACCAGCAGGCTCCTCAACTCCGCGAAAGCGTTGGCGGAGTGGCCGTTCCCTTGAAGTTCATCTGGCATGGGGTTCGCGGCCCGCCGCGCCCGTTCAAGCGTCGACGCCGGGAACCTGGAACTCGTCATTCAGGCGCAGGGCGGCTTCGCTGAAGAGGGCGGCCAGCGCGGCGCGGTCCGTCTTGTCTTTGCGCAGCTCCTGGAAGCGGCGCTCCAGGATGGCCCCCAATTCCTGGCGCCGGCGCTCGATCTCCTCGCCGAGATCCTTGGACTGCTGCAGAATCGTGCCGCGCAGTTCGCGATGCGCCGTGGCGGTCTGGTCGTTGAGTTCGCCGATTCTCTTGGCCAAACTGTCGTGGGCTGCGCCCCGCTCGTCGCGCTCGACCCTGAGGCGGCCCTCCAGCGCTTCAAATTCGCGGTGGATATAGGTTTCCAACGCATCGAAACGTTTGCGGGTGCTGTCGCGAAGATCGGCCGCTTCCTTGAGCAGGGTTTCTTCCAGGCGCGCAAAGCGGCGTTCGTATTCGCGCATTTGCGGTCCGAATAGTATGTCCCGGATCTTTTCGACGTTGCCCGAGGTGGGCGATTCGCCGGCCGGATGGATTTGTTCCATTACGCTGCCATTCGCTTGTGCCCCATCGACAGGACTCATGCGCTCCTCCTTATAGCCTGGTTGTGGCTGATTTCCTATGTTACACCAGAGAACACTCGCTGCTGGCATGCGGCGTGCATTTCGTGCCGGCATGACGGCAGAAATGAAATTCCTCAAATACCGGCGTGACGTAGTCAGCGCCTGGCCGGAGTCAGCGCGTAAGTCGGTGTTTCTGCATGCCATCGAGAGCCGCATCCAGGCGATCGAGCGGCAGGCGCAAATGGCGTCCTCGGCTTTGCATCGCCGCGTGCCTGCCGCGTAAACGCGGCACACGTTCCATTTCGGGACTCTGCTAAAGTACCCAAATGGAGATTGTTCCCGCCACGACGGGGAAACGCCTGGAAGAGGCGCGGGCGCTGTTCGAGGAATACTGGCAATCGTTCGGCTTCACTCCCTGTTTCCAGAACTTCGCGGCTGAACTGGCCGGGCTGCCGGGTTACTATGCACCGCCGGACGGCCGTCTGGTTCTGGCTCTGGTGGACGGAAGGCCGGCGGGATGCGTGGCTTTACGGCGTCTGGACGCGGAGCGGGCGGAAGCCAAGCGGCTCTATGTGCGGCCGGCGTTCCGAGGGCGGGGAATCGGGCAGGTGCTTTTGGAGTGGGTGATCGCGGAAGCGCGGGCGGCGGGCTATTACGAACTGCGCGGCGATACAATGCCGGTGATGGAGACCGCGCTGGCGATGTACGACCGGCTGGGATTCGGGCGCGGCGCGGCCTATGCCGCGGACGCCACGCCGGGCGCGATTTACCTGCGGCTGCCTCTCAGGGAGAACCTATGACACGACGATCGTCGATTCTGATTTTGGCCGCCTGCGTGGCTGTGTCGTTATTCTGCGTGATCTATCCCGTTTATGTGATCTGGCCGTTCCGGGCGCAGGGGGCGCGAGAACTCATGGTGGCGCTGGCCGTGTTGCGTTTTCGATCGGCCGCGACGGTGCTTTCGGCTCTGGCCGCGTTGGCTGCGCTGGTCTTTTACTGGCGCGCGCAGCCGGTCTGGTGGCGGCGAGGACTGGCGACCGTTGCCGCGGGCTTCGTTGGCCTTCTGGCGGCGGCCGCGAGGGTCAACATTTACGAGCTGATGTTCCATCCTGACACGCGGCCGTCGTTTCAGGCGTCAGCGAAGGTGAAGCTGGATGGCGACGAGCGGGTGATTGCGGTGAAGGTCGGCGGCGTGGCACGCGCCTATCCGATACGGAACATTTCCTACCACCATGTGATCAACGATGTGCTGGGAAAAGCCGCCATCGTGGCTACCTATTGAACGCTCTGTCACACCGGTCTGGTGTGGAGCAGAGAGATCGCAGGACTGCGGCTGACGTTTCATCTGGCCGGCATCAATAACCAGAACTTTATCATGCGCGATGATGAGACCGGCACTTACTGGCAGCAGATCAGCGGCAAGGCTATCGCGGGACCGCTCAGCGGCAGCCAGTTAGCACCGGTACACTCCGACGAACTGAATTACAGCACATGGAAATCGGAAGAGCCGCAGGGCACGGTGCTGGCGGATGTGGCGCCGTACGTCGCCGAATATGCCCCCAAAGACTGGGACGTGAAGATGCGGCGCGCGCGCACGGTGATCGATTTCCGGGAGCACGGGTTGAAGGCCAGGGACCTAATGTTGGGAATCGAGGCGGTTGGCGCCAGCCGGGCTTACCTATACGACGACGTCGTGCGGGAGAAACTGGTGAAGGACCGCATCGGCGCGGAGCAGGTGCTGCTGGTTTTGGGGCCCGACGGACAATCGGTGCGGGCCTTCCGCGACCGTATCGCGGGGGTGGCCGGCGCGCCGGATTTCTACCGGACCGAGGGCAAGCCGGGCGGCGCGATCCTGATGGATGCCGGCACGGGCAGCGAATGGAGCTTTCAGGGTTGCGCGGTTTCGGGCCGGGCCATGGGGACGTGTCTGGAGCCAGTGGAGATGCTCAAGGATTATTGGTTTGACTGGCGGAACTATCATCCGTCCACGACTGTCTACGGGCGGAAGTAGGCACCCTCACGACGGCGGCCGGTTCGGGCCGCCGAGCCGGTACGGGCGGTAACTCTGCTTGGTATATTGGGGCGCCAGCTCTTTGATTTCGATGAACTGGTTCTTGTCGACATTCGCGAAGGTCTGAACAGTTGCACTGACAGGCCAGTGAACGGCGATCTTGAGTATCTCGGCTGATTTACCCAGACCGATATGCTGCCGTAAGGGCGATCCGCCGAAGGAACTCTGGCTTCCTACCCAGCGATTGATGGAGCGTACTGTGCGTCCTTCATTTCTGACGGTCAGTTCGATGCGCGCGCCAATGGCGGCGCGGTTGGTCTTGACGCCGACCAGCCGGACGACGATCCAATCGTTGCCATTGCCGGGATTCTCGAAGAGGCGGAAGGTGTGACTGTCGCCAGGCGTCGCGCCGCCGATGGAAGTGAGAATGTCCTCGTCGCCATCGTTATCGAGGTCGGCGAACGCGATGCCATGTCCCTTATGCAGTTCGCCGGTGCCGGAGGCTGCCGTCACATCCGAAAACGATTTGCCTTCATTGTTGCGCAGCATCACGTTGGGAACCAATGACGCGTAGGATGGACTTCCAGTGCCGAGATAGATGTCCAGGTAACCATCGTTATCGATGTCGCCGAAGTTGGCTCCCATGGGCATGAAGACGCGGTCGAGGCCGGTTTCTTTGGTTACATCGCGGAAGGTGCCGTCGCCGAGATTCTTATACAGCTTGAGCGTGCCGCCATTGTGCGGCAGGCCAAGGTACGTCCGCATGGTCTCTTCGACCGACATATAGTAACTGGTCACGAATAGGTCGGGCCAGCCATCATTATCGTAGTCGAAGAACCAGGTGGCAAAGCTTCGGCCGGTTCCCATTACCCCCGCCTGAACGGATACGTCGGTGAATGTGCCGTCGTGGTTGTTGTGGTATAGGAAGTTAGGGGCGTTGTTGATGTTGGAGACGTAGAAATCGACGTAGCCATCGCCATCGTAATCGATGGCCGCGACGCCCTTGGAGAATTCGCTGCGGTCGATGCCGGCGGCGTGCGAGATATCCTGAAAAGTTCCGTCACCTTTGTTCAGAAACAGGCGGCTGGGCCCGTGTTCATTGACCACGAACAGATCCAGCAGGCCATCGTTATTAATATCGGCCCAAGCCGCGGACTGGGAATTGCCGGCCGGCGCGGCGAGACCGCTCTGGGCCGTGACATCGGTGAAGGTGCCATCGCAATTATTGCGCAGGAGGGAGTTGCGCTGCGGCAACTTCTCCCAAGCGCCGCGAAGGACGAAGATGTCCGGGCAGCCGTCGTTGTTGTAGTCGGTTTCGACCAGGTTCAAGCCGCCCAACTGGGCGGAAAGGCCGGCGGCGGCGGTGCGATCGCTGAAGGTGCCATCGCCGTTGTTATGGAAGAAATGCATGGGAAAGCAGGATTGCAGGCTGGATGTGGCTACGTCCAGCAGGCCATCGTTATCGAAGTCATCCACGAGAACTCCCGAAGACATGGCGAAGAGGTTCAATCCGGCGGCGGGGGCCACGTCGGTGAAATGCGGCACGGCCTGGGTGGATGCAAAAATGGAGGGGGCGATGAGATACTTCGGCGGCACACCATCGGGGTAGTTGCCCAAGGTCATTTCGGCCACGTTCAGCAGCCATTTCACCTCTATGTCGCCCGGTGTATCCGCCAGATACTTCAGGAAATGCTGGATTGCCTTCTCGGAACTGGCAGTGTGCGCATAGCGAAGGCCGGGGCGCATGGGAAGCAGGCAGCGGTCGCCGGGCGCGTGGTAGATATCATTTTCCATCTCGGATTGATGCAGATAGCCGATGCCCAGAGCTTCTTCCAGCACGGGCAGCATACGGGGTAAATTCGACTGGGCGTATTGATAGGCGGCTTCCCACTGCGCGATGGCTTGGGGCATCTCGCCCAGGAAAGCATGGAGCTGACCTTTGACGAAGCGGGCTTCGATCCAATCATAAGGGCTGGCGTTGGTATGGGCCAAGCCGTGCGGATCGTTCGGATCGAGCAGGCGGGTGGTGCGCTCCATGGCCGTATCGTAGGCGCGAGTATGGATTTCGCAGATGGCTTGCAGATCCTGGTCCCAACCGGGCGGCTTGGGAATCTGGGTCCAAGCGGCCAAGGCCTCTTGCTGGCCGTCGAGATCCGGCGTGAAATGGACGCTGCCGGCGGCGGTGATGGACGCTTGGCGGGCGCGATTGACGGCATCGGCATTCGCCATTTCGGCATCGGGCAGGACTTTCAGAAGGGCGTATCCGGATGGCAATTTGACGATGGGGGAAAGGTCGCCGGGATGCAGACCCTGGAGGGCATCGCGCAATTCGGGGCGCAGGGTGGCGGGGTCGACCTGGCCCAGGAGGCCGCCGTCGACGGCTGTGGCATCCGTGGATTTTTCACGGGCGATAGCGGCGAAATCGGCGCCGGTTTTGAGTTGGGTTTGGATGCGGGCAGCCTCGTCGGCGGAATCGACGACGACCAGGCGCAAGACGACCGTGGCGGCAAAGACCGGCGCCAGAGATGCCAGGACGGCAACCCAGATAGCACTCTTTCCAAGCTTCACGCGGAGACCCCTCGCGAGTGCGATGACTCAGTATAGCAGGGGCGGTTGCACAGGTTGTGAATGGTCCGCTCATCAGCCATTCCAGATCGCATAGCCAGACTTGTCACCCGCTGGTCCGAAATTTCTAGGGGTTTCGGGGCGCCCATGGTAAAACCGACCACTAGTAACTCCGGACTCCGCTATGAGTTTTAAAGCGTTAATCGTGGATGATGAGCCGCTGGCCCGCAAAGTCCTGCGGGACGAACTGGAATCCATGGAGGACGTGGAGATCGTAGGAGAAGCGGCCGACGGTCCGACAGCTTTGGAACGGATCGCCAGGGACCGGCCAGATCTGGTGTTGCTCGATTTACAGATGCCGGTTATGGGCGGGTTAGATGTTATACGAGGTTTAAAGGGCGGGGCGCGCGTGCCGGCGATCGTAATCGTCACGGCTTACGACAAATTCGCGCTGGAGGCTTTCGAAGCGGGGGCCATCGACTACCTGCTGAAACCTGTGAGGCAGGAACGTCTGGCAGCAGCGCTAGAGCGAGCCAAGCGTCTGAGCGGCAGGGAAGCCATCGAGAGGCTCGCCCGTCTGCAGGACATCGCTAATCCCAGCGGGGGCACTCGAACCAAGAAAATCGTGGGCCGGGCGGGTCAGGAGCTTTTCCTGCTAAACACCGATGAAATCTGCGGCTTTCAGGCGGACGGGGACCTGGTCCGGATCATCACGGCAAAACGGAATTACGAGACTAACCAGACGCTGAAAGTCCTGCAAGACCGGCTGAAGGACGCCGGTTTCCGGCGGATCCACCGGAATGCCATGGTGAACGTGGATCACGTCCGCAAGATGAGCGCACTCAGCAGCCAACGGTGGCTGATTACACTGACGAACGGCCAGGAGTTCGTAGCCAGCAAGAGACAGGCGCGAAGCATCCGGCAGCTACTTCACTGGTAAACGGCGCATTCCGCTTATCGCCAGTTCCAACCCGCGCATCGACAATAAGGGTCACCCGTGGAAATTTGTTAGGTGGCGTGACGACAGCGTTGTAAGGTTTTGAAAATGATGCTGAGAACCCATCTACTGATCTGTCTGGCGTGTTGGCTAGGTTGTGCTTTGTCCGGGTTGGCACAATCCAGTAGCGGCACAGTCCATGGAACCGTACTGGATCCTTCGGGCGCGGTGGTGGCGGGCGGGGTTATCACGATCGAGAACCCGGTTTCGCACTACAGCCGAAGCACAACCAGCGACAGCCAAGGCAAATTCGAGTTCGATAACCTACCGTACAACAACTACCATCTATCCGCAGCAGCCACGGCTACGGGGTTTCAGGTCGCCGGTGAGGACGTCAATATCAGGTCGGCTGTGCCCTTGGAGGTGAAAATCAGTCTGGCCCTCGGCAAAGAGACGCAGACGGTCACGGTGGAGGCCGGCGCTGAGTTAGTCGAGACAACGTCCACTACTCACACAGACGTGGATCGTGACCTTTTTGACAAGCTGCCTCTGGAAAGCCAATCTTCGTCGTTGAGTTCTTTGGTGACGATTGCTTCGCCAGGGGTTTCGGCCGATTCCAACGGCCTTTTCCATGGATTCGGCGATCACGCCTCGAACTCTTTTTCGATCGACGGCCAGCCGATTACCGACCAGGTCAGCAAGGTGTTCTCCAATCAGTTACCGGTGGACTCGGTCCAATCGATGGAAGTCATTGAAGGCGCGCCGCCAGCCGAATATGGTGGAAAGACCAGCCTGGTGGTTGTGGTGACCACTCGCTCCGGCTTGGGCGCCACACAACCGCACGGCGATGTGACGGCTTCCTATGGCACTTTCGGCACCAGTAACGGCGGCTTCGACTTTCAATATGGGGGCGCCAAATGGGGAAACTTCATCTCCGCCAATGGTCTGGATTCGGGCCGGTTCCTAGATGGCCCGGAGTACCAGGTTTTCCACGATCATGGCAACGAGGAGAACGTGTTCGACCGGGTCGATTTCAAGCCCTCCAGCGAAGACTCGATCAACCTCAACCTGGGCTTCAGCCGGTCCTGGTTCCAAAATCCCGATTCTTACGACGCCGAGACCGCGACGGCCTGGAACGGCGAAGTGGTGGATAACGGCGGCCTGGGCCCCAATGGTGTACCCGTGGGCTCGGCGGATCAGCGGTCGAAGATCCGAACGTTTAACATTGCGCCGGTCTGGACTCGTGTGCTCAATTCCAACACGGTGTTCACTCTCGGCGCCTTCGCGCGGCAGGATCAATACAACTATTATCCGAGCGCCGACCCGTTCGCGGACCTGACGCCGGATCCCGGTTTCGCCGGCGTTGGACAGAGCGCGAGCGTGGCTCAGAATCGGCGGCTCACGAATCTCGGTGTGCGCACCAGTGTGTCTTATGTGCATGGCATTCATAACCTCAAGGTCGGCGCGCAATACGAGCATACTTTTATCACGGAAAGGGACACTTTTGGCTTGGTGGATCCGACGGGGAATGCTCCTTGTCTGAATGCCAACCTCACCCCCGACACGAATCCTCTGCTGACCAACTCTGTCGATTGCACGGGAGGGCTGCTGGCGAACACCGGCCAGGGGTTTTTTGCCAACGGGGACCCAGTCCCCGCGTTCAATCCGCTGCTTGCCTGTTACGACCTGACCAGGATAGCGCCCCTACCCGCTTCCGACGGCTGTCCGGACAGCACCAGCCAGGAGTACGGATATTATGGTCATGCTGACATTAAGGAATTCGCGTTCTACGCCCAGGATACGATGAATATCCAGCACTGGACCTTCAATCTCGGTCTGCGCTTCGACCAATACAGTGGCATCTCGAAGCAATGGCAACCGGAACCACGCCTTGGGATCGCGTACAATATCAAGCCCAGCAACACGGTTCTACGAGTCTCCTATGCCCGCACGCTGGAGAGTCCCTTCAACGAAAACCTGGCGCTGGCGAGTCTGGGCTGCACCGACCCGGTGATCGCAGCTTTCCAGTTGCTGGTTCCCGGTGGCGCTTGTGTGACAACATCCCCGCTGACTCCCGGATTGCGCAATGAATTCCATGCGGGTCTCGAGCAGGCGCTGGGCAAGTACCTGGTTCTGGACGGGGAATACATCTGGAAGTACACCCACAATGCCTTCGACTTCAGCGTCTTAGCCAATACGCCAATCACTTACCCGATTGAGTGGACCAACTCCAAAATTCCTGGATATGCCATCCGCCTCTCGATGCCCAACTTCCATGGGTTGTCGGCTTTTATGGTGACGTCCAGTGTGGCAGCACGCTTTTTCAGCCCGCAAGTCGCTGGAGTCGGCGCCACACCTGTTGGGTTTGGCGTATTCCGGATCGATCATGACGAAGTCCATAACGCGACCGGGCATGTGCAATACCAGCCCAAGCAGAAGCTGCCATGGCTCGGTTTTAATTGGCGTTTTGACAGCGGTCTGGTGGCTGGTCCCGTGCCATGCGCCGGAGGCGAAGCCTGCCCCAACGGACCGGGGGGAACGGACACCATGGTGTCCGTCCTCAACCTGACACCAGACCAGCAATTCGAAGGAGGACTCTACTGCGGGTCCGTCCACGCGACACCGACCACTCCGATCAGTCCCACCGGTCTCTGCCCGGCGAGCATGTACGGTTCCTCGCTGGTATCGATTCCCGCTCCGGGCACGGAGAATAACGACCACAACCCGCAGCGGATCGCATCGCGCAATCTCTTCGACGTTGCCGTGGGCGACGACAACCTGTTCCACACCGAACGGTACAGGTGGAGCGCCCGTTTGACCGTGGTCAATCTGATGAACAAAGAAGCGCTGTATAATTTTCTCTCGACGTTCAGCGGCACGCACTATGTCTCGCCAAGGGCGATAACGGCGACGATCGGGATGCACTTCTAGGTCGTCGTGCTTCACTATTCCCTCGGTTTTGCGAGCTGCGGCACGGGCGCCAAATTCTTGGCGGTGCGGTGTCTGGTGGCAGACTGGGTTTTCAGCAAGTTACGGTGATGGCGCAGTGGTGGCAGAAATGCTCCTGCAATGGCATGAGCAGCATTAGTTCTATAAACGGCCTCTCCAACAGTTATTTAGAGTCGATCATTGCCAAGGCGAACCAAAACGGCAACTCGACGGCGATTCAAGGCAGCAGCAACGGGCTAAGCACCGACAACAGCCAGGTTTCGGAATTTGCCCAGTTGATGAGCACGTTGCAGCAGCTCCAGCAATCGAACCCAACCCAGTATGAGCAGGTTACGCAGCAGATTGCCACGAACCTGACCAGCGCCGCGCAGACGGCCCAATCCGAGGGTAACACTACGGCGGCAAACCAACTCACGCAGCTTGCTAACGACTTCACGAACGCTTCGCAAACGGGGCAGATGCCGGTGGGCGGCCATCACCACCACCATCATCACGCTGCCGAGAGCAGCGGGAGTGCGTCGTCGAGCACAAGCGACGCGCTGAATCCGTTGAACATCATTTCGAACACGCTGAGCAGTGCCGGATTGACGAGCTCGTCGAGCCAGTCGAGTTAGTCCACGCCTATCACATTTTGCGGTAGTCAATGGGAGGTTTCTGCCCGGCCGGAATCTCCGATTTATAGGTTGTGCCCGCGGTCTGGCGCAGGAACTCCTGTTTTGCGTCGCGCACGAGTTGCGGGGTGGCGAACAAGTCCGCCGCGGTCACGGCCAGAGCCTTGGCCGCCACCAGCATACCCTTCTGGCCGATGCCGGCGCCGGCGCACGCGGCCGCCTGCCAGGTGTGCGCCACTACGCCGGGCACAAATGTGGCTGTAGTGAAACCCATAGTGGGCACGTTCCAGCTTACATCGCCGACGTCGGTGGATGCGCTGGGCTGGTTGGGATCGAACTTCCGGAGCGGCTCGACGGAAGCCGCCAGATCCGCATCGGGAACGCTGCCGGCGGGCAAGCTCTTTTGCAGGGCGTCGGCGAAGTGCTTCTCTTCAGCGGTGTAGCGATAGCCGCCAATTTCCTGCAAGTTAGCCTGGGCGACCTTGGCCAGCACATCGTTGGCCACGATGTTGTTGGAACTGCCGAGGATTCTAATGTCCAAGGTGGTCTCGGTCATCAGCGCGGCTCCCTGGCCGATTTTCTCGATGCGCGCCCAGATGCCGTCGAGGGTGGCCAGCGACGGGCTGCGGGCGTAGAGGAAGAGCTCGGCGGTATCGGGAACGACGTTGGGCGCCGCACCGCCATTGCTGACGATGTAATGCACACGGGCATTGCTGGGGATGTGCTCGCGCATGAACTCGATACCGGTGCCCATCAGCATGACGGCATCCAGCGCCGAGCGGCCGCGCTCCGGCGCGAAGGCGGCATGCGCCGCCACACCGTGGAACAGGAACTTGGCCGAGGTAAGGGCGAGCGCGCCGCCGTTCATGACGGCGTTGGTATCAGCCGGGTGCCAATGCAGGACCACATCGACGTCGCGGAACAGGCCGGCGCGCACCATGTAGACCTTGCCGTCGCCGCCTTCCTCGGCTGGGGTCCCGTAGTAGCGCAGGGTGCCCGCCACATGGTTGGCTTCCATGTACTGTTTGAGGGCCACGGCAGCGAGCGCCGCGCCGGCTCCGAGTAAGTTATGGCCGCATCCGTGCCCGGGGGCGCCGGCTTCAACAGGGCTGCGATCCGGCGCCGCGGCTTGTGAAAGGCCGGGCAAAGCGTCGAATTCGCCGAGGATGGCAATCACCGGCTGACCCTTGCCATAAGTGGCAATGAAACCGGTCGGCTCGTCAGCCACGCCGGTTTGGACGCTGAAGCCAGCTTCTTTCAGATGGCGCTGCAACAGCGCCGAGCTTTTTTCTTCGTGGTAGCCCAACTCCGCATATTCCCAGATGGTCTTGGAGGCCTGGATGTAGGTCGAGCTGTTTTGCTCGACTAGTTTGACGATCTGGGCATGCGGCGCGCTTTGCGCGAAGAGGGGCGCGAGCGCGGAGAAGAGACAAACAGAAAAGATTCTCATTTTACGGTTGCGGCGAGTTAAACCTTCTTGAAGGCCAGCACGGCGTTCAGGCCGCCGAAGGCGAAAGAGTTGGAGAGGGCGAATTCGACCTGGGCGGGGCGGGCGCGGTTGGGTATGACATCCAGGTCGCACTCGGGATCGGGCATGCGGTAGTTGGCCGTGGGCGGCAGCATGCCGTCACGGATCGCCAGTATGGCGGCGACGGCTTCGAGCGCCGCGGCTGCGCCCAAGGCGTGCCCGTGCATGGATTTGGTGGAACTCAGCGCCAGCTTGTTGGCGTGCGCGCCGAACACGGTGCGGATGGCGGAGGTCTCGGTGGGATCATTGGCCGCCGTGGCAGTGCCGTGCGCATTGATGTAGCCGATCTGTTCGGGCGCAAGGGCGGCATCGCGCAAGGCTCCCCGCATGGCGCGGGCGGCGCCTTCGGCGGAAGGCTGGGTGATATGGCAGGCGTCGGCGGACATGCCGAAGCCGACCAGTTCGGCGTGGATGCGCGCGCCGCGGGCCTCGGCCGCTTCCCACGGCTCCAGGACCAGCATACCCGCGCCTTCGCCCAGGATCATGCCGTGGCGGTCGCGCGAAAATGGCCGGCAGGTGTCGGGCGAAACCACGCGCATGGCTTCCCAAGCCTTGAGGATGCCGAAACTGAAAGGCGCTTCGCTGCCGCCGGTGATCGCCAGATCCACCATGCCGGAGCGGAGCATCCAGAAGGCCTGGCCGATGGCGTGCGCGGCGGAAGCGCAGGCAGTGGAGATGGTGAAGCTGGGGCCGGTGATGCCGAACTCCATGGAAATGTGGCTGGCGCCGGCGTTGCCCATGGTTTTGGGAATGGTCAGCGGGTGGACGCGGTTGTGGCCCAGTTTGTAGACTTCGATGAAGCCCAGGTCTTCGGTGGATTGGCCGCCCACGCAGGAGCCGGTGATGATGGCGGTATTCTCGCGAAGCTCGGGGGTCCACTCGATGCCGGCGCCGGTAACGGCTTCACGCGCGGCGATGACGGCGAACTGCGCGAAGCGGTCCATGAAGTCGGCACGGCGGTCCTCGAAGTAGGGGGTGTGCGTGTAGCCGCGCACTTCCGATCCATTCTGAAAGCGGAGCCCGGAGCAATCCACGGATTCCAAGGGACCGATGGCGGGGCGGCCTTCGAGGAGGGTTTTCCAGAAGTCGCAGGCGGTGCGGCCTGGTCCGGCGATGACGCCGATCCCCGTGATGGCAACGCGGCGCATGTTACTGGGCGGCTGGAGCGCCGGCAGCGGCTTTGGCGGCCACCAGCTTCTCCACGCCCTCCACCATTTGCCGGACGTTGCGGACGTGCTTCACTTCTTCGTCGGGAATGTTGATATCGAATTCGTTTTCGAGAGCGAAAAGGATCTCGACCGCATCCATGGAGTCGATGCCCAACTCCTCGAAGGCGCTATCGATGGTGACACGATCTTCGGGGATGCGCTTGGAAGTAGCGATCACTTTGCGGACTCTCTCGATCAGTTCGTCGGACATAATAAGCGGCTAACCGTTTCAAATTTGTAGCCACGATCCCGCAAGAGCGGAATCAGGCGGCCCACCGCCGCGACCGTTTCGCGAATATCGGGACGGGCCTGAACCTCGCGCCCGTCGTGCAAACAAAGGATCGCTCCATCGGACACGCGGGGCAGCATCCGGCTGACTATGGTATCAGCCTTCAGCTTCCAATCATAACCGATTGCGGTCCACATCACGCCGCGCAGGCCGAGGCGGCGTTGAGCCGCGCGGAAGCCGAACCAGCGGGCGCCAAAGGGGGCGCGCAGCAGGGTGGGAGCGATGCCGGTGGTATGGTGGATGGCGTGTTGTGCGCGGGCCAGGTCCCGGTAGATAAACTCCGCCGAATGAAAGCAGAAGAGCGGATGGGTATAGCTGTGATTACCGATTTCGTGGCCTGCTGCACGGACGGCGCGGGCGATTTCGGGTAGGCGTTCGACGTTGGCTCCGATCAGGAAAAAGGTGGCGGGGACGGCATGCCGGGCGAGCAGTTCCAGTACTTGGGGAGTAGACTCGCTGGGGCCGTCGTCGAAGGTGAGAGCAATGGCGTGGCGGCCAGCGGGGGCGCGGTGGGCTGATGGACCGAAAACGGAGGAGGCGCGTCCGCGCACGGCCCAGGCCATAAGCGCGGCGCCTGAGGCGGCGCCGGTGAGGCTGGCGAGAGCGGTGGTTGCATGCGCCATACAACGATTGTATTGCGCCGGGCAAGGTTTAGCTGGTTTGGCCGATAAGCCTGCCAGGAGGCACCCATGGCCAGTGCAGTCAGTTCGTTGAGTTATCTGGATCCGGCGGCGTACCAGAATCCGATTTTGCCATCCGCCACGACCAGCACCACGTCGACCAACGGCGTGAGCGCTACGGTGGAGTTGCAGGCTCTGGAGCAGCAGGGCGACTTTCTCAACTTCCTTAACAATTCGGTGGCGGAGGCGCTGTTGCAGCCTGCCGATAGCACGGATACCGGCGCGGCCAGCAGTACGCTGATCAACAATATGTTGCAACAGGTGCTGGGGGCGTATCAGGCGCAAAGCAGCAGCACGTCCGGCACGGGATGAGAATCGCGGCGGTGGCCCAGGTTTAGCTCTTGGAAGCAGAAGCGGCCAGGACCTCGCGGGCGGCGGCTATTACGGCGTCGGGCAGGAAACCGAATTTCTTCTGCAACTCTTTGAGTGGGGCAGATGCGCCGAAGGTGTGCATGCCGATCATACGGCCGCGGGGGCCGACGTAGCGATCCCATCCCAATGGCGATGCCTGTTCCACGGCGACGCGCGCGGTGACGTGCGCGGGTAGCACCGACTCACGATATTCCGGGGGCTGTTGCTCGAAGATCTCCCAGCTTGGCATGCTGACCACGCGCGCCTTGACGCCTTCGGTCTTGAGCTGCTCATAGGCCTGCACGCACAGGGATACTTCGCTGCCGGTGGCGAGCAGCAGGATATCGGGATTGCCATCGGGGGCGTCGGCCAGGATGTACGCGCCTTTTTCCACGCCGGACGCGGGGGCGTACTTCGTGCGATCGAGGGTGGGAACGGCCTGTCGAGTAAGAATCAGGGTGGCGGGTTGATGCCGGAGCTTCATGATCACCTTCCAGCACTCCACCACCTCATTGGCATCCGCCGGGCGCAGGTTGATCAAACCGGGCACGGCGCGCAGCGAGGCAAGCTGTTCGATGGGCTGATGCGTGGGGCCGTCCTCGCCCACGCCGATGGAATCGTGGGTGAAGACGTGGATCACGGGCAAGTCCATGATGGCGCTGAGCCGGATGGGCGGCTTCATATAATCGCTGAAAATCAAGAACGTGGAACCGTAAGCGCGGATCTTGGATAGCGACATCCCGTTCACGATGGCGCCCATGGCGTGCTCGCGGATGCCGAAGTGCATGTTGCGGCCGCCGCGATCGTCGGCTTCGAAGTCGCCGGCGCCCTCAAAGGTGAGGCGCGTTTTGGTGGAGGGGAACAGGTCCGCCGCGCCGCCCATCAGCCAGGGAATATTCCAGGCGATTTTGTTGAGCACGCGGCCGGAGGAATCGCGAGTGGCGAGGCCTTTGGCGTCGGGCGGGAAGACGGGGAGATCCTTGTCCCAACCTTCGGGAAGCTGACGGTGGAGCATGCGGTAAAGCTGATCGGCGAGGTCGGGGTATTCGGTTTTGTATTCCTCGAAGCGCTTCATCCAGGCAGCGCGTAACTGCTCGCCGCGCTCGCCCATGCCGGCGTGAAGGTGCTCGCGCACGCCGTCGGGGACCAGGAACTTGGCGTCTTCGGGCCAGCCGTAGGCCTTTTTGGCAAGGCGGACTTCTTCTTCGCCGAGCGGCTCGCCGTGGGCGCCGCTAGTGTCCTGCTTATGGGGTGCGCCGTAAGCGATGTGGCTGTCGACGATGATCAGAGTGGGGCGGTCGGTGGTGCTCTGGAACACGCGCAGGGCGCGATCGAGCATATCGAGATCGTTGGCGTCGCTGACGCGCGTGACGTTCCAGCCGTAGCCGATGAAGCGGGTGGCCACGTCTTCACTGAAGGCCAGGGCGGTGTGGCCTTCGATGGTGATCTTGTTGTTGTCGTAGATCAAACAGAGATTGGAGAGGCGATGGTGGCCGGCGAGCGAGGCGGCCTCGCCGCTGATGCCTTCCATCATGTCGCCGTCGCCGCAGATGACGTAGACATCGTAATCGAACATTTCGAAGCCGGGGCGATTGAAATGCTGTGCCAGCCACCAGCGGGCCATGGCCATGCCGACGCTGTTGCCGACGCCTTGGCCGAGGGGGCCGGTGGTGGTTTCGACGCCGGAGGTCCAGCGGTATTCGGGGTGTCCGGGGCAGCGGCTGTCGAGCTGGCGGAAGCGTTTGATATCGTCGAGCTTGACGGACAGTTCGCCCAGGGTTTCGTACTGCGGGTTGACAGCCTTGACGCCGCACAGGTGCAACATGGAATAGAGCAGCATGGAGGCGTGGCCGTTGGAGAGCACGAAGCGGTCGCGGTTGGGCCAGATGGGGTCCTCCGGATCGAAGCGCAGGAAGTGCTGCCAAACGGTGTAGGCCACCGGGGCCAGGGCCATGGGCGCGCCGGGATGTCCGGAGTTGGCTTGCTGCACGGCATCCATGGAGAGCGTGCGAATGGTGTTGATGGTGAGTTGATCGAATTGTTCGTTGGTCATGAGCGGGCCGAACTTTTATGATAACTTGCCGGTGCGGGGCGGATCAGGACAATGCCGAGCACGGCCGCACGATGGTAACTTGCGCGGCCCGAGCTACATCTTGCGGCGAATGTCAAATGGATACGCGAAGACGTCCGTGATGCGGAATCGCGCGGCATCGCCATGTAATGGGTTGAAAAGGAAATTGCCGGTTTCGGGGACGATGGCACTGGGCACTTCGAGCAGGACCGCGTTCTTCTTTCGAAGCCACGCGGCGCCGACGCCGCGGGTCGTTTCCGGACTGGACCGCCAATCCCGAGGCAAATCCTCTGCCCGGATACCGGCGAATTCCACATCCGGGCCGTCGATCTTCAGGAGGGTGAACTCCGGCGGCACATCATTTGCGCTGGTATGCACGCAGACTTCCAGGAGCGCCGCCGCCGGACTTCCGGCCAAATAAACGATGGGCAGCCCGGCATGATGCCATCGGCCGGGAACCCTCAGTCCGCCCGCTCCGCTGAGGTCGCGATGCCGGCTGATCCTCCAGAGGATCATTTAGATGAATATACCCTCGTCAATCTGCACCAGCAGTTCTTCGACGATCCGGCTGCCGGTGTCCGTGTTGAGCAGGGACAGCGGCGCGCGACCGCCGAGCCGTGCGTGCGGGATACGCAACCAGGCTAGCGCCCGCTCGCGGCTTCCGTAGACGGACTCCGCCAGCGAGATTACGCGAATCACGCGCAACACGCGATCGGACTCTTCCACGGTCAGCTTTTCACGGCGGGAGCGGCGATGTTGCAGCGTTCGCAGCGGGATGATCGCCGTGTCAATTTCGGAGCGCAGCAGGCCGAGCGCGATCAAGCGCTTGATGACCGCGGGCGCCAGTTGACCCTCGACGAGGCGAAGAATCTCGGTCCCGGCCGCCGGAACCGGCAGGCCGAGCCACCGACCCATATGTGTATGGGGGGCTTCCATTCGAAATCCTCAGACTACATTATGCCATACTTATCTCGGCAGAATGCAGAGGGTCACCAGCCGGCTTTGTGGGCGATCAGGGTTTTGAGGGTGAGTCCGCCGAGGAAGAGACAGACGGCGGCGCGCATCTCGACGAATCTGCCATTCACGTAGACGCCCGCGCCGCCGAGGGTAAACCAGGCAAGCAGGCCCAATGCGGCGTAGCAGCCCAGGGCGAATGGCAAGCGTTTGTGCATGCATCTCTATAATAGGGTATGCAAAGGTAATTGCAGATGCCCGATCTCGCGCTGGTTTACGCCCCACTCAATCGCGCCCGCGCGCTGTTTGCCGCGGGCCTGCTAGTGGCCCTGGTGGCGGCCGTGGATTCGGCCATCAAGCCCAACTTTTCCCTGAGTTTTCTGTATTTGTTCCCGATCATGCTGGCGGGCGGTTTTCTATCGCGCTGGCAGATCGCGGCCATGGGCATCTGTTGCGCCGTGCTGGGCGAAGTGTTCAGCCCGTTTCCGCAAGCCGATGCCGCCACGCGCATGACCATGATGAGCATTGCGTTTACGGGCACGGGGCTGTTCATCTCGGAACTGGTACACAAACGGCAACTGGCGGTGGAGCATCTGGAGCAATTGACCGAGCAGGTGCGGCAAAGGGAAGACGCCGAACAGCAGATCCAGATTCTGATCGAGAGTAGCCCGGCGGCGATTGTGACCGTGGATTCGGCGGGGTCCATCGGGCTGGCCAATCAAGCGGCGCAGCAACTGCTTACGGGTGGGCGGCGGGCACTGGCGGGGGAGCCGATCCGGAATTACATTCCGGCCCTCGAATCGGTGGCCCAGAGCCATCGCTCGCGATCGTTCCGGACAACCATGCACTGCAAGGGGCGGCGGCTGGATGGCGACGTGTTTATGGCGGCCATCTGGTTTTCCACGTACAAGACGCTCTCGGGCGCCAAGCTGGCCGCGATTATCGTGGACCTCTCGGAGGATTTGCGGGATCGCGAGGATCTGAGTTTGAACCATCTGCTGAAAAACACGCGCATCATGATGGGCGCGATGTCGCACGAGATCCGCAACCTATGCGGAGCGGTGTCGGCCGTAGGACGGAACCTGGCGCGAGTGGAGGGATTGACGGGCAACGAAGATTTCGAGGCGCTGCAGACGCTGATCCAAGGATTGGAAAAGATTGCCGCCCTGGAGTTGCAGGCATCGCCGGAAGATCAGGCGATGGCCGTGGACGTAGACGAGCTGCTGGACGAATTGCGGGTACTGATCGAGCCGGCGTTCCGGGAATCGGAGATGGCGGTGAACTGGAGAATCGCGGAGCAATTGCCGCTGGTTTGGGCGGACAGCTACGGGCTGCTGCAAGCACTTCTGAATCTGGCGCGGAACAGCCAGCGGGCGATGCAAGACCGGGCGCGGAAGGAGCTGACGATTACGGCGGGCGAGGAGGACGGGGCGGTGGTCATTCGTTTTGAAGACACCGGAGCGGGGGTGCGATCGCCCGATCAGTTATTCCGGCCTTTTCAGCAGGGGGCGGACGGAACGGGTTTGGGACTATATATTTCGCGGGCGATGGTCCGCAGCTTTCGGGGCGAACTGCGTTATGAGGCGCGGCCGGCGGGCTGCTGTTTCGCGGTGGTGCTGACGCCGTTGGTGGAGGCTTGAGGATGGCGGATGACGGTAGCCGGATTCGCATTCTGATCGTGGACGATCACACGCTGTTTCGGGAAAGTGTGGCGCGGCTGTTGGCGGCGGAGCCGGATTTTACGATCGCGGGACACTGCGCGTCGGCGGACGAGGCGCTGCGGCTGGTGGCGCAAAGCCCTGTGGACGTGGTGTTGCTGGACTACGATTTGGGAGAAGGTAAAGGCACGGCATTCCTGGCGCGGGCGCATTCGCTGGGCTTCACGGGCCGGGTGCTGGTAGTGACGGCAGGGGTGACGGATCTGGAAGCGGCGGAAATGATCCGGCGGGGAATTGCGGGCATTCTGCCGAAGCACTGTTCCCCGGCGGCGCTGGCGCAAAGTATCCGGGACGTGCACGGCGGCAAGGAGTACTTCGAGCCGGGCTACCTGCGCTCGGTCGTCCTGGGGGTGACGGCTTCGGCGACGGAGTATCCGCGGAAGAAGCTCACCGACCGGGAGCGGCAGGTTTTGCACTATGTATTCGAAGGGCTGGCGAACAAGGAGATCGCGGACCGGCTGCAGGTGTCGGAGAGCTCGGTGAAGGCCACGCTGCAGCAGTTATTCTCGAAGACCGGGGTGCGGACCAGGAGCCAATTGGTGCGCACGGCGCTGGAGAATTACAAGGATCAACTTTAAGGGCGGGGGCTGGCGAGGAGATCCGGGGCGGGCAGGATCATGCGGGCGGCCGGGCACTCGCCGGCCGGGCGCCCGAGCAGGGCCCAGGCGCTCTCCGGATCCATCGGTTTGGCGTAGTAGAAACCTTGCGCGTACTCGCAGTTCAGGGCCTTTAAGTGGGCGATTTGGGCGAGGTTCTCGACTCCCTCGGCGATGACATTCATATTCAGATTGTGAGCCAGGGAAAGGATCGCGCGGATAATTTCCAGGCTCTTTTCGTTCGCGCCCATGCGGCTGACAAAGGCGCGGTCGATCTTAAGGGTCTGGACGGGCAATTGTTGGAGCTGACTGAGAGACGAGTAGCCGGTGCCGAAATCATCGATATCCAGGCCGACCCGCAGGTCGGCGAGGCGGGCGAGCAGGGACGAAATGCCATCCGGGTTGTGAACGATAGTGCCTTCGGTGATTTCGAAACTCAGCCGTAATCCACGGCGGTCCGGCCAGGCCCGGCGGACGATACGCTCAATGGCGTCTATGGCTCCGGATTCGGCCAACTGCACGGGAGAAAAATTCAGATGCAACGTCAAATCGCGGGGGCCGCGCGGGGCGGCCGCGGCGGATGGCGCGCGCAGCCAACGCTGTGCGTCCCGGCAAGCCTGCTCCAAAATCCAATATCCGGCCGGGACGATGAGTCCGGTTTCTTCGGCGAGGGGGATGAACTCTCCAGGCGGGACGAGGCCGCGCGTGGGATGTTGCCAGCGTACCAGCGCCTCAAAGCCGGCGATGGCGCCGGTGCGCAGATCCACGATGGGCTGATAATGCAAGCAGAGTTCGTTGCGCTCCAGCGCGCGCCGCAAATCGGTCTCCAATTGCAGGCGGGTGACGGCACGGCGGCGCATGCCCGGTTCAAAGACTTCAAAGCGGGCGCGGCCCGCGACTTTGGCGCAATGCAGGGCAATATCGGCATCGCGCATCAAGTCCTCGGCGCGGTCGTAGGCGGCCTCGCTGCCGGCGATTCCGATACTGAGAGTAACGTACACTTCGTGGCCGGCGACCAGGAACGGCGGATCCATCTCCGCGGTGATACGCTCGGCTACCGAGACGACATCCTCGGTACCGTGGATCTCGTGGAGCAGCACCGCGAACTGATCACCGGCCAGACGGGCGATGCCGCAATCCTCCTGCAGCCGCGCGACCGTGTCGGTGACGCGCAAGCGATCCCGGAGCCGGCCCGCGATACCCTTGAGCAACAGGTCGCCTTCCGCGTGTCCCAAGCTGTCGTTAATATTCTTGAAGCGATCCACGTCCAAGAGAAGGATGGCGAAGGGTTGGCTGGTATGCTGGCGGGCCTGCGCGACGTGGCGCTCCAACCGGTCCATGAAGAGCACGCGGTTGGGGAGCCCGGTCAGCGGATCGGCGACTTTGGAAGCGGTGATGTCGGTTTGCGATCCGGCGATGCGAATGGCTTGTCCGGCCTGATTCCAAACCGCGCGGCCGCGGCTCAGCATCCAGCGATACCCGCCGTCCTTCGATTGCATGCGCTGCTCACATTCCAGTTGGGGTGTTTCGCCACGGCAATGGGCGGCCAGAGCGCTCTGGAGATGCGCCAGGTCGTCGGGATGCACGCGGGATAGCCACTCGGCGGGCAGGTTAGTGATTTCGCCGTCCTGGTAGCCCAGCATTTCGTTCCAGCGGGGGGAAAAGTAGATTTCCTGTTTTTGAAGATCCCAATCCCATAAGCCGTCGTTGGATCCCCGCGCGGCGCGGGCGTAGCGCTCCTCGCTTTCACGGAGGGCGGTGGATAGAGTGCGCTGCGCGAGCTGGGTCCGGATGCGCGCCAGCGCCACCGGCATATCGATGGGTTTGGTGATATAGTCGTTGGCGCCCTTTTGCAGCGCCTCTACCATGCTGGCGCTCTGACTCTCGGCGGTCACCATGATTACGGGCAACTCGGTCGGGGAGTACATTCGGCGAATGGCCAGCAATACCTCCACTCCACTCATGCCGGGCATGCGGATGTCTAAAAGGACGACATCGGGAGTCTGGTTGCGGATGGATGCGAGAGCCTCAGGGCCATCTTCGGCGAGGGTGACGGCGAATCCCTGACGCTGCAGCCGCCGCGACAACATGTCCCGGTTGCTTTCTTCATCGTCCACAATTAACAGCGCCATGTCAGTGCTCCTCGGTTAAACTGGCGCCGGCGTTTGCGGGCAGGCACCCGTTTAAGAGATCGGCAATTTCGCCAGCCAAGGCCATAGCGGGGCAATCGCTCTTGCTGAGGATGTGGCGGACCCCGTGCAGCCGGTTGCGATCTTCCGGCGTAATTTCCTTGGCGGTCAAAACCACGACGGGTATGCGACGCCAGCTTTCGACCTGACGCAGGGCCTGCAGAAAGTCGAAGCCGTCCATTCCGGGCATCATCAGATCCAACAGAATCAAGCCGACCTGGTGGCGGCGCAAACAGTCGAGCGCGAGGCGGCCGTCGGCGGCTTCGAGAACGCTGCCGAAGTGTTTGCGCAGCGTGCGGGCCGCCACATCCCGCGAGGAGGGGTCGTCATCCACCACCAGAACCGTTTCCTGCGGCATGCCCAGGCGGTGTTTGAGAGCGGCCACCAGGGTGTCCGGGTGGATAGGCTTTTGCAGGAAGTCGGTGGCGCCCAGCAGGCAGGCGCGTTTGCGGTCGTCGGAGACCGTTACGAGGATGACGGGAATCTCCGCCAGATCCGGATCGGTACGGAGGGTGCTGAGAACCGCCCAGCCGTTGATTCCGGGCATGAAGACATCCAGGGTAATGGCGGCCGGCCGGGTCTCACGAGCCTGGCGCAGGCCCTCCATGCCGCTGGAGGCAAGCACGACCTGGAATCCGGCCTTGCGCAGAGAACGAGTCATGAGGTCGCGCACCGCCGGATCGTCGTCAATGACCAGCACGGTATTCGAGGGCGCAGCACCGCGCGGGGGCGCATGGCGTTCGAGCGCGGGGGTTGCCGCTGCGGCGGGATTCAGGATTGGTTCGGTTCTCGGATACGGTAGCCGGATCGTGAAGGTGGACCCCTTTCCGGGTTCGCTGGCCACGCGGATGGCGCCGCCCATGAGCGTACAAAACCGTTGGCTGATGGCCAAGCCGAGGCCCGTGCCGCCATATTTGCGGCTGGTAGACGCATCCACCTGGGTGAATGGACGAAACAGTTTGCCAATCTGATCCGCAGGGATGCCAATGCCGGTGTCGCGGACACGCCATTCGATCCAGTCGGCGCCGTCGGCGTTGACAGGCGCCACGTCGACGGAGACCGTCCCATTTTCGGTGAACTTGCAGGCATTGGCAATCAGGTTATAGAGGCTCTGCCGGAACTTGATGACGTCCACGTGCATGGCCGGCAAATCCGGTTCGCAGCTCACGACCAGTTGGTTGTTGTTCTTGCGCGCCAGGGGCGCCATGGCGCCGGCGGCTTCGTCCAGAATCCGCGCTACGGACGCGTCTTCCCACGAGATCTCGGTTTTGCCGGCTTCCACCTTCGAGAGGTCCAGGACACTGTTGATCAAGGCGAGCAGGTGTTTGCCGGCATCGCTGATACGCCCCAGATCGGTGGAGCAACTCCCGCGGCCCAATTCGTCGGCTTCCTCGCGGAGCATCTCGCTATAGCCTATGATGGCGTTCAAGGGCGTGCGCAATTCATGGCTCATGTTGGCCAGGAAGACGCTCTTGGAGCGGCTGGACTCCTCGGCGGACTGTTTGGCCGCCAGCAATTCCTCCTGCGCTTGCCGCCGTTGCGCAATTTCGCCGCATAACTCCGCGACGTGAAGTTCCAGTGCGTGTTGAGCTTCCGCCAAGTCCAGGGTGCGGGTCTGGATCTGCTCCATCATCTCGTTAAAGCGGTCCACCAGAATGCCGATTTCGTCGCGGCCGCGCTTAGGCGCCCGCAAGGCGTAGTTACGCTCGGCAGATACACGGCCGGCCATGTTCGCCAGGCTCAGAATCGGCTGTGAGATCACGTTCTGCAGGCGCGAAGAAAGCAGCAGGACAGCCGCGGAGGACATCAGCAGCACGCCCAAGAGAATTGCGGCATAACGCTGCAGACGCTCGTAGAGGTCCCGCAGATCGCGCTTGAGGTACACCGAGCCGATACGGTCCCGATCGAAGACCACCGGTTCGAAAAGCTCCAGAGAATGATCGCCAAACCGGGCTTGTGGGGGTCCGGGCCGGCGCGGTAGGTCGCGCCGCGATTCGCCGCGCAGGAACACGGCCAGCGGGCGCCCGTCCCGGGTGTATATGCAAGCCGCCACCAAATTGGGCGCGGCCCGCAACGCGGCGAGCGATTCCGTCGCCGAAGCGCGGTCTTCAAACAACAGCGCCGCCGTATTGGTGTGGGCGATGATCTGGGCCAGGGAGGTCAATTGCTTGGTCACCATGGCCCTATAGGTGAGCAGTTCGTAGGTCAGAAAAGTGGCGCACGCCAGCAGCAATGCGACTGTGCCGGTCAACAGATTGATGCCGACCAGTTTGCGTTTGATGGAGATATCGCGCAGGGCCTGCATGCTAGTTCCCCACCGGGGCAGACCCCTGCCGCCAGAGATCGGCCAGTTGCAGGAGCTGCGAACTGATTTGCAGGCCGGCCTGACGCGCGGCGTTCCGATTGATCTCAAACCGGATACGCCGGCCGTAGCGGATGAAAGCGATCACCCCTCCCTGGCGGGCGAACAGCGGGTCATCGCCGATGGTGAGGACCGGCGCATGCGCGGTGGCCTGCAGAATACGCGCGGCTGCCTTGCCATTGAGCGGGCCCAGGTAGAGAATCGGGCAGGACTTGGGATCGTCCGCGGGACCTAAGCGGCGCACCACGATGGGGCGCCCATCGATAACCTTATTCCGCAGGGCGGCCTGCAAATCCGGGACGATGCGGGCATCCCCGATCACGCCGACAGTCAGGGGCGTGCCTCCCGGCACTGGGGCGGGCCATTTAACCAATCTCGCGAAGTTGTACACCATGGCGCTCTTGATTTGGTACTCGGAATGGCTGGGGGAAGGCACGAAAGCGCTCTCGGCAGCCAGCGGCGATCCGTCGGAGAGGGTATAACCAGCCAGGAATATTACTAGCGGCATCATTCGGCGTGGCCGCTGGTTCGCGGGGCGCGAGCACTTCCCGCCAAGGCAAGAAACTGCCATCACTTTGCCTATCGGCCGGCGCGGTTCGTTACCTTAGGGGAGGATCGCTGGTGATAAGCGCGGAAGGAGATCGACGGGGCGGATCAGTGCGCGGCGCGTTCGGCGGCCATGAATCGTTTGATGAAGTTGGTATCGAAGCGCCCGGCCTGGAAATCGGGGTCGGCGAGGATGCGCTGGTCGAGCGGAATCGACGTATGGATGCCCTCCACCACGAACATATCCAAGGCGCGGCGCATGCGGCTGATGGCTTCGGCGCGATCGCTGCCATAGGTAATGAGCTTGGCCACCAGGGAATCGTAGTAAGGCGTGATGACGCAATCGGTGTGGGCCATGGTGTCGACTCGGACGCCGATGCCTCCGGGCGCGTTGAAACCGGTAATACGCCCGGGGGATGGCGTGAAGGTTACCGGATTTTCGGCGTTGATGCGGCACTCGATGGCATGTCCGCGTAGCACCACCGGCAGGCTGATGACTTCCTCGATCGGCTCGCCCATGGCGATGCGGATCTGGCTTTTCACCAGATCGATGCCGGTCACGAACTCGGTGACGGGGTGCTCGACCTGAATGCGGGCGTTCACTTCCATGAAATACAACTGGCCTCCCTCATCCATGAGGAACTCGACGGTGCCGGCGTTGGTGTAACCCGCCGCCGCCAGCGCTTCTTTCAGCTTGGCGGCCATGGTGGCGCGCAGTTCCGGGGACATTACCGGCGAGGGGGATTCTTCCAGCAGTTTCTGATGCCGGCGCTGAATGGAGCACTCGCGCTCGCCCAGGATCTCGACGCGCCCACGTTCATCCGCCAGCACCTGGAATTCGATGTGCCGCGGGGCGCGCACGTACTTTTCCAAATAAACATCGGCGCAGCCAAACGCCGCGGCGGCTTCCTGCTGGGCAGAGTTGAACAGCGGTTCCAGCTCGGACGCTTCATTGACGATGCGCATCCCGCGTCCGCCGCCGCCGGCGGAGGCCTTGAGAATGATCGGATAGCCGATGCCGCGGGCCACCTCTATGGCTTCTTCGGCGCTCTTGAGAATGCCGGGGGAACCGGGCAGGATGGGCACGCCGGCCTCGCGCATAAACGCGCGGGCGCGTTCCTTCACGCCCATAAGGCGAATCACGTCGGGGCGCGGCCCGATGAACTTCAGGCCGGAAACTTCGCAGACCTCCGCGAAGCCTGCATTTTCGCTCAAAAAGCCATAACCGGGATGGATGGCATCCGCGTTAGTGATTTCGGCCGCGCTGACGATCGATGGAATGTCGAGATAACTGCGGGCACTCTTGGCCGGACCGATACACACGGCCTCGTCGGCGAAGCGCACATGCAGGCTATGGCGGTCGGGTTCCGAATAGACGGCCACGGTGCGGATGCCGAGTTCTTTGCACGCGCAAACTACACGCAGGGCAATTTCCCCGCGATTGGCTATGAGTATTTTTTTAATTGGCGCGGATGGCAAACAGCGCCTCCCCGTACTCCACGGGCTGACCGTTCATCACCAGTTTGCTTTCGACGATTCCGGAAACCTCCGCTTCAATTTCGTTCATGAGCTTCATCGACTCGATGATGCACATGACCTTGCCCGGCTGGACGCGCTCGCCGACGCGCACGAACGGCGGCGAACCCGGCGCGGATGATTCGTAGAAGGTGCCGACGATTGGGGATCGCACCAGGAGCAGGCCAGGATCGGGGCCGGCCTCTTTGGGCGTCTCTTTGGCGGAACCTGGAGCGCTGGCGGCGGAGGTTTCCGCCCTGGGCGCGGCGGGCGGCGCGACGGGCGCGGCGGGCGGCGCGAAGACGAACTCCCGCGGCTCGGCGATCGAACGCCGGATGCGCACGCGGTTCTCCCCGCGCTGGACTTCCAGTTCGGCGATGCCGGTGTCAGTGGCGAGGTTGATCAACTCGCGAATCTCATCGACGGTCATGGCAACTGACTAGCTTAGCAAACCCTGGGCGGCCGCTCCCGGCGGCGCGCGGGCGGACCCTGCCGGCTGCAATGAAACATTTTGGGTTTCCGTCTCACCATCCGATTGAACGGCGGCAACTCGTGCCGCTAATTTCCAGCTCGGATCCACCCCACATTAAGGAGACAGTCATGAATTCGTCACATGCGTTCACCACGGGCATGGCGCTAACGGACGGAAACAATCCCCCCTGAGCAAGACCCAGATCCTGGCCACAAGTCCCGCGCGGGCTCATGCCTACCCCACGGACGGCAGGCTACACTGAAGGAACGTGGAAGAAGAGGTCCTCGGCAAAGCATACGACTCCCGTTTGATGCGCCGCCTGTTGGGTTACATGCGCCCATACAGCGGCTACGTGGCGCTTTCGCTGGTCTTTTTGTTGGTGCAATCGGTGCTGCAGGTGCTCGGGCCGCTGCTGACTAAGATCGCAGTGGACCGGTACCTCGCGCCGAGTCCGACGCGCGTGCCGACGTTCTTCGATGCCTATCTGCCGGCCGCCCCGTTGAACGGTCTGGCCGCGGTGGGAATGCTGTATCTGGCGGTCCTGCTGGGCACCTTCGTCTTCGAATTCGGGCAGGTGTATCTGATGCAGTACACCGGGCAGCTTGCCATGTTCGACTTGCGCAAACAGCTTATGGCGCACCTGCAGCAACTGGACATAGCTTTTTACGATCGCAACCCGGTGGGGCGGCTGGTCACGCGCGTGACTACGGACGTGGATGTGTTGAACGACCTGTTCGCCTCGGGCCTGGTTACGATCCTGGGCGACGTGCTGGTGCTGGGTTTCATCGTGGCCATCATGTTCCAGCTCAGCCCCGGGCTGACCGGTTTGATGCTGGCGGTAATGCCGCTGGTAATTCTGGTGACGCGCATTTTCCGCCGGAGCGTGACGCAGAGCTACCGGCGCATCCGGATAGCCATTGCCAAGATCAACTCGTACCTGCAGGAGCACATCACGGGCATCGTGGTGCTGCAACTATTTAATCGGGAAGCGCGCAGCCGCGAGGAATTCGATGTGGTGAACCGCGACCACATGGACGCGTATAAGGACGCCATTACCGCCTATGGCTGGTTCTATCCGGTGGTTGAGTTTCTGTCAATGATCACATTGGCCGGCATTTTGTCGTATGGCGGTTTCCGAGTCTCGCACGGCGCGCTGACGCTGGGCGTGGTGGTCGCATTTCTGCAATATGGGCTGCGGTTCTTCCGGCCGATACAGGATTTGAGCGAGAAGTACAACATCCTGCAAGGCGCCATGGCCTCCTCGGAGCGCATCTTCAAGCTGGTGGACACGCCGCCGGGAATCCTGCCGCCGGCTGAACCGCAACCAGCGCCACTGTCGGCGCGCATCGAGTTCGACCACGTCTGGTTTGCCTACCAGGACGAGGATTGGGTGCTGCGGGACGTCAGCTTCAGCATTGAACCGGGTGAGACCATCGCCGTGGTAGGGCACACGGGCGCGGGGAAGACCACGCTCATCAGCCTGCTGTTGCGCTTCTATGACGCGCAAAAGGGCGCCATCCGGGTGGGTGGCAGCGACGTGCGGGACCTGGACCCGCACGATCTGCGGCGCCTGTTCGGTGTGGTTTTACAAGATCCATACCTCTTCACGGGCACGCTGGAGGACAACATCCGGCTGGGCACGGCCGGCATCGACCGGGCAGCCATTGAGGATGCGGCGGAACAGGTCAATCTGCTCGACTTTATCCAGTCATTGCCGGATGGGTTCGGGCATGCGATACGCGAGCGGGGCAGCGGGCTATCGACGGGGCAGAAGCAGCTTATCAGTTTCGCGCGCGCGCTGGCCCATAATCCGCGTTTTCTGATTTTGGACGAAGCCACTTCGAGTGTGGACACGGAGACGGAATTTCGCGTGCGGGAAGCGTTGAGCCGCATGGTGGAGGGGCGGACTTCGATCGTCATTGCGCACCGCCTTTCGACGATCCAGCGAGCGGACCGCATACTGGTGATGCACAAGGGCCGGCTGCGGGAGTCCGGGACGCATCAGCAGTTGCTGGCGGCGCGGGGGATTTATTGGAAGCTGTATCAGTTGCAGTATAAGGACCAGGAGGTTGGGCAGACGACTTAAAACGATCGTCTGCCCCACGATACAATAGAGAAATGAGTAAACGCTGTCTGCGCGTGCTGGCGGTCGCCGGTCTTTATATGTTGGGCGCCGCACTGGCGTGTGCTCAGGACTGGGAGAAGCTAGAGAATCTGCCGGCGGTGGATCTGAGTGCCTTGAATCCCGCGCAAAAGGCCACCGCGCTCAAGCTGCTGCGCCAGCGGGACTGCAGTTGCGGCTGCAGCATGAAGGTCGCCGAGTGCCGTGTAAAGGATCCGAACTGCTACTACAGCAAGGGGTTGGCCAAGGTGATCGTGGCTTCTCTGCTGGCCGGCAAGAGCGAGAAGGAAGTCCTGGCGGATGCCGAAGCATCCCGATTTGCGCATGCGCCGGAACACAAAATCCTGGAAGAGCCCGTGGCGGTGCCGACCGCGGGGGCGCCCATGACCGGGCCTGCGGACGCACCCATCACGCTGGTGGAGTTCTCGGATTTTCAGTGCCCCTACTGCCTGTTGGCGACGCCGCAGTTGCATGCGGTTCTGAAGGCGTACCCCACGCAGGTGAAGCTGATTTTCAAGGAATTTCCGCTGGATATTCATTCGCAGGCCGCGCTGGCCGCCGCAGCCGCGGTGGCGGCGCAAAAGCAAGGCAAGTTCTGGCAGATGCACGACGCTCTGTTCGCGAATCGCACGGATTTGCGGCGGCCCGCCCTGCTGGCCGTGGCCTCGGGCATCGGCCTGGACATGAAGCAGTTTGAAGCCGATCTGGATTCGCCGGAAGTCCGCAAGGCAGTGGCGCGCGACATGGACGACGGTTTTAATATCGGCGTGATGAGCACTCCGACGCTGTTTATCGACGGCCAGCATTACAACGGGGCGATCCGGATGGACGTGCTGAAGCCGATCCTGGACAAAGAGCTGCAGCATCCCGCGAGCGCGGCCAAAACGGCCGCCGCGCCAGCCGGTCCGACCCATTGATTAAGACAGTGATTTTTGATTTGGGAAAGGTTTTGGTCCCTTTCGATTTTTCGCGCGGCTACCGCGAGTTGGAAAAGCTTTGCCCGCATGCCGCCGCGGATATCCCCAAGCGCCTGGCCACGACGGACGTGGTGCATCGCTTTGAAACGGGGCTTATTGAGCCGCGCGATTTCGTTGCGGAAATCAGCCGGACGCTCGATCTACGCATTACTTACGACCAGTTTTGCGAAATCTGGAGCAGCATCTTTCTGCCGCCCACGCTGGTCGAGGAGAGCATGCTGGAAGGGATCGCGGCGCGCTACCGCATGCTGGTGCTTTCCAATACGAACGCCATTCACTTCGATATGGTGCGGCGGAACTATGAGTTGCTGCGGCACTTTGACGACTACGTTCTTTCCTATGAAGTGAAAGCCATGAAGCCGGAGCCCGCCATTTACCGGGAAGCCATCGCGCGCGCGCAATGCCGGCCCGAGGAGTGCTTCTTCACCGACGATATCCCGGCGTACGTGGAAGCCGCGCGGCGCGAGGGCATCGACGCGGTGCGGTTTGAATCGCGTGAGCAACTGGAGCGCGATTTGGCGGCGCGGGGTGTGTGCTGGTCATGATTACCGACCTGGTACAGATCAAACTGCTGGGCGAAAAGAAACGCACGGAAAACGAGCGTTTCCGGCGGCACTTGAAGACGCACGACCACTCCGACCGCATTCTGCGGCGCATCGCCGAGGGCATTGAGGAGCAGATCGATTGCACGGTGTGCGCCAATTGTTGCAAGGTGGCCAGCGTCAAGCTTTCGGAGCGCGATGTGGAGCGCCTGGCGCGGCATCTGAGTTTGGCGCCGGGCAAGTTTCTTTCGCAATACACGGCCGAAAGCGAAGCGGAGGGCACCATCCTGTGCCAGACCGCGGAAGGCGCCTGCGTGTTTTTGGATGGGACGACGTGCACGGTATACGAAGCGCGCCCGGACGTGTGCCAGCGCTTCCCGCACATGGTGCGCGGCAACGGATCGATTGCCAGCCGGATGTGGCAATTCGCGGACCGGGCCAGCTATTGCCCGATCGTGTACAACTCATTGGAGGCATTCAAGGAGGAGACCAAGTTCCGGCGGTAGGTCCTCGACGCGCGCGCTATATACTAGTCGCCGTGACCGTCAACCTATCTCCACATGGCGAG
Source organism: Bryobacteraceae bacterium (assembly GCA_049511415.1). Taxonomy (GTDB): domain Bacteria; phylum Acidobacteriota; class Terriglobia; order Bryobacterales; family Bryobacteraceae; genus Bog-159. Next base: position 45,179 of record JBEKYC010000026.1, on the reverse strand, counting down.
GAACTACTCAAAGCCGCGCAGGACCGCGGCGTGAGATGCTTGCCCGAAGAGGTAGTCGAGCGCGCTCTGGAGGCGGTCGCCAGGTCCTTGCGCGTGCCTTTCGACGGGGCTTTGGAGAAACGGTCGCAGGCAGTCCGGATGCAGGCTTTCCACGAGGAGCATCGTCTGTCCTTTGACGATCAAGTCACACTTCTTTTCGGCTTATCTTGAACTAGCAATACGCGAGGGCTTGTCACGCTTGACGATGATCTGCGAAGCACGGCGGTGCTGGTGGGCGTTCGTTGATAGTCTGCGGCGAGGCCCCACGGCCCCTGAAGCTTCTTCGTGCTACTGATTCACGCCCGACGCCAGGAACCCTCCATCCACCGCGATGCACTGACCGGTGATGAAGCTGGCAGAATCGGACGCCAGCAACACCGCCGCGCCTACCAGTTCTTCAAGCTGCCCAAAGCGGCCCATGGGGGTGCGCATTTTTAACTCGCAGCCGCGTTCGGTGCCGTCGAGCAGCGCGGCGTTCAGATCGGTGCGGAAGACGCCGGGCGCGATGGCGTTCACGCTGATGCCGTCACGGGCCCATTCGACGGCCAGGTTGCGGGTGAGCCCCAGAACCGCGGCTTTGGACGCGGCGTAGGCGGTCACCTCCAGAAAACCTACGAACGAAGTCAGCGATGCGATGTTGATGATGCGTCCGCGGCGGTTGGCTGCCAGCGCCGCGTGGAAGGACTGGCAACTGCGCAGGGTGCCCGTAAGATTCACGTCCAGGATGCGGTTCCAGTCGGCTTCGCTCACATCCTGGGTAGCTTGACGGAAGGTCTGGCCCGCTGCGTTCAGCAGCACATCCACGTGGCCGAACTGCGCGAGCACGGCGTCGCGGAAGCGGTCGATGGAGGCGCGCGATCCGGCATCGCAGGCGTGGCGGAGGGTTTTACGCCCGGCACGTTCGATCTCGCCGCACGCTTCATCTATCAGCGCCTCGCGGCGGCCGGTGGGGACCACGTCGGCGCCCGCCGCAGCCAAGCCGGCTGCCAGTTTGCGGCCGATTCCGGAGGTGCCGCCGATTACGACCGCCACGCGTCCGTTTAAATCCATCACGCCTCCGTCCCTAATTCAGATGCGCCGCGAGCGATCGGGCGCCCAGATCCGCGTCCTTTTCAGGAAGCCCCGCCACGCCCGCGATCCACGCGCCTTTGGCGAAGACGAAGACCGGCGTGCCGGCATCCAGGCCGAAGTAGCCGCCAAACGACGGGATCAGTTTCGCGCCTGCCAGCGCCTTGCGCCAATCGACCAGAAGAAACGCGGCAGTCTGGGAGTCGGACAATTTGGCGACGAACATGCGATATTCGGTGGGGCCTTTTTTGTAATGCGCGAGGGTGCCGCCGGGCATGAAGGACTTGCCCAGCAGGTGCTGGTCGACGACCTCCGTGCGAATCTGGTTGGCCGACGGGAACCGCCGCGATTCATCGGCAGGTTTGGCGGCCACGGCTGCGAATGCCGCCGCGAAAACCAGGGCGAGGGTCGGTAGGTGGATGCGCATTCGACCGCAGTATAACGCGCGGCAGCCGCGCTGGTCCTACCAGATCGTAGCAACCTTGTACTCGGTTACTTGCCGGTCGTTCGTGGCCAGGGTCAAGCCTTCCGCAAGGACTTTGATCACAGGCCAGCGAGACCTCGGATAGCACGCGCTCGATCGGGACGTCGTAGAGCTTACCTGCCTGGAACTTGAGCACAATCTCCCAAGCGCTTACAACGTTGACTCGCACGTCCGATTGTGGAGCGCTTACGGTGCCGTGCACGCGCTTGGAAATCGTGCTTGTACCGAGTAATGTGGGCTGGGTCACAAGTGGGATTCAAATCCCGGAAGCATCGCCTCGAAGTCCGCGGACATATGGATCTTGCCTTTAAAAGCGCCCAGCGGTGAGCGGCGGCTGGGAACCCGAGTAAGCATCGCCACGGGTTTCATTTCGGTCTATGAGGACTTCCTCCCCTTCGGCGGCTCGCTTGACGAGTCGGAACAGATTGCTTTTCGCGGCATGGATGCTGACCACTGTGGCCATATTGTTAGTGCCATAATACACCAATGCACCAGAGCGATCTGTCCGCCGATCACAACCGCCGCCGGTTCCTTTCTACTATCGTTCCGGGCGTTCTGCTAACCACCCACCTCTTCGCCGAGGACCCCAACGAGACCGCCGCGCGCTTTCGCCGCATGTCGGCGGACTACGAAAGCAAGGGCCTCGCCGAGCCGTTCAAGGGCATCACCACGGCAGGAACCGTCGAGTCGGGCCTTTTTCCGATGCATGCCACGGGAGTCGGCACGGCGACAGTGCGCACCGCGGCGGAGCGCTTCCTGTCCAGCCTGACCGCGGACCAGCGCGCCCGCACCATGTTTGCGGTGGACGATCCGGAGTGGCGTAAGTGGATGAACCAGCATTTCTACGTCCGCCAAGGCGTCAGTTTTCAGGAGCTGAGCGAGGCGCAACGCCGCACGGCTTTCGGACTGCTGGAAGCCTCGCTCAGCCCGCGCGGCATGCGGCTTACGCGGGACATCATGCGGTTGAACGAAACGCTCGCCGAACTCACCGGCGACCACCAGTTTCTGGGCGAATGGCTGTATTACATCACGGTGATGGGCAAGCCGTCCGCCACCGAACCGTGGGGATTCCAACTCGACGGCCACCACGCGATTATCAATTATTTCGTGCTGGGCGACCAGGTGGTGATGACGCCGTACTTCTCCGGTTCGGAACCGGTCACGGCGACCTCCGGCAAGTACAAGGGCATTTCGATTCTGCAGGAGGAGCAAGATCGCGGATTGGCGATGCTGCAGGCGCTCGACGAGGGGCAGCGCGGCAAGGCGATCCTGCGGTCCGACAAGACGGAGAACTGCAACCTGACGGAAGCGTGGAAGGACAACGTGGTACTGGATTACGCCGGAGCGCGGGCGGCAGACTTCCCGCAGCCACGCCGCAAACAGCTCTTGGAACTGGTCGAGTTGTATGTGGGCAATATGGACGAAGGCCATGCGCGGGTGAAGATGGATGAGATCGCGCGGCATCTGGACCGGACCTGTTTTGCGTGGATCGGCGGGGCGGCTTCCGACAGCGTTTATTATTACCGCGTGCACAGCCCGGTGATTCTGATCGAATTCGATCATCAGCGGCCCGCCAACCTGGCGCGTTTTGCGAAGGATGCTAAGATGCCCGACCGCCAGCACATTCATTGCGTGGTGCGCACACCCAACGGCAACGATTACGGCAAAGATCTATTGCGCCAGCATTACCTGGCACATGCGCACGCCTGAGCACCCGCCCAAGCATTCTGATAATCTTTTACTTTCGGTCTGGAAATCCTGTGAGGGTCAGGTCAGCTATTCTTGCAGCCGGAATTGCTGTCACGGGTTCATTCTTTCTGATACGAGGATTCGGGCCCCAGCAATTGCCACCATTGTCGCGCGCGGCGGGCATCACCGTGGACTATCCCGGAGAGGGATCGCTCTTTCCGCCGGACATCACGGCGCCGACGTTTCTTTGGCGCGACCCGAACGAAACGGCCGGCACCTGGCGGATCGAAATTGTTTTCGCCGAAGGCGGGCCGCCTATCCGCGTGAAGGCTCCGGGACCACTCCTGCAGGTGGGCGAAATCGACGATAGCTATGGGGGATTTGTGCCGCCCTCCTTGACTCCCGAACAGGCGGCCGCGCATACCTGGAAGCCGGATCCGGAAGCCTGGGCGGAGATCCAATTGCGCAGCCGGCGCAGCCCGGCGACGGTCATCATTAGCGGTTTCCGCGCCACGGATGCCGACGTCCCAGTTTCGCGCGGGCAGGTCAAGATCCAAACATCGGCGGATGCGGTGGGTGCGCCGATCTTTTATCGCGATGTGCCGCTCATGCCCGCCATTCCGCAGGGGGAGCGCGGCGTGATCAAGCCGCTGCCGGATTCGCTCCTGCCTTTGATCCAGTGGCGCTTGCGCTATCTCGACGAGTCGCGGGGCAAGATCGTGATGGATAAGCTGCCGACCTGCGCCAACTGCCATTCTGTTTCGCGCGACGGCAAGACGTTGGGCCTGGATGTGGACGGTCCGAACAACAACAAGGCCCTGTACAGCCTGCTTTCCGTGCAAAAAGTAAGCTCCATCAGCAAGGAATCGATCGTGCAGTGGGGCGAATTCAGCGACAACAAGGCGCAGCGCTTCGGCTTCATGTCGCAGGTCTCGCCGAACGGCAAGTATGTGGTGACTTCGATCGAGGCGCCGGGATCGGGCAGCCGGCACCTGGGTGACCGGCTTTACCAGGGATTCTATCCGGCTTACGGATTCGTGCAGGTTTTCTATCCGACACGGGGCATCCTGGCGTGGTATAGCCACGAAAGCGGGAAATTGCAGCCGCTGCCCGGCGCCGACGATCCGGATTACGTGCAGGCCTGCGGATTCTGGAGTCCGGACGGCGGCTATGTGGTCTTCTCGCGGGCCAAGGCGCGCGATCCGTATCCGCCGGGACAGCCGCCTTCCCGGTATGCCAACGATCCTAATGAAACGCAGATCCAATACGATCTGTATCGCATTCCGTTTAACGGCGGCCGGGGCGGCCAGGCGGAGCGGGTCGTGGGCGCTTCGGAAAATGGCATGAGCAACGATTTTCCGAAAGTCTCGCCGGATGGCAAGTGGATCGTGTTCGTGCAAAATAAGTCCGGGCTGCTCATGCGCCCCGACAGCCAGTTGTATATTGTTCCGGCACAGGGCGGCGTGGCGCGCCGGCTCAACTCGAACGGTCCGCTCATGAATTCCTGGCACAGTTTCTCGCCGAATGGGCGCTGGCTGGTGTTCTCATCGAAGCGGCGCTCGGTTTATACGCAGCTTTACCTCACGCACATCGATGAGAATGGCAACGACAGCCCGGCAATACTGATTGACAACACCACGGCAGCCAATCGCGCGGCGAACATTCCGGAGTTCATCAACATTCCCAAGGGAGATCTGACGCGAATCGAAGCGCCTGCCACGGAGTTTTACCGGCTGTTCAATGTCGCGCTGGACCTGATGAAGCACAATCGATACGCCGAGGCCGTTCCGGCGTGGCGCAACGCGCTGGCGCTCGACGCGGATGACGGCAAGGCGCACTTCAACCTGGGTTACGCACTGAGCGAGAACGGCGACGTGGGGGCCGCAGTGCCCGAATATCAGAAAGCGGCGGAACTCACGCCTAACCAGCCGGTGGTGTTCGCGAATCTGGCGCTGGCACAGGCGCAGACGGGGAATCCGGACGATGCGATTGCGAACTACCGCAAGGCGTTGGCTCTCAATCCGGCAAATCCGAAAGTGGAAGCGGATCTGGGAACCGTGCTGGCGCAGAGAGGCCTTACCGCCGAGGCATTGCGTCACGTGCGCAAAGCGGTTGAGCTAAGTCCGGAACTGGCGGACGCGCATAATAAGCTGGCGTCGGTGCTGCTTAAAATGGGACAGACCGCGGCCGCTTCGGCGGAGTTGGAGACCGCCGTGAAACTGGCGCCGGACTCGGTGGAATATCGCTTCGACCTGGCCTTTGTATTGGGGCAGGAGAAACGCTTTAACGATGCCATCGCGCAATTGCAGAAAGCAGTCGATCTCAGCGGCGGCAAGGATTGGCAGTGCTTTGACATGCTGGGCACGGTGTACTTCGAGGCGGGCCGAGGGGCTGACGCGGTGCAAGCGGAGCGCCAAGCCCTGCAACTGGCCGAGGCCGATCACAACGCGCGGCTGGCCGACACGCTGCGGGCGAAACTCGCGCACTACGAGCAAGCCAGGTAGCGGTACTTGCGCAATAACTCGTAGATCGCGACTCCGCCGGCCGTGGCCACATTCAAGGAATGCTTCAGGCCCAGCATGGGGATGCGCACGTGGGTATCGCAGAATCGGGCAACCTCCGGCCGGATGCCATCCACCTCATGGCCGAAAATCAGACAGACCGGAAAGCGCGGCTGCCAGTCGAATAAGTCCACCGCGTGCACAGTGGTTTCGATGGCCGCGATCTCGTAGCTGCGCGCCCGCAGGGCGTTGAGAAACGGCAGCGGGTCCCAGGCGTGCTGCCAGGCCGTCCGCTCTTCCGCGCCCAGCGCGGTTTTACTTATGGCCTTTTTGGGCGGATGGCTGGTGATGCCGCACAGGTAGAGTTTCTCCGCGCCGGCGGCGTCCGCGGTACGAAAAAACGCGCCCACGTTGTACATGCTGCGCACGTTGTCCAGCAGGATCGAAACCGGTAGCACCCGGATGTTATCGTAGGCCGCCGCGGTGCGCGTGGCTTGAAAGGGAACGCGCTCCATCAGTTGGCGTGGACGTCCCGCACGATCACGTATTCCGCGCTGGTTTGCTTGAGCGGCAGATGGAAGGTAATGCTGCCATGGGGCGCCACGTTTTCCACGTCGACGATTTCGGTTCCCAGGAGACTGCCGTCCTCGTCGGCCAGGTAGTAGCTGACTTCCGCCGAATCGATTTTCTGATTCGTGTTGTTGCGCACGACGCCGGCCACGGTTGGGGCATGTGCATCGCGAACGATATGAATATTGACTACCTCAAGGTCCGCGGGAACCAGTTTCGGATCTGCCGACTGCTTCACCGGCGTTGCCGACGGAGCCTGGGATTCGGCCACGGGCCGTTCGTAGGGATCCGCTTTGTGAATACGGAAGACATCCGTAGCTGCCATCATCACCAGCCCGATCAGGATTATGACAGGCACGGCGGCTACCGCAGCGATGATGAGCTTCTGCTTCCAGGAGCGGTTCGTGAGGTAAAGGGGGTCGTTCGGAGCACGTCCGGAGATGAACGTCTCAATGCGCGCACGCACATGGGCGAACCACTCTAGTAAGCCACCCAGCCTTCGATTCGCAATGGGCATGCAGGATTATTATAACCTGCCGGCCGTGCCAGGCCGGGTTCATACGGCTTAATTAGCGTCCGAAGCGATATCCCAGAATCATCTTCACCAGCAGATGGTCCGTGCCGCGCGTCACGCCGACTCCCACGCCGAAGTTGAACTCCCATCTCGGGTTGAGATTGAGATCGATGGCCGGCAGAATCTGCTGCCCCTGCTGATACAACGGGTCGAAACCGGTGAGCGATCCCAGCGACCCGTAGTATTCCAGACCGCCCGCGATCTTGGGCGTCACGTCATAGCTGATCTTGAAGTTGGGGGAAAACTCCAGGCCTTTGTGCGTATCGGGACCGTGGAAGGCGCGCTCAAGCGCGGGATTAAAAGCGCTGTACCAGCGGCCGAGTTTCTTGTCGACTATCGGGCGGATCTCCCAAGTCCACGTGTCGGCGGATATGTTGGGCCTCTGATAACCGATCTCGGTGGAGAGGCTGATGCCCACCGGCAGATGATAGCGCTCCGGAATCGCAATTCGTGGGCGGATGTGCGTACCCACCCACATCCAGCCGCCATTGGGCTGATGATTGGTGAATTGATAAAAACCCGTCTCGAACCAATCGTTGAAGCCGTGGGTGATTTCAAGCGTTTCGTGCTCCTGGTGTTCGGTGGGGAGCATGCCGTCGATGATCGTCTTGCTGCCCTGAATGGTGAAATTGCTGTGCAATTCCACCATGGTGTCGTGGGGCGGCACCAGATCCGACCCATAGACCTGGATCTCGTAGTTGCCCTGGGCGAGCGCGGTCGCCCAGGCGGCGAGAAAAAATGTGGCCAGGAGACGCAATAAAACACTGTAGCGTATCCGCTAAACTACAGGGATGCCGACACGCCGAACGTTTCTGCTGGCCGCCGGAGCCGCGCCCGTCGCCCTATCCGCGGCGCCCGCGGGATCGCCGATCGCTCAACTGAAGGACCGGCGCGGCGAGGCGCAGCCTATTTCCGTGGCCGAACGCCATGCGCGGATCGAGAGAGCGCAGCAATTAATGGCGGAAAACAAAGTCGGCGCCATTTGTCTGGCAGGAGGCACGTCACTTTACTATTTCAGCGGCGTGCATTGGGGCAATAGCGAGCGGCTTTTCATGATGATTATCCCGGCGCGCGGCGATGCGTTCTTCGTCAGCCCAGGGTTTGAAGAGGGACGCGCGCGCGAGCAGATCGATGCCGGTCCGTTGGCGGGCTCGCAAGTTTTGACCTGGCAGGAAGACGACAGCCCGTTTGCCCTGGCGGCATTCGGATTGAAGGAACGCGGCCGCATCACTGGTTCGATCGGGATCGAAGAGAGCGTGCCGTTCGTGTTCGCGGACAACCTGGCGAAAGCTGTACCGAGTGCCACCATAACCAGCGCCACGCCAATCACGGCCGGGTGCCGCATGATCAAGAGCGCGGCTGAGATGGCGCTGCTGCGGCTGGCTTCGAGTGTCACGATACAGGCCTACGAAGCCGCCTGGAGATCCATACGCGACGGCATGACCACCCGCGAGTTCAGTGAATCGATCGGCGCAGCCTATCAAGCGCTTGGGTTTCCCGGCTTCGCCAGCGTGCAAGTGGGAGAGTTCTCCGCGTTGCCGCATGGCTCACGCCAGCCGCAGATCATACGGGAAGGCTCGATCGTGCTGATCGACGATGGTTGCACGGTGGAAGGCTACCAGTCCGATATCAGCCGCACGTTCGTCGTCGGAAAGCCGACGGACAAGATGAAGCAGGTCTTCGAGATTGTGCATCGGGCGCAGAGCACGGCGCTGGCGACGGCGCGTCCCGGAGTCCCGTGTGAATCCGTAGACGCCGCGGCGCGCGCCGTAATCGCGGAGGCCGGATACGGTCCCGGCTACAAATACTTCACGCACCGGCTGGGCCACGGATTGGGCATGGATGGGCATGAATGGCCGTATCTGGTAAAGGGAAATAAGCTGCCGCTGGCGGCGAACATGACTTTCAGCGACGAGCCGGGAATTTATATCCGGGGGGAATTCGGCGTGCGACTGGAGGACGATATGCACATCACGGAATCGGGCGCCGAGTTACTGACGCGGCAAAGTCCGTCGCTGGAGCAACCCTTCGCCTAGGGCGACGCATTTCAGTTGGCGCGCTTTAGTGTAGGCCGCTGATCGTCGCTGGCGCCCTCATCGGCGCTCTGCTCCGCTTTGGCGGGGGCGCGCGTGTGCAAGACTGGCCGCCCTGGATCTTCGCGCAGTTTGACGCGATTCCCGATCTCAATCAGGCGCGTGCGCACGGCATGAAACTCCGAAGTGTCGAGCACGTATTGCGGCTGGGCTTTCAAGTCCTGCTGAATTTCCTTCTGCGCGGCGTGTATCCGGGAACCTGTCATGGGATGCGTGGAGAAGAGCTTGGAAATGGTGCCCGGCTTACTCTTTTCGAGGGTCTCGACTCTTTCGAAGAAATTGACGAACTCCACCGGGTCGTAGCCCGACTTGTACATGTACTGCAACCCCAGCAGGTCGGCTTCGGCTTCCATATTGCGCGAGAACTTCAGGAAGCCCATGGGCACCGCCAGATTCACGGCTTGGCGCACGGCATAACCGGCCCAGCCTCCCATGAAGATCAGCGGAATCGTGGAATAGTTGATGAGCTGGCCGCGGGTAGCTTGCCGCGTGCCATGGCGCGCGGCCACGTGCGCGATCTCGTGAGCCAGCACACCCGCCAATTCGGCTTCGTTGCCGGTCTGTAGAATCAGCCCGGAGTTCACGAATGTGAAGCCGCCGGGCAGCGCAAACGCGTTCACTTCGTCGGAATCGACGACTTTAACAGTGAAGGGGACCTTGGCGTCGGAGTGCCGCGCCAGATTCTGTACGAGACGGCTGACGTACTCCGTGACGATGGCATCGTCGATCATTTTGGCTTCGCGCTCGGTCTCCCGCGCCATTTCCTTGCCGAGACCGATTTCCCGCTCGATGGAATAGAAGTTGACGCCCTTGCCGACGTCGCGGCTGCCGATTTGATCGGGATCGTGTGCGGGGTCCTTGGTCGCAGCCGTGGCCGCCGGCGCCATCAGCAGCAGCGCCAGTGACAGGAGGAAGATCCTCGGGTGAATGCGTTCCATATCCCCTCCGGAGAACGCGGATAGGAGAATTATACTCCAGCCTTGCGTTTGGGATACGAGGATCTGATTACTTGCCGATATTGCGCACGTCCACCAACATTCCCTCGCGCGCGGAATCGGAGGGGTTGGCCACTACTAATTCGCCCGGAACCAGCCCCGCAACCACTTCCAGTTCGGAGCCGAGATCCTGGCCGATACGGATCTGGCGCAGGTGCACGCGATGGTCTGGCGCAATCACCGCAACCCGGGGACCCTCGCGGCCCAGGATCAGCGTGTCGCCGGGAACGATTACGGTGGGTTCCGTGCGCCCGGTGGCAAAGCGCAATTGCGCATACATGCCCGGCATCAACACACCTTGCGGATTGGTTACCTCGAGCACCGTGAGCATGGCGCGCGAGCTGGTGTCCAGGGCGTTGGCGATGTGTGTCACCTTGGCGGCGAATACTTTGCCCGGCAGTTCCTGCACGCGCAGCTCGGCGGTCTGGCCGATGTGGACGGAGGCTACGGAGGTCTGGGGAACATTCACAAAGATGCGCAGTACCCGGATCTGCGCGATGTGAAACAATTCCCGCGCGCCACCGGAATTACCGGAATTGATGAGCGTGCCGATGTCCACGTTGCGGTTGGTGATCACGCCGTCAAACGGCGCGATGATGCGCGCGAAAGCCTTCATGTCTTCCAGGCGGCGCAGATTGGCCTCATTGGCGTGGACGGTTTCCTGGGTGGTGCTGATGCTGGCCTGCGCGCGCGCGACCTGTGCTTCTCCGACCGCGAAATCGGCTTCCTTTTGATCGGCTTCCTGACGCGCCACCACGCCGCCCTTGGCCAGCCGGCGCCAGCGATCCACGGTCAGGCGGGCCAGGTTCAGATTGGCTTTATAGAGGTCCAGATTGGCGGCCGCTTCATTCAGCGCGGAGCGCGTTTGGGAAAGCGTGGCGCGGGCCTGGCCGATCTGCTGATCGAGTTCCGGCGTATCGATTTCGGCGAGCAGTTGACCGGTCTTGACGTGGTCGCCGTAATCCACCAGGCGCGAGTGCAGATAGCCGTCCACGCGCGCAAAGATCGGCGAATCGACCAGGGCCTGCATGTCGCCGGGCAGATCCAGGATGCCGCGCGCCGACGCCAGGCGGGCGGTGGCCACTTCCACCGTGGGGCGCGCGGTGGCCTCGGTTTGCGCGGCCGACAGTAGCGCCTTTTCGCGGGAGAGGCGCGGCAGGATGCCGCCAGCCACAGCGGCGGCCACCAGCAGACCGATGAGCGCGAAGAAGGCCAGCAGGCCGCGGCGGCCGGTGCGCGGGCGGGGGCGCGCCTGGGTCTCGGTTCCCGGATCAGCGATCATACGCCTCCACCTCGGCTTCGTGCTCCAGATAGGTGGGCGGGTTGCGCCGCAATACGCTGTATACTACCGGCACGAAAAACAGCGTCGCGACGGTCGCGACCAGCAAGCCGCCGATCACGGCGCGGCCCAGCGGCGCGTTCTGTTCACCGCCTTCGCCGACGCCCAACGCCATCGGCAGCATGCCCACGATCATGGCCAGGGCGGTCATCACCACTGGACGCAGCCGCGTGTAGCCGGCTTCGAGCGCGGCTGTGATGGCGTCGGCGCCGGTGGCGCGCAGATCGTTGGCGAAATTCACGAGCAGGATGCTGTTTGCGGTAGCCACTCCGATGCTCATGATAGCGCCCATCAGCGAAGGAACATTGATCGTCGTCTGGGTAACGAAGAGCATCAGCAGGATGCCGGACAGGGCGCCGGGCAATGCCATCAGAATGATGAAAGGATCCAGCCAGGATTGGAAATTGACCACCATGACGAAGTAGACCAGCAGCACTGCGAAAACCATGCCGAGTCCCAGGCCGATGAAAGAAGTGCGCATCGTTTCCACCTGCCCGCGCGTTTCAAAGAAGCTGCCTTTAGGCAGCTTGGATCGGAAATCGTCCAGGACCTTGTGCACCTCGCCGGCGACCGTGCCGAGGTCGCGATCCTGCACGTTGGCGTAGACATCATAGAGCGGCTGCACATTGTAATGGTTCACCACCGAAGCAGTGGAGTCGCGTTCCAACTGGCCCACGTTGGTGAGCAGTTGGGTGGACGAGCCGGCGGCCGCGCGCACCGGCGTGTCGAGCAACTCGGCGGTGGACCCCATGTGATATTCCGGGGTCTGGATGGCGATGGGGTAATCGACCTGGTTTTGGGGATTGATCCAGTAATTCGGCGCAAGTTGCATGTTGGAAGCGAGCGAGATGAGCAGGCTGTTGGCGACATCCGCCTGCGTCAGGCCTAATTCGCGGGCACGTGTGCGGTCAACATTGAAAAGCAGCTCCGGCGCATCGACCACCTGATGCAGATGCACGTCCACGGCGCCGGGAATGCGGGTCAGGCGCACGGTAATCTGGCGCGCCAGGGCGTAATTCGCGGCCGCATTCGTCAGCGGCCCGATTACCTGCACGTCGATCGGTGCGGGCAACCCGAAATTCAGGATTTGTCCCACGATGTCCGCGGGCTGGAAGAAGAAGGTCAGTTCGGGAAATTGGCGGCCCAGGCGTTGGCGGATTTCGCGTATATATTTCCAGGTGGATGCGTGCTCCGGCTTCAGCGAAACCAGAACTTCACCATCGAATGAGCCGATAGTGGCGGTGTCGCTGAGCGCGATGTTGAAGCCGCTGTAGGGCAGCCCTATGTTGTCGAGCACATCCGACAGCTCGGCCGGCGGGACGATCTTCCGAATGGTGTCCTCGACCTGGCGGAAATAAGCCTCGGTCTCCTCCACGCGCGTGCCGGCGGGCGCGCGCACATGCAGGCGGATCTGGCCGGCGTCGACCTGCGGGAAGAAATCCCGGCCGATGAATGGAGTCAGCGCGGCGCAAGCGGCCACGATCAGGCCGAAGCAGATGGCGACCAGTTTGCGATGCGACAGGGCCGCGGCCAGCAGCCTCCGGTAGGCGTTCCGTAAGTTTTCAAAGCGGGTCTGAAACCCATGGTGAATGGAGTTGAACAGCCCGTGTCCGCTGCTCTCCATTTCGCCGGATTCATTCTGGTAGCGCTCGGCTTCGGCGCGCAGGAGATACTTCACCATGGTGGGAACCAGCGTGCGGGAGAGAATGTAGGAAGCCATCATGGCGAGCACCACTGCCAGGGCCAGCGGCGTGAACAGATAGCGTGCCGCGCCCGTGAGAAAGATTACCGGCACGAACACGATGCAGATACACAGGGTGGAAACGAATGCCGGAATGGCGATCTGGCTGGCGCCGTCCAGGATCGCCTGGATGATCGGCTTGCGCTGGCCCAGGTTGCGATGGATGTTTTCAATTTCAACCGTGGCGTCATCTACCAGGATGCCTACCGCCAACGCCAGGCCGCCCAGCGTCATCACGTTGATGGTTTCGCCCAGCAGGTTCAGGACGGCGAGCGAGGTGAGGATCGAGAGAGGGATCGAAATGCAAACGATAATCGTGCTGCGCCAGCTTCCCAGGAAGAGCAGGATCATCAGGCCGGTAAGAAACGCGGCGATGGTGGCTTCCTTCAGCACGCCATTGATGGCCGCACGCACGAAGATGGATTGATCGAACAGCAGCTTCAGGTTCAGCGCTGCCGGCAATGTGGAGCGGATGCGCGGCAGAATGGCCTTGATTTCGCTGACGATGTGCAGCGTAGAGGAGCCGCCGTTCTTGAGCACGGTGAGCAGCGCGGCGCGGCTGCCGTTGTGCCGCACGATGTTGGTTTGAATCGCGTAGCCGTCGCGCACATGACCCACGTCGCGAATGAAGACGGTGCCGCCGCTGGTCTGCTTCAGCGGAATGCTGTTGAAGGCCTCGGCGGAGGCCGGCAGGCTGTTCAGGCGCACCACGAATTCGTTGGGGCCGATCTTGGCGACGCCCGAAGGAATGATCAGGCTCTGCGCGTTGATGGCGTTCACCACGTCGTTGGCCGAGAGGCCTTGCGCGTAGAGGGACTTGAGGTCGATATCCACCATGATCTGGCGCGGCCGGCCGCCGTAAGGCAGCGGGAAACTGGCGCCCTGCACGGTAGCCATCTGAGTGCGGATGAAGTTGTAACCGTAATCGTAGAGCGATTGCTCGCTCATGGTTTCGCTCGAAATGCTCATCTGCAGGATGGGCACGCTGGAGGCGTTGTAACGCAGGATGGAGGGCGGCGTCATGCCGGTGGGCAGGGAGTGCAGCACGGCCTGCGAGGCAGCCGCCAATTGCGCGACCGCGGAGTCGACTTTGGCGTTGGCGTGGAAAAACACCTTGATGATGCTGAGACCGGGAAGGGATTGCGACTCCATGTGCTCGATGTCGTTGACCGAGGTGGTGAAGGAGCGCTCGCAGCGTATGGTGACGACTTCCGCCATTTCCTCGGGCGAGATACCGCTGTACGACCAGATGACGCTGACCACCGGAATATTGATTTCCGGGAAGATGTCGGTGGGCATGCGAACGACGGCTAATATGCCCAGGATGACGATCACCATGGACATCACGACGAAAGTATAGGGGCGCCGCAGCGCCAGGCGGACAATCCACATGGGAGAAAGGGACTTAAGAATATTCTATTCGGTTTCAGGGAGCAGCGCGTTTGTTTGGCCACCGATAAACACAGATAAACGCAGATAAGACCGGCCGAATTCCCTTATGATGTCACTCTGAGGGGATTATGCGAACGTTATTGGGGTGCTTGTTGGTTGCCGGTTTAACGATGGCGCAGGAGAAGCCCGTGTCCTTGTATGCGGGCCTGGGCGCTTGGCATCACCCGATCCACACGGCCAATCCCGAGGCGCAGAAGTTCTTCGAGCAGGGGCTGGTGCTGATGTATGGCTTCAACCGCTATGAGGCGCTGCGCTCGTTCCGCAGAGCGGCGGAGTTGGACCCGTCGGCCGGGATGGCCTACTGGGGCATGGCGATGGCGCAGGGGCCGTACGTCAACATGGAGGGCGATGCGGAATACAACATGAAAGCGTCCTGCGAGGCGGCCGCGGCGGGCTTGAAGGTCACCGGCGCGCCGGAACATGAGCAGGCCTACGTGCGCGCTGTTGCGGCGCGCTGCCCGGAATATCGACCGCAGCGATATACGGACGCCATGCGTGTGCTGGCGGCGCGTTGGCCGGACGACCTGGACGCGATCACGCTCTATGCCGAAAGCCTGATGATCCCCGTGCGTTGGCACTGGTATGCCAATGACGGCACGCCTGCCGCCGGCGTCCCGGAAGCGGAACGCACGCTTGAAGAAGTGCTACGACGCTGGCCGGACCATCCGGGCGCGAACCATCTGTATATTCACGTGGTGGAATCGTCGAAGAATCCCGAACGGGCCATCCCCAGCGCGCAACGCCTGATGGGTATCATGCCTTGGGCCGGACACATGGTGCACATGCCCGGGCATATCTGGCTGGCGACGGGCGATTACGAGATGGCGGCCGCGGTGAACGAGCGGGCCGTCGCGGTGGATCGCGAGTATCTGGGGCGGAGCGGCGTCCTGCACAGCGGCTACGCCGCGTACTACATTCACAACCTGCACTTCATCGCCTACGCGCGCTGGATGCAGGGGCGCAGAGCCGACAGCCTGCATGCCGCCGATGAAATCGCGGCCGCCTCGGCGTCGATGTTGGAGGGCATGCCGGAAATGGCCGATGGGTTCAACGCGGCGTGGTATTTCGCGCACGCGCGTTTCGGGGATTGGGACGCTCTCCTGAAAATGCCGCAACCGAATGCGGGATTGCGTCAAAGCCTGGCGACATGGCGCTATGGCCGTGCGATCGCGTTTGCCGTGCGCGGCGACCGGGCCGCCGCCGGTGGGGAAAGGAAGGCACTCGAAGTGATGCGCGGCATGATTCCGGCGGACGCAAACTTCGGATACTCCAAGGCCGGCGATGTGGTGGCATTGATGGTGGCGATCATTGACGCCCGCATGTCGGCCACGCCCGCCGAGGCCGTGCCGCATTGGCGGCGCGCCGTCGAGTTGCAGGATACGTTCACCTACGACGAGCCTCCGGATTGGTATTATCCGGTGCGCGAGTCGCTGGGCGCGGCGCTGCTATTGGCGGGCCAGGCGGCGGCGGCCGAAAGTGTTTTTCGCGAAGGAGCGAAACGCTCGCCGCGCAATGGCCGCATGCTATTCGGGCTGATGAAATCGCTGGAGGCGCAGGAGAAGCAGGAAGCCGCTGCCTGGGTGAAGCACGAATTCGATGCGGCCTGGGCGAAGGCGGACGTGAAACTGACGCTCGCCGAAATGTGAGGCGGCTTTATGGATGCACGCTGTCGGCGGTGATGCTGTGAATGGCCATGGTGATGTCGTTCGGCGGGTGATCCTCCGCGCCAACAATCCAGACGTTCCCCGGCGCCGGACAGACACCGGCAAACAGGATATCCGAGAGGAAAGCGCCGCTCGCGCCCGGATCCGGACTGGGTTGAATCGTCCAGGAGGCTCCATCCCAATGTTGCAGGAGGGTCATCTGGTGCTCGGATCCGCTGGCCGCAAAGTAGGAGCCGAAGGCCCAGACATCCGACGATGAGACGGCGGTGATTCCGTAGAGCACATTCGATTCATAGATGCTGTTGGGGCCCATGTTGGGGCTGGTTGCGATGGACCAGGACGTGCCGTCCCAGTGTTCGATCAAGGTCAACCTGGCGACCTCCTTGGGCGGGGGGACGGGCGTCGAGAAACCGACTGCCCATACATTATTGGGCGCTAGCGCCAGCACGCCGTTGAACTGATTGGCGCCCGAGCCGACGCTGGGGCTGATGACTTTTTTCCAGCTTGTGCCGTTATAGTGCATCACGAAGGTGCCACTGTTGTCATTTTCCGCCCCCTCAAACCCGACGGCCCACACGTCGTTGGTGGCATCGGCGGAGAGGGCCAAAAGAAAGCCGCCTGCCGGGAGGGCGGTCGCGGTCCACGCCGTGCCGTCCCAATGTTCAAACAGGTCGAACAGTTCGCCGTTGCTCAAGAGGCTGCCGACCGCCCAGATGTCGGTGGAGGAGATGCCGGCCATGGCTTTCAGGCTGGGTTGGTCGCCCGAAGCAAAGGTCGGTCCCGGAAACAGGCTCCATGCCGTGCCATCCCAATACTCGATTACTTGTTGCAGATTGCCCAGCGTGATACCGGTGGTTCCCACGGCCCAGGCTTCGGTGGGAGAAACGTCGTAAACGCCGCCCAATTCGCTGGTATTGTCACCGTTGATCATGGGTGCCTGGAAGGCGGTCCAAGTGGCGCCGTCATAGTGGATGGTGGACTGGCCTACAGCCCAGATGTCACTGGGCGAGGAGGCTGAGATGGCATTGAGGCCATTATTAAAATTCTCGTTGGGCGTTTTTACCACGGTGAAGATCGAACTGCCCGCCGACGAGGCCACGGCCGCGCAGGCGGCCAGACACAAGACTGTCCTCATTCTTCAACGGTAACAGACCCATCCGTTTGGTCGTGTGATGAAGCCGTAAAAACGTTGTAAATTTCAGTATGCGGCGCGGTAGATTTCCAGGGCGGCAGCCGCATCAAATGGGCGTGGATTGAAGCGGCCGGTCCATTGCGCGGCAGCTTCGCCGGCCAACATCGACAGCGCGTCCTCGGGTATACCAAGGTCGCGGATGCGGTTGGGCAACCCGGCGGCCGTTGCCAGTTCCGCCAGGAAATCCGGGAAATCGACGAAGGACAATTCGTCATAAAGCTTTCCGGCTGCCGGCAAGTTCCAGCGCACCACACGAGGCAGCAATACTGCGATGGCCACGCCGTGCGTCGTGCCGTAGCGCGCGGTCAGGGGATTGGCGCAGGCATGCGTGGCGCCCAGCATCGAGTTTTCGATGGCAATGCCGGCATAGTGGGCACCCAGCAGCATGGCGCCGCGTGCTTCCAAATCCTCCGGATCGCGCAGCACGCGCTCGAAATTCGCGGAGAGAAGCCACCAGGCTTCTCGCGCGAACAGTACCGATGCCGGCGAGCGTTTGGTTGTCACGTAGCTTTCGACCGCGTGCGAGAGCGCATCATAACCGGCTGTGGCAGTCACCGTGCGCGGCTGCGAGCACGTCAGCAGCGGATCGAGTATGGCCGCGCGAAAGGCCGCCCTTGGGTCGCCGCATGCCATCTTGACGTGGGTCTCGGCATCCGAAATCAGCGCGTAACTCTGGGCCTCGCTGCCGGTGCCGGCCGTAGTTGGGACGGCGATCATGGGCAGCATCGGGCAGGCAGCTTTGCCGAAACCCCAATAGTCGCGCATGTTGCCGCCATTGGTGAGCACGAAGTTTATGCCCTTGGCGCAATCGAGCGAACTGCCGCCGCCCAAGGCCACAATCGAATCGATGTTGTGCGCGGCGGCTAAGACACGGCCGGCGTCGACCATCTCCGTATCGGGATTCGGGGAAAAGCGATCGAACAGTTGCGCGTGGGCGCCCAGCATCGCCAGCGCCTGGGCCGGATAACCGGTGGCGGCGAGACCCGGATCGGAAACCAGCAGCGTCCGCCGAAAGCCGAGACTCTGGGCCAATCCGCCCAGCTCCGCAAACCGCGAGTCGCCAAACAGAACTCGCGTCCGAAGATCGAAAATCACGGGTTCTCGCTGAGCGCCCACAGCTCGTTGCGGTTCATGATGAAAAGCGTGCCGTGGGCCGGTACGACCGTGGCGTACACGGAACTGCCCATGTTGATCTGCGAGATCAGCTTCTTTTCTTTGGAAGCTTCGAGCACGTAGACGTCGCCGTCTTCGTCGCCGATATATACCCTGCCGTTGATCACCATCGGCGACCCCCACACCGCCGACAGCATATCGTGTGTCCAGTATGGCTTGCCGGTGTTCACATCCAGGCAATGCAGAAAGCCGCTGAAATCGGAGTAGAACAGCAGCCCATTGTAGATGGCGCCCGTCGAAATGGAGCGGCGGATTTTGTCGTAATGCCAAAGACGCCCGCTCTCCGTGATGTCGCCGCGCTTGGTGGCGTCGATGGCGTAGAGGTGGCCGACGCCTTCGCCGTGTTCGGGATCCTGGCCGTTGGCGATGAAAACCTTGTTCTCCCAAATCACCGGCGTGGCGATCACTTCGTTGCGGGTTTTGGGCCATACGGAATCCTTTGGGTTCATATCGAATTCCCACAACTTCTTGCCGGTTTCGGCTTCGTAGCCGCGCACGTAGCCGTCGCCTTCACCCATCACCACCTGCACGATATCGCCGATCTTGCCCACCGACGGCGACGACCACTGCCCATGCAGGATGCGCTCGCCCACATTGTTCACTTCCCACACCTTCTTGCCGGTATTCTTGTCGAGCGCGATCATGGAAGGCGCGCGCGGCGAAGGGATGTGAACGTGGCTCTCGTCCTGCCCGTTCGCCGTGCCAACGAATACTAGGTTGCCGTAGGAGACCGGAGACGAGTTCGACATGTTATGCGGGGAAGAACCGACCTCGTCGATCATGTCGTATTTCCAGATGATTTTGGCGCCGCCATTGCCATCACCATGGGTATCCAGGCACATTACTTCGCAGCGGTTGGTGACGTAATACAGGCGTTCGCCTTCGACTAGCGGTGACGAACACACGCCTTGAAATGGCCAGTCGAGCGCGCGGCCCGCAGCCAGTTTGGCGTTGGCCTGCTGCCAGAGGAACTTGCCGTCCGATTCGCGGAAGCACATGAGCACGCCTCGGTCGCCCGGTTCCTTGGGATTGCGCACCAGTTCGTTGTTCGTGCCGGCGTAAACCTGCCCGCCGGCCACGACGGGATTGCCGTAGCTCTGCGAGCCGAGCTGAGCCATCCACTTTACATTTTTCTTGGTCTTCAGATCCCAGGTGATGGGGATGCCCTTCATCAACGAGACCATGTTGCGGTCGGCGGTGCCGCCCCACATGGGCCAGTCACCCGAGCCGGGATCGGACGCAAACAGCACCCAAAGCGAAATCGGGAGCGAAATCAGTGCGAGCAGGATGGCGCGTTTCATTGGTTTGGCGTCACTTTGAAATTATCGAAATACACTCCGAACTGAGCATCGGCGAACAAGCCGGGACTGCCCTGTTTGTTGGGAATGGGATCGGTGCGGTCAAGGAGCCAGGCATCCGGCTCCGTATCGGTGACGGCCCAGGCTTTGCCGCGCACGCGCGTTTTACCGTCGGCCGTGTTTTCCACGCGTAGTTTCAAGCGGTACCAGGTGTCCGGCTTCAACTCGAATGGCGCGGAGACGCGGCGGGTCACTTCCGGCTGCCAGGAGTTCAGCTCCAAACGCTGGTTGTTTCCGAAGGCGAACAGCGTGTAGCGCTGCGCGATAATGCCGGCGTCGCCCATCTGGCGGCGCTTTTCGGGGATGCGTATATCTGCTTCAACGGTGTAGTTCGACCAATCCGCGGGTCCCATGAAAACACGCATGCGCTTGAACAGAGTGTCGGTGGGCTTCTTTTCGAGCACTTTCTTGCCATCGAGTTCGGTCACCTGGAACATGCCGGCTTGCGCGCTGACCCAATGCGGCGGCAGGCTACCTACCGCGTAGGAATCGAACGTTTCATTCCAGGGCAGCGGTGGCACCACACGCGCGCGCGCTTGGCCCGTCACACCGCTAACCGTGGCCTTGATCAACCCAGCCTGACCCGTGGGATCTGGCGCCACGTCAAACTTGCCATTCGCGACGCTGCCCTTCAGATGATCCAGCGACCAAGTCGCGTGGTGGTCCTCACGCAGGAATCGGCCTTGCGCGTCGAACAGCCGCGCGTGCAATTCTACGGTCTGGCCCGGTTTGAGCACCAGTTCCGTGGGCTCGACCTGCACCCAAGTGGGATCGCCCTGGCCCGCCTCCATGGTTTGCACGACCGGTTTCCACGGATGGCCGGCAGTCCTCTTGGGTCCGATGGCATACAACTCGTCGCTCGAAACGAAATAAACGCGACCCCGCGCTACGGCGGCGCCCGCTACCACCGGCTCTGGAATCTTTTGCGAAACCAGGCCATTCTCGCTAAGGGGCAGTTCCACCTCGCTCAACACATCGCAACGATCCGCGTGCGGGCGCAGGATATAGAACTTACCGCTTTCGGCGCCGATGTAAATCTTGCCATCGGCGAAGACCGTGGAAGCCTTTTGCACGCTACCGAGGTTCTGCTTCCAGAGTTCGCGGCCGGTTTCCACATCGAACGCAAAGAGAGTCCCGGCATTGTCGGCTTGGTAAATGCGGTCGCCATCGATCACCGGCGAGGAGAAACCGCCCACGAAGCCAGGTATTGACCATTTGATGGCGTCCTTGCCCAACTTGCCTTTGCGGGTGGCATCGAAGGCCAGGATCATGCCCATCTCATTGCTTTCCAGGTTTTCATCGCCGTGGGATGCGATGGCGTACTTGCCGTTCAACACCACGCCGGTGTTCAGGCCACGCTTGGCGATGATCAGGCTAAAGACCGGCTCGCCCGTCTGGGGCTTCATGGCCAGCACGGCGCCGTCGGCGCCGCCGGCGACCAACAGGCGGGTGCCTTCCACGGTGACGATGTTCATGGGCCCGTAGCTGGTGTCATAAGGACGCCCGCCGGGCGTGCTGATCCAGACGATGTCGCCGGTGCGCTTGTCGAGCGCGATGAAGCGCTGCGCGCGATTGCCCTCGGTGCCCCAGGTGGAAGTGGGCGTGCTGACGATCACCAGGTTGCCATCGATGATGGGCGACACGGTGCGCCCGCCGTGCGTCGTAAACGGCGAAAACTCCTCGGTGATGGAACGTTCCCAGATCTTCTTGCCGTCGCTCGAGAGCGCGGTCAGCAGATTGTTCACTCCAAAGCTGTAGACGTTGCCGGTTTCGGGATCGGCAACGGGCGAAGCCCATCCGACGCGGTGCGCCGGCACATCGCTCTGGTAGACGTTGTATTTGTATTCCCAGAGCAGCTTGCCGGTATCGGCATTGAAGCACATCAGGCGCTCCTGCTCGTTTTCGCGCGCGCCGGCGGTATTCTCAAGGTACAGGTGATCGCCCAACACGACCGGCGTGGAACGCCCCCCATACGGCGCCTTCCAGGCCAAGCCCTGGCCATCGAGGGACCATTTCTCAGGCAGCCCTTTTTCGCGCGAGATGCCGTCGCGATCGGGTCCGCGCCAATCCGGCCAATCACCGACCGCGCCGGTCTGTTGCGCGAGCGCGAGCGAGGAGAGGCAGAGCAGGGCGAGTGCGGATTGTCGGATCATAAGTGCTTTCCTAAGGATACCCGGATTGACCCAAGCATATAATTTGCAGTTGCCACGGGTCAAGCGGGTACTACCACTAAACGGGCGATCAATTGCTTTCGGTCTGACCACAGAATTCGACCAGTATCTGCGGGATGCGCAGAAAGTGCCCATCGGTCGTAATTACGCGTAGGCCGTATTGCATCGCTCCGGCGGCGATCCAAATATCATTAGTGGGAATCGGGATTCCAGCGCTCTGCAAGTAGCGTAGAATTTCGGCATACCGGAGCGAGGTCTCGCGATCAACCACAGACAGGGACACGCGCTGTGAACCGAGGAACGTCTCCAATTGATCCTGGTTCCTGCGCGAGTGGGCACCCCTCAGGAAGCCGCTTTGCAGTTCGCCAAGCACAATCGGCCTGAAAACGATCCGGCCGGCTTGTCGAATGGCGGCTTCGACGCGCGGATGGCCTCGCATGAAGGCCGAATACGCGGAGGTCTCGAGCATGAGCCGCATCGGCAACGCTATTTCCAGAGTTCGGGATCGATTTGACGCCGCGCGGCCAGGGTGGCATCAAAAACATCCGCTTCTTCGGCCGTCCAGCTTCCAGCCAGGGAATCCAGATCGTGGTGAACTTCTCCCGTGGCGGAATGCTTACTGCCCAGGACGCGCTCTGCCAGCAGATCGATGACGGTGCGGTTGAGGCTGCTTGTGGCGCGCCTTCGACCGTTGCTGGATCGCGCGGGCCACCTCCGGCGGCAGATTGCGAATTGTGATCGGCTTCATTTCCCAAGCATGGCATGTCCGCATCAATCGATGCTGCAAAGTGATGCAGGTAATGAGGCAACCAGAACGAGCTATGCTTCCGGGCGATAGGCGATCACGAAAATCCGGCGGAATGGAAACAGCACACCCCCGGCCGGACGAGGGGAAAAGTGCGGTCGCAGCAGTGCAAGGTAATCCGCCTCGAAGCACTGGCGGTCGGCATCGTTTTCCAGGAGTTCGAGGAACGGGCGCAGGCCCGTGCCTCTGTACCATTCGACGATGGCCTCGGCATCGGGCAGAATGTGCATATATTCGGCGGCCCAGATGTCCAGGCGGGCGGCGGTGGGCGCCAGCACGTCGTAATAGAATTCCAGTTCGTGGTGGTGCCACTCGCGCGGTTTGCCCGGCGGAAACCAGCGATTCCAGGCGGGCGAAGCTGCCACGTCTCGCATCAGGCGATGCGGCAGGGCGTCGATGTTTCCGGGAATCTGCATGGCGAGCGCGCCGCCGGGAGCTACGCGCGCCAGGAGTTGCGGGTAGACGTGGGCATGGTCTTCCACCCATTGCAGAGCGGCATTGGAAAAGACGACATCGAACTGGCCGCCGTTAGAGGCGGCCCATTCCGTAATGTCACCGGCCAGCCAGCAATGTTCCGGATGCTCCCGGCGGGCGCGTTCGATCATGTCCGCGGAACTGTCCAAGCCGGTGATTTCGGCATCAGGCCATCGCTCGGCGAGCACAGCCGCGCTGTTGCCGGGCCCGCATCCGAGGTCCATCACACGCCGGATATTCGAAACCGCTATCCTGGCTGCGAGATCATGACACGGCCGGGTGCGTTCTTCCGCGAATTTCAGATATTGACTAGGATTCCAATCGGGCATGGTTTGCGGAGGGCAGGCCACAAATACTGAGTGGCCTGCCCCACGACGCTGAAGCTAGAAGTTCAGGTGTAGCGCGAGTTGCAGGAACCGCGAACTGCCCAGGGTATGCTGGATGATCCCCAGGCTGCCCTGTGGCGGGATGGAAGGCGGCCCTTCGTAGTAGGGGAAGAATGTAACGTCGTTGTTGGGCGTATCAAAATCGGGATGATTGAAGAGATTGAACGCCATGGCATTGAAACGTAGCCGGAATCGCTCGTTCAGGGCAAATTCCTTGGCAAGGCTCATGTCAAAGCGCACCTGGAAAGGTCCACGGAACAAGTTGCGGCCGGTGTCTCCGTAGATCGATTCATAAATATCGCCGGCAGGCACGCCGTATGTTCCCGGCGCGACAAACTGTGGCAGGAAATCACTGGCGTTCAGAACCGGTTGTCCGGCATTGATGCCCGTGGTGCCCTGCAACTGCGCCTGCTTCGCCGTGACGCCCGGCGCCAGCGGAACAATCGGATTCCCGATCTCGTCATAGGTGCCATAATACAAGCCGGCCACCGACCCGGAGTAATCGTAGACGCTGTACGGCTGTCCGCTTTGCGCCACGGTCTGGCCGCCGAGAGTCCAGCCGTTGATTAGCAGCCCCAACGATTTATTGGTGGTGAAGCTGGGAATCGTGTAGCTGTAATTGATCAGGAATACATGGGTCTGATCGAAGTCCGCGGACGCATAGTCCGACTTGGGATTCAGGGGATTGTTGCCGGTAAAGAAGAGGCCTAGGCCGCTCTGCTCGTCCAAAGCGTGGGACCACGTGTAGGAGGCGGTAAACTGCAGCCCATTCGACAAGCGCTTGCGGACCTGCACCTGCAGCGCATTATAGTTGGAAATGCCTTCCGCTTCGTAGGAGACGGAGTTCATGTCGTATCCGAGGTACGGCACGCGAATCTCTGCATTTCCAGCGTAGTATGGCGGCGGGCAGATGGATTCGACGGCGATGCCCCCGTTATTGCAGGAGCTCAACGGACTCAAGCCGCCATATGAATAGGTCTGCCCATTTACCGGATTTTGCGCCGTGGCGATGAGGGGCTGATTGAAGGGAATGGGCAGCACTTGGTGGACGCCATGATTCCCCACATAGCCCACATCGATCAGCCAACTGTTCGAGGCTTGATACTGGATGTCGAAGGTCCAGTTCTCGGAGTAGGGTAGCTTATTGCCGATGTCATAGCCGCCGTACAAGAACGGACCGAAAAGGTTGCCGCTGGGCCAATAGCCCGATGTGGTCTGCGAGAGATTGGGCAGAAGACCGAGGAACTCCGAAGGGCTGGCCGAAGGCGCCGATGGGACGGATGTTCCGAAGGGAGCGGCAATAGGGGCATTGCGCTTTCCGGAGATTGGTTCCACGAACGGCGGCGCCAGCGTGACGCCGAAGGGGCCGTTGAAACCCTGGCCCGCGCTGGGGGAGAGATAGCTGAAGAACTCGCCACGGTCGTAGTACATGCCGAAGCCCGTGCGCACCGTCAGCTTGGGCATTGGAGTCCAGGCCAGACCGATGCGAGGCGCGAAACCGGCCTGCAGGTGCTGCATCAGGGAGTCACTGCCGTTCTTCGCGAACTCGAGGCCCGAACTGGTGATCGTATCGGTCGACGCGTTATACGAGTACTGGCTGGGATTGAAGGCGGTGAGCTTCCCGTATTTCTCCGAGAGCGGGCCATCGTAATCCCAGCGCAGCCCCATGGTCAGAGTCAGGTTGCTGAGAATCTTATAATTGTCGTTTACGTACGCGCCCACTGTGTCGGAACGGTAATAGCGGCTGGCGGACCCGTCGAACGCTTCGCCACTGCGAATAGCGCCCTCCACGAAACTGGTGAAGTTCGTGAAGTCGACGACATCGGTAGAGGTGTTGTTGTTGACGATGTTGAGTTGGGTGTGGTCCCACTGGCCGCCGAAGGACAGGTTATGCCGGCCTTTTACCCAATTGAGTTTGGTTGACCCTTCCCACTGGTTTTGATACATGCCCGCGTTCCCGAAGCTGGTGCTGGGGCCGAATTCGAGTCCGCTGGATATGGTGGGGTCGGAAGTGGAGATCTCCAACTGGGGGAAAGTAGTCGAACCCAGCAGGCTCATACCGAAATCCTGCGGCGTGAACGCCTGCTGCGTATGGGAGTAAGCCTGCATCCGCGTGAAACCGGCGCGCTGTTCCCAGGTGAGGGTGGGTGAGAGGATCACAATGTTCTCGAGAGAAGCAACCTGGCCTCCGGCACTCAATTGCTGCGGAAATCCGATCAGGGAGCCAACCGCGCCAAAGGGATTCGTGGTTGGGTTTTCCTGAATGTAATACTTGCCGACGAGGCGATCTTTGTCGCTGACGGTATAGTCGATATCGGCGATGCCCTGATCCACGTGGGATTGCGCATTCGGTCCCTGTTCCACCACGTCGTAACCCAGCCCCGTAGCTTGGGCCGCGTTGGTAATCTGGGCGCTGGGGATCAGATACTGGCCGTTCGGCAATTTAGCATTCAGCATGGCCGAGGCAACCGGACTGATCTGGCTGGCCGTGATGGTCTTACCGAAGCTGCTCTGGATAGCGTTGATGATCCCCTGCGAACTGCGGTCGTCCGTGAGCCCCAGCGGAACCGTGGCGTCCTTGGTGGCGTCACTGGCGTCGGCAATACGCACTCCCTGGTAAGAAACAAAATAGAAAAGTTTGTCTTTTTTGATCGGTCCGCCGAGCGTGGCGCCGAACTGATTGCGCGCCAAGAACGGCACCTTGCTGGTGATGGCGGGGGAGGCGTTGTAAAAGAACGGCGCGGCGTTCATATCGCTGTTCTGGAAGTACTCGTACGCTCCGCCGTGAATTTCATTGGTGCCGGACTTGGTGAGCACGGAGATGTGGGCGCCGCTGTTGGCGCCCTGCGAGGCGTCGTACATCGCGGAATTCACGCTGATCTCCTGGATCGCCTCGGTAGGCGGCGTAGGCAGCGCCTGGCCGATGGCGCCGTACACCGACGTGCTGGTTTGTATCTCGCCGCCGGCGCCGAAGTTTTCACCGGTGTTCAGAACGAACCGGTTTTCTCCGACCTGGCTGGTCGAGTTGCCATTGAACAGATTGTTGGTGCTGACACCGTTGAGAGAAAAGCTGTTGCTGGTGTCGCGCTGGCCGTTGGCAAAGATGGCCTGATTGCCAAGGCCCGCGTTGCTCCCGGCGCCTCCGAGGAAATCGGCATGGACTCCGGGACTCAGTATAGCCAACTGGGTGAAACTACCCGTGCCGAGGGGGGTCTCCTCAATAGTCAGTTGGTCCACCACGTAACCATTGGTCGTATCCACCTGATTCATCAGCGGCGTGGCGGTTACTTCCACCGTGGTCGCGATGGTGCCCACCCGCAGGCTGCCGTCCACCGTAGTGGTGCGGTTGGCGTTCACCAATACTTGCGTGTGTGTTTCGGTCTCGAATCCTTCCTTGGTAAAGGTGACCTTGTAGCTGCCGGCCGGAAGGTTTTGGGCTATATATGAGCCATTTGCCTGGGTACGCTGCGCAACCTCCAGGTTGGTGCCGACATTCTGCACTTTAACGGCGGCGTCGGGCACGGCGGCCCCGGTCGAGTCCTTGACTGTGCCGGTTATGGCACCCAAGACGTCCTGCGCCCGGAGAGGCACGAGAAGCCCAGAACTCATGAAGAAAACAAAGCACAATACCTGCGTGAAACGACGCGTCGATGAACTCATCCTCAATCCTTTTCCCTTGGATACACGAACACACCTATCCGACCGGCCTGTCAGGCTGGTCCGGCATTCACTCTCTTCAACCCTCCCGCTATATTGCCCCGTTGCCAGCTCAAGGACAGCGGTACCCGGTGCGCACGCGTGGCGCTCCAATGACTGTTCTCGAACCGTTTAAGCTATGATAACCTCAAATCTGCGAAAATCAAGTTGAAGATTTTGTTACAGCAACCCGCCGGACCCGCCGATTCGCTATGATCCTCGAAGACATCCGCCAGTGCAGCTTTACCGCGCGCCTGGATTGCCGTTATCTATTGCATCCGCCGCCGGCCGTGGAGGCGAAAACCGCCCTGGTAGTCGCTCTGCATGGCTTCAGCGCCAATCCCGAAGCCATGCTGCGGTTAACCGCCGCCATGGTCGGTCCCGGCCACGCGGTGGCGGCGATTCAAGGTCCCAACCAGTTCTACCTCGGTCTGGGATCGAACGAGGTGGGGTACGGCTGGGCCACCCACAGACACCCGGACTCGTCGGTGCGGCTGCATCACGACATGCTGATGCACGTCTTCAACGAAGCGGGGCGGGAATATGGAATTCCGGCCGGGCGGCGGATTCTGGTGGGCTTCTCGCAGCCAGTGGGCATGAACTACCGGTTCGCGGCCACGCATCCGGAGCAAGTCCGCGGGGTGATCGGCATCTGCGGCGGCATTCCGAAGAATTGGGAAGAAGGCCCGTATCAAAAGGTGACAGCCGCCCTGCTGCATATTGCACGGCGCGAGGACGAGTTTTATAAGCCGGAGGTCACCGAAGGTTTCGCGGAGCGGCTGCGGCTTCGGGCGTCCGACGTCGAGTTCCACATGCTCGACGGCGGCCACCGATTCCCGTCGAAGGCGCGCCCGATCGCGGATGCGTGGTTGCACCGCGTATTAGGTTAACGGTCTACCGTTCAGTCAACGCGGCCACACCCGGCAGTTCAATTCCCGCCAGAAATTCGAGGGAGGCGCCGCCGCCGGTCGAGATGTGCGAGATCTGGCCGGCCACGCCCGCGGACTTGATGGCCTTCTCCGAATCGCCGCCACCGACGATCGAAGTGGCGCCGGAAACGGCTACAGCTTTCGCCAGGGCCACAGTGCCGCGGTCGAATGGCTTCTTCTCGAAGACACCCATGGGACCGTTCCAGATCACCGTCTTGGCGGTGCGGATGATGTGAGAGTAGTGATCGATGGTGAGTGGGCCGATATCCACCCCAATCTTCCCCTCCGGAATCTTTTCGGCGATTTCGCTGTCGGCGTTCTCTTTGATCTCGCTGACCACTACGTGATCCACCGGCAGAATCAACTTATCTTTCAGTTGAGCCAACAGGTTACGCGCGAGATCGAGTTTGTCGTCTTCCACCAGCGACTTGCCGACCGGTTCACCTTGCGATTTCAGGAAGGTGTAAGCCATGGCGCCGCCGATCAGGAGCTTGTCCACTACCTTGCCCAAATTGGCGATCACTTCGATCTTATCGGAGACCTTGGCGCCGCCCAGAATGGCAATGCAGGGGCGCGGCGGATTCTGGGTCGCCATGGTCATGTATTTCAATTCCTGTTCCATCAGCAGGCCGGCGGCGGCCTGCGGCACAAACGCGATCATGCCCACCGTGGAAGCGTGCGCGCGATGTGCCGAGCCGAATGCATCGTTCACGTAAACATCGCACAGCGCCGCCAGTTTTTTGGAAAACTCGGGATCGTTCTTCTCTTCTTCCGGGTGAAACCGCAGATTTTCGAGCAGCAGAATTTCGCCTGGGGCTGGTTTCATAGCTTCCACCTCGGGTCCGATACAATCGGGCGCCATTTTGATGGGCTTGCCGAGCAATTCCGCCAGACGCGCGGCCACGGGCTTCAGGCTCATTTCTGGGTTCGGCTTACCCTTCGGACGTCCCAGGTGCGAGGCCAGGATGAGGCCCGCGCCCTGCTCCAGGCAATACCGAATGGTCGGCAGCGAGGCTTGGATCCGCTTGTCGCTGGTGATCTCCTGGCCGCCGGGGGCCAGAGGAACATTGAAATCCACACGAATGAAGACGCACTTATTCTTTAGGTCGAGATCGCGAACGGATAGTTTAGGCATAAGAAGCTCTCAAAAGGGTTTAACACATGAGGTTAGCAGAATTTGGCGGACATTTTGTCTTCGGCCGCGGCCGGCTCCGGTATAGAATCTGATGGATGGGGCGAAAGGTCCTGCCGCTCGAAGCGCAACTCGATCGTTTGGCGGAATTGCGCCTCCAGGCTTCCACATCCGAGGGACGCGCGGAAGTCTCCCGATGTCTGAACGGCAAGTTCAGCCTGGTGGCAGCCAAAGCCGCGCGCATCGCCGGCGAGTGGGAGGCCGCGGAACTGACGCCGGAACTGGTGACGGCGTTCAGGCGATTTCTGGTGAACGGAGCAGCTACGGACAAGCGCTGCGCGGCCAAGACAGAGATCCTTAAGGCTCTTTGCAAGCTGGAGTGCTCCGCACCGGCGGTCTTTCGCGAAGGCATTGTTTGCGTACAACTGGAGCCGAGTTGGGGCGAAACCGTGGACACCGCCGCCGAAGTGCGCGCTTGGGGCGCGATAGGTCTGTCCCAAACGCACGATCCGGATGCGTTGGAGGCAATCTTGCCGCTGCTGCTCGACAGAGAACGGCCGGCGCGTATCGGCGCGATTCGGGCTATCGGCGCCGCGGGCATCCCCGGCGGCACACTGCTTTTGCGGTTGAAAGCGCTGAGCGGCGACGAACCGGAAGTGGTGGGGGAATGTTGCTTGGCGCTCTTGGCGGCCACAGGCGAGAGAGCGGTGGAATTCGTGGCCGGATTTCTGGGAAACCCCGAGGAGCCGATTGCCGAAGCTGCGGCGCTGGCGCTGGGAGAGTCGCGGCTGGAGAGCGCCTGCGAGACTTTGCGGGCGGCTTTTCTGAACTGCCGCAGTCGCTCGCTGGGCCGCGCTCTGCTGCTGGCCATGGCGCTGTTACGCCGCGAGAGCGCCATCGAATATCTGCTGGACCTGGTACGGAACGGCGCGGATCAAGCGTCGGCGGATGCGGCGGCCGCCCTGGCGATGTACGAACAGGATTCGCACTTGACGGCGAGATTGGCGCAGGCGCGCGCCGCGCGCTCCGGCTGACTCACCGCGTGGCACGCCGATTGCTTCGGCGACTGCGAAAGGACAGATCTCATGGGTATGTTGGCGTGGCTGATTCTCGGGCTCATCTCCGGGTTCATCGGCAGCAAAATCGTGAATAAGCAGGGCGAAGGATTGTTCCTGGATATCGTTCTCGGTATCATCGGCGCCTTTGTGGGCGGCTTTCTCTTCCGTCTCATCGGAGGCCACGGCGTCACGGGCTTGAATATCTATAGCCTGATCGTGGCGGTTGCCGGATCCATTGTCGTTTTGGTGGTGTTTCACGCGTTGCGGCGCGCGTGACCGACAGCCGGCACGTATCAGGAATGAGACGGCCGCGGGGGGCCGTCTCATCACACGCCGGCCAGATAGATAAAGCGGGCGACAAATAGCAACGCCAGGAGGTATACCAGCCAGTTGACTTCGCGAAATTTCCCGCGCGCTACTTTGAGCGCGACGTAGGCGATAAATCCGAATGCCAGCCCATTTGCAATGCTAAACGTGAGAGGTATGGCCAGCATGGTGAGGAAGCCAGGAATCGCCGCCTCGGGATCCTTCCAGTCGACCTCACCTATGGCCGTCATCATGAGGCTGCCCACCACGATCAACGCGGGCGCGGTGGCGGCTGCCGGTATGGCGCCCACGGCGGGCGCCACGAACAGGGCCAACAAGAACATGGCGCCGGTGACGATGGCAGTCACCCCGCTGCGGCCGCCGGCAGCCACGCCCGCCGCGCTTTCGATATAGCTGACCACCGTGGACGTGCCGGTCAGAGATCCCACGATCGTCGCGGAAGCGTCCGCGTACAGAATGCGGCTGACGCGCGGGATAGTGTGGGCGTGGTTGAACAGACCAGCACGTTTGCCGACTGCTACCAGCGTGCCGATGTTGTCGAACACATCGATGAACAGGAACACAAAAACTACCTCGAAGAAGCCCAGACGCATGGTGGACCGCAGGTCCAGTTTCAGCGCGGTAGCCGAAAGATCCAGCAGGCTATAGTGCCGGGGACTCCATGTCACCAGACCGGCGGCGACGCCGACGGCCGTGGTCAGCAGAACGCCAATCAGCATGGCTGCCGGCGCCCGGCGGACGATCAGGGCGGAGATCGCCAGCAGGCCAAATACAGCCAGGAGGGTGTGCGGATCATGCAAGTTGCCCAGTGTGACGATAGTAGCCGGATGCGGCGCAATCAAGCCGGCATTGCGAAATCCGATAAAGGCGATAAACAGGCCGACGCCGGCCGCCACGGCCGCGTACAGTTCGAATGGGATCGCGGCCAGGATCAACTGCCGTACGCCCACGGCGGTCAGAACCAGGAAGACCACTCCCGAGATAAAGACGGCGCCCAAGGCCGTCTGCCAGGATATGCCCATGCCCTTGACCACCGAGTAGGTGAAATAAGCGTTGAGACCCATGCCTGGCGCGAGGGCGATGGGGTAGCGCGCCAGAATGCCCATCATGAAGCTGCCGAATGCCGCCGAAAGACAAGTGGCTGCCGTTACCGCCGCCAGCGGCATGCCGGCCTCGTGCAGGATCTGGGGGTTCACGAAAATGATGTAGGCCATCGTCACGAAAGTCGTGAATCCAGCTACGATTTCGGTTCGCCAGTTCGTACCGAGACGCTGGAATTCGAAGTATTCTTCCAGCCGTATCAGGATGGGCATCAGGGTGAATATAACATTCGCCATCCGCGGCCCGATTCGGCGGTAGCATGAGAGTAAAGGGGAGTTGAATGTTCACCTGGATCTGCCCGACGTGCGGGCGTGAAGTGCCTCCATCGTATGACGACTGTCCGGATTGCGCCGCGAAGGCGAAAGCCGGCGCCGAGGATCCCAGTTCCGCGCCCGATGCCCCGCCGCCCTTGTCCGCGCCTTTACCCGCGCCGGCAATCCCAGCGCATTTCGGCGCTCCCCCGTCCTCGCGGGCTGCCCTACCCACTTGGCTGCTGGCGGTCCTGTTCGCCGTGGTCCTGGTGTGCCTGGGCGGCGCTTTTATTTGGTGGATGCACCGCTCCGGCTCAACACCGGGCGCGTCGGCGGCTGCGCCGGTTCAGAGTGCTCCGCCGGCGCTCCCGGCGGGGGCCAAAGAAAGCGTGATGCAGAAATACATCGAAGTGTCGGGCATTCGGCTTCAGGAAGCCGCGAAAGGGGCTACGGAAGCGCGTTTCCTGGTGATTAATCACTCAGGCGCCGACATTACCGATCTGGGGGGCATGGTAAATATCTGGGGGCGCGCCGGTAAGACGGAAGAAGCCGCGGGTAGTTTCAACTTCAAGCTGCCTTCCATAGGGCCGTACGAATCCAAAGAAGCCGTGGCGCCGGTAAACACAAAGCTTAAAGTGTACGAATTGCCCGACTGGCAGTTCATCACCACCCAGGTGCAGATCACTTCTCCGTAGCGGCCCCGGCCAGGATCTCGCCGAGAGCCTTCTGCCTGTAGTCGAAGATCTTCCACAACTGTTGCCGAACCGCAAGCGCATGCGCGATCCGGCCCAGCGGTCCGAGGGGAAGCGCATAGTCTACCCGGTCGAACACCAGCGCTCCTTTTTCGGAGGGCTTGAAATCATGGCGGTGCCGCCAGAGGGTGTAGGGACCGGCGGCTTGCTCGTCCACGAAGAAAAACGGCGGCTCGTATTCAGTAATAATAGTTCGCCAATTCAGGGGTAAACCGAGCCAGCGGATCTGATAAGCGATCTCGGCGCCCCGGCGCATACGGATGGGCTCCGGTGAGGTGATACGAAAATTGAGCCAGGGCGGCGTGATGCGGGCCAGGTTGTGCGGATCCTCGAAAAACTGGAAGGCATCCTGCAGCGAAACCGGCACGAGCATGGAGCGTTCCAGGCGGTAAGTCTGCATTGAATCCCCACAGGGGCGGGCCGTCGCCGACGTGTTATGCTACCAGCTTAACCTACCCTGTGCGCGCCAAAGCAAAACGTCCCAAGACCGCTGCCGAGCGACGCGCCCGCCTCGACCAGATTCTGCGCGGACTGGACCGCATGTACCCGAACGCCACCTGCGCACTCATTCACCGGAGTCCCTGGGAACTGCTGGTGGCGACCATTCTCTCGGCGCAATGCACGGACAAGCGCGTGAATGAAGTGACACCCGCTTTGTTCGTCAAATACCCGACTCCTGATGATTTTGCCGCCGTGCGTCCGGAGGTGCTGGCTCAGGATATCCGCAGCACGGGCTTCTTCAATAACAAGGCAAAGTCCATCGTGGGCGCCGCGCAGAGGGTCACTCGCGATTTCTGCGGCGAGGTGCCGCGAACGATGGAAGAGATGCTGAGCATTCCCGGCGCCGCCCGCAAAACGGCCAATGTGGTGCTGGGCACGGCTTACGGTATTGCGGTAGGCGTGGTAGTGGACACGCACGTGCAGCGGGTGTCGCGCCGCCTGGATTTGACCAAGCAAACCGACCCCGTCAAGATCGAGCAGGATCTGATGAAGATCATTCCACAAGATCGATGGATCCTGTTTTCGCACCAGATCATTCACCACGGGCGCGCGTTGTGCCAGGCGCGCAAACCCCGCTGCGCCGAGTGTCTGCTGGATCCAGTCTGTTACGCCAAAGACAGGACCGATTAACATTTACTAACTCTTTACAATCTCGTCTTACACCTCACCTTCGCGCGCTACGTAGATCAGAGTGAGGGAATGAAAATGAGGGTGAAGATATTAATTAGATTCCTGATTGCGGCCGCTGCGTTCGGCGTGGCGATTGGTATGGCCGCGACAGGCAATAACGCCGGCGCGCCAGATGTGGCTATCGCCCAGAAACTGACGCACGAAATTCGTATGTATCCGCGTTATAGCATCTTCGATAACATCAGCTTTTCGGTGGACGAAGGCCGCGTGGAACTGCTCGGCGAGGTCAATGAGCCTTATAAGAAGGCCGATCTCGGAAGAATCGCGCAGCGTGTGCCGGGTGTCACCAGTCTGAGCAACGACATCAAGGTCCTGCCCGTGTCTCCGATGGACAACCGGCTGCGGCTACAGGTGGCGCGCGCGATCTATCAAGATCCGGTACTGTCGCGTTATGGGACGCAGCCGCTGCCGCCGATCCACATCATCGTGGCGAACGGCCGTGTGACTTTGGAAGGCTTGGTCTCGACTGACATGGAGAAGACCGAGGCCGGTTTGCGCGCGTCTTCGGCCGGGCTGAGTTTTGGACCCGTACAAAATAACCTGCGAGTCGAGAAGCCCAACCACAAGACTTAAGCGAACTGTGGGTCAGCCGCGCATCAGAAGCTGGCCCACAATGTCCTCGCAGTGGGAAACGTACCGTTCGATGAGTTCGCGAAGGGAAATTGGTTCAGCGGCGCCGATCCGGCAGGGCGTGTCAGTTTTGTTCTGCGGGATTCCCCCGATCACGTGCACCAACAGACGATTCAGAGAGACCAATAGAGTCCGCGCTTCCTCCCAAGGAACATCGGCGTAATTCTGCGCAGCCAGCCAGGAGTCTTGGGGATAGCCCGCGACGTTGAGTTCAGGAGCAGTCAGCGCTTGTGCGATCCACTGTTGGTGGGCCGACGCCCAATCGATGAGATGGCCCAGCGCTTCCTTGCGAGTCCAAGGTGCGCGCTTCAAACGAGCGGCGCCCCGTGCATCGGCGAGTTGGGCAGAGACTTTCAGCAGGTCTAGCAAGCTCGCCACGGGTTGCAGTAACGGACCTGCGGCCGTTTCTGCCGCGGGCGGCTGCCGCGGAGAGAGTGATTCGGGCGGCGTGGCATGCAATGCCGCGTAGTCGATTCCGGATCCGCGTAGCAGTAGCGCTGCCAAGGAGTCTTCCAGACGGAGCAGACCGAGAGCCAAATGCCAGGAATCGATCACCCGATGCTGGAGCGCTTCGCCCTCTTCCGCGGCATACGTCAGTGCCCTTTTGCAATCCTGGCTCAACGGCATATCCACCGATGTGGATATTCGCTCGATCGGTTGCGGCGCCTTTTCTTCGATCCGCTTCCGGATCTCGTCGCGTTTTGCGGAGGGCAGGATGCTTCTTAAAGATCGGTCCTCGCGCAGCAGCCCCAGCAACAGATGCTCGGGCTCGATGGAGCGGGCGCCAAACTGGCTAGCTTCGTAGCGCGCAAAGAAGATGCTGCGGCGAGCCTGCTCCGTGTATCGCTCGAACATATATCCATCCTATTATGATGCGGCACACGATCCATTGGTATAGTCGGAGTGTCAAATCATGCGGCTTTTCTTGGGAGTGGATGGCGGGCAATCGGACACCCACGCGCTGATCGGCAGTGAGGACGGACGCGTGCTTGGCGCCGGCCGCGGCGGCCCCTGTAACCACGCCGGACGCGGCGAGGGGCGCCAGAAGCTGGTGAGAGCCGTGACCGAGTCCGTGAGCGCCGCGTGTACCGAGGCGGGCCTGGACGCGCACACCGCCCATTTCACGGCGGCTTGTTTCGGCATGAGCGGCGGTCCGGAGGATAAAGAGGAGATACTCAAAGAATTCATAAGGTCGGACATCGTCCTGGTAACGGACGACGCGGGCATAGCGCTGGCGGGCGCCACCGCAGGCGAACCCGGCGTTATTACTATTGCCGGCACCGGATCCATCGCGTTTGGCCGCCGCGCGGATGGCCAGACAGTGCGCGCCGGCGGGTGGGGCTATATCTTCGGTGATGAAGGATCGGCGTTCGATATTGTCCGGCAGGCCTTACGCGCCGTGTTACGCGCCGAAGAGGGTTGGGGACCGCCCACAGCGCTCCATGACGCACTGGCGGAAGCTACTGGAGCGGCCAGCGCCAACGATGTCCTGCACGGCTTCTATACGGACGAATGGCCGCGTTCCCGTGTGGCGGAGTTGGCCCCGAGCGTAGATGACGCCGCGATGGCGGGAGACAGCGTGGCGCGCGACATCCTGCATAATGCAGCACAGCAATTGGCGCTGCTGACTTCCTCCGTCCGCGGGCAACTGTGGCGGCCGGGTGAACCGGTGCGGGTGGTGTGGGCCGGCGGCGTGTTCCGCAGCGGGCTGCTGCTTGCGCGCTATCGCTACTTGGTGGAGATGGAGGACGGGAACCGCACCGGTCCGCCGGCGCACGACGCAGCCAGAGGTGCGCTGCTGGAGGCTTACCGCGCCGCGGGGTTGATGCCGCGGCTGATTTGCTGATTGTGCGCGGCCCGCGTGCTACTGCGCGACAGCAGCCGCAATCGAACTTCGGGCGCGGACCACCCCCAATCCCAAACCCGCATTCTGGTATTTTGAAATCAATACTCAGGAAATCGTATGCCCACCAGACGTCATTTTCTACAAGCCTCCACTTTCGCGGGCTTGGCCGCTTCCGGCTTGGCCGCGCAGGACGATACCGGGAAAAAGATTTCGCCCAACGACCGTATTCGCGTAGCCCTCATCGGCGCGGGCGGCATGGGCTCCGGCGACGCGGAATCGTCGCAGCAGATCCCGGGCGTCGAACTGGTAGCGGTCTCCGATATTTACCAGGGCCGGCTGATCCGCGCCAAGGAGCGATGGGGAAGCCAGATCTTCACTACTCGCGATTATCGCGAAGTGCTGGCGAAGCCCGATATCGACGCGGTGCTGATCGCCACACCGGACCACTGGCACGCCAAAATCTCCATCGACGCCATGAACGCCGGCAAAGATGTCTATTGCGAAAAACCCATGGTGCAGCGCGTCGAGGATGGCCGCGACGTGGTGGAGACCCAAAAGAAGACCGGGCGCATCATGCAGGTGGGCAGCCAGCGTGTCAGCTCCATCGTTTATAAGAAGGCGCAGGAGTTGATGAAAGCCGGCGCCATCGGCGAATTGAATATGGTGGAAGCGTGGTGGGATCGCAACGATGCGATCGGCGCATGGCAGTACTCCATTCCCCCGGATGCCACACCAGAGAACATCGATTGGGATCGCTTCCTGGGGCGTGCGCCCAAAGTGCCTTTCGAGCCGGTGCGTCTGTTCCGCTGGCGCAACTATCGCGACTACGGCACGGGCGTGGCCGGCGATCTGTTTGTGCACCTGTTCAGCGGCATGCATTTCGTGACCGGCGCCATCGGTCCCACGCGCGTCTTTGCCACCGGCGGACTGCGCTACTGGAAAGACGGGCGCGATGTCCCGGATGTGTTTCTGGGGCTCTACGATTACCCCGCCACCGACAGCCACCCGGCATTCAATCTGGCCTTGCGCGTGAATTTCGTTTCGGGCGCCGGCGAAAGTTCCGGCTTCCGTTTCGTGGGATCGGAGGGTATCCTAACCATCGGTGGCGGCGTCTCCATTGCTCGCACGCCTCGCGAGACAGAGCCGGGCTACACCATCGATACGTTCCCCAAAGCCACTCAGGAAGCCTTTCTGAAGGACTACCGCGCCAAATATCCGCCGCAGACTCCAAATGCCGACAGCATGCGGCCATTGAAAGACGACAAGTACCAGGCGCCGCGGGGCTATAGCGATCATCTGGATCACCATCGCAACTTCATCGCTGCCGTGCGCAGCCGTAAGAATGTGGTGGAGGATCCCACCTTTGGATTCCGCGCCGCCGGTCCGGCGCTGCTGTCCAATGTCAGCTACTTCGAACAGCGCGTTTGTTTTTGGGATGCGGAGACAATGACTCTGAAATCTTAGCCCGAGGCGTGGACAAAAACCCGATGAAATTCCTGATCATGGGCGTGCTGATGGCGTCCCTCGCGTTAGCCCAGACGGCCGAACAGTTGGCGGAGTCCGGACATTGCCGGCAGGCGGTTCCCTTACTGAAGGCCAATTTGGCTAAAGCGCCAGACCCCGAAGCACGCAAGCGCACCGCTCTGGATGGCGTCCGTTGCGGGATGACGCTCAACGAGACGGAAACGGCCCTCGACTTTTTGAACGACCTGAACAAGCGATTTCCCGACGACCCGGAAGTTTTGTATCTCTCCGTGCATATTTTCTCCGATCTATCCCTGCACGCTTCCCAGAGATTGATCGCTTCCGCGCCCGCCTCGTATCAGGTCCATGAACTCAATGCGGAGGCTCTTGAGACGCAGGGCAAATGGAGCGAAGCGGAAGGCGAATATCGCGAGGTGTTGAAGCGTAGCCCGCAAGTGCCGGGAATTCACTATCGAATTGGTCGGCTGCTGCTCTCCAGTCCACAGTCGGCTACAACCACCGCCGATGCGCGCCGCGAATTTGAAGAAGAACTCAAGATTGATCCGCGAAATGCCGGCGCCGAATACGTGCTCGGCGAACTGGCTCGCCGGGACGGCCAGGAAGACGCAGCCATCGATCATTTCAGCCGCGCGTCCAAACTGGATGCCGGCTTTGCGGACGCTTTCCTCGGACTGGGACGCACGCTGCTGGCGGGCGGCCGCGTGGCGGAAGCTATTCCTCCGCTCGAAACCGCGGTGAAACTCGAGCCCGCCAGTCCCATGGCGCATTATGAGTTGGCCACAGCCTACAGCCGGACCGGACGCAAGCAGGATGCCGCGCGCGAATACGCTCTGCAGAAACAGGCCATTGAAAAGCAGCAACAGGCAGATCAACATGTGCGCGAGGGCTTGGCTGGCGCTCCGCCGAAGCCCTAAACAGTGGCCCACGCACGGTTGCCTGCTTTAGGATAAACTTGTAGAGGCTGCCCCGCCTCGAGAAACGGTTTGGTTTTCCGGCGGCGCGGCTACGAGCCGCAAGAACGACGTCGCAGCACTACGCAGGGTGCGTGGAAGCTGCGCGATTCGCCCCCCGGCGAAGCTGGAGTCGAGCGCCTCAAAAGGAAGTTAAATGGAAGAAAAACTAAAACTGGCCGTGTTCATCGACTTTGATAACATCGAAATCGGCGTCAAATCCACCTTGCATCGGGAGTTTGACGTGGCCGCCGTACTGGATTCGCTGAAGGAGCGCGGTGAAATCGTCACCTGTATCGCTTATGCGAACTGGGGACGGCAAGAAGCCGCCACCCGCGCCATGACCGAACACGCTGTACAAATGGTACAGCGCGATCCGTCTCCGCGCGGCGATAAGAACGGCGCTGACATCAACCTGGCGCTGGATGCACTGGAAATGGCGTTCACGCACGATCACATTAATGCGTTCGCCATCGTCAGCGGGGACAGCGATTTCATCGCCCTCTTGAACAAGTTGAAACAATACGATAAGCGCGTGTTCGTGCTGGGGGGCAAAGCCTTCACCAGTACGATCCTGCAAAAGAACTGTCATGAGTTCATCAGCTACGAGTCGCTGCTGGATGAGCCGAAACCCGCGGCGCCGCCACAACCGCGGCCCATGCATCAGGGTGGCGGACCCCAACAGCAGCAACCGCGCAATCAGCCGCCGCATAAACGCCCTGCCCCGCTCGATCTGGCGCAGGCCATGCCGCTGGTGGAGCGTGCCCTGCAGGCCTTGGAGCGCCGGGGTGTGCGTCCGCAGCTTGGGTTGCTGAAATCTACCATGCTGCAGCTCGATTCCGCGTTCAGTGAGAAAGCGTACGGATCCAGTTCGTTCACGGATTTCGTGGAGAAGCTGCAAAAAGCCAACTACGTGCACGTCACCGGCGGCGAAGGCCGCTACATGATCAAGCGCATCGGGACGGTGGGTCCGGAAAAATCGTCGGTGCGGCCGGAAGCGGCGCTGCCCGTGTTGCGCGACGTGCTGGAAACTCATCGCATGGAAGTCGACGAGGGTGTGGTAGCCGACGGGCTGGCCGAGTGGGTGAAGCAAGAGCATCCCGATTACGACTGGAAGCAGTACGGCTTCCAGGAGTTCAGCGAACTGTTGAACTACGCCCAGGACAAATTGGTGGTGCGTATCAATCCGGATGAAGAAAAGGGACTGTTGGTTTACCTGGGTCCGGAGTTCCATCCGCCGGCCCCGCCCGAGCCGCCGCCGGAACCGGCCGTCGAAGAGGAAGTCGAGGAGCCGCAACCGATCGTGGCCGGACAGCCCACCGCGGCCGAGATTCTGCAGCCCGAGCCGCGCCGGCGCGGTACGCGCAAGACCGATCCCGGCAACGAAGCGCCGCCAAAGAAGCGCGCCCCGCGGCGGAAGAAAGTCGCCGAGCCGCCGCCTATTATGAAGTGATCCCGGCCTATACCACTCAAGGCACGGGATCGG
This sequence comes from Bryobacteraceae bacterium, assembly GCA_049511415.1. GTDB lineage: Bacteria > Acidobacteriota > Terriglobia > Bryobacterales > Bryobacteraceae > Bog-159. The sequence continues at coordinate 4,577 of JBEKYC010000026.1, read as the reverse complement.
GCGTGCCCAGCGGAACTGCGGACTTGCACGATAGGAGCCGCTTGGCGGTCAAAGCCAAGCCGTGCCGAATGCCCCATTTCCGCACGGCTTGCGCCGAGTACTCCGAACAAGTCGGCCGGTAGCGGCACCGGATGTATGGTTGCAGCCATGGTCGTCCGTAAAGTTGATAGCCGTGCACGGCGGCCAGATAGACGCGACTGGTAGTCTGCTTACTCGGCTGGCGGAATGAGTCCGCCGCAGCCAGAGCGTATAGTAGCACCACCGGCGCAAGGTAGATTTCCGGCCGCTTCAGGCGTTGCCGCAATGTGGACATTTCGCGCTTGCTTGAAGCCTCTGGTTGTTGCAGCTAGGGCAGCGGATCATATTGCCCTGAGGACGCGAGAAGATATAGATAACCAGCCCGAGTACGCTGGTGAACATCACCAATATCATCCAAATCACCGCGCTGTCCATTCCCCTGGCTTTCGCGTCACGCGCTACCCAGACGAGCAGCGCGATGTTCAGCACGATCAGAGCGATGGGAATGAATATCAACGACCCGCACAGGGCGCACCCCGCGGCTCCAGCAGCCGGATTCGGCTCCCTCTGAGCCCACAGTGTAGGACTCAGCCACAGGAGGCTTGTCAACGTCCACCTAAGCGTTTGACCTTTGCTCATCCGGCGTATTCTCCTCTCGATTCCAAAGAACCCTTTCGGCCCGCGAGCCACAGTCTTAAGACTGTATCGTAACTCACGGACGTGAGCAAGCCGCGTGACCGGGTAGAATGGAGACATATGGGGCCAAGCCGCTCCGCTGGGTACGCACTCGAGACAAATCCTTCGCAATACCGCCACTGGCGTCTCGCCATCGAGCCGCCGCTGGCCACGCTGACGCTCGCCGTCGACGAAGAATCGCCCGTAGTTCCTGGCTATAAGCTCAAGCTGAATTCCTACGATCTCGGTGTGGATATCGAACTCGCCGACGCCGTAACGCGCCTGCGCTTCGAGCATCCCGAAGTGCGCGCGGTGATCATCACCGGCGGCCTCGATCGCGTTTTCTGCGCCGGCGCCAATATTCACATGCTGGCGACCTCCGCGCATGCCTTCAAGGTCAACTTCTGTAAGTACACCAACGAAACGCGCCTCGCCATCGAGGACGCCTCCGCGCACAGCGGCCAGCATTACATCGCCGCCTGCAACGGCACCACGGCCGGCGGCGGCTACGAACTGGCGCTGGCCTGCGAAGAGATTTACCTGGTTGACGACGGCAACTCCGCCGTCAGCCTGCCGGAAGTGCCGCTGCTCGGCGTGCTGCCCGGGACCGGCGGTCTCACTCGCGTGGTCGACAAGCGCAAAGTGCGCCGCGATCTGGCCGACGTTTTCGCCACCCTCGCCGAAGGCGTCAAAGGCAAGCGCGCCGTGGAATGGCGCCTGGTCGATGGGCTGTTTCCGAAAAGCCATTTTCAGGATGCCGTGCGCGAGCGGGCACTGACGCTGGCAGCGAAGGAGACGCAGCCGAAAGGGCCGGGTATCGTACTTGAAGCGCTCGATCCGGACGTCACCGCGGATGCCGTGCGCTATCGGCACGTCGATCTGAAACTCAACCGCGACAAGCGCACCGCCGAGTTGACGGTCGAAGCCGGCGCCGATTACGACCCGCTGCGAGCCTTTCGCGAATTGGACGATGCCCTGTTGCGCCTGCGCCTCAACTATGACGAAATCGGCCTGCTGATCCTGAAAACACGCGGCGATCTGGAGGCGGTCCGCCAAGCCGATGGCAGGCTCTATCATAACCGCGCGGATTGGCTCGCGAACGAAACCCTGCTGTTGATGGCCCGCACCCTCCGCCGCCTGGATCTGACAGCACGCAGCCTGTTCGCCGTCGTTGACGAAGGCTCCTGCTTCGCCGGTAGCCTCCTCGAAATCGCACTGGCCGCCGACCGCATTTATATGTTGCGCGATGCGGCCGGCGCCGTGCGTATGGCCAGTTCGCCACTCAACGGTGGACGGCTGCCTATGACGCACGGCCTCTCGCGACTGCAAGCCCGCTTCCTGGCCGATCCCGCGCACGCCGAAGAGATCGCGGCGGAATCGGAGCCTTTGGACACGGAAGCCGCCGAAGAAGCCGGACTGGTAACTGCCGCCGTCGACGAGATTGATTGGGAAGACGAACTGCGCGTGGCCATCGAGGAGCGCGCCAGCCTGTCGCCCGACGCTCTCACCGGCATGGAAGCCAACCTGCGTTTCGCGGGCGCCGAGAATGCGGACAGCAAGATCTTCGGACGGCTTTCGGCCTGGCAGAACTGGATTTTCTCGCGCCCCAATGCCACTGGCGAACGCGGCGCGCTCACACTCTACGGCAAACCCGAACGCCCGCAATTCAACTGGCGGAGGACTTAGATGTCCCTCTACGAACGCATTCCGAACAACGTCAACCTATCGAACGACAAGCGCCTCCTGCGCGCGCTGGAGCATTGGCTCCCCAATTATATGCAGTGGTGGAGCGACATGGGCCCCGAGGGATTTCAGGCCGACGACGTGTATCTGCGCACGGCCACTTCCGTCGAGCCGGGTGGTTGGGCGCATTTCGATTATGTCAAGATGCCCGATTACCGCTGGGGCATTTTTCTGGCGCCGCCGGAGCACGACCGGCGTGTGGGCTTCGGCGATCATCTGGGCTTGCCTGTGTGGCAGGAAGTGCCCGGCGAATATCGCAACATGCTGCGCCGGCTGATCGTTACGCAGGGCGATACCGAGCCGGCCAGCGTCGAGCAGCAGCGCCTGCTGGGCCAGTCTGCGCCCAGCAATTACGATTTGCGCAATCTGTTCCAGGTGAACGTGGAGGAAGGCCGGCACCTTTGGGCCATGGTCTACCTGTTGCATTCCCATTTCGGGCGCGACGGCCGCGAGGAGAGCGAAGAGTTGCTCGAGCGGCGCAGCGGATCTAGCGACAAACCGCGCATCCTGGAAGCCTTCAACGAACCGATCGAAGACTGGCTGTCGTTCTACATGTTCACCACCTTTACCGACCGCGACGGCAAGTACCAGTTGCTGGCGCTGGCCGAAAGCGCTTTCGATCCGCTCTCGCGCACCACGCGTTTCATGCTCACCGAGGAGGCGCATCACATGTTCGTGGGAGAATCCGGAGTGCGGCGGGTCGTGCGGCGCGCCTGCGAACTAATGCGCGAAACCGGCGACGACGATGTACGCCGCCAGGGTGCGGTGGATCTGCCGACGGTGCAGAAATACATCAACCTTTGGTTCAGCCTGAGCTTGGATCTTTTCGGCGGCGAAGTGTCGAGTAATGCGGCGAGCTTTTTCAGCTCGGGTATGAAAGGTCGCCCGATGGAGCGCAAGTATCCGGATCACCTGGCGCTCGAAGGCGTCTACGCAGTGGGCGGCGACCAGATCCCCATGCGCAACGCCATGAACGAAGTGGTGCGCGATTCGTATATCGAGGATTGCGAGAAGTGCCTGGACCGCTGGAACCGCGTGATCGAGGAGCACGAAATTCAATACCGCCTGCGTCTGCCCGATCGCCGCTTCCATCGTCACATCGGCGCCTACGCGGCGGGCCGCTTCGACCCCCTGGGCCGCCGCCTCACCAACGAGCAGTGGAGCGAACGCCGCGACGAGTTCCTGCCCGGCGACAAAGACTTCGCCTACGTGGGCAATTTGATGGTGGGCGTGCTGCAGCCCGGCCAGATTGCCCATTGGATCTCGAAACCGACGCACGGGATCAACGACCAGCCGTTTGAGTTTGAGTACGTGCGCCGGGAGCAGTAGCGCACAATAGCGGCATGTACGTTGAGTCGCTAAAGATCCGGCTTCCCAGCTTTCATTGAGAACCGGGGCGTCTGAAAGTTCTCATTGGTCCGGATAGCTCAGGCAAATCGAATCTCCTACGCGCCCTAGAGTTTGAGCAAGGGAGGCTTTCCGCGTCTCTTGTGGAGCGGATTGGCGGAGCAGATGGAGTTCGAGGTCGACACCGGTGAACCCACGTGTATGTATCCATTCCGAATTGTGCCGGTGTCCCAAACTGCGAATTATCGACTCGTTTCCGAACGTTGGGATTCGATAAAGGTTGGCGCGCCAGATATTAAGTTCGTCATCCGGCGTGAAGGTGAGATGGAAATCCTGGAGGGCGAGAAGACTGTTGCGCACTTTCCCAACGAGTCTTCCCGAAACGGAGTCAGCGCTCTCGGCAATCTCAGCACTCTGGTCCGAAAAGCTTCCGTACGAGGTTCAGAAGTATTTAAAGGCGTGGACAATATACAGGGACCTTCGCGTAGACGAAGGCGCTGGGGTTCGACAGTCTGCTGTCGACAGAAGGAGGCACGCATCGCCTATCACGGGCAGAACCTAATAGGGTAAAGCCTTCCCGGATGATTTCGGCGAGCTTGTATTTCGCGCTACGGAACCGGGTCGAGTCCAAATGTATGTCCGGCGGAACCGCAGCAACCGTGAAGAGAGCCCTGGCTCTACATCAAAGATGGGGGCAGCCCCCCGAATCTTTGAGTGCTAAAACAAACTTGGGAGAAATGTTTTATGCATTCAGAGATGGTGTTGGGACTGCCCGACTACGAGATTACCGAGAT